>NZ_MJGS01000001.1:445519-704061 GCF_001864945.1 Frigoribacterium sp. MCBA15_019 | reverse complement strand
CGTCCGCGCCGCCCGCAGCGCCCGCGGAGTCGTCGGCGAGGCCGTTCGCGGGGCCGTCCGATCGGTCGGGTCCGGACGAGGAGGCGCGGGTCGGCTCAGCAGCATCGGTCACCCCGTCAGCGTACCGAGCCCGCCCTGCTCGTCCGCGCCCCGCCCGCCGGCCCGACCCGCGCCTCCTGCACCCACCGCACCCCCGACCAGTCCCGCGCCCGCTCCCCGCTCGGCGCCGCACCGCAAGGCCCGGCGCCGCACCTCACTGCACCGCGTTTCGTGCACGGCACCGCGACTAGTCCCGGTGTGCTGCACGAAACGCGGTGCGAAGTCGCACGGCCGGCCCCGGCGCGGATCGGCCGGCGGCGGTGCGACGCAGCCGTGCGCTAGCCGAGCTCGTCGCTCCGGGCGTCGTCGGCGGCCGCCGCGAGGTCGCGCGCGCTCACCCCGCCCTTGGACGCGAGCAGCGACTGCAGCGACTCGAGCCGTTCGCGGCCGACGTCGCCGAGCTCGCCGGCCTGGATGCGGTCGACGATCTCCCAGTCGTGGGCCTCGGCCAGCGGGATGCCGTCGACCGGTTCGCCCTCGGCCGGGATCGCGTGCGCCGCGAACGACTTGAGGATGTTCTCGGGGTCGACGTGACCCAGCCCGAACGACCGCACACCCGGGGTGTCGACGATCCAGCCGCCGGTCGGCACCTTGAACGACACCGTCGACGACGACGTGTGCCGCCCACGTCCGGTGACGGCGTTGACCACGCCCACCTCACGCCGCGACCCGGTCAGGGCGTTGACGAGGGTGGACTTGCCGACGCCCGAGTGGCCGACCGTGACCGTCACGTGGCCGTCGAGGACGCCGCGCAGCTCGTCGAGCGCGGGGGAGACCTGCCCGCCGGGCGCGACCTCGTCGAACGAGGTCGACGTCGTCGTGACGATGCGCAGGTCGAAGCACGAGAAGTGCGCCGCGAACGGCGCCGGGTCGGCGAGGTCGGTCTTGGTGATGCAGAGGATCGGCTCGACCCCGGCGTCGAACGCCGCGACCATGTAGCGGTCGACCAGGCGGGGCCGGGGCTCGGGATCGGCGGCCGCCACGACGATGAGCATCTGGTCGGCGTTGGCGACGATGACGCGCTCGACGGCGTCGCTGTCGTCGGCGCTGCGCCGCAGCAGGGTCGAGCGGTCGTGCACCTTGACGATCCGGGCGAGCGACCCCTCGGAGCCGCTCGTGTCGCCGACGACGCCGACGCGGTCGCCGGTCACGACGCTCTTCTTGCCGAGCTCGCGCGCCCGGGCCGTCGTGATCTCGCGTTCGTCGGGGGTGCCGGCGTCCATCAGCACGCCGTAGCGGCCGCGGTCGACCGTCCAGACGACCCCCTCTTCGGCGTTCGCGTAGGCCGGACGCTGCTTGGTTCGCGGCTTGTTGCCCTTGGGGTTCGGGCGCACCCGCACCGAGCTCTCGTCGTACTCGCCGTACTCGCGCTCGTCGTCGGCGTCGTCGCCGTCGTTCCACCAGCTCATCGTGCCTCGCTCATCGTCGACCGTGCCTCGTCCGTCCTGCGCCGTGCCTCGCTCATCGCCGTCGGCCCGGCGCCTAGAGGAACCCGAGCAGGTCGATGTCGGCAGGGCTCTGGCGGACGGCCCGGCCGAGCATCTCGTCCCACAGTTCGACGAACTGCGGCAGCGTCTTCGCGACGACGCGGACGTCGTCGAGCTCGACCCCCTCGACCGCGAGGCCGATGATCGCCGCGGCCGTCGCCATGCGGTGGTCCTCGTAGGTGCGCCACTGGCCCGCGTGCAGCGGGGACGGCTCGATGCGCAGGCCGTCCTCGAGTTCGGTCACCGCGCCTCCGAGGGCGTTGATCTCGGCCGCGAGGGCCGCGAGGCGGTCCGTCTCGTGACCGCGCAGGTGGCCGATGCCGGTGATCGTGCTCGGGCCCGAGGCGAGGGCGGCGAGGGCGACCAGTGCGGGGGCGAGCTCGCCGCCGCGGGACAGGTCGACGTCGACGCCGGGCAGCGAGCCGCCGCCGACGAGGCCCAAGCCGCCGTCGACGGTGAGGGTGTCGCCGTCGAGCGTGACGGTGGCCCCCCAGAGCGGCAGCAGGTCGATCAGGTCGGCCCCGACCTGGGTCGTGTCGGCCGGCCAGTGCGCGATGGACACGGTGCCGCCCGCGACCAGGGCCGCCACGAGGAAGGGAGCCGCGTTCGACAGGTCGGGTTCGATGACGACCTTGCGCCCTTCGATCGGCGTCGGCGGCACGATCCAGGTGCCGACGGCGGGCGACTCGACCTCGACCCCGCGCTGCGCGAGCGCGTCGATGGTCATCTCGATGTGCGGCAGGCTCGGCAGGCGTTCGCCGGTATGGGTCAGGGTGAGGCCGCGCTCGAAGCGGGCGGCCGACAGCAGCAGGCCCGAGACGAACTGGCTCGAGGCCGACGCGTCGATCTCGACGTCTCCGCCCTCGACCTCGCCGGTGCCGTAGAGGCTGAAGGGCAGTGCGCCCCGGCCGTCGTCGTTCACCTCGACGCCGAGGGCGCGCAGGGCGTCGATCGTCGTGCGCATCGGACGCTTGCGGGCGCTGGCGTCACCGTCGAAGGTGACGGGGCCGAGGGCGAGCGCCGCGACCGGGGGCAGGAACCGCATGACCGTGCCGGCCAGACCGCAGTCGATCGTCGCCCCGCCCTGCAGCTCGCCCGGTGTGACGACCAGGTCGGGGCCGAAGGGGGAGTCGTTCGGGAACTCGGTGACCGTCGTGCCCAGCGCCTTGAGCGCCTCGACCATCAGCGCCGTGTCGCGCGAGTGCAGCGGCAGCCGCAACGTCGAGGGCGAGGACGCCAGGGCCGAGAGCACCAACTCGCGGTTCGTCAGCGACTTCGACCCCGGCAGGGACGAGGAGGCGCGCAACGGGCCGGAGGCGGTGGGCGCCACCCAGCGCCCCTCGTCGACCTCGGGAACCTTTCCGTCGCCGTAGGGAGAGAACTCGGGCCCGGAATACCTGTACACCTGCATCGGTTCACCACAGTAATGCAGCAAGAACCTGGAGGACCTGTGCCTGTCGCACTCGCACCGAGGGAAATCACCGTCGCCGAACTAGAATCGGCCCTGATGAGCACCCCCGAGGGCCACGAGCCCACACCGACCGATGCCGCCGTCGAACCGACCGAGGCCGACGTCGACGCCGCCCTCGAGGCCGTCGACGCCGACGCCGAGAAGCGCGCCCTCTTCGAAGAGCAGGCGCTTCCGTTCATGGATCAGCTCTACGCCGCGGGCATGCGCATGACGCGCAACCCGGCCGACGCCAGCGACCTCGTCCAAGAGACGTTCGTGAAGGCGTACGCGGCGTTCGCGCAGTTCCAGCAGGGCACCAACCTGAAGGCCTGGCTCTACCGCATCCAGACCAACACGTTCATCAACACGTACCGCAAGAAGCAGCGCGACCCCTACCAGGGCACGATCGACGAGTTGGAAGACTGGCAGATGGGCGGCGCCGAGTCGGCGACCCGCGCCTCCGGCTCGACCCGCTCGGCCGAGGCCGAGGCGATCGACCACCTCCCCGACAGTGCCGTGAAGGACGCCCTGCAGAAGGTCCCCGAGGACTTCCGCATGGCCGTGTACTTCGCGGACGTCGAAGGCTTCTCGTACCAAGAGATCGCCGACATCATGAAGACCCCCGTGGGCACCGTGATGAGCCGCCTGCACCGCGGCCGTCGCCTGCTCCGTGAACTCCTCGCCGACTACGCACGCGATCGTGGCATCGCCGTCCCCGTCGGCTCGTCGAAGGGCGCAAAGAAATGACCGACTGTGGTTGCACCAAGGCCAAGGCCGAACTCGAGGACTACCTGCACAACGAGTTGTGCCGCGAGGACGCGGCCGACATCCGCGAGCACATGGCGAACTGCGGCGACTGCTCGGGCGAGCACAAGGTCGGCGTCGTGCTGACCGAGGCCGTCCAGCGCGCCTGCCGAGAGACGGCACCCGAAGACCTGCGGGCGACCGTCCTGGCACGGTTGCGCGAACTGCAGTCCGCTCACCGCTAGTTCCGGGCCCGGACCTCCGGTCGTCACACGCCGAGCGCCTGCGCTAGCGTCGAGCCATGACCGCAACGGTGCAGCCCCTCGGCATCCCGACCACCAGCGACCTCGACGACCTCGTGTCCTTGATCGGCCTGCTCGGCTACGCGCTCGACGCGGACGTCCTCTCGGCGCGACTCGCCCGGCTGACGGCCGACGCGGGGCACGAGACATGGGTCGTGCGGGGTGACGACGGTCGCATCACGGCGGTCGCCGGTGGCCACGTCGTGTGGGCGTACAACGACGATGCCCCGACGGCAGAGCTGCTGCTCCTCGTGGTGTCGGCCGAGGCGCGCCGCGACGGCGTGGGGTCGTACCTGCTCGGCCACTTCGAGTCGTGGGCCCGGGGGCACCAGGCGCGCGTGCTGAACGCGGTCTCGGCTGCCGCGACCGACTCGGCCAACCGCTTCTACCGCAAGCGCGGCTACCACGAGGCCGGCGTCCGCTACTCAAAGCTCATCTGACCGCCGCGACTTATTGCCGCCGCGACAGCGGCCTCACCGTCGGCTGAACCTGCCGCCCGCGGTCGGCAACTCAGGACTCCCGGTGCGCTTCGCGTGTGAACATGCCCGAAGGCGCACATGCTCCCGAGCCAGCGCCCCTGACGCTCCCGCTGCCCTTGACGCTGCCGCCACAGGTCACCGGTCGCGGGGCGTGTCTCGCGGGCCGCGTGTCGGCAATTCCTGGCTGGTGTCGTCGCGAAAGCGTCTGAGCGGTGCTGCGCAAGCAGGAGCCCTGAGTTGCCGACAGCGGGGTCGTCCGATCAGGAGCCTTTTCTCCTGCATCACCGAGCCCCTCCGCAATCGTCGATGTCGCGGGTCGTGTGTCGGCAATTCCTGGCTGGTGTCGTCGCGCAGGCGTCTGAGCGGTGCAGCGCGTGCAGGAGCCCTGAGTTGCCGACAGCGGGGCCGGGCCCGTGTCCGGGACCGAGTTCGGCTCGCAGTGTCGGCGCGGGAGCCTACGTGGATGCGGGTGTGGTCGGTCGCGTGCGGGCAACTCAGGAGAACGGTTGCGGATCGGGCGGTTGGCGCGGGGCGCGGTGACAGGACTCCTGAGTTGCCGACTGCGGGCCGGTGGCGGATGCAGGGCAGGGCGGGGCAGGACACGGCGAGGCGGGGCAGGGCGGGGCAGGGCTGGGCAGGGCAGGGCAGGGCTGGGCAGGGCAGGGCTGGGCTGGGCAGGGCAGGGCAGGGCAGGGCTGGGCAGGCAGGGCAGGCAGGGCAGGACAGGGCAGGGCGGGGCCGGGCAGGGCAGGGCAGGGCAGGGCAGGGCGAGGCGGGGCCGGGCCGGGCCGGGCAGGGCGGGGCAGGGCAGGCAATGCAGGACTGGGCGGGGCAGGGCAGGCAGTGCAGGACCGGGCGGGGCCGGGGCTGGGCGGGCGGGGAGAGCAGCGCAGACGACCGTGGCCGCGCCTCCTGCAGGAGGCGCGGCCACGGTCGTGCGGTAGGGCTGGCGTCTAGAGGTCGAGCGCCTCGGCGATCAGGGCCGCTTGCTGCAGCGCGCTCGCCTTGTTCGACCCGGCGGCCGGCGAGGCCGACGCGGGACGCGAGGCGACGCGGATCTGACGGTCGAGGTGCTTCTGCAGCTCGAGCACGACGAACGGCCAGGCCCCCTGGTTCTCGGGCTCTTCTTGCGCCCAGACCAGCTCGGCGGACGGGTAGCGGTCGAGCACGCGGCGGATCTCGTCGAGCGGCAGCGGGTAGAGCTGCTCGAGGCGGACCAGCGCGACGTCGTTCTGGACGCCCCGCTTGTCGAGCTCGGTCGAGAGGTCGTAGTGGATCTTTCCGCTGTGCAGCACGACGCGCTTCGTCGACTCGGGCTTGGACACCCGCGTGCAGTCGAGCACCGGCTCGAAGCGACCCGAGGTGAACGCGTCGACCCCGCTGGTCGCTCCCCGCAGCCGCAGCATGGCCTTCGGGGTGAAGACCACGAGCGGACGACGCGGGCGTGCATAGGCCTGACGACGCAGCAGGTGGAAGTACGACGCGGGCGTCGACGGCCGTGCGATCGTCATGTTGTCCTCGGCGCAGAGCTGCAGGAAGCGCTCCATGCGGGCGGACGAGTGGTCGGGGCCCTGGCCCTCGTAGCCGTGCGGCAGCAACAGCACGACGCTAGAGCGCTGACCCCACTTCTGCTCGGCCGACGAGATGAACTCGTCGATGACGGTCTGGGCGCCGTTGCTGAAGTCGCCGAACTGGGCTTCCCACAGCACAAGCGCGTCGGCCCGTTCGACCGAGTAGCCGTACTCGAAGGCCATCGCCGCGTACTCGCTGAGCAGCGAGTCGTAGATCCAGAGCTTCGCCTGGTTGTCGGCGATGTTCTGCAGCGGCAGCCACTCCTGGCCGTTCTCGCGGTCGTGCAGCACGGAGTGCCGCTGTACGAAGGTGCCGCGGCGGCTGTCCTGACCGGCGAGACGCACGGGCGTGCCCTCGGTCAACAGCGACCCGAAGGCGAGCAACTCGCCGAAGGCCCAGTCGATGCCGCCGTTGCGGCTCATGTCGACGCGCTTCTTGAGCAGCTGCTGCAGCTTGGGGTGCACCGAGAACCCGGCCGGCGGGTTGTCGTGCGCGTCGCCGATGTCGTGCACGAGCTCGAGCGACACGCCCGTGGTCTCGGGCTCGCCTCGGGCATCGTCCTGCTGGGCCACGGGCCGCTCGAGGTCGGCGACGTCGCCGTCGTCGCTCGTGACGACCGGGATCGACCCGGTCTGCGCGGCGTGCGTCTCGGCGAAGGCGCGCTCGAGGCGCTCCTGGAAGTCACGGTGGGCGCCGTCGTACTCGTCCTGCGTGATGTCGCCGCGGCCGACGAGGGCCTCGGTGTACAACGTGCGCACCGAGCGCTTCTGCTCGATGAGGTTGTACATTAGCGGCTGCGTCATCGAGGGGTCGTCGCCCTCGTTGTGGCCACGACGGCGGTAGCAGACGAGGTCGATGACGATGTCGCGCTTGAACTGCTGACGGTACGAGAACGCCAGCTCGGCGACGCGGGCCACGGCCTCGGGGTCGTCACCGTTCACGTGGAAGATCGGCGCCTGGATCGTCTTGGCGACGTCGGTCGAGTACACCGACGTGCGCGACTCGGACGGCGGCGTCGTGAAGCCCACCTGGTTGTTGATCACGATGTGGATGGTGCCGCCGACGCGGTAGCCGCGCAGCTGCGACATCTGCAGCGTCTCGACCACGACGCCCTGACCGGCCATGGCCGCGTCGCCGTGGATCAGGATCGGCAGCGTGCTGAAGGCACCGGGCGTCCCGCGGTCTTGCTTGGCGCGCACGATGCCCTCGAGCACGCCGTCGCCGGCCTCGAGGTGCGACGGGTTCGCGGCCAGGTACACGGGGATCGTCTCGCCGACGGCACTCGTGAACTCGCCCTCGGTGCCGAGGTGGTACTTGACGTCGCCCGAGCCCTGGACGGTCTTGGGGTCTTGCGTGCCCTCGAACTCGCGGAAGATCTGGCCGTAGGTCTTGCCCGCGATGTTCGTCAGCACGTTGAGGCGGCCGCGGTGGGCCATGCCGATCGCGACCTCGTCGAGGCCCTCGCGGGCGGCGTGCTGCATGACCGTGTCGAGCAGCGAGATGGTGGACTCGCCGCCCTCGAGGCTGAAGCGCTTCTGGCCGACGTACTTCGTCTGCAGGAAGGTCTCGAAGGCCTCGGCCTCGTTGAGCTTCGCGAGGATGCGCATCTGCTCGTCGTGCGAGGGCTTGGTGTACGGCACCTCGAGGTGGTCCTGGATCCACTTGCGCTGTGCGGGGTCCTGGATGTGCATGTACTCGACGCCGATGGTGCGGCAGTACGAGTCGCGCAGGATGCCGAGGATGTCGCGCAGCAGGGCATGGGTGCGCCCGCCCAGGCCGCCGGTGACGAACTCGCGGTCGAGGTCCCAGAAGGTGAGCCCGTGGCTCTCGATCGCCAGGTCGGGGTGCGTGCGCTGGCGGTACTCGAGCGGGTCGATGTCGGCCATCAGGTGGCCGCGTACGCGATAGCTGTTGATCAGCTCTTGCACGCGGGCCGTCTTGCTGACGCGCTCGGCCAGGTTGACGTTGATGTCGGCGTTCCAGTGGATCGGCTCGTACGGGATGCGCAGCGCCGCGAAGATGTCCTCGTAGAAGCCGCGCTGCCCGATCAGCAGCTCGTGCACCTTCTTGAGGAACTCGCCCGAGCCCGCCCCCTGGATGACCCGGTGGTCGTAGGTGCTGGTCAGCGTGATGGTCTTGCCGATGCCCAGCTCGACGAGCGTCTTCGAGGCCGAGCCCTGGAACTCTGCCGGGTAGTCGAGTGCGCCGGCGCCGATGATGGCCCCCGCGCCCTTCATCAGGCGGGGCACGCTGTGCACGGTGCCGATGCCGCCGGGGTTGGTCAGCGAGATCGTGTTGCCCTGGAAGTCGGCCGCGGCGAGCTTGTTGTCGCGGGCCCGCTTGACGATGTCCTCGTAGGCGGTGAGGAACTCGCCGAAGTGCATCTCTTCGGCCTTCTTGATGCCGGGCACGAGCAGGGCGCGGGTGCCGTCGGGCTTCGGGATGTCGATGGCGAGGCCGAGGTTGACGTGCGCCGGTGTGACGACCGACGGCTTGCCGTCGACCTCGTCGTAGTAGACGTTCTGGCTGGGGAACTCTTTGAGGGCCTGGACCAGGGCCCAGCCGATGAGGTGCGTGAACGAGACCTTGCCGCCGCGGGCGCGCTTCAGGTGGTTGTTGATGACGATGCGGTTGTCGATCATCAGCTTCGCCGGGATCGTGCGGACGCTCGTCGCGGTGGGCACGGTGAGGCTGGCGTCCATGTTCGTGGCGAGCGACTTGGCCATGCCGCGCAGCGGCGAGACGACGTTCTCGGCCTCGGGCGTGGGCTGCTCGCCGGGCGTCGCGGGCTTCGCCTTGGCCTTGTCGGGCACCTGGGCCGGGATCGGCTTCGCCGCCGGCTCGACCGAGGTCGTGCGCGCGGCGGCCTTCTGGCCGGCGGCTGCAGCGGCCGCGGGTGCCGGGGCATCGGCTGCCGGCGCGGCAGCGGACGACGCAGGAGGCGCGGCTGCGGTCTCGACGGACGGTGCGGCGGGCGACGTGGGTGCGGACCCGCCCTCGGGCGGCGTGTAGGCCTCGAGGATCGGCCACCACGACTCGTCGACCGAGTTCTTGTCGACCACCCACTGCTCGTAGAGCTCGTCGACGAGCCACTCGTTGGCCCCGAACTCGGCTGCAGCGCCGTCGTCAGTTGTACCGGTCACGTGGCTTGACACAGCCGATCGCCCACTCTCCGTTGATTGTTGATCAGTGCGTGGGCTGCGACGCCCACCTCTGCCAGCTTAAGCGCAAACGGCTGGTCCTCGGCGGGACGACTCACAGGGATTACCGTGGACCCATGCGGTTCTACGAGACGACCCCCACGCACGATCTGACCTACTCCGACGTGTTCCTCGTCCCGAGCCGGTCGTCGATCACCAGCAGGCTCGACGTGTCCCTCGCCCCGGGCGACGGCACGGGGGCCACGATCCCGATCGTGTCGGCCAACATGAACTCGGTCACGGGCCCACGCCTGGCGGCGACCCTGGCCCGTCGCGGCGGCCTCGGTGTGCTGCCCCAGGACATGCACCTGCAAGACCTCGACGCCGCCATCCGCTGGGTCAAGGCCCAGCCCGTCGACTACGACACGCCCTACTCGCTCGACGCGGGCCAGACCGTCGAGCAGGCGCTCTCGGTCGTCCCGGCCGTCGAAGGCCACGGCATCGTGCTGCACGACGGCACGGGGGCGTACCTCGGCTGCATCGCCACCTCCCGCCTGGCCACGGCCCCGCGGGACGCGGTGCTCGGCGACCTGCTGCACGGCGCCCTCACCTCGCTCGACGCCGACGACGTCGACAGCCCGCGCGACGCGTTCGACCGCATGGTGGCGGCCGACATCCACTTCGCCCCGGTGCTGCGGCACGGTCAGGTCATCGGCACGGTGAGCCGCAAGAGCGCGCTGCGGTCGACGATCTACCAGCCCGCCGTCGACGCCGACGGTCGGTTAAGCGTCGCCGCGGCGATCGGCATCAACGGCGACGTCGCGGGCAAGGCGAAGGCCCTCGCCGCGGCGGGCGTCGACGTGCTCGTGATCGACACCGCGCACGGCGACCAGGACGGCATGATCCGGGCCGTCCAGGCGGTGTCCGCCCTCGACCTGGGCCTGCCGATCGTCGCGGGCAACGTCGTCACCGAAGAGGCCGTCCGGCACCTCGTCGCGGCCGGCGCGTCCATCGTCAAGGTGGGCGTCGGGCCCGGCGCCATGTGCACCACCCGCATGATGACCGCCGTGGGTCGTCCCCAGTTCTCCGCCGTGCTCGAGACGGCGGCCACCGCTCGTGCCCTCGGGGCGCACGTCTGGGCCGACGGCGGCGTGCGTTACCCGCGCGACGTGGCGCTCGCCCTCGCGGCGGGTGCTTCGTCGGTGATGATCGGCTCGTGGTTCGCCGGCACCATCGAGGCTCCGGGCGAGCTGGCGAGCGACGAGCGCGGCCTCTACAAAGAGAGCTGGGGCATGGCCTCGACCAAGGCCGTGCGCGGTCGCTTCGAGCGCCTCGACCCGTACGAGCTGGCCCGCAAGACGCTCTTCGCCGAGGGCATCTCGTCGTCGAAGATCTACCTCGATCCGCTGCGTCCCGGTGTCGAGGACCTCCTCGACATGATCACCTCGGGCGTCCGCAGCTCGTTCACCTACGCCGGGGCGACGTCCGTCCCCGAGTTCGCCGAGCGCGCGCTCGTCGGCGTCCAGTCCGCGGCCGGTTACGAAGAGGGCAAGGCGCTCCCCGTCAGCTGGTGAGACGGGGGCGAGGTCACGTGACGGGAATCGTGCCGGTGCCGTAAGATCGCCCGTCTATGGATGACCCTCCGTCTCAGACGACCGCACCCTCGCACCATCGCACGCCGCGCCTCCTGACCACGGGCGCTCCCTCCACCGAGTGGGGTGACTCCGCCCGGTGAACGAGTGGATACTGCTCGCGTTCGGCCTGCTGCTCACCGTGGGCACCGGCCTCTTCGTGGCCAGCGAGTTCTCGCTGGTCAACCTCGACCGGTCCGACCTCGAGGCTCGTCAGTCCCGGGGTGAGAAGGGGCTCGCCCCGACCATCGGCGCTCTGCGCATCACGTCGACCCACCTGTCGAGCGCCCAGCTCGGCATCACGCTGACGACCCTGCTGACCGGCTACACGATGGAGCCCGCGATCTCGCGGCTCATCTCGCCGCCGCTCACCGCGGTCGGCGTGCCCGAGGGGGTCGTCGCGGTCGGTGCCCCGATCGTCTCGATCGTCGTCGCCACCCTGCTGTCGATGATCATCGGCGAGCTCGTGCCCAAGAACTTCGCGCTGGCGCTGCCGCTCAAGACGGCGAAGCTGGTCATCCCGTTCCAGGTGCTGTTCACCACGGTGTTCAAGCCGGCGGTGGCCCTGCTCAACAACACGGCCAACGCCGTGCTTCGCGCCATGGGCATCGAACCGAAAGAAGAGCTGTCGGGTGCCCGCACGGCCGAAGAGCTCTCGTCGCTCGTGCGCCGCTCGGCGACCGAGGGCAGCCTCGACCGCGACACGGCGACCCTGCTCGCCCGCACGCTCGTCTTCAGCGACCACACCGCCTCCGACGTCATGACCCCGCGGCCCCGTCTGTCGACCGTCGCGCGCGGCGACTCGGCCGAGACCGTCCTCGAGTTGGCTCGACGCACCGGCTACTCGCGGTTCCCGGTGACCGACGACGGCATCGACGACGTCGTGGGCCTCGTCCACGTCAAGCAGGCCGTCTCGGTGCCGCGTGAGAAGCGGGCCGACGTGCCCGTCTCCGCGCTGCTGACCGACGCGGTCCGCGTGCCCGAGACGATGACCCTCGACAACCTGCTGAGCGAGGTGCGCGGTCGCGGCTACCAGATGGCCGTCGTCGTCGACGAGTACGGCGGGACCGCCGGGGTCGTCACCCTCGAGGACCTGATCGAAGAGCTGGTCGGCGAGGTCAGCGACGAGCACGACCGCAGCCGGGTCGACGTCGTCCGCTCGCGCAACTGGCTGACCTTCCCCGGTCTGCTGCGGCCCGACGAACTGCTCGAGCGCGCCTCGGTCAAGGTGCCCGAGGACGGCCCCTACGAGACCGTCGGCGGTTGGCTCATGAGCGAACTCGGCCGCCTGCCCAAGGTCGGCGACGTGGTCGAGACCGACGACGGCGCGTTCCGGGTCGAACGGCTCGACGGCCGACGCATCGACCGCATCCGCTTCACGCCCACGCCCGACGACGTGCCCGAGGTCACGGCGACCGAGCCGGGCCGACGCGACGGCCGCGGACGCGACGACCGCGACCGGACCGGTCGACGCGACCCGAAGGTGCTGCCCGAGAAGGAGCGTCCCGAGAAGGCGCGCACGGGCGTCGAGGACGACCGTCGCGCGGTCCGCACGAAAGAGGTGACCCGATGAGCAGCGACTGGTGGGGCATCGTCTGGCTCGTGGTGCTGCTGGCCGGCAACGCCTTCTTCGTGGCGGCCGAGTTCGCCGTCATCTCGGCCCGCCGGTCGCAGATCGAACCCAAGGCCGAAGCCGGCAGCCGCGCCGCCAAGACCACGCTCTGGGCCATGGAGCACGCGACGATGATGCTCGCGACGACGCAGCTCGGCATCACGATCTGCTCGTTGCTGATCCTCAACGTGTCCGAACCGTCGATCCACCACCTGCTCGAGGGGCCGCTCGGTTGGACCGGACTCAGCCCCGAGTTGGTCAGCGTCGTGGGCTTCGTCATCACGCTCGTGCTCGTGTCGTTCCTGCACGTGGTGTTCGGCGAGATGGTGCCGAAGAACATCTCGTTCTCGCTGCCGGACCGTGCCGCCCTGCTGCTGGCCCCGCCGCTCGTCGCCATCGCCCGCGTGCTGCACGTGGTCGTGCTGGCCCTCAACCACTCGGCGAACGCCGTGCTGCGGGCCTTCAAGGTCGAGCCGAAGGACGAGGCGACCAGCGCCTACACGGTCGACGAGGTCGCGACGATCGTGGCCCAGTCGCAGCGCGAGGGCATGATCACCGACGCCACCGGCACGGTGCGCGCGGCGTTCGAGTTCACCGAGAAGACCGTCGCGCAGACGGCCGTCCCGATGGACGAGCTCGTCACCCTGCCCGAGGACGCCACGCCGCACGACGTCGAGCGCGCCGTCGCCCAGCGCGGCTTCTCGCGGTACGTGCTGGTCGACGACGGCGGCGACCCCACGGGGTACCTGCACCTCAAGGACGTCATCGACCTCGACGAGGACGAGTTCGCCGACCCGGTTCCGCCGAAGCGCATCCGCCAGCTGATCTCGATCTTCCAGGGCACCGAGCTCGAGGACGCCCTGGCGACCATGCGCCGCAGCGGCGTCCACGTCGCGCGGTCCTTCGACGAGACCGGCGCCACGCGCGGCGTGCTCTTCCTCGAGGACATCCTCGAAGAGCTGATCGGCGAGGTGCAGGACGCGACCCGGCGTCGCTGAGCGACGCTGCGCAGACGACGCGACCCGCGCCTCCTGACCCCGAGAGGGTGAGGAGGCGCGGGTCGCGTCGTGCGGGACCGCTGCGGCCCCGGGGGGCTCAGCGCACGCGGAAGGGTGCTCGCTCGTACTGCGGCGGCGTGTAGTCGAGCTCGACCCCGAGCTCTGCCGCGGCGCGCAGCGGGAAGTGCGGGTCGCGCAGGAATTCGCGCGCCATGAGCACGACGTCGGCCCGACCGCTGGCCACGACCTCGTTCGCCTGCTCGGCACCGACGATGAGGCCGACGGCCCCCGTCTCGACGCGGCCCTGGCGACGGACGTGCTCGGCGAAGCGCACCTGGTAGCCGAGGCCGACCGGGATGCTCACACCGGCGACGAGGCCGCCGGTCGAGATGTCGAACAGGTCGGCGCCGGCGTCGTGCGCCCAGGCGGCGACGGTGGCGGTGTCGTCCTCGTTCCAGCCGCCGTCGGCCCAGTCGGTCGCCGAGAAGCGGACGAGCAACGGGTGCTCGTCGCCGGCCTCGGCACGGACGGCCGCGACGACCTCGAGCAGGAAGCGCGCTCGGTTCTCGAGCGACCCGCCGTACCGGTCGTCGCGCTCGTTGCTCAGCGGCGAGAGGAACTGGTGCAGCAGGTAGCCGTGGGCGGCGTGCAGCTCGATCAGTTCGAAGCCGGCGTCGACCGAGCGGCGCGCGGCGACGCGGAACGCCTCGACGAGGTCGCCCACCGCCTCGGTGGTCAGGGCGACGGGCTCGTCGTAGCCCTCGAAGGCGACCGCCGACGGAGCGACGGTGGTCCAGCCGCCCTGTTCGGCGGGAACGGTGCCCTGGGTCTCGCTCCACGGGCGGAAGGTCGAGGCCTTGCGGCCCGCGTGTGCGAGCTGCACGCCGGGCACGGAGCCCTGTGAGCGGATGAAGGCCGTGATCGGGCGGAACGCCTCGACCTGTGCGTCGTTCCAGAGGCCGAGGTCTTGCGGAGAGATGCGGCCCTCGGGCGTGACCGACGTGGCCTCGGCGATGACCGCACCCGCGCCTCCTCGGGCGAGGGAGCCCAGGTGCACGAGGTGCCAGTCGGTGGGGACGCCGTCCTCGAGCTCGGCCGAGTACTGGCACATGGGGGCGACCCAGAGGCGGTTGCGGAAGGCCTGGCCGCGCAGGGTGATCGGGTCGAAGAGGCCGACGGTCGCGCCGGTGGGCGTCGCGGTGGTGTCGGGGGTGGTCGTGGGGACTGCGTCCGTCTGGGTCACGAGGGGGGTCATCGCCTTTCGGTGGGGAGGGCCGCGAGCTCGTGGACGAAGTGTCGGAGCGGCTCGGGCCCGGTGTAGAGGTGCCCGGTGATGCCGAGCGCCTGGGCGGCCTCGACGTTGTCGGACCTGTTGTCGATGAACACCGTGTCGGCGGCCGTTGTTCCGAGTTCGGCCAGGACGTGCTCGAAGATCGTGGCCGACGGCTTGAGGTCGTCGAGTTCGGCGCTGACGAAGACGCGCTCGAACAGCTCGCCGAGGGGTGAGTGCCGGAACGGCGACGCGAAGTCGAGACCGGCGTTCGAGAGGAGGGCCAGGCGCGTGCCGCCGTCGGCCAGGTCGGCGATGACGTCGAGCGTGCCGGGCTCGGGGCTGAACCACGACGGGAAGTCGGCGGCCCAGAGCTCGTGCACGCGGGTGCGGGACCAGTCGGCGCCGGTGTCGGCCTCGATCGCGCGCCAGTACGCGCCGGAACTCAGCGTGCCTCGGTCGAGTGCGTGGCGGTGACGGCCGTAGCTGGGCCAGAGCACGCCCGGGTCGACGCCCGCGAGCTCTTCGATGCGGCGGCGCGAGGCGTCGTCGGGGAACCGCGAGATCACCTCGCCGTAGTCGAAGACGACGGTGCGGCCGGGGAGTGAGATGCTCATCGACCCACCGTATCGGCGGACCCGTCGGGGTCGGGGCCGACTACCGTCGGGGCGTGACCTCCGACACCCGCTTCACCGACTGGACCCCCTCCGACGCCGCCGACCGGATCGCCGTCCCCGCGGTCGACGACGACAAGTACAGCCGCGGCGTGCTCGGCGTCGTGACCGGCTCGAGCTCGTACCCGGGCGCCGCCGTGCTCGGCGTCGAGGCCGCGCTGCACACCGGCGTCGGCATGCTGCGCTACCTCGGCCCCGCCCGCGCGTCCGACTTCGTGCTGCACCGTCGGCCCGAGGCCGTGACGAGCCCGGGTCGCGTGCAGGCGTGGTTGCTCGGCTCGGGGGTCGACCCGGACCACCTCGACGACGAGACGCGCGACGGGTTCGCGACCGGCGCCTCCTCGGGGGTGCCGCTCGTCCTCGACGCCGGGGCGCTCTCGCTGCGTGAGCAGGCGACCGGGCCCGTCGTGCTGACGCCGCACTTCCGCGAGCTGGCGAAGGCCTCGGGTCGTGAGGTCGGCGACGTCGCCGCCGATCCGGCGGGCGCCGCCGAACGTGCGGCGGGGGAGTGGGGCTGCACGGTGCTCGTCAAGGGGCACCGCACGTACGTCGCGTCGCCCGGCGGCACGCGCCTCGTCGCGGCCAGCGCTCCGACGTGGCTCGCGACCGCCGGCGCGGGCGACGCCCTCGGGGGAGTCCTGGGCGCCTTGGTCGCGACGCACGCGGAAGAGATCGCCGCGGACGAGGAGGCGCTGGCCCGGTTGGCCGCGACGGCTGCGGTCGTCCACGGCCTCGCGGCGTCCCGGGCGAGTGCCGGGGGACCGTTCACCGTGCTCGGCCTGGTCGACACCCTGCCCGCCACGATCGCCGAGCTGCTGCGCCGGAGCTGAGTCCGGACGTGCCGCACTCGACGGGCGAGGGCCCGGCGCGAGCACCCGTGGGGTCAGGAGGCGGGGGTCGCCGCCACGAGGAACTCGACCGTGCCCTGGTCCTCGACCTTGACGAAGCCGAGGCTCGGCGCGTCGACGCCGTAGTCCGAGAAGGTCACGGGGATCGACCCGCTCACCTGCACGCCGTCGCCCGAGAGCGCCGCCTGCAGGGGCACGGTGACGGTCTTCGTGACGCCGTGCATGGTCAGCTCGCCGGTCGCCTCGACCTTGGCCACCTCGCCGTCGGAGGGGACGGCCGCCTCGATCGGATGGGTCAGCGTGAAGGTGGCCGTGGGGTACTGGTTCACCTGCATGGCGGTGCCCCGGAAGTAGTCGTCGCGATTGCTGCTGTCGGTCGCGATCGAGGCGACGTCGACGTCGATGGTCGCGGCCGAGATGGTCGTGCCGTCGACGGTGATGGTGCCGGAGACCTTGTCGGTCTTGCCGACGACGGTGACGTCGGTGCCGTTCAGCACCTCGTCGACGCGGTAGCCGGCCGTGCTGCCGTCGCCGATGCTCCAGTCGCCCGTGAGCTGGCTGGGGTCGAGCGTGCTCGAGCCGGGGGTGAGCGAGGCGGTGGGCGCGGCGTCGGGTTCACCGACGATCACGTCACGGTAGAAGGCCGGCCCGGCGAAGGCCGCGGTGGCCCCCAGGACGACGACGACGGCTGCGGCGATGCCGAGCCCGATCTTGGTCTTCTTCTTCATGGGTTTTCGTCCTTCGGAGGGGTCGGCGTGACGCGCGGCGAGTCCACGGGGCTGATCCGATGGTGACGTGTCTCCTTTGCAACGACCTGGGAGGCGCTGGTGAAGACGGTGGGGGTCAGGGAGCGGTGAAGCGGGTGAGGAACTCGCGGGTGCGGGCCTCGCGCGGCGCCGTGAAGAGCTGCGCGGGTGTGCCCTGCTCGGCGATGCGGCCCCGGTCGAGGAACACGACCCGGTCGGCGACGTCGCGGGCGAAGGCCATCTCGTGCGTCGCCATGAGGATCGTCGTGCCGACCTCTTTGAGCGTGCGCACGAGGTCGAGCACCTCGCCCACCAGCTCGGGGTCGAGCGCGCTCGTGATCTCGTCGAGCAGCAGCACGGCGGGGCGCGGGGCCAGGGCGCGGGCGATGGCGACCCGCTGCTGCTGCCCGCCCGAGAGGCGGTCGGGGTAGGCGCCGGCCTTGTCGCCGAGGCCCACGCGCGTGAGGACCTCGAGGGCGCGCTCGTTCGCGGCGGCCTTCGGCAGGCGCAACACGTGGCGGCTGGCGAGCGCGACGTTGTCGAGCACGGTCAGGTGCGGGAAGAGGTTGAAGTGCTGGAAGACGACGCCGATCCGGGCACGGACGGCGTCGACGCGCACCCGGGGGTCGGTGATGTCGTCGTCGCCGAGCAGGATGCGGCCGTCGTCGATCTGTTCGAGCAGGTTCACGGTGCGGAGCAGGGTCGACTTGCCCGAGCCGCTGGCCCCGATCAGCGCCACGACCTCGTCGCGTGCGACGTCCAGGTCGATGCCGTCGAGCACGACCGTGTCGCCGAACGACTTGCGCACGCCTTCGAGGCGCAGCACCGTCTCGGGGCCGTGGGCGGCGGGGGTGACGGGCACCGCGCCTCCTGCGGCGGGATCGGGGATGGCGGTGCTCATACGACGCTGCCCGCCTGTTCGCGACGACGGAGGCGCGCCGACAGCCAGTCGGTCAGCCAGATGGTGGGCAGGGCCAGCAGCACGAAGAGCAATCCGGCGAGCACGTAGGGCGTGAAGTTCGCCGCGGTCGCCGTCTCGATCTGCGCGGCGCGGACGGCGTCGACGGCCCCGAGCACCGAGATGAGACCGACGTCTTTCTGCATCGAGACGAAGTCGTTCATGAGGGCGGGCGTCACCTTCCGCAGCGCCTGCGGGAACACGACGAGGCGCAGGGTTTTCGCGTGGCTGAGGCCGAGCGACCGGGCGGCGAGGCGCTGTGACGGGTGGACGGCATCGATGCCGGCACGGATGACCTCGGACACGTAGGCCGAGTAGGTGAGGATCAACGCGATCGTGCCCCAGAACTCGGCGGGCAGGCGCGGAATGCCGAGGCCGAGGCCCGGCACGCCGAAGCCGACGAGGTACAGCACGATGATCAGCGGCATGCCGCGGAACAGGTCGGTGTAGCCCCGCACCAGCGCCCGGACGGGGAAGAACACCGGCCCCCGCAGGGTGCGCAGCGCGGACAGGACGGTGCTGACGACGGCCACGCCGACGGCGGCGACCAGCAGCACCCGCACGTTCAGCCAGAGCCCCTCGACGACGCGGGGCCAGGCCGAGGCGAAGGTGGCCCCGTCGAGGAAGCTGAACTGGACGCGGGACCAACCGGGCGTGCTGGTGACCGCCCACCAGGCGAGGACGGCGAAGGCGACCGTGCTGACGGCGGCGATCACGACGGAGCGGGTCGACTGTCGTCGACGGAACGCGCGCCGGTCGAGTTCGAGGTCGCTGACCGCCACCGGGTCGGCCGCGACCGTGCGAGGCGCTACGACAGCTCTTTCACGTCGTAGTCGGCGAGCCACTGCTGCTGCAGCTCGGCGAGCGTGCCGTCGGCCTGGAGGCCGTCGACCGCCTTCGTGACGTCGGCGGTCAGGGAGCTGCCGAGCGGCAGGACGATGCCGAGCTGGTCGCTCGCCCCGTCGGTCGCGGGCAACTGGCCGAGCACGACACCGCCCTCGACGAAGTAGGTGGCGGTCGGGACGTCGAGGACGATGGCGTCGACCTGGCCGGCCTCGAGCGCTGCCTTCGCGTCGTCGTTCGAGTTGTAGGCCTGCACACCGCCCTCGGGGTCGATGGCGTTCTCGGCGGCGGTGAAGCTCGTCGTGCCGCTCTGGGCGCCGATCGCGAGGCCCTTCAGGTCGGCGATCGAGGTGGCGTCGGCCGCGGCGGTGCCGGGCAGGGTGACGACCGCCTGGCGCGTCTCGTAGTAGGCGGGGGAGAAGTCGACGGCCTTCTTGCGCTGGTCGGTGATCGAGAACTGCTGCAGGTTGAGGTCGAAGGTCTTCGGCCCCGGCGCGATGGCCTCGTCGAACGTGGTGCGCACCCAGACGACGTCAGAGTCGTCGTAGCCGAGCTTCTCGGCGACCGCGTAGGCGACGGCGGCCTCGTAGCCCTTGCCCGACGTCGGGTCGTCGTCCTCGATCCACGGGCCGTAGGCCGGTTCGCCCGTGGCGACGGTGAGCTTGCCCTCGGTGACGGCACCGACGCCCGCGGCGTCGGCACCCGAGCCCCCGTCGGACGAGCAGGCGGCGAGCGACCCGGCCAGCACGAGGGCGGCCGCGGTCGCGACGAGTCGGAGGGAGGCGGGTCTGCGCATGAGTGGGATCGTAGCGGCGACCGCCGACGTCGGCCGACGCATGACGCCCGGTGTCGGGACCGACGGCTAGCCTGTGGGCATGCCGACCCCCGTGCCCTCCGCGTCGGCCGACCCCGGTGCACCGACCGTCCGTGACGCGCGGACGTCGGGCACCCGCTCCGGGGCCGACGGTCGCAGCGCGTTCGTCGCGCGGGCGAGGTCGCTCGCGGCGTCACCCGTGGTGCTCGGCATCGCCTTCGTACTCGTGCACGCCTGGCTCGTCCGGCTCAACCTCGTCGGCGGCAACCGCACCCTGGGCGACGTCGACGTCGTCTACCGCACCTGGATGCAGCAGGGCATCGGGGGCGGCGACTGGGTGGGCGTCGACCGACCGTGGGTCTACCCGTTGCTCGCCGCGGTGCCGATGCTGGTCGCCCGGCTCGGTGGCGATTCGGGCTACGGGGCGGTGTGGCTCGTGCTCGTGTCGCTGTTGAACGCCGGAGCCTTCGTCGTGCTCGTGGCCCGGCGGCGCGCCGGGTCCGTGGTCGCCGCGTGGTGGTGGCTCGCCTTCCTCGTCGCCCTCGGACCGATCGCCCTCGGTCGCATCGACGCCGTCACGGTCGCCACAGCGCTGGTGGGGCTGCTGCTCGTCTCGACCCGGCCCTCGCTGGCGTCCGCCCTGCTCACGATCGCGGCCTGGGTCAAGGTCTGGCCCGCCGCCCTTGTGGTGGTCGCCGTCCTCGCCGTGCGTCGTCGGGTCGAGGTCGTCGTGGCCGCGGCGGTGACGAGCGCGGTCGTGGTCTCGATCTCGCTCGTGCTCGGCAGTGGGTGGAACGTGGTCGGTTTCGTCGGCCAGCAGGCCGGTCGCGGGCTGCAGGTCGAGTCGCCCGCGGCGGTGCTCTGGCTCTGGCGCGCCGCCGCGGGGGTCCCCGGGACCTTCGTCTACTACGATCGTGAGATCCTCACCTACCAGATCGCCGGCGACGGGGTCGGGTTCGCCGCGAAGGCGATGAGCCTCGTGATGGCCGCGGTCGTGCTGGGCGTCGTGCTGCTGGGTCTCCGGGCGGTGCGCCGCGGGGTGACGGCCACGCGCCTCCTGGGTCCGTTGTCGCTGGCCGTCGTCGTCGCCCTCATCGTGACCAACAAGGTCGGTTCGCCGCAGTTCGTGGCGTGGCTGGCGGTGCCCGTCGTCGTCGGGCTCGTGCTCGCGCGCTCGGGCGGGCCGCGGTTCGTCGTGCCGGCGGTGCTGGCCGTGGTCGTGGCGGGGCTGACGCAGGTGGTCTACCCCCTCGAGTACGACGCCCTGCTCGCCGCGCGAACCGACCTGGTCGCCGTGGTCACCGTGCGGGCCGTGCTCGAGCTCGGGCTGCTGGCGTGGGCGGTCGTCACGCTCTGGCGCGTCCGCCCCGCACACGCGAGGATGGACGCATGATCGTCGCGTTCTCCGTCTCGCCCAGTGGTGCCGCTCCCGAGGGCGGGCCGTCCTCCGGCTCCGAACCCGACTCGGTCCACTCGGCCGTGGCGGCCGCCGTCGCGGTCGTGCGGGCGTCCGGCTTGCCGAACCACACCTCGTCGATGTTCACCGAGATCGAGGGCGCGATAGCACCGAGAGTAGTTGAGAGGAAGGCTGCCTGATGCTCGTGGCATTCAGTGTCGCCCCCAGCGGCGATGGAAAGTCGGATGGCTCCGTCCACGACGCAGTTGCCGCCGCGGTGCGAGTCGTGCGCGAGTCGGGCCTTCCAAACCGGACGTCGTCGATGTTCACGGAGATCGAAGGCCCCGACTGGGACACGGTCATGGACGTTGTGAAGCGCGCGACTGAGGCCGTGGCCCCGTTCGGTTCCCGTGTTTCGCTTGTGCTCAAGGCCGATATTCGACCTGGCTACTCGGGTGAGATCGACGGCAAGCTCGAGCGCCTCGAGGCCGCGCTGGACGAGTAGGCGCCCAAGACGGCCAGGGCTGGCTTGACGTATTCGATCAGTTGGCCTGCCTTGGGGCCATTCTTTGCCGTGTAGGAGATCTGCTCCAGCTCAAGAACCGCCGCGATCGCACCCTCGATTCCTCTGAGCTGCGACTTCATGTCCGTCCAGACCCAGTCCTGGACCAGCGACCACGAGCCGGTCTGGAACTTGAAGACGCCGAGGTCGGGCTGCTCCTTCAGGCGGAAGTAGACCTCGACGTCGGGGGTCGGGCCGACGCCGTCGCGGCTGCGCTGCTTGCGCTCCTGCAGCGACAGGTGCGCGTCGGGGTCCGGCGTGCCGTCGTCCTTCGTCTCGCCGTCCGTCGTGTAGATCGGCTTGCCGTTGCGGCCCCAGAGGACGAGGCGCTGGCGCACCGACTTTGGGCTGTCGATGATGACGTCGATCTCCTTGGAGGCCGTGAAGACCTCGAGGTTGTCTTCGCCCTTCGCCGGCCACTCCTGCGGGGCGTCGCCGCCGAGCAGGTCGTAGATGGCGGAGGCGACCTCGGGGTCGCCGGTGGTGACGCGCCACTCGGTGAGGGCGGCCGGCCGGTCGTTGAGCTGGTAGCCGGAGCGGAAGCGGCCGACGACGTCGTCCGCGAGTGGATGAGGGGCGGCCAGGGCCGTGGAGACGATCATGCGGCAACGCTTTCGCTCGGTGCCCAGTCGCGGACGTAGGAGCCGTCGGTGAAGACGGTCGTGAAGTGGGCGGGGTCGTTCGCGTCCGGGATGATGACGTAGTGCGTGATGGTGTCGTCGTCGAGCAGTGCGGTCTTCATGGTGTCTCCTTCGGTCGAGTGATTTAAACCATACGCCCAAATTGGGGGCTGTCAAGGATTAAATCCATACAGGTAGCCTGAGGTTTATGACGGAGAAGAAGGGCCGCGGGCGGCCACCCTTGGAAACCAAGCGCGAGCACGTGAAGAACGTGAGCTTTACGGAGGCCGAACGCCACGAGGTCGACGCCGCCGCCGGAGCGGTTCCGGTGGCGCGGTGGATACGAGAGGCTGCCCTTGAGAAGGCGCGACGCAGGGAATAAGTATCAATAATCTAGTGTTTCACCTATGAGTCGCACGGTGCGGCGAGCGGCGAGGCCGCAGATAGGAACAGAAAATGCGAATCAAAGGACAGAGGCCGGCCACGGCCGAGTGCCCCCGGCCCGGCTGCTCGGGTCTCTTGCTTGAGCAGGAGAAGAGCATCACAGAGATCCGAGGCGACATGCGATGCATCGAATGTGGATTCACGGTGCCCGCGGTCCAGGGCTGATCTGGCATGAACACCGAAAGTGCCCCGTCCGGGTCTGGCCCGGACGGGGCATGAGGTGTCGGGTTAGTTGTGTCGAAGTACGGGGCCGGGTAGAGCCGCGCCGAGCGCAGAGGCTAGAGTCCCAGCATGAATGACTTTCGAAACATGAAGCCGGGGGAGTCGCGGACCCTCGACTGGGATGGCGAGAGCGTCATCGTGTCTGCCGAGACGGAGTTCGTCTTCTGGGTCTCGAAGTACGTCGACGGTGCGGCCTGGAAGGTGGCCAAGCTGACCCACGCTCCGGACGCCGACCCCGAGCACCCATGGATAGTCGAGCCAACGGGTCCGCGCTACGACGAGGAATCGTATTCGAGCTGGGGTAGCGCGTTGCGTACGGCGGCCGACATGAAGGTCGAGACCGGCGAATTCATGTGAAGCGTCGAGGCCTAGCCGCCGTGGTGTTGGCTCCAGCGGTGCCCGTCCTTTGGGAACAAATACCGGGCAACGATGACAACGATGCCGATAACTTCCACGACGGTCGCAGAGAGCCAGCCGAGGATGACTGCAGGCTCTATATCCCAGTCCCTGCCTAGCCAGGCATACAGAACAAAGACTCCGTCAGCCACGACGAGTTGGCCAATCATGGCGCCCACGGACCACCGTGCAACCAGTGCCTTTAACCGCACGTCGAGATCGTGATCGGCGAGGACAACTTCCTCAAGGCTGGTGGGTTGCTTGCGGCTCCAGGGCCACCGTCGGCGGCGGAGACTCGCGCTCAGCGGCGCGCCCGTGGAGTCCGAGACACGCTTGAAGCTGTCGCGTCCTGCGGCCCGAAGGATGTCGGCGATCTCGGCGGATGACGCGGAGAGTGTCCGCGGAGGGCGCGGAGCCTCCGGCGGCTCGGGTTCGCTCACTAGCCGTCCACGCGCCGATAGCCGAGGTTCTCGAGGTGGAACTGCATTGACTGCAGCGACACCCCAAAGAAGCGAGACATCTCCAGCACATTCCGACCGGCCTGCACGAGGACCTTGACGGCTAGGGGTGGCATGAGGAGGTGCGCGGCAAAAGTATTCGCGAAGATCTCCTCGTCGTGAGCGCCTTCGCTTGATCGGCCATCCCTGCGGTCGACGAAGCCGACGAAATCGCCTTCGTCGCGGCGCTGCTCGAAGTGCCCGAGCTCGTGCGCTGTCGTGAAGCGTCGACGGACAGGCGGGTCTTCGATGTCGACGAAGATTTCCGCCGCCTCGCCCGGGTCCTTCTTGAGTAGGCCGCTGATGTTGTCGGGGAGCTGTCCCTCGTATACCTGGACGCCCATGCGACTAGCGATGACTACCGGGTCGACGGGGAACCGGTCGGAGTCCCAGGCCTGGTCGAGCACGGAGGCGGCGGCTCGTTTTGCCTGGTCGCTCGTGGCGGACATGAGTACCTCCTTCGGCGGGTAGAACGAGGGTGGGGTCCTGGTGATTCCCCACTACACGCGAGAGTATCAGCGGCTCGCAGTGGTGCCCTGAGGCGCGCTCGAGTCTCGCCCGCTGTCAGCGGCCCATGCCACGCTCGCCGCATGGCAGTCCAACCCGACAAGCGCGACAAGGAGATCCAGGACCGCGAGGCCGGCACGAACGTCACCGAGCGGGCCCGGGTGGGCCGGTACTGGCTCGGGGCGCTGGCGATGCTGCCGCACCCGGCGGGGTTCTCGATCCGCGTCGACGGGTCCGAGCGCGTGCTCGGCAGCGTGTGGCGGGACCTGCGCGGCGGGTGGACGACGGAGAACGCCAGGACGCGGCGGGAGCTGGGGCGGGCGAGCAGCCCGGCGGAGTGCCTGGCGTGGTGGGTGGGGGAAGAGGGGCCGTGAACGACGAAAAGCCCCGCCCTCCGGGGTGGAGGGCGGGGCTTGGTGGGGATCCGGCTGAATGGTAGGCGACACAATGCAGTTGACCCGATCGTGCCTACAGCCTCGGCGAATCCACGAAGGCGGGGACCCCGATTGCGACTGAAGTCGGAATCCGAAGCACGCCGTTTATGTCTTCGAGAAATTGAATCACCAGATGGGGCTGCGGCTCGTGCACAAGCTCACAGTGGGCCATGTCCAGGTCGAACCTTGTCCCGGCGAGCACACTCGCGAGCAGGCGGGCCCATTGCTCGCTATGCCTGTCGACCCGGACCGAGTCGTACTCCACTCCGGCTTTTCTCAAGACGTCATGCAGTTGCGCGAGGATGGATTCAATGGGGAAGAAGAGGTCGATTTTAAAGGTGCCCCCGTGCGTAGCCGTTTGTCGGAAGTGTGCGACGAACTCGGTCACATATTGATACGAGGTACCCTTGGTTCGCTGCCTGTGTGCGATGCAGTCACCGACATCTCTGAGCAACGGCATGCCTCTGGCTTCTTCTCGCACGCTCATGAAGATGAACGACACATCGGAGCGCGAGATCTGTCCAAGTTCCGCTGCGGGCATTAGCTGTTGCAGGTGTTCCAGATCCGTCTGCCGCATGTGGGCATGCTAGGCCTTGCTATGGGGCCCGGGATGCCAACGTAGTCACACCCGCAGCCAGTTCGTGCCGTCGCTGACGACGGTGCAGGTCTGCCACTGGGCGAGCGCGACCGTGGCTGCGCCGTCGATGGTCTTGCTCGTGCCGGCCGTGGCGACCGTCATGCTCGTCGCGTTGACGTTCTTGACGGTGACGGGGCGGCCGACGGGGGCGGTCGCGGGGTCGAGGAGCGTGACGGTTGCGCCGGCGGCGCTGTCGAAGACGATGGTCCGATCGAGGGTCGTCATCGTGTACGCGCTCGTGCGTCTCGTGAGTGCCGTCGCCGCGTACGGGCCGAGGGGTACCCAGCCAGTCGTCGCAGCGTCGCCAGCCTCTTTGACGTAGACCGTTGTGCCGTAGTCGCCCGACGTCCGCAGGTAGAGCGACCCGGTCGGCGCCGTGATGTTGCCTTCGGGGGCTCCGGCGCCCGTGTAGATGCCAGCGGCCGTCGTCGCGGTGCCGAAGATGACTTCGGGGGCACCCGCGCCGCGGTTGACGGCGGCTGCCGTGCGCATGCCGGTGAGGAACGTGTGCGACCCGACGTGCTGGCTGACGCCGGCCGCCGCGTTGACAATGGTGTTGGTGCCGGCGACTGCTTCCTTGACGTGGACCCCGCCGGGCCAGGTGCCGCCGATGTAGCCGTAGCCGAGCGAGAAGTGGTTGTACTTGGCGGCGCCGGACGCGGCGTAGATGTAGGCGATCGTCGTGCCGGACTGGTCGTAGAAGTTGTTCGCCGCGACGGTGTTGTCCTGGGCCTGGTCGAGCTTGATGCCGTAGGGGTAGGCGCCGACCTCGATGAGGTTGCCGGTGATGACGTTGCCAAAGACGGAGTTGGCGGTGGTGCCGGAGTTGAACTCGATGCACGCGCCGTCGGTGAGGTTGGAGCCGCAGGCCTGCCACACGGTGTTGTCGCGGACGGTGACGCCGTTGCAGTAGGTCTGCCCGAAGACGACGCGGCGGACGCGGTTGAACCAGTTGCCGGCGACAATGCTGCCGTAGCCCTGGAACGGGCCGTTGTCGGTGGTGTCGAAGTCCCCACCGGTGGGCGTCGTGCTCCCGCCGAGGATGATGGCGTCCTGGTCGCACTGCTGGTTGCGCTTCGAGGGGTTGCCGATGAAGGCGTTGCCCTGAATGTCGACGGTGGTGTTGGTGGTCTTGAAGAACGGCACCGAAGAGACGCCAAGGTCGGTGAATGTGACCCCGCGGATCGTGAGACGCCCGAAGCCGCGTGTCAGGACCTTGGCGGCGCCGGTGCCGGCGTAGCGGAGATCGAGCTGAGTGCCACCGACTGGGGTCTGCGCGATGCTCGAGCCGCGGCCCGAGGCCCACGCGCCGGTGCCGATGATCGTCAGCGGTGCCTGGACTGGGGCGCCTGTCGAATCGAGGGTGAAGGGGAGGTCAATCTGTCCGTCGAGGCGGACGGTTCCCTCCGGTAGCAAAAGCGAGCCGCCTCCGTCTGCGAGGAGAGCGGTGAGCTCGGCGAGGAGCACGGAAGTCTGGTCGGTTCCGTCAGTCGTGACCTTGGAGTGGCGAATGCCGGCGAGGGCGGTGCCGCCGATGACCTTGTCGAGGGCGTCAAGGACCCCCTGCGGCGGGAGCTTGGTCGTGTCATCGACGGTGAATACTTGCCTACCCATGTAGACCTACTTTCTCGGGTGCTGCGTGGGGAGGGTGGTCAGGCTGCGTGGCGGCCGGAGCCAGCGGTGTCGACGAGCGAGGCGTCGCCGTTGCCGATGCCGGAGGCGACGATCGACTTGAGGAGCGAAACGACCGCGGCGAGGCCGGCGATGGAGCCGGTGCTGGCCCAGTCGATGTCGACGAGGCCGATCGAGCCAGCCGTCAGGACGCCGATGGCGGCCTGGGCCGCGGTGCTGATGGCACGCTCGGCGGCGTCTTTCCAGAAGGTGGGGGTGTAGATGCTCATGCGCGGGGCCTTTCAGTGATGTAGGCGAGCTCGTCGACAAACGCCGACGGCGGGGTGGGGATGGGGTGGTCGGGCGCGAGGCGGTAGACGATCGCGATGAGGCCGCGGGCGAAGGCCAAGAGTTGGCGAATGTTCGCTCGGTCGGTGTCGCGCTGCTCCTCGAGGTGGCCGACTCGCTGGCGGAGGTCGCGAATCTCTTCGCGGAGAGCTGCGAGGATGGCCTGCCACTCGTCGACGTCGACCTGACGGCTGGCGACGTCGGCGGTCCTGGCTGCTGCTCTGGCGCTCGAGCGTGCCGTGTAGCGGACGCCAAAGAAGGTGACGACGGCCCCGAGGAGCAGGCCGATGGGGCCGAGGGCGGGCTGCAGCCAGTCAGGCACGCGGGCCTCCTTCGTGGGTCGAAATCGTGCTGGGCGGGGGCTCATCTGCCTCCTTCCAGCCCGAGACGATGAGGACCAGTGCGAGCACGAGCAGCCACCTCGCGGCGCCGGTCCAGCCGAGCGACCAGTCGGTCAGGCCAGCGAAGTAGCCGACCCAGGACCAGACGTACGAGAAGGCGATCGCCGTGGCGGGAATGACCAGCGCCGAGAAGCCGATGGCGTCGCGGCCGGTGCCGCGGAAGGCGGCCCAGAGGCCCAGGGCTGCCGGGACAAACCACAGGATGACGCGCATCGGCACGGGGAGGAAGGTGTAAAGGATGAAGCGGCCGTCGTCTTCCGTGGGCGCGAGGATGGCGCGGAGGCCCGTCAGAGCGAAGACGAGCGAGAAGACGACGAGGGCGAGGCCGCGGCGGCCGAGGCGTTCTCGGACTCGTCGGTAGGGGCGGATCATGCGGCGGCCTCCAGGGCAGCTAGGCGGCGGGTGATGTCATCGCGGAAGGCGCGCGTCTCGGCGACGTGGGCCTGGATGAGGGCAAGGCAGACGACGCCGAGGAGCTCGTAGCGGACGCCGCGCAGTTTGTAGGCCTCGTCGTAGATGCCGAGCATGGGCTCGCGCTTGACGACGAGCTCGGCGACGAGGCCGAGCTGCTCGACGCGGTCGGGGTCGCCCTTGTAGGCGAACACCTTGGGGATGAGGGTGAGCCAGTGCTCGAGGTCGGCGCTGAAGTTGCGGAGCAGCGACTTCGTCGACATCGTCGACGGGGCGTAGCCGAAGTTGCCGTCCTGGTCGACGTACATGGCGACGTAGCCGACGGTGACCTGGTTGGAACGGACGCCGGTCGAGGTCATGCCGGCGTTGGCGGTCAGCCGTCCGCCCGCTGAGAGGGTGCCGCCGAAAGAGCCGCCGCCGGTCGCCGAGATCGTCGTCGCCGACGACACCGCGCCCGACGCGGAGACCGTCGTCGGAGCGATGGCGCCGGGCGCGGCTACGCGGGCGGCCATGGCGGCGTCAGCCTGCTCGCGGGTGTAGTACCCGGTGGCGAGCTTCTCTTCGATGGTTCGCCCGAGGTCCGAGACAATCGGCTTGACCGTCTCGGCGATCGACGCCTGGTTTTCACGGACCGTGCGTTCGATACGCTCGAAGCGGCGCGAGTCGCGGGCCTCGTCGTTGGGCACGCTGGCGGTGATTGCCACTAGGCCTCCTCGGGGTCTTGCAGGACGGGCGTGATCTTCTCGGGGGACGAGGCGCTCTCGAAGCTGAGTTCCCAGCCGACTGCACGAGCGACGCCCGTAAGTCCGCCGGGGAAGCCGGGGACGGTCTCTCGCCCCAAGCGGTCGGGGCCCCCGACGACGTAGCCGATGTCGTCGCCGGCGTTCCAGTCGATGCCGACGCGCGGGGCGCTCTTCGTGACCGAGCCGAGCGACAGGGCGAGGGCCCCGTCGCGCACCGCAGCGGCGCGCGCGGTCGCGTGATCTTCGAGCGTGCCGACGTCGGTGATCGACGTCGACGGGGAGAACCGTTGCTCGAAGGTCGGCCGCTCGGGGTCGCGGGTCACGACATGCCGGGACTGGGGGCGTTCGTCACCCGACGCCGACGAGGTCGCCAAGACGTCGTTTGCGCCGCCACTCGAGGAATAGTCCTCGCTGTACTCGGCGTCGGACACGGGGCCGGGGATCTCGAACGTGGCGTTGGGCGAGAGGTTTGGCGTCACGGCCCGGCCGAGGCGCGTGCCGACCTGGAGGACGGGCGTGATGATTGTGCCCGTTCGCTCCCAGCCGACCGTCCACTCGGGACCCCCGTCGACGGCCATGAGTTCTGTGAGCGCCGAGTAGAGGGTCTTGTCGGACTGGTCGGCGTAGGTACGGGTGCGAGCGGTGCCGGCGCTGCCGATGCGCTCGAGGCGAAGTGGGAGCCCGCCGTTCGACCCTGCGGCTGCGTACTTAGCCACGAGGGTCGTCACGATGGTGTTCTGGTCCACGCCGACGAAGGGGTCCGCGGAGCCGAACACCTCGTCACCGACGTACCGGCGGTCGAAGTAGGCTTCGGCCGTGGCGAGCGAGACGTCGATCGTGTCGCCCTCGGTGCGGGTGCGCTTCGTCAGCAGCCCGCCCCATACCGGTAGGTCGCTCGCGTCGTCGACGACGACGAGGAAGGTCGCGCCGGGCTTGGTGGCGCGCAGCCAGTTCTCGGGTGTGCGCCGGGTGCCGACGGGGAGCTTGGCGGTCGTCGTCGTGTAGGTGCCGATCTGAGTCGAGACCTTGTCGCAGGACAGGTCAGGGAGATCGGCGATGACAACGCCGGTGCGGGCCTCAACGGCCAGCCACGAGTACGTCGCCGCCATGGCTAGAACTGCCCGGCGGCGAGGGTCTCGGTCTCGATCGTGACCTGCCAGTCGGAGCCGACGTCGGCCTCGGAGGTGAAGGTGATGGTCGGCGACGAGTTGGCTGGCACATCGACCCAGCCGCGGCGGGAGTAGCCGTAATACTGCTGACCGACCTGCGTGTACATGCGGACGGCGGAGGGCTGGGTGATCGTGCCCGCGGTGCTCGTGACCCCGACGCCGGCGCGGCCCGCTGCCGAGGGTGAGATGAGCCCGTCGATGTTCCAGTTGACGCGCTGGGCCTGGGGGCTGGCGGGGACGGTGAGCTGCTCGAGGATGAGGCCGCCCGGAGAGTTCTGGCCGGTCGTAACGACGCGGCGCGTGTTGCGGGCGGCGTGACGACCGATGACTTCCCAGCCGGAGCCGTTCCAGAGCTCGGCCCAGTGCTTGTCGAGGCGCCAGATGGCGAGGGGCTCGCTCTTGGCGAGGGCGTCGCGCTCTGTCTGGTCCCAGACGGGCAGGAAGCCGCCGGCCGCGACCGCGTAGGGGGCGATCCAAGTGACGGTCGGGTTGCCGCCGCCCGTCTTCGGCACGTTGATCTTTGCGAGGGGGATGGACCGCACGGGCGTTGCCGGAGTCGGCGCCGTCGCTGAGGCGGTGCCGGCGATGTAGCCGACCGTGACGACAGGCGCCTGCCCGGGGGCCGCACCGTCTTCGGCCGCGTCGGTGACTTGGACGTAGACGAGGTCGGTCCGGGGGTTCGACGCGTTGGACGCGGTGAGTGCTCCGGACACCGTGGCGTCGATCGCGTAGGTGTAGGGCCCGGCTTCAGCGGCGGTCTGGACGTCGAGCAAGCCCGCGTGCGGGGCACAGCTCCAGGCGGTGGTCGAGGCGGTGACGGTGGTGGTGGACGTTCCGGGACGGACGCCGGAGTGGGCGCCGAGCGGGCGGCCGGCGGTGGCACCGAAGGCGAAAGGCGCCTGCGTCTGTCGCAGGGCTCGGCCACTGTATGCGGGGGCGCCCCCGACGGCGTCGGCGGGCCAGAGTCGATTGGTCAAGAGTGTCCTACTTCCAGGAGGGCGTCGCCGTCACGGTGAGGCGTGCGGCGGGGGTGAAGGACGCGGCGGTGAATGACCACGTGTTGAGGCCGGGATCGAACTGGGACCACCCGCGCGAGGTGATCCACCCGGCGCGCGAGGCTTGCCCGTTGGCGAGGACCGTGCGCGCCTCCATGTCGATCTCGAGCCACTCGCCGGCGCGTAGAGCGAGCGAAGAGGAGAAGACGAGCTGGGCCCCGGTGGAGACGTGAGTGACGACGGGCCCCACGCATGGGCCGTCGATGCGAAGTCTCACGGGGCCGGACTCATTGCCGGGGTTGACGAGCGAGACCTGCCCGGTGACCGTCGTGGCATCGACGGTGAAGGCAACGGTCAGGCCACCCGTCGCGGGCGAGGACGAGGCGAGATACTGGTCGGTGGCAGGTTGCCCCGCGGCGGTCAGAACGTCGTAGTAGTCCTCGCCGCCCGCGGCGGTCAGCCGACGGCCTTGCGTGTTGGCGGCAGCGTCGGCCTGCGCGGCAGTCATGTACTCCGGGTCGGTGCCTCCCGACATCGGAGAGATGACGAGCCCGCCGAAGGTGCTCGGAAGGGTCGTCGACGTTGCGAGGTCGGCGCCGAACTTGCGCCAATCGTCGGACGCGACTTGAAACGACCAGTCGACTTGTGTCGAGTTGATCCAGGTGGGGATGAGCTCGCCGGTCTGGTAGAACAGGCCCCAGCGCGGGCTCGTCGTCTCGGCGATCGACATGACGAATTCGGTTCGGCTGATGGCGGTACCGAGACGGTCGAGGGCGGCCTGCGCGGCGGCCGGTGTGGGGGCCGTGAAGCCGCCGGTGATGGTCACGGCCCGGGCCTTCGCGAGCTTGGCGCCCGACCATGCGCCGGACTGGCGGGGCCGCTGCGTCTGCGAGGCGGTGGAGCCGGTCGGGCCCCACCCCTCGACGTTGCTGACGCCCCAGAGGACGCCGAACTCGTCGGTGCCGAAGAGGGGCAGGTCGCCCGCTTGTACGGTGAACAATTAGGCGTCCTGTCCCTTCTTGCGGCGCGCGACCTCCTGTGCGGTGGCCTCCGCCGAGACGGCTTCGTAGATGTTGAATTGGTCGCCTCCTGCGGGGGGCCGGCCCGCGCCGTCGATGCGTGCGCGTGACTGCGCCGCGTCGAAGGCGTCCGGCGACTGAATCGTCGGGACGGTCGGGATCAGCGCGTCGGATGCTCGAGCGACAAGACCCGCGGTCGACGCGAGGCCGATAGCCATGCCCTGACCGGTGAAGACACCGATCGAGCGCATGAGGCGCGAGGGCGAGTGAATGCCGAGGAAGTTCTTCACGCCCTCGACCGAGTTGCGGATCGGGGCGAGAACGGCCTCGGCGATGCGGCCGGCCGCGGCCTGCACGCCCTGAATGAGGCCTTGCATCATGTTCGAGCCGACCGACACGAGGAGCGAGCCAAGGCCGGACAGAGCGCCGAGGATCTTCCCCGGAAGGCTGCTCACGAAGGAGACAGCCGATGAAACGCCCGAGGAGATGGCGCCGGTGATGCCGGCCCAGGCGCCAGAGACGATGCCCGTCAGGCCGTTCCAGGCCGACGAGAAGAGCGACCCGATGAGGCTAAGGGCCGCGCTGATGACCGACTGCACGATCGACAGCGCGCCCATGATGACCGACTTGATGAGGTTCCAGGCCCCACCAACGATGTTGCCGAGCCCCGTCCAGACTTGAGACCAGTTGCCCGAAATGACGCCAGTGACGACCTGAATGACGCCCTGGACGATCTGCAGTGCGGCGGTGATGACGGCCGCGATGACACCGAAGACCGTCGTGACGACTGGGAGGAGCGCCTGGATGATCGGAATGAGCAGCCCCGCGAGCGTCGAGATGACCGGCAGGATCGCGCTGATCACCGAAGACCAGACCGGCACGAGCGTGCTGATGAGCATGACGATGAGCGGCGCGATGGCGCTGGCGACCTGAGAGAAGATCGCCACGAGCGGCGGGAGCACTGCGCCAACAAGCTGCACGATGACCGGGACGAGCTGCGAGAGCAGGCTCGACACGAGCGGCATGACGGCGGCGACTACTTCGCCGATGAGGCCGACAATCATGCCGAGGGCCGGCGCAAGGGCCGCGAGCAAGCTCGAGAAGACCGGGCCCAGCGTGCCCAGCGCGCCGGTGATGACCGGGAGGAGCTGCGAGACCGCACTGCCGAGCGTGGCGAAGATCGGGGTGAGCGAGGAGCCGACGGTCGAGGCGAGACCCGCGAGCTGGCTGCGCAGCTCCGGCGAGCTTGCGAGCAGGGCGCCAATGATGCCGACGACGAGACCGAAGGGGCCGAGGAGCAAACGCGCTGCGGGGGCCAGCTTGGTCAAGGTAGCGATCATGGGCGCAAATGCCGAGGCGACCCTGGCGCCGATGTTGAGCATGGGAGCGAGGTTGAGAAGGAGCCCGCCGACGACGGCGCCGATGGGCGCTAGGTACGGAGCGAGCGTCGAGAACGCGCTACCCACGCCAGCCATGGCGGACTGTGCCGTCTCGCGCATCGTGAAGAGGAAGTCGACGAAGCCGCTGTCTTCCTGCAGTCCGGCGAAGGGCTTGAAGTCGCCCTTGCCGAGGATGGAGTAGATGCCGCCGGCGACGTCGATGACCGTCTTGATGCCGGTCTCCGCGCCGTTGAGGGCGGGGCCGAGGACGCCGATGAGGATCGACGCCAGGCCGGAGATAGCGGGCACGAGGGCCGCACCGATGCGGGTCTTGCCGTCCTCCCACATGGCGTTGAGGACTTGTTGCTTGTGGGAGAGGGTGTCGGCCTCGCTGGCGAAGTTGCCGTGCGCATCGGCCGTCTGATCCATGATGATCGCGAGGGTCGCGGCCTGGTTGGCCTCGGCCGACAGCGCGCCGCCGACCTTCGTGAAGCCGAGCTCGGCGGCCTTCGCGTCGACACCGGCCTGGTTGAGGCTGACGCCGTACTTCTCGATCGGGTCGCGCTCGCCCTTGAGGGCGGAGGACAGGGCGCCGACGGCATCCGCGGTCGAGCCGCCGAACATCGACGACAGGTCGGCACCGAGGCCGATGAGGTTGTTGGTCTTCGGCGCCAGCTCGTCCATGGCTGTTCCACCATTTTTTAGTTGGGTGCCGATGAGCGTTCCGAGTTCGGCGTACTCGTTCTTGGTCAGGCCGACCGACGTGGCCGCGGTAGAGGCCCAGTCGAGCATCTGCGGGGCGGCACTCTTGAAGACGGTCTCGATCGCGCCGACGCTCTGCTCGAGGTTGGCGGCGCCCTGGACGGCGTCCTTGAAGAAGCCCCCAACGCCGACCGCGGCGAAGAGAGCGCCGGCACCGGCGGCGAGCTTGCCGACGGAGGGCATGAGGCCTTTGCCGAACAGGCCACCGCCGTCAGCGCCAGCACGGCTCATGGCGGGGTTGACCTCGCCGGAGAGCGCCGAGCCGAAGCCCTTCGCCGACGGGATGATGGTCAGGGTGGCGAAGCCGACGTTGGACATCGGACCTCCTTGGGCATGAAAAAACCCCGGCCACAACGGACCGGGGTTTCAAAGGGTTAGCGCTCGAGGTATGTGGCCAGCGAACGTAGGACGGTGGGGCTATCGCGGGCACTACCAATGGCGTGGTTACAGCCAGCGCAGAGCAGCCCGCGAACGCATTCACCGCAGGACTGCTTGCCTGGGCAGCATGCGTGGTCGTGATCAACATGCGCCGCGGTGGGTGTCTCGAAGGGGCGAGCGCAGACCTGGCAGGCCCACCCGAGCTCGTCAAGGCGCTGACGCTTCTCTGATGGGGTCATTCCATGGGCACGACCAGCCGTCTTGCGGTACGCCGTCTGGTAGGCCTTGGCGGGTTCTGGGTTGGCGGCATACCGAGCAGCCGCAGCGGCCAGAATTGCGGCACGGTTGCGGGCGTACGTTTCCCGGTTTGCAAGGCGCTGGCATTCGCGGCAGCGACCTTGCAAGCCGTCCCGCGCTCGGCGGTCGGGACCGAACTCGCTGAAGTCCTTACGTTCATCGCAGCGCGGGCACAGTTTCATGCAAGAGGAGGGGGGCCGAGACCGTCACGGCTGCTCGAGCCGTGCGCGCTGCTCTTCGAGTCGAGCGCGGAGGCTGGCGTAGCGCGTGCTGGCGCTCTTGGGCTTGGGGAGTGCGGGGTGGGGCTTGCCGGTCCACGCGGACCAGAGGTCGGCGATGAGGATGGCTTCGACCGTCCAGTCGGGGTTGACGTCGGCGTGCTTCCGGGCCGTCGCGGAGTCGGCGGGGAGCCGGGAGACGAGGATGGACAGGCGGCGGAGGGAGAGCTCGCCGCGCCAGTAGGCCGCGAGGTCGACGCCGTAGAAGCGCTGGAGGTCGGCTTCTACGACGTCAGCGTCGTCGCGGAGTAGCGCGACGAGCTCGCTCAGTTTCCCGAGATGCCGAGGGCGCTCTGGAGCTCGACGACGAACTCCTGGAAGGTGGCGACGGTGGGCTTGGTCGCACGGAAGGCGGCGATCTGGTCGTCGCCGAGGACGAGACGGAGGAACGTGGCGACCTTGCCGTCCTCGAACGCCTCGAGGGCCTCGAAGGGCCACTGGCTGGTCGGCGCGACGCTGTAGTCGATGCCGGCGAAAGTGAAGGGGACGTGCTCGCCGAGTGCTTCGGCGGCGGTGGGGCTCTTGCGTGCGGTCATGCGGGGGTTCTCCTAGCGCGGGTCGGAAAGGTGCGCGGGCATGGGTGAGAGACGAGGGAGCGTCCCGCGCGGACGCTCCCTCGCCGGTTCAGGGGAGGGCTAGACGACGGCCGTCGGGTCGGTCTCGACGGTGGTGTAGAGGGTGCCGTCCTCCTCGGGGAAGATGAGGACGGTGATCTCGTAGACCGTGGGGTCCTCCTCGCCTTCCTTGACCTCGCCGATCTCGGAGACCTCGGCGTGCTTGACGATGCGGCGCTTGGTGCGTCCGCCGTCACGCAGCTCGAAGCCGATGGCGAAGGCGTCGGTCGTCGGGACGACGATGCGCGAGGTGCGCACGCCGCCGACGGTGATGCGCTCCGAGCCGGGGTTTACGAGTCGGAAGGTGGCCTTGTTGTCCTCGAGCGCGACGAACTTGAAGGTCCGCTTGTGCTTGGACTTCGTTCGGCGGTAGAGGATGCCACCCCAGGCGTACGACTCGGACGTGTCCTCGTCGCGGCCTTCGGTGAAGCCTTCGGCGCCGTCGAGGAGGCCGGCGGCCTCCCAGGCAGCGCCCCAGGCGGTGGTGACGTCGTCGGGGCCTTCGGTGTCGACGGCTGCGATGTAGACGTCGGCTCCCTGCCACTGGGCGGTGTTCTTGGCTTCTCCCATGGGAGTCGCTCCAATCAGTCGAGTTGCTCCGGCACGAGCCGAGCGGTGAGGGTGAGGTAGGAGAGGGGCTCTCCCGTGTCGGGGTCCTCGGTGGGAATCGGGCCCGTACGGTCGCCGAAGCTGCGTACGCCGGGGGCGTGGGCGCCGAGGAGGAGTGCTTCGCAGAGGCGAGCGAGCGCGAAGCCGAGGCCCTCGTCGCGGTGCCAGATGGAGAGGCGGACGGCTTGCTGACCGTTGAGGCGGGGCGTGCGGCTCGAGCCGTCGACCTGGACACGCACGTAGGGGCGCGGGCCTTGGGGGTCGGACGGCTTCGTGCTCACCGTGACGCCCAAGGCTTCCGGCTCGGGGCGCCCGGCGAGGAGCGTGCGGAGGACGTCGCGGGTGATGAGCCGGGCGTCGGGGAAGACGAAGCCGGTCACTTCTTGCTCCTGACCTCGAGGCCAGCAGCCGCAGCGGCCTTGCTGAGCGTGCCGTGCTTGGCCTCCATGCCGAGGCCCGCGGGGTGTGCGAGCGTCACGCCAGCGGCAGCACGGTCGGTTGTGTACGTGTCGACCTTGACCGGCAGGGGCTCGCCGCTGCGGACCGTCTCGGAGACGTTGCTGGCGACGCTGTCGGCGGTGTCGGCGACGAGGGCGGCGACATCGGCGGACTGCAGCACCTCGAGGATGCCGGGGCTATCGAGGCGGAGCTGGTTGCGGGCCATGCGGCTCCTCTCAGGCGGTGAATCGGACGAGCTGGGCGGAGGTGGAGGTGCCCATGGACTCGCTGCGGCGGACGACGGGGTCGCCGTCGACGCGCCACACCTCGCCGGAGATCTCGACGCGGTCGTCGCGGTGCAGGTCGGCGGCCGAGGGGACGAGCAGGAGGCGCTCCCCTTCGGTGAGGCGGGTGACGACGCCGTCCTTCTCAGACGACGTGACGTCGTGGACGACGGCGCCCCGGAGCCGCTGCCGCTCTGGCGCTGCCCAGGACTCAACGGGGTCGCCGTCGTAGTCGAGGGCCGTGCCGGGGCGGAGGCGGTAGACCGGGCGCGCTCGAGTGGGGCGCGCAAGGCTCACGGCACGTCCTCCAGCTCGACCCACGGCAGGGCCTCCCCGACGACACCGGTAAGGGCATCGACGGAGACGAGGTAGACGACGCCGTCGATGACTGCGTTACGCGGCTCAGGGGGCTGGGTCACGTCGTGTCTCCGTCTCCGTAGGCGCTGGGCGTGCGGATGGTTCCGACGAAGCCGCCGGAGCGGCCCGTCGCGGCGCGTCGGACTTGGGCGATCTCGCGGGCGGTCAAGTAGACGCCGGATGTCTCGGTGTTGCCGACCGTGTGCTCGCCGTAGGTCTCCTGGGCAATGCCTTGCGGGTTTTCGTACTCGCGTCGGGCAGCCTTGAGGACGACGAGGTGGACGACGTCAGGGGCGTCGATCTTCCAGGTCGAAGCCTTGGAGGTGGCGACCTCGGCGAGCACGAGCGCGGTGGCGTCTTCGAGGGCCGCTTCAGCGCCGGCGAGGTCTTCCTCTTCGAGGGAGCCCTCCGGGACGCGGAGGCGCCGCTCGAGCTCGGCGACCGGGGGCGGGAGCAGGTTAGGCACTCGGTCTCCTCTCGGGAGGCGGTGAGGAGGGAGCCGGTCACCCCGGCTCCCTCCTCAGTCGGCTACTCGCCGGCGGGTTCGGTGTCGGACGTCGAGATGCGGATGGCGGCGCCGTTCGGCACCTCCGTCACCTTGACCGTGCCGAGCGCGTAGTCCCGCTCGATACGGAAGAGCGGCATCGCCGTGACGCCGGCGAAGATCGACACGAGCGAGCGGTCGACGGTGAACTTGGCGTCGTAGTCGCGGAGGTAGCGCAGGGCGTAACCGTTCGCGCTCACGGTCTCCCCGAAGGTGGCACCTTCGGGGACCTTCGGGGCCCGGACGGCGAGGGTGAAGGCGTTCTTGTGGAACGCGACGATCTGGTCCTCCTCGAGACGGGTCGACTCGACGACCGTGAAGCCACGCACGAGCCCCACCTGCGCCTCGCGGAGAGCCGCGGGCGAGTCGGACTGGCTCGCGTCGGTGATCGCCTTGGCGTCCAGGAGGTCGGCGTACACGGCCGTCCCGACGACGGCAACGAGGCCGCTCGCGGGGACGTTCCGCTGACGCAGGGTCGCACGGATGCGGGTGAATGCCGAGACCGGGTCGGTGCGGTCGTAGGCGATGGACGTGTCGAGGGGGACCGCGCGCAGCTTTTCGGCCACCAGGTGCTCGAGCTTGTCGACGACGGCCTCGACCTGCGGGGCCAGGACGCGGGACGCGAAGTCGTCGATGCGGAGGCTCACATCGCCCTCGGAGAGGGCGAGGGCGCTGTAGGCGTGCGTGGTGAGGCTCACCGGCACGGTCTTCTCCGTGAGGTCGTCCGTGACGATGGCGGCTTGGGTCTCGTCGATGTCGCGGTCGCGGGCGATCAGGGCCGGCCCGACGCGCACGTCGACGGTCTTGCCGAGCGCGGTGGCGATGTCGGAGTCGTAGTTGCGCGAGATGAGCGCGGTGAGGACGGAGTCTTCCTTCGCCAGCTCAGCGGCGACGGCGGCGACCTGCGCCGGGGTGTAGAGGTCGTTCGGCATGTGGCCGGGTCCTTTCGGAGAGGGTTAGCTGCGCGCCTTGGCGGCGATCGCGGCAGGGTCAAAGGGCTCGGCGACATCGCCGCCGTGTCCAGGAGTGAGGGTCAGGTCGGGCTTCGGCTTGCCGGGGAGTTCTGGCTTCGCGTCGGCGTCCGGCTTGGGTTCGCCATCGGGCTTGGCATCGGCATCCGGCTTGGGCGCTTCGGCGGGGGCCTTCGGCTGACCGACCTTCGACAGGCGCTCGGCCTTGGCGAGGATCTCCTCCTCGGTGTCACCGGAGAGGAAGTCGACGAAGTCTTCGGACACGGTGGGGTGCTTGCGCAGGGCCCGCTCGGTCCAGAGGGCACGCTCGGCCTTGTCGGCGCGGTCCTTCTCGGTCTCGCCTGCGGTGGCCTTCGTCTCGGCTTCCGTCAGCGCCTGGCGGGCGGTAGCGAGGTCGGCCTGCAGGGTGGTCTTGGCGCCGCGGAGGTTCTGGACAAGCGTCCAGGCCTTCGCTTCGTCGAAGTCGTCGCCCCAGGGCTTCTTCTGGTCGTTGGTGTCGGTCATGTTGTTCCTCCTGGGAACGAAAAAGCCCCGGACCTGCCGGGGCTGAGATGGTGGGGTGCGGGTGCTCAGGACTTGAGGCGTGCCGCGAGGGTGTCGGCGACCTTGCCTGCGACCTCAGCGGCGAGGGCGCTGGTGTCGACGTCGGCGGCGAGCTTGCCGTCGAGGCCAGCGAGGACGGCCGTGGCGAGGGCCGAGGCGTCGACCGTCTCGGAGTCGTGCGAGGCGTAGAGCGCGTACTGGTTCCAGCCGACGCGGTCGACCGAGATGTCCTGCACTCGGCCACCGTGGCGGCGGGCCACGTCCTTCATGGCCTCGAAGGCGCCACGCGGGGCGTAGCCGGACGAGGTCTGGGTGAAACGCCCACCGACGAGCACGCCGGTGGAGGCGTACGCGGGATCGGTCTTGGCGCTGGGGACGTCGAGGATGACGGCGACGAGGTCCATGTCGTGCTCCTTCGGGGGCTCAGGGACGGGATGACGGGTGGCAGCGGGGGTGTCGAAGATCGACGGGCCGCGCGTGATGCGGGGGTCGCCGACGTAGTCGTAGTGCCAGGCCTCGGGGCGGCTGAACGAGTTGCCGGTGGGCTTCCAGCCGTAGGCCGGCGCGTTGGCGTCCATCCACCGCTTCGCCGCGGTCCCGAAGGAGGCGACGCCGGAGCCGAAGTCACACGAGATGCCTAGGCCGTGGTTGGAGCTGCCCGGGTAGGCGGCGAGGTTGCCGGTCCCGGCCTGGTACTTCCGCCAGTACTCGAGCTGGCGCGTATAGTCGCGGTAGCCCTCGGTGATGACGAGGGGCTGCCCGAGGGCCTCGCGGAAGGCGTAGGCGAGCATCCCGTACTGGGACGCCGCGTCGCGGCGGAGGAAACCGGACCCTGACACAGACGCCGGAACGGCCATGAGGTCGGCTGTGGCGAGCCTGCCATTTTCGGCCATTCGGGCCTCCTAGCTGGTCTGTCGGGCCGCGAAGTACGCGGCGTGCCGCTCGTCGAAGGCGGCCTGGAGCTCCTCGAGGCTGAGCTCGGGATGAGCGACGGCGTAGGCGTAGTCGGTGCGCCAGAAGCCGCCGACGTCGCGCGTGGACGCCTTGTAGAGGTCGTTCAGGCGGCGCGAGGTGGGGTCCCAGCCGCCGGTGCGGTCGTTCTTGAAGACCGGCTTGGCCGAGCAGCCGCACCCGTCGTGGGCCGAGAAGCTCGCCGTGCCGGCCGAGTAGATCGGGCCGCGGCCGAGGAGCATGGCGCAGAAGTGACAGGGCTTGCCGTCGCTGACGCGGGCCCAGCCGCGGGTGTCGCCGTCGGCGTCCGCGAGAGCGATGATGCGCCGTCGCGGGGCCTCGAGGATGCGGCGCTTGGCCGACCGGAGCATGGCCGCCTTGGCGGCGGTGAGGGCCTGGTCGGCGGGCGTGCCGTTCGCGATCGCCTTCTTGGCGTTGGCGACGCTCGTCGCGTGGAGCGCGGCGCGGTTGGCTTTCGTCTCGGTCGGCTGGAACTCGACGTCGGGTGCTGGCTTGTCGTAGCCGGCGAGGACCTTGGAGGCGTCGTAGTATTCCTGCGCTGTGAGCTCGCCGGAGCGGCGGCCCGCCTTGATTACGGCCGACGCCTGAGCCTGGAACCGGAGGAAGGACCCGTCGATGTCGGCGGGGTCCATCGTGCGGTCCCAGAGCTCGGCGAGGATGACCTGGAGGCGGGCAACGTCGCGGACCTGCTGCTGCATGTGGCGGCGAGCGAGGATCTCCTGCGTCGTCACGGCGCCTCCTGGGTGCTACTCGGTGGCGGGTGCGTCTGTCGACGTCTGACGCTGCGTCTCCTGAAGGAGCGCTGTCATCGGGTCGGGGTTGGCCGCGCGCAACTCGGTCCAGCGCGTGATGTCGCCGTCGGTGACGCCGGGGATGCGCTCCCAGAGCGCCTCGACGGGCACGGAGAGCATCGTGGCGATCTTGCCGAGGGCGTCGACCGTGGCCGCGAGGGAGCGGGCCTCGGTGTCGCGCCAGCGGACCTGGGCGTCGAGGTCGGCAGCCCCGGCGGAGTCGCCGGCGGCCTTGGCCGCGAGGCGAAAGCCGGACTCCCAGGACTCGCCGAAGTTAGTCTCGTACTCGCCGATCTTGCGCTGGGTCGAGTCCTGGATGGCGGCGAGGGCGTCGGCGCTGATGTTGACGAGGTCGCCCATCATGACGGTCGGACTTACCTGCGAGACGGCCGCGAGGGTGCTGACGCTCGAGTCGTAGAGGCGCAGGTGTCCGGACATCTCGGTCTGGGCGAAGTCGCCGAAGCGGGCCTCGCTGTCTTCGGAGACCCAGAGGCGGTCAACGGCGGAGTTGAAGGGCTCGACGGGGTTGCCGTCGTCGTCCTCGGGGATTGCCAGGCCGGTTGCCCAGCGCTGGCGGAAGCTCGCGTACTGGAGCGCCATGAGGGTCGAGAAAACGACTTCGTTGACACGGTCCTGGAGGTTGAGGATCGGGCGGATGATGCCCGTTGCCTCGCCGTCCAGGCGGTCGCGGAAGCGGACGAACGGCGTGACGCCGAGGCCGTGCGACTCCGTCGCAGAGAGCACCCAGCGAGAGTCGTCGCCCTTCGGCTTGGCGAACGTGTAGACGTTCTCGGCGTCGAAGACCTCCATGAGGCGAGCGCCGTCAAGGGTCGTGCCCTTGTGCCGAAGTGCGAGCTCCGGGAACTCCTCGTCGGGGTCCGAGTACCAGGCGGCCGAGCGGAGGGGCGACAGCGGCCGGAAGTACGGGATGCGCTTGGTCTGCACGCTGCCAGGCAGGACGAGAGCGTAGCTCGTGCCGAACTCAAGCGCACCGCGGTGGGCGATGTTCTGGCGGGCGTCGAGGCCGTTGGCCTGCCAGTAGCTCCAGGCGGTGGCGTTGTCGCCGGCGCGCGCAGGGCGGTAGCCGTCGACGAAAAGGCCGTGCGAGTAGGTGTCGCTGAGGAGCGGCGTCCAGTTCGTGATGGAGCGCTTGGCGAGATGGCGGTACTCGGCCTTGGCCCCGCGGGGCATGTAGGGCAGATCGTGGTCGCCGGCGAGGTAGCGGCGGACCTTGCCGAGCCGACCGGAGACGGGCTCGAGGTCGGCGGCGAGCTCTTCGTCGAGGCGAGCCGCCAGGGCGGCGTCGATGTTCGGCATGGGCCCTCCAGGGGATGCGTAGGGCCTAGAAGCCGACGACGCGGCCCTTGGGCTTGCGCCGCTTGGCGTAGCCCTTGTCGGCGAGGACGCGGGAACGGGCCATTCGGGCGAGGATGAGTGATGCCAGGGCGTCGACCTTGAGCGGGGACTCGCGGGTCTCCTTGCCGAAGCTGACGCCCCACCGGTTCGGCCGGCGACGGGCGTTGAGGACGTGGCGGGTGAGGACGTCGTGCGCCTGGATAGTTCCGGCGCCGGGCCCTGCGACGAGGTCGTGGGCTGCCCAGGGCTGGTCGCCGTCGACGATGGCGCGGTGCAGCGTCTCGACGGCGCGGACGGTCTCCATTTGGTGGGCGCGCATGTCGTAGCCGACCGCGTGCTTGGCGGTGGCCTTCACGAGGAGGCGCTCGGAGTGCTCGTCGCGCCAGGCATCGACGTCCGTCTCCCAGTAGGCGACGTCGGCGAAGAAGGCGACGACGTCGAGGGTGGCGAAGGCGTGCTCGACAGCGCCGCGGACCTGGTCCTTCGGGACCTCCCAGCCCTGGCCCTTCGGGCCCTCTGGCTTCTCCCAGATGGCGAGGAGGAAGGCGGCGCCGTCGTCGACGCGGCAGGCCACAAGGGCTGTCGAGTCGTCGGTGAGGGCACCGTCGAAGCCGAGGGTGACCATGTCGCCGGTTGCGTGGCGGGCCTTGGGGTCGCCGAGACGCAGCGGGGCGAGGTCGTCGCGGCGGTTCTTGTGCCACTCGGCAGGTGCAAGCCAGGAGTCGGCGGCGGCGACAATCTGGTTGAGGTAGAAGCGGCGAGACTCTTCGGCGGTCGTGCCCGGGTCATAGACCTCGGCGAGGATGCGCCCGAGGTTGACCCAGTAGGAGTCGCCGTAGGCGGCTATGAGGCCAGCCATGACCTGCTCGGCGTCAGCGAGGTCCAGGTCGGACGGCGCCTCGCGGGAGTCGTAGAGGATGCCGTCGCCGACGGCGCGGCCCTCAAGGATGGCGCGGTGGTCGAGGTAAGACTTCTCGGCGGTGCTGTCGCGGCCGGGCTCGTGAGCGTTGGTGGTCTCGATGGACCGGCCGTCCATCTTGCCGAGGTTGCGACGGATGACGTCGGCGAGGTCGTGGCCGCGGTTCGACTGCGTCCAGTGATGCGTCTCGTCGAGGATGGCGAAGGTGACGCGGCCACCCTCCTGGGTGCTGGCGGAGGCCGTCGCGGGGACGATCTTGCCGCCGCCGGGGAGGAGGATGCGAGTCATGCCGATGTCGACCCCGTAGGCGTCGACGAAGGCCTGGTCGCCGGCCATGGCGCGGATGGCGTCGAGGGTGTTCTTCGTCTGTGCCTCGGAGACGCCGGCGATGACGATCCAGGGGAGGGGCTCGCGGACCCCGAAGGGGTAGCCGTCGTCGTCCCAGCCGCCGAAGCGGGTCGGGCCGCAGAGCTCGGCGAGGGCGATGGCGCCGAGGAAGGGCGACTTGCCCCAGCCCTTCGCGCGGCGGAGGACGGCGCGGCGGTAGCGGAACGTGCCGCGGTCGTCGAGGGCGTAGAACCAGAGGACGAAGTCGCGCTGCTCGGCGGTGAGGCGCATGTACTCCTCGACGCCGTCCGGGCGGAAGAGTGTGGCCTCGATCCAGGCGATGACGCCGTAGCCGAGGGTCTTGATCGAGGGGTCGAAGGGCGGAGACGTCAGAACGGCGTGCATCGACCCTCCTCGGGACTAGAAGGGGGCGCTCGCTTCCCGGATCGGGGTGACGGTGGCGGGTCGGCTGGACCAGCGCTTGCCGGCGAGGGCGGCTCCGCCCGCGGATGCGGCGCTGCGGCCGCCGAGCTCGAGCGAGCGGATGACGTCGAGGGCCTGTTTCCGGTACTGGCGTACCTCGGCGACGAGCGGGTGGGCGACGGGCTGGCCCTGGGAGCCTGCGACGACGAAGCCCTCGGTGTCGATGACGACCTGCATGGCGTCGGCCTGACTCAGTAGGTCACAGGCGCCGTAGAGGCCCGTTAGCTTCGCCTTTTCGAGCCCAGGAGAGGCCTCTAGGACCTCCCGGAAGGCCCTTTTTGCGGGTGCCGACCAGCCCTGACGGCCGCGTGGGGTCGCGGAATCCGGCATGTGACACCCCCTGAAAGCTCGGGCAAAACGGAGATGCATGCGCATCGACTGGCAGACGCTATGCCGGGTCGGGCTGGAGGCCAGGGGGGTACCGGGGGTACCTGGGCACCCCCGGTCGGATCAAATCGGAACCGAGGCCCGAGCGAACGTGCTCGTAACGCGTTCGACAGTCACGGGCATGAAATGGGGAAGCAACTGACGGTAGATCTTGGCGGCGCGCTCGCCGCGGAGGCGAACTCGGAACGTCGCCTTGGTCCAGTTCCCCGCAGCGTTCGGGTGCTGCTCGAGTCTTCTAGGCGGAGCGGTCTGAAGGTAGGAAGCTACGCGCTCCATCATTGCCTCGTCGGCGTTCTCAACTTCGAGGGCCACGCGTCGAGGTCGGTCATGCTCTCCAGGAAAACCCCTCGTCTCGGGATAGATTGCCCCGTCCGTTTCGATGACACCGATGAGCCAGCCGAGCTCCAGGTCAGTCAAGCCTGGCTGGAGACCGGGGCAGTCGCGAGGTAGGGGTGGCGTCCGGGGGGCGGCCCGTTCAAAGTCCCGTCGAGTCGGCCGGTATCCAAGGCCCAGGCGGACGCTCACTTTGCAGGCGTCGGAACAAACGTGCCTTCGACTCTCTGAGTGGCCGGCATGACTAACCGACTGCTGACCGCAGACCCAGCAGGGGAGCCGACGAAGCCGCCGCCCGCCTGTCGATCGGCATTCGTCGCAGGACTTCGGAGCCTGGCCTCGAGTGAGGGCTCGATCGAAGTGCTGGGCGCACACCTCGCACGCCCGCACTTCCCGCAGGTGCGTCGGCTCGCAGCCTTGCGGGCAGCGAGTGGCACGGTTGCCGCGGCGGCGGTCGTGCTGCCAGGTGGCGGAGCAGAGGGTGCAGGTGTAGTCAGTGGTCACGCTATAGGAGGGGGCCGAAGCCCGGGATGCTGCTCGGCGGATCGCTGTCGGAGCGGGCGAGGTCGACGAGCTGCAGCGCCTTCGGCACTGGACTTACGAGCGTGGTGCCAACGACACAGAGCTTGCAGGTTGTCGAGCGAGTGGTCGTCGCCGGGTTCGACGTGGTCGACCTGGTTGGCGAGCTCACCGCATGGCACGCCGAGCGAGTCGCGGGCCTGGCATCGGTAGCTGTCACGACGCAGCACGCGCACACGGCGAGTCGACCAGTCACTCGGCAGGCGATCCTTGCGGTCGCTGCTCGGGTCGAGAGTCCACGCCACTACAGCGCCGCTGCCCGCTGGAAGCCGACGACCCGGGGGGTCTCGTCGGCGAGGGGGTGGTCGCTGCTGCGGGGGGAGGGGGTGTCGCTCGAGGGGGCGGGGTCCTTCTCGTCAAGGCCCAGGGCCAAGCGGAAGGTGAGGCGCCCGATGGACACGTAGACCTGCATGGTGCCTCCTCGTGCGGGAACGACGAAGCCCCGGCGTGTCCTCGTCGTGGAGGGCAGCGCCGGGGCTGTGGGCCGAGGAGACCGGGGGAGGTGGTCGTCGAACTCGGCAAGGCCCACCCGCCCGACGTGGTCGCCGGCGTCGAGGTGGGTATCTGTGAAGTAGGTGCGCCACCCACGCACGCAGGCCGGTGGCTCTCCGAGGGGCCGCACCGTGATCCGCCGGGTCATGGGCTCTCACAGGGCGGGAGGCAAGGAAATGCCCTCAGAGGTCCGTCGAGTCGGCGGGTGACTGGGCCGCGTGGTTCTCGACGAAGACAGCTAGAGCCGGTGACTCCCCGTGGAGGGACCGGCTCTGCGCACACCCCCGAGGAGTCGAACCTCGGACGCGCGGTTTTGGAGACCGCCGCTCTACCGCTGAGCTAGGGGCATAGGCGGGAGAGCCCACCTGTCGGCCACCCCTAGGGGCGCGGCTCGGGCAGGGTAGTTCTCTCCCTAACTGAGGAGGGGGCCGTGGGTGTGACAAGCAATCACGAGGCCCGTGCGCGGCACCTCCGGCAGCGGGAGGTCAGGCCGTCGTCCTTGCGCGCGTCCTGGCCGAACGCCGAGAAGGGCTTGCGCTCGCCGCAGCGGGCGCAGGTCTTCCCGGCCGTGGCCTGACGGCGGGCCAGCACGGCGAGAGCTGACGCGGCCAGGGTGCCGCGCTCGTCGTCGTACTGGTCCGCCGCCGCTCGGACGCGCTCTTCGGGGGTGTTGGTTGCTGCAATCGGTGTCATTGTGTGCGGCGTCCAGCCGTGCCCCGGCCTGTAGCGCGCGGGGCGTGAGATATTGTTGACGCGTGTCGGTCAACAGATGTAATATATGCTGACAAGCGCTCGAAACTGGCGAGCGCCCTGAGTGAACGGACCCGACATGGCTGTTGTGCTGCTTTCGTACGACCTGAACGTCCCTGGGCAGAAGTACGAACAACTGATCGAGAAGATCAAGGCGCTGGGAACTTGGGCCCACCCGCTGAAGTCGGTGTGGCTGGTCGCTGGACCGACGCTGACCGCCTCTGGGGTCTTCACGGATCTTCGCAAAATCATTGACAACAGCGATCGTCTCATGACCGTCGACGTCACTGGTGAAACTATCTACGGCTGGCTAAATAAAGACGTGAACGCCTGGATTTCACGGAACCTCTGAGCCCAATGTGGACGCGCCCTCGCCGCTTTAGGCTGCTCGAATAGCCCTAGGCTCCAGGACATGGCAAACCCTGCAACCGCCCTCGCCGACCTTCTCGAATCTTGGACCATGGCAGGCGTACGGCCGCGAGACGTGAGAGACCAGGAGTCCGAGTCGGAGGCCGCCTTTTGGCGTGGTCAAGCCGCAGCGGTGGCCGCGGTCAAGGACGTCGACGCCGCAGTTGAGTCTTTGCGCGCCGCCGGCGCAGACGTTCGGGCCTATGAGCCCTACGTCACAACGTGGTACGCCGCAGTCTTTTCTGAAGACTATCCATGGAGCCAGCCGGCCAACGCGCCGGCAGTATCCCAGAACTCTCTCCTCGCCCTGAGGGGGCTCGCGACGACACTGCAGTTCGCGCGGCCGAGTGTGCCAGGCGCGGTGGCCGCTCGCGCGAACCTCCGCGGGCTTGTTTCCGAAGCCCGCGAGGCCCTCCATGCCAACAGTGACGAGCTGGATGCGGCCGAGCTGCAGTACGTCTTTACGCTGCTCACTAGCGTGGACACTCTTCTTGCCGAGACGGCCGTACTCGGCGAGTCCAACCTGCGGGAACACATCGATCGACTCAACGGGGCTTTGGTATCCGTCGCCGCCAAGCTTCGGGCGGATGGGCACGAGGAGGCCGGAAACAAGCTCTGGGGCGTCGCCCTGAACATCGTCGGCGTCTACCGCGGCTTGCTCAATGACGCCGGGCAGTGGGCCGCAATCGCCTCGGTCATGCTGCAGCAGCTAACTGACGGCTCGGGTTCCTGACTCAAGGCGCATACACGGACTGTGTTCGATGCCTCCTACAAGCCGACCCTAGGCGGACTTGCTAGCCCGCCTTGCGAACGCCGAGGACGACGAACTTGCCGCCGGTCGAGCGTTTCCGCATGTAGCCGCGCTCCTCGAGCGCGCGGTAGAAGCGCTGATTTGACCAGCGCCGAAGCTCGATCAGTCGGTGCTCGGCGGCGTACGCCTCGAACGCCGCGAAGAGGACGGGCGCTTCCATCCGGCTAGCCGGGTCCGGCACGTAGACGCCCGGCAGGAAGCCCTCGAGCACGTCCGTCGCCTTTTGAGGCACGGGGGGTGTACTCCAGCCGATCATGGGAACCGAGGGCTCGTCGAGATCGCGGGCCACGCGGTAGACATCGGCGCCACCCTTTCGCCAGCGGAGGCCGAGCACGAGGTCGGCCTCGCTGTAGAAGGTGCCGCGTCCTAGTGGAGTGACGCCGTATTCAGAAGCCGATGCTTCGTACGCCGCCTTCACGTCGCTCGCCTTGTGCGTGCCGAGGGGGTACGTGCTGAGGAACACCTGGGCGTGGGCATGCTGACGGCGGTGGCGCGGAGAGGGTTGGGGGCTCATGAGGACTCCTTCGTTGGTAGACGTCGCGAACTGGGACACATATAGAGAGGGCCGGGGAGGTCCTGGCTGCTCAGAGACGAGCGCTATGGGGCTCGCTGAGCTGGCCGCTAGGGACGACGTAGTAGCGGGCGCCGTGGCGGTCCCGGCGGGGTCGACCGAAGACCTCGGTCGCGACTGCGAGCAGGACGCGACGGCGGGGCACGAGAGCGGGCGGACTCTTGTCGTCCTCAGGGTCTAGGTGCTCGCCGGTGCTCGCGAGCTCGCCGAGTGCGGCCGCCGCCTGTTCAGCGAGCTCGACGGCTCCAATGCGCTCACCGGGCTCTGCCAAGAAGCCTTCGCCGTCGGCATTTGTGAGCCACCACCGCGCTGAGGCCTCCTCGTCGCCGCGGATGCGCGCCCGGTGGTCGGCGCGGACCTGCGCAGAGGTGCGAGGTGGGCCAGCGGGCTTGGCCTCGCGCGGCGGCGTCCACTCGGGGAGGACGTCGCGCCAGCAGAGGGCGCGGACCGTGTCGGCGAGGTAGGCGTCGACCTTGGGTGTGCTGCCGGCAGCGAGGAGGCGCCGGACGTCGGCGTAGGGACGGCCGGCGTCCGCGCGGTCGGGCAGGGCCTCGAGTGCGGCGCGGAGCTCGGTGACGAGCGTGGCGTGCGTGATGGGGGCCGGGGTGCCGCCGGTTGAGGCCAGGATGGCCGCGCGGTCGCGGTAGAGCCTACGGCCGGTCTCGAGGAGAGGGCGGGCGAAAGTCTCGGCGAGGACGAGAGGGGACGGGTACTCGACGGTCAGGCCGAGCCCATTGTCCTCAAGGCGCTCTTGACACGGGCGACGAGGGTCGCGGGGTGGGCGGTAGGCGCCGCCGTCGCGAAGGGCGGCGAGGCGGTCTGCGGGCGTGGGCATCGGGCTCCTTAGGGTTATTGACGGCGCCAAGGTCGGATCGGGGTGGTAGATGTGACCGGAACCTGTCCGAGTGATGTCTTCCTTCGTCAACGGCCTTCTCTGTAGGAGAGAAGAACGTCTTAAGGAACTAACGGGACACAGGAAGTTGGTGTCACTCGGACAAGTTCCGGTCGCATGCGACAGCCGCGCCCGGCGCTCCTCCGCGAGGGGACCTCGTGCTTGCCGGCCTCGGCGTCACGCCGTCAGCCCCGCGACGTAGGCCTCGAGGTCAGCGTGCCGGATGCGCCGCAGCCGGCCGACATGAACAGAGGGGATCTCGGCGTCGAGTAGTTCGTAGAGCTTTGAGCGGCTGATGCCGAGGAGCTTGGCGGCATGTTCGGGGGTGTAGAGCATGGGTGCGGTTTGCACAGCAGCCTCCGGAGGTGGACGTAAGTGGACGTAGGAGGAGGGGGCCAGGCGAGGGTGCGGTGCTCAGTAATGACGAAAGCCCCCTGGCGGGTTGCCAGGGGGCTTGGGGGTGGGGCGGGTCTAGCTACATGCGGGCGAGGATCTCGGCCTTTTTCGAGTCGAACTCCTCCTGGGTGAGGATGCCGGCCTGGCGCAGCCCATCGAGCTGCTGGAGCTGGGCACCGAGGTCGGGAGCGGCAGGGGCCACGGGAGCGACAGGAGCCGGTGCGGGCGCGGGTGCCGCGGGGGCTGCGACGGGCGTGGTCGCCGCCTCCACGCCACCGAGGATGAGCTGCTGCAGGAGGGCGCGCACGTTCTTCGCCTCGGCGTGCGAGACGCGGAAGTCGATCGTGTTGCCGGAGGTGATGACCGAAACAACCGTGTTGAGGATGCCGTCGCGACGGGTCGTGACGCTGCTGATGTTCTTGATGGGAATCATCTCCGTCCCCGTCTTGCCGCCCTTGACGCCGGTTGCCAGCATGCTCATGCCCGCCGTCATGACGCCAGCGGTGATCTTCGCCGCCGAGATGCCGCGAGGCCGCTCCCACTCGACGCGGTCGGGCCAGATCTCTACGCGGGCGTTCTTGCCGGCGATGTGAGAGGTGAAGGTGAGCAGCGGGGTCGTCGTCGTAGTCATGAGGCTCCTTCGTGATCGTCGACCAGATTAACTGAAGGGTTTCATACCAGCAGCCCCTTTTTGGGGGCGTTCGGGCCGACGGATTCCGCGAGCGTCTAACTGTTCCGGTGCGGCGTTGCTAGTCGCCGTGCCCCACGCTGATAGAGACTCGAGCGGGGTCCCACAGCCCCCGACGCTTCGCCGGCGCAACTTCGACGACCACTCCGGCCGCGAGGAGCATCTCCCGACGATCGAGCCATTCCGTGCGGTCCCAACGGTCCGCGAAGGTTTCGTCGGTCTCGACGAGCTCTACGGTCGGCTCGACGGGTTCGGCGTCGAGCCGAGCGCGCTCAGCCTGCAGTCGTGCGAGGCGCGCAACGAGCGCACCGACGTCGGCGCCGGGCTCTCGCATGGCGTCGGTGGTCTCCCGGATGGCCTCCTCCAGGCCGGCGAGGTGTGCGACATCGCGCTGCGTGATGACCTTCTCGGTAACGAGGTAGCGCCCCACTAGCGCAAGGAACTTCCGGCCGACCTCGTCCTCGACGCGGTCACATTCGACGGCGATCCCGCCGGCGCACACCCGGCCCTGGGCGGCTGCAGCACACGCGTAGATCGGTCGGGCAGGTGCGGGGCGCTGTTTCACGATGAGGTTGCCGCCGCACCCGGGGCAAGTGAGAAAGCCAGACAGCATTCTGGAGGCACGGCGCCGCTGGCGGCCCTGACGGGTGGCTTCGGCGCGCCCAGGCGTGGGCTTCCAGTCGGTGATCACGCGCAGCCGCTCGACGTCCGCGACGCTTAGAATGGGCTCCCAGAAGACGATCGGCAGCCCCGTCTCGTCGTCGCGGAGAATCTCGCCGCGGGCCTTGACACGCCCCAGCACAGCGTTCGAGCGGAGCATCCGCTGCAGTGCCGTCGGCCCCCACTGTTCCGCACGCCGGGGCTTGATGCCATCGGCGTTCAGTCGAGCGCAGGCGGCGTAGACCGACGAGCCGGCCAGTACCTCGTCGGCAACGCGCCGGACGGCTGCCGCCTCTTTGGGCTCCGGCTCCAGCGCACGGCCTACGCCGTCCGGATGCGGGATGGAGCGATACCCGTAGGGCACAACCCCGCCGGGAAAGCGCCCAACCTTTCGCAGGTGCTCCTGTGACGCCGAGACGCGAAGGCCGATGGTCTTGGCCTCCATGCTGGCGAACACCTGCAGGATCTCGACCATGGCGCGACCCATCGGCGAGGTCGTGTCGAGGGACTCCGTCGCCGAGATGATCTGCAGCCCCTCGTCGAGGAGGACGCCGACGTCTACGACGGATCGGACGAGTCGGTCAAGACGCCAGACCATGACTGCGTCGGCCGTGCCTTCGGCGATGCGTGCACGGACCCGGCGCAGGCCTGGGCGGTCGAGGCGGCTGCGGCTGGCCGAGACGTCGACGTCCTCAACGATCTCGACGAGGTTGAGTCCGCGCAACTCGCACGTCTTCTCTATGAGCTGTCGCTGGCGGGTGATGGACGTGGATTCTTCGCGTGAAGCACGAGAGAGTCGCACGTATCCGACAATTTTCATGTGGGCCTCTTTCTTAGGTCTCAGAAGGAGGGGGCCAAGTGTCTTCTTCTGCTCGCGAGGGCGAGTGGGACGAGGTGATGGCCGTCGTCAAGGCCGCCACCGAGGCCGTCGGTGCCTTCGGCTCGCGCGTCTCGCTCGTGCTCAAGGCCGACATCCGACCGGGCCGCACCGGCGAGCTGACCGGCAAGGTCGAACGGCTCGAAGCGGCGCTCGGCGACGCCTGACGCCGATCGGCCCTTGAGTTCGACCTCCCGGGTCGTAGACTGGTCCCTGCATCGCGCGGTCGAATCGATACGACCCGGCGTCGAGCACCCGCCCGGGTGGCGACGGCGCCCTCGGGCCCGCGCCCCTCCCAGCTCGACGGCGAGCCGTGGCAGGCTCCCTCGCTGACACCCCTCGAACTCGAAGGCCCTCGCTCGTGACCCACCTCTCCCGCCGTCGTCGCACGGCCGCCCTGATCGCCCTCGCCCTGGGAGGCTTCGGCATCGGTTCCACCGAGTTCGTCGCCATGGGCCTGCTGCCGAACATGGCCGGCGATCTGCTGCCCGACCTGTACTCCCGGTCGGCGGACGCCGGCATCGCCCAGGCCGGCTGGCTGATCAGCGCCTACGCCCTCGGCGTCGTCGTCGGGGCCCCGACCATCGCCGCGATGTCGTCGCACTTCCCGAAGAAGAAGCTGCTCCTCGCCCTGCTCGCCGCCTTCACGGTCGGCACGATCGCCTCGGCCCTGCTGCCGTCGTTCGGCTGGGTGCTCGCCGCCCGCTTCGCCGCGGGCCTGCCGCACGGCGCCTACTTCGGCATCGCGTCCATCGTCGCCGCGTCGATCATGGGCCCCGGCAACCGAGGCAAGGGCGTCGCGCTCGTGCTCAGCGGCCTGACGATCGCGAACGTCATCGGCGTTCCCTCGATCACCTGGCTCGGCCAGCAGTCCGGCTGGCGGGTCGCCTACCTCGCGGTCGCCCTCATCTTCGCGCTGACCTTCGTCGCCGTCGCCTTCGCCGTGCCGCACCAGGACGGCGACGCCTCCGCCTCGATGAAGCGCGAACTGCGCGCGTTCAAGCAGCCCCAGGTGTGGCTCGTGATGGGCATCGGAGCCATCGGCTTCGGCGGGTTCTTCGCGGTCTACAGCTACATCGCCAACGCCGTCACCGAGGGAGCGGGCGTCTCCGAGGGCATCGTGCCCTGGGTGCTCGTCACGGTCGGCGTCGGCATGACCATCGGCAACCTGCTCGGCGGCTGGCTCGCCGACCGCTCGCTCAAGCTCGCCATGTACCTCGGCTTCGTCGGCCTCATCGCCGCCCTCTCGGCCTACGCGCTCACCTCGAGCTCGATCGTCGGCATCTTCGTCAGCACGTTCTTCGTCGGCCTCGTCGGCTCGAGCGTCGGCCCGTCGGTGCAGTCCCGCCTGATGGAGGTCGCAGGCGAGAGCCAGGTCATCGGCGCCGCCCTAAACCACTCGGCCATGAACCTCGGCAACAGCTTCGGCGCCTACCTCGGTGGCGCGGTCATCGCGGCCGGCCTCGGCTTCTCGGCACCCGGATGGGTCGGCGTCGTGCTCGCCCTCGCCGGAGTCGTCCTCACCATGATCAGCTTCGGCATGCAGCGGGTCGACGACCGACGCGGTGCGGCCCGGGCCACGGCCGCCGAACGCGAGTCGGTCTCGGCGTAGGCGTCCTCGGGCCGCCGGCCCGCGCCTCCTCGTCTGCTCGCGACACGGGGCTGTCGGCGCGCTCGGGTTCGGCCCGCTCGGCGTGTCGAAGCGCGGTCCGTCGCGAGCGGCACGGGAACCACCGGCCGAGGAGGCGCGGGTAGCGCAGACGACGAACGGCCCGGCCCGCGAGGGGGCCGGGCCGTGCTCCGGGGTGACGCCGGGCGTCAGAAGCTGGTCTGGGCCGGGGTGTCGGTCTGCAGCAGGATGCCGTCCTGGATGGCGCGCTTCCGGAGGGCGACCTTCGTGCCCACGTCGTAGCCGGCCACCCGGTACTTCTCGCGGATGCGCTTGAGGTAGCTCTTCGCGGTCTCTTCGCTGATGCCGAGCTGGTAGGCGACGGCCTTGACCGGCTCGCCGCCGCCGTAGAGCGCCATCACGCGGCGTTCCTGTGCGCTGAGCTTCGGCACGCCGCCGACCTCGGCGGCGTTGAGGGCCAGGTCGAGCTCGGCCGAGATGTACGACTCGCCCTTGGCGGCCGAGCGGATCGCCTCGACGATCATCTCGGCGTCCTCGCTCTTGACGAGGTAGCCCAGGGCGCCGGCGGCGAGGGCCTCACGCACCACGTTGGGCTCGGAGTAGGTGCTCATCAGGACGGTCTTGACGCCCGTCGTCTTGAGCGTGTTGATCTTCAACGAGATCGGGATGTTGTCCTTGAGGTCGAGGTCGAGCAGCACGACGTCGACCGGGAACTCGGGGTGGGTGAGCAGCTCGGGCCAGGACGCGACCGCGGCGACCATCGAGATGTCGCTCGCGGCACCACGGATCCACTCGCTGAGGGCGCCCAGGAGCATCTTGTGGTCGTCTACGAGGGCGAGGCGGATGCGGTCGTCGTGGTCTGACACGTCGGGACCTTCTTTCAGGACGGTGTGGGGTTCATGCTACGGGCGGGGGTGGTGATCGGGCCGGGCCACGCGGGCGCTCGGCGGCTCAGGCCTCGGCGGGGTTGTCCACGATGCAGCTGACCGAGATCTTGACGCTCGATTCGTGGGACGACACGACGTACTCCCCGGCGCGCTCGAGGGCGTTCCAGGTGGCCGGGGTGACGCGGTTGCGCCGGATGCCCGTCGTCGAGATCACCACGGGGACGCACACGCTGCGACCGGCGAACGACTGGGACGCGGCGGTCACGGGGCCGAGGGCCAGCTGGATGGTCGTGCCCGGTGCGCGGCTCTTCGAGTCGCCGAGCAACAGCCAGACGCCCTGCAGCAGGCCGTCGCGCTGTGCCGGGGCGAGCAGGCCGGCCAGCGACGACGGGTCGACCAGCGTGACCGACCGGCCGAGGTACTCGGACTCGGTGACCGCGTGGTGCAGCCAGGTCTCGCGCCGGCCCTCGATCAGGTGCAGACGGAGTTCGGTGGCCAGCGACGCCGCCTGCGAGGCGACCTTGGGCGAGAGCGGCAGCGGCACGTCGCCGTTCGCGACGCCGTCGAGCAGCTTCTCGGCCGCGAGGTCGAGCCGCGCCAGTTCGTCGCTCGCGAGCATGCCCACCGCGAAGCGGGGCTGCGACACGTTGCTCTGCACGAGCACCCGGTCGAGCTCGACCTGCACCATGCGGCGGAACCGGTGCACCGCGAAGGTGGCGATGGCACTCGGCAGGACGGCCAGGGCCACGACGGTGATCTGCTGCGGGCCCGAGTCGCTGGTGACGGGAGTCGAGAGCGCCACCATGACGACGAGCGCCACGAACAGCAGGGCGGTGGCGATGACGACCTCGCGCACGGGCCTCAACGTGACGATCGGCAGCAGGCCGAAGCCGACGGCCACGCTCGAGGTGGCGTAGGCGCCGACGTCGTGCAGGGGCCAGATCGCGACGAAGTCGAGCGCGACGACGACGGCGAGGACGACCCCGATCACCGCGAACACCCCCGTGGTGAGCCTCTCGCCTCGCACGGTGACGAGCACGGCCGTGCCGATGAAGGTCGCCACGTACAGCAGCCACGAGATCAGGACGGGGGCGACGTCGGGATAGGACGACAGATGGCTGAGGAAGAACGCGAGGCCGTACACGGCCTGGAGTGCCGCGACCACGGCCGCGCCGACGCCGAGGTAGCCGGTCCCGAGGGTCGCTCCCGCCGCTCGCGCCTGGCGCAGCGAGCGCGCGCCGGTCGAACTGATCGGCAGGCCCCGGGCGGCCCGGCGGCCCCGGACGACTCCGAGGGTGTTCTCGTCGATGCTCATCGCGGGGCCTCCAGGACGACGGTGGTCCCCGACCCGGGGGACGAGAAGAGGCGCGCGCTGCCGCCGACCTCGTGCAGCCGACCGACGACGGACTCCTTGAAGCCCAGGCGTTCTTCGCTGATGCCGGCGAGGTCGAAGCCGACACCGGCGTCGGTGACCATGGCGCGCACCATCGAGTCGTCGTGGATGATCGTGACGTGCGCCTCGGTCACCCCGGCGTGACGTCGCACGTTCTCGAGGCACTCGGCGAGGGCCAGCAGGAAGGCGTCGAGCACGTGCGTGGGCAGCAGCACCTGTCCGGTGCCGTGCCAGCTCACCTCGAGGCCCATGCGGCCGAAGCGCTGCTTGACCGACTCGAGGGTCTGGCCGAGCGGGGACTCCTCGACCGTCTCGAGGCTGTAGTCGCCCGAGGCCTGTGGCTGGGGGGTGCCGCCGAGACGGAGGTGGCGCAGAAGGCGGGCGTCCTCGGCGGCCTGGTCCTGCAGGGCCTGGGGCGTGACGCCGAAGCCCGAGTGGGCGAGCAGGGTCAACGTCGCCAGCACCGTGTCGTGCAGCAGGCGGGCGCCCTGTCGTCGTTGCGCCTCGGTCTCGCTGGCCTGGCGTTCGGCCCGGTGGGCGTTGCCGATGCTGTAGATGCGGCGGGCCGCCAGGGGCACGGCGCGCCCGAGCCAGAGGCCCGTCACGAAGCAGGAGACCCAGCCGAGCAACACGGCCGCGACCGGGAAGGTGAAGAGCGAACCGGTGGCCAGGGCCACCAGGGTGAGCTCGACGACGAAGGCCACGATCGCCGTGGTCAGTCGCGGTCGGCTCGACGAGAGCATCAGGCTGAAGGCGGCGGTCGCACCGCCGGCCAGGGGGATGATCGCGGTCGCGAGCGGGCCGTCGTCCGGCCCGCCGGCGGGCAACAGGGCCACCACGGTCGCGGCGATGCCCGAGGACAGCCCGACGGGGACCCAGACACGGGCACGGGGCCCGGTGACGAAGAGCAGCGACACGACGAGCAGCGCGACGAGCGGGGCGATGGCCGCGAGGTGCAGGGGGTCGGTCACGCCGGGGATCGCCAGGGCCACGATGGAGACCGCCGCGCAGGCGAGCCCCAGGGTGCTGGTCGTGCTGCTGAGCAGACGATCGCGCTCTTGGGCGAAGATGTCCATGATTCGTGAGTGGCTTCCGACGGTGGCGTCACGGATGCCGGGTGGCTGGTGACTCCTCATGTTTTCACACCCAGCCCCCTCTCAGGGGGTCGTGCAGGGCCCGAATCGCCGATCGGCGAGGTAACGATCCGGTCGCGACGCCGAACTGTACCCCGCGGTGTCCACCGAACTGGGGTCAGTCGAGCAGGCGGCGCAACTGGGCGCCCACCGCGTCGCCCTCGATGAGGAATCCGTCGTGCCCGTAGGGGCTCTCGACCACGGCCACGTCGTCGCCGTCCAGCCCGTGCCGCAGGTGTCGTGCGATCACCCGCTGGTCGGACACGGGGAAGAGCCGGTCGCTGTCGACGCCGAGCACGAGCGTCCGGGCCGTGATGCGGTTCAGGGCCGCCGCCACGCCACCCCGGTCGCGTCCGACGTCGTGCGAGTTCATCGCGCCCAGCAGGGTCACGTAGCTGCCCGCGTCGAAACGCCGGGTGAACTTGTTGCCGTGGAAGTCGAGGTAGCTCTCGACCTGGAACCGCCCCGGACCGCCCAGCGGCGAGATCTCGCTCTGCCAGCTGCGACCGAACCGGGCGTTCAGCTCGTCGGGCGAGCGGTAGTTGAGCAGGGCCATCCGCCGGGCGAGGGCGAGGCCGCGGTAGGGGCCGTCGACGGAGTCGTAGTAGTCCCCGCCGTCGAAGGCGGCGTCCATCCGGATCGCCTCGTACTGCACCGTGTTCAAGGCGATCTGGTCGGCGCTCACGACCGGCGGCGCGGCCAGCACGGCGAGCCGGGCGACGCGCGAAGGATGCGTGATCGCCCATTCGAGGGCGTGCATGCCGCCCATCGACCCGCCGACGACCGCGGCCCATCGCTCGATGCCGAGGCGGTCGGCCAGCGCCGCCTGGGCGGCGACCTGGTCGCGGATCGTCAGGTGGGGGAACCTCGACCCCCACTCGACGGCGTCCGGCGCGAACGACGAGGGGCCGGTGCTGCCCTGGCAGCCCCCGAGCACGTTCGGTGCGACGACGAACCAGCGGTCGGTGTCGATCGCGAGCCCCGGGCCGACGACGCCGTTCCACCAGCCCGCCGTGGGGTGGCCGGGGCCGGCCGCGCCGACGACGTGGCTGTCGCCCGTCAGGGCGTGCGAGACGAGCACGGCGTTGCCACGGTCGGCGTCGAGCTCGCCCCAGGTCTCGTAGGCGAGCCGCGGTCGGGGAAGCGTGGCGCCGCTCTCGAGCACGAGGTCGTCGAGTGCCTCGAACGACCGGCCTCCGGGATCGTCGCCGTCGCGCCAGGCGCCCGTGACCGGCGGGCGGCCGAGCATCGCCAGGCGCGTGCGCTCGCTGATGACGCTCGACGGGACGGTGTCCTCGGGTGTGCTCTGCCAGTCCATGTGACGTCCATCCTGGACGAGCCGGGGAGGCGCGGTGCGTTTGTTACGCGCACCGCGCCTCCTCGGGGCTGCCGCCTCGATTTTCACAGTCATTGTCATTGGGAATGTGACATACTATGACAATTCATCGAGTCGGAGGAACCCATGCAAGCAGTCGTGTCCGCCCAGGACGTCGTGAAGACCTACCCCGGTCCCCGGGGAGGGGAACGACGCACCGTCCTCGACGGCGTCTCGCTGAACGTCGCGTCGGGTGAGATGGTCGTCGTGGTCGGGCCGAGCGGGTCGGGCAAGTCGACGTTGCTGCAGTGCGCCTCGGGGCTCGACGCGGTCGACGGCGGCTCCGTCGTCGTCGCCGGGACCGACCTGGCGACGCTGCGTCCCGAGGCCGCCGCCCGGTTCCGACGATCGACGATCGGCTTCGTGTTCCAGTCGTACAACCTGGTGGGGGCGCTCACGGCGGCCGAGAACGTCGCGTTGCCGCTGCGCCTCGCGACCGGCAAGGCCGACCGGCGGGCCGTGCGCGAGGCCCTCGGCGCGGTCGGGTTGGCCGACGCGGCCGACCGCCGACCCGGCGAGCTCTCGGGCGGGCAACAGCAACGGGTCGCCGTGGCGCGGTCGCTGGCGACGCGACCGGACGTGGTGTTCGCCGACGAACCGACCGGGGCCCTCGACACCGAGTCGGGTGTCCGCGTCCTCGACCTGCTGCGTGACTATGCCTCGGGCACGACGTCGGTGGTCATGGTGACGCACGACCTCGAGGCCGCCGCCCGGGGTGACCGGGTGCTGGTGCTCAGGGACGGGGTCGTCCACGCCGAACTCGTCGCGCCCGGCCCGGACGACGTCCTGGCCGCGGTCGCGGGGGCCCGAGGGGGCTCGCGGTGATCGCGCGGCTCGTCGTCGCCGACCTCGTCGCCGGCTGGCGCACCTGGCTCGGTGTGTTCGTGGTGCTCTTCCTGTCGGGTGTCGTCGCGCTCGTCTGCGCGGGGGACGTCTCGACGGCCCGGGCCATGGACGATCCCCAGCAAGCTGCCGCCCTGATGAACCACGCGAAGATCTACTCGGCGATGAACGGTCTCGTCGTCGTCGCCGGTGTCGCCCTCCTGGTCGGCTACGCGGTGCGTCTGCAGCGGACCCGGCACGCCCTCTGGCAGTTCGCCGGTCTCACCCCGCGCTCGATCGCCGCGGTGGTCCTCGCGCAGGTCGCGACGGTCTCGGTCCTCGCCTTCCTCGTCGCCTCGATCGCGGTGCTGCCCGTGCTCGACCTCCTGCTGAACGGCCTCTCGCGACCGGTACGGGCCGATCCTGACGCCCCGCTGGTCTCGATCGCCCTCAGTCCCGGCCCCGTCGCCGTGGCCGCCCTCGTCCACGTGGGCGTGGCCGTCGTCAGCGCGGCCGTCGCGGCCCGCCGCGCCGGCCGGACGCCCGCCCTGGTCGCCGTCCGCGCCCCGCTCGACGAGACCGTGCGACCGGGCGTCGGCCGATTCGTGGCCACCGCGCTCGCGGCGGTGCTCGCCGTCGGGACGTACGTCGGCTACCTCCTCGGCGATCGCGGCGTGACGTCGCTGTTCCCGATCGCGTTCATCGCGCTCTTCGCCGCCGTTGCACCCTGGCTGACCGGGCCCGTCATGCGCCTCTGGACGGCTGTCCTGCCGGCGGGCGTCGGCACGACCTGGTTCGTGGCCCGACGCAACGCCCTGCACGCGGTCGCCCGCAGCCAGGCGGCCGTGGCCCTGCTCGCGATCGCCGCGGCGCTCGGCGCCTTCACCGGTGCCATCGGCGTCTGGAGCGACCTCCGCATGTTCGTCCAGGGGCTGGCTCTGTTCGGCGTGCCGGTCGCGGTCGTCCTGTTGACCGCCGGCACGACGATCTTCATGGCGACACCGGAGCGACGTCGCGAGAGTGCCGTGCTGGTGGTCGCGGGCATGACCTGGCGGGCGGTGACCCTGGCCGCGGCGATCGAGGCGGTGGTGGTCACCGTGACGGCGGGACTCCTCGCCATGGCTCTCGCCCTGCCCGCGACGATCGTGCCCCTCCCCGGGCAGCAGGCGCTCGACTCGCTGCGTCCGCTGCCCTGGGTGCTCCTCGTCGGGTTCGTGCTGGTCGTGGTGCTCTCGATCGCCCCGGTGATGGCGGCGCGTCGTCGTCCGGTCGTGCGCGAGCTCGGGGTGGCGGCCTGAGCGACGCGCCGACCCCAGGGGCCGCGGCCCGTCCTAGCTGCTGCGCAGCGCCTCCCGGGTGACGGCGCGCGCCGCCGCGAAGCCGGCGTCGAGGTCGGCCTTCAGGTCGTCGACGTTCTCGAGACCGACCGAGAGGCGGACGAGCCCCGGGGTGACGCCGGTCGTCAACTGCTGCTCGGGGGTGAGCTGCGAGTGGGTCGTCGACGCGGGGTGGATGACGAGGCTCCGCACGTCGCCGATGTTCGCGAGGTGGCTGAACAACTCGAGCCCGTCGACGAGGGCGCGTCCGGCGTCCACCCCGCCCTTCAGCTCGAACGACAGCACGGCGCCGACGCCCTTGGGGGCGTACTTGTTGGCCGCCGCGTACCACGGGCTGGTGGGCAGACCCGCGTAGTACACCGCGGCCACGTCGTCACGCGAGTCGAGCCACTCGGCGATCTCCTGGGCGTTCCGGACGTGCCGCTCGATGCGCAGGCTGAGCGTCTCGATGCCCTGGATCAACGAGAAGGCCGTGTCGGGGCTGTTGGAGGCCCCGAGGTCGCGCAGCAGCTGCACCCGGGCCTTGATCACGTACGCGAGCGCGTCGCCGACGGCCTGCGTGTAGACGGCTCCGTGGTACGACGGGTCGGGCTGCGTCAGGCCGGGGAAGCGCTCCGCGTTCGCCGACCACGGGAACGTGCCGCCGTCGACGATGAAGCCGCCGATGACCGTGCCGTGGCCACCGAGGAATTTCGTCGCCGAGTGCACGACGATGTCGGCGCCGTGCTCGAGGGGCCGGATCAGGTACGGCGTCGCGATCGTGTTGTCGACGATCAGCGGCACGCCCTCGGCGTGCGCGACGTCCGACACCTTCTCGAGGTCGAGGATGTTGATCTTCGGGTTGCCGATGGTCTCGGCGAAGAACAGCTTCGTGTTCGGGCGCACCGCACGACGCCACTCGTCGGCGTCGTCCTGGTTCTCGACGAACGTCGTCTCGATGCCGAGCTTCGCGAGCGTGTACCTGAAGAGGTTGTAGGTGCCGCCGTAGATCGACGACGACGACACGATGTGGTCGCCGGCCTCGGCGATGTTCAGCACGGCGAAGGTCGACGCGGCCTGCCCCGACGCCACCAGCAGCGCACCCGTGCCGCCCTCGAGCGCGGCGATGCGCTTCTCCACGACGTCGTGGGTGGGGTTCATGATGCGTGAGTAGATGTTGCCGTTCTCGGCCAGGGCGAAGAGGTCCTGCGCGTGCTGCGCGTCCCGGAAGACGTACGACGTCGTCTTGTAGATCGGCGTCGCTCGGGCGTGGGTCGTCGGGTCGGGCTGGGCTCCGGCGTGGATCTGCTGCGTCTCGAACTTCCAGGCGGGCTGGGCGTCGGTCATGGTCTGCTCCTGCGGTCGGGTTGCGTGGGCCGGGGTGGTCGGCGGGGTCTGCGGTGACAGCCACGGTACGGACCGTGCCCCCGACCGTCCACGATGCCGGACACGCGACGTAACGGGGCCGCTAGCGTGGGCCGGGTGCGTCCGCAGCGGGCGACGACGACGAACGAGGCAACAGGAGGCACACGTGACGAAGCGGGTCGTGGTGACGGGAGCCAGCTCGGGCATCGGAGCGGCGACGGTGCGGCTGTTCCGCTCGCGCGGCTGGGAGGTCCTGGCGGTCGCCCGACGCGAGGAGCGCCTCCGCGCGCTCGCCGACGAGACGGGGGCGAGCTGGTTCCGGGCCGACCTCACCCGCGACGACGACGTGGCCGCCCTGCGCACCCGAGTCGAGGCGACCGGCCCGCTGCACGCGTTGGTGAACAACGCCGGCGGCGCTTTCGGCCTCGACAGCGTCGAGAACGGCTCGATCGACGACTGGCAGCGCATGTTCGACGTCAACGTGCTCGGCACCAAGCGTGCGGTCACCGCCTTGCTGCCCTCGTTGCGTCACGGAGCCGAGGAGGCGCGGGGCGCCGACATCGTCACGGTCACCTCGATCGCCGGTCACGTCGCGTACGAGAACGGCGGCGGCTACAACGCCTCGAAGTTCGCCGAGCACGCCCTCGTGGCCGTGCTGAGGCTCGAACTGGCGGGGGAGCCGATCCGGGTGATCGAGATCGCGCCGGGCATGGTGCACACCGAGGAGTTCTCGCTCGTGCGCTTCGGCGGCGACCGGGATCGTGCCGACGCCGTCTACCGCGACGTCGAGGCGCCGCTGACGGCCGACGACGTGGCCGAGGCGATCGTCCACTCGGTCGAGCTGCCGGCCCACGTCAACCTCGACCTGGTGACGATCAAGCCTGTGGCGCAGGCGGCGACCTACAAGGTCGCCAAGGGTGAGCTGAGGGTCAAGAAGGACTGACCGGCCCGGCGGGGCCCGCGGCCCGGGCCTCGCGCAGCGCCGCGAGGTCGCCCTCGACGAGGTCGCGCAGCCGCTCGTGGCGTCCGTCGTCGTAGTCGTCGTCCGGGCGCGCGGCCCAGCCGAGCCGATCCACGACCGTCTGGCCGACGTCGTCCCAGGCACGCGATCGGGCGTCCGCCACGATCTCGGCCACGAAATCGTCGTCGTCCCGGCGCGCGGCCAGCGCCCGGGCCACGCCCTTCGACGCCGCCTCGCGCAGCTTGAGCGCGTCGACGTCCTCGGGGCGGTAGTCGAACTGGTGTCGGGACTGCCCGTACGACCGGCCGGTCATCCGGCGCAGCTGGCGCACCCGGACGGCCGCCGCGGCCTGCTCGGCGGTCAGGCGGTCGATCTCGTCGCGGGTGACCCGGGTGGCGACGGCTTCGTCGAACGGCAGGTGCTCCTGCAGAGCACGGCGGATGATCTGGTTGGTCACCGCGACGACCAGGGCGGAGCGGACGATCAGCAGGCCCTCGTCGACGGCACGCTCGAGCGCCGTGCGTTCGGCGCGGCGGCGCGTTCCGGGGCCGTGGGGCACGGGTCGACGTCCTCTCGTGGTGTGACGGGTGAGGCCCCGACCCTACCGGCGTGCAGGGGGCTGCCGACCGGGTGGGTGGCCCGGGCGACGGGCGGACGGACGACGCGTCGCAGGGGTCACGAGCGGGTGGTTCCGACGCGGGGCGACCCGGCGGACGACCGGGCGGACGCCGCCGACGGTGCCCGCGCCTCCTACCGTCCCGGGCCCCCGGGGCCGCCGAACCGCACAGGACTGCGGGCCTCACCCGGGGGGAGCCGGCGTGGGCCGGGCCCCACCCGGACGTCACCCGGACGAGGCCCCCTCGAACGGGGGACCCCCTCGTTCCTCGTGTTCCCAGGAGGCGCCCCGTAGCGTTGTCGAGGTCAGGACGCCCCGAACCCGAATCCGGGGCGAGCCTCTGCCGTGGTCGCCCGAATCGATCACCGGCCGACGACGTCGAACCACCCACTCGACGACGTCACCCGAACGCACCCTCCGACGAGGGTCGCCACCCGAACGCGCCGCTCGACGGCGTGACCGGCGACCGTCGACGACCCCAGAGGAACCCCCGTGACCCTCAGCGCCCGAACGCCCCTGCCCGCCGTCCGCCCGGCCACCCGCCGCTCCCCCCGGGGAGGTGTCGCGTGAACCGCCCCGCCCCCCGCGTCAGCGTCGTCGTCTGCGCCGACGAATCGACCCCGTTCGACGGTCTGACGGCCGCACTCGACTCCGTCCTGCGGGACGGGGACGTGCACGACGTCCTCGTCGTCGTCGACCGTGCGCCGCGACTGCGCGACCACCTGCGCCACCGCTACGACGACCTCGTCGTGGTCGACAACACCCGCACACCGGGGCTCGCCGGCAGTCGCGACACCGGCATCGAGTCGGCGCGCGGCGACGTCGTCGCGTTCCTCGACGCGGACTGCGTCGCCCACGCCGGCTGGGCCCGGGCGCTCTCCGCGCCGTTCGACCAGGTCGACGTGATCGCCGTCGTCGGCCGGACCGAGGCGACCTGGCCCGGTGCGGCCGAGTCCGCCCTGCCCGACGACCTGCTCTGGGCCGTCGACTGCACGCCCCGCTCGCGTCCCGACGGCCTCGTGGGGCTCGACGACGTGGCGGGGGCGACCGTGGGGTTCCGCCGCTGGGACCTGCTGCAGGTCGGCGGCCTGGCCAGCGGGGTCGACGCCCGTGACGCCGTGCCCCGTGGCGCCGAGTTCGTCGAGCTGTGCCTGCGCCTGGCGGCCGACGAGCCGGAGGCGCGAATCGTCTCGACCTCGTCGGCCCGTGTCTCGCGCACCGTCGTCCCACACGAGACGCGTCGGCGGTCCGTGGCCGCCTCGGCCTTCGACCGCGGCGTCGCACAGACGGCCCTGCGTCGGTCGTCCGGTCGGGACGTCGACACCGAGACCGAGCGCGGCATCACGCCGGGCCGGACGGCCGCGGCCGCCCTTCGTCTGCTCGGCGCCCGTCGCCGAGGTGCCGCGATGCTCGCCGTGGCATCGATCGCGCTCGTCGCCGGGCGACTGGTCGGCCGGCTGCGGGGGGCGCGCATCGGCGTGCCGCTCGAGGACCTCGAGCCGCTGCGTTCGGCGACCGTCCGTCACTGACCGGCCCGGCGCCTCCCTCCGGCCCGCCGCCGCCCTCCCGGCGCGTCGTCGGTTCCGGCGTCCACCGCACGCCTCCCGGGGGGACGACGCCGGTCCCCACGGCCCCCAGGGTCGCAAGATGGAGGCGTGCTCATCCCGACCAGAGTCGCCGGCCTCGAGGCCCTCGACGAGTTCCTGCCCCGCGCCGGTTCCGCCTACGCCCGTGACCGCAATCATGACCTGGGGGTCTCGCGGCGCACCGTCTCGGGGCTGTCGCCGTACCTGCGCCACCGCCTCGTGACGGAACGCGAGGTCGTCGGCGCGGTCCTCGAGCGGCACACGCTCGGTGCCGCCGAGAAGTTCGTGCAGGAGGTGTTCTGGCGCACCTACTGGAAGGGCTGGCTCGAGCAGAACCCCGAGGTGTGGCGGCGGTACCGCCGGGACGTCGACCGCGCCGTCGACGCAGGCGTCCCCGCGGGGTACGAGGAGGCGGTCGCCGGCCGCACCGGGATCGACGCGATGGACGCCTGGGTGCGTGAGCTCGTCGAGACCGGGTACCTCCACAACCACACGCGCATGTGGTTCGCCAGCATCTGGATCTTCACGCTCGGCCTGCCGTGGCAGCTGGGCGCCGACTTCTTCTACCGGCACCTGCTGGACGGGGACGCGGCTTCGAACACCCTGTCGTGGCGGTGGGTCGCCGGCCTGCAGACCGCCGGCAAGACCTACCTGGCAACGGCCTCGAACATCTCGCGCTTCACCGACGGCCGGTTCTCGCCCGTCGGCCTCGCCACCACGGCCCGGGCTCTCGACGAGGAGCCGTTGGCCCCGCGGACGCCCGTCGAACCGGCCGACGTCGTCGGTTCCCCGGGCACCCGGGTCGGACTCCTGCTCCACGAGGAGGACCTCGAGCCCGAGAGCCTGCTCGCCGAACGCCCCGGTCTCGTGGCACGGTTGTCGGCGACCGCCGTCGTCGCCGACCCCGGGTCACGGTCCCCCCGAGGGGCCTCGGCCGCCGTCGTGGCCTTCACGAGGGGCGCCGTGGACGACGCGGCGACGCGCACGCCGGACGCCGGCGGTCGGTCCGCCCGGACGCTGTCCGACGCGCTGCCCGCCACCGTCGTCGAGTGGGCACGGTCCGAGGGCCTCGACACGGTGCTGACGCCGTACGCGCCGGTCGGCCCGGTCCAGGAACGCCTCGAGACCGTCCGCGCCGCCCTGTCGGTCGAGGGGATCGACCTCGTCACCGTCCGACGGCGCTGGGACGGCGAGGCCTGGCCGTCCGCCTCGAGGGGCTTCTTCCCGTTCCGGGGACGCATCCCGGAACTCGTCCGACACCTGTGACGAGCCCCGACCGAGGGTCCGGCGGCGACACCCGTGCCCAGCTGTGGGGCGTTCAGGGGGCCGTCCGTACCGTGGCCCCTATGGACCAGACCATGCCGGGGGCCGAGCCCGCGCCGGTGACCCGCACCGCGCCTCCTCTGCTCCGCCCGCCGTTCATCCGACAGCACTGGGGCGGCCTGGCCTTCGCGCACTGGCGGGTCGAGCCCGACCGCGTCGCACCGCTGCTGCCGCCCGGCACGCGGCCCGACGTGTTCGACGGATCGACCTGGGTCGGGCTGATCCCGTTCAAGCTGACCGGCAGCGCCTTCGGGCCGCTGCCCGCCGTGCCCTGGGCCGGGGACTTCCTCGAGACGAACGTGCGGCTGTACTCGGTCGACGCCCTGGGCCGTCGCGGCGTGGTGTTCCGCACCCTCGAGGCCCAGCGCCTCGTGTCGGTGCTCGCCGCGAACGTCGGGCTCGGTCTGCCGTACCGATGGGCGTCGATGCAGGAGTCCCGGGCCGACGGGGTCGTGACGTACCGCAGCACCAGGCTCGGGCCGGGGGCGAATCCGTCGTCACGCCTGTCCGTCCGGCCCACCGACGAGGTGGTCGAGGGCGATCCGCTCGCCGAGTTCCTCACTGCCCGCTGGGGCATGCACGTCGCCCGGGGCGGACGCACGCGGTACTGGCCGAACCGGCACGACACTTGGTCGCTGCGCCGGGCCGAGCTGGTCGACCTCGACGACGAGCTGGTGGCCGACGGCGGCCTGCCGGGCGTCACCGACCGTGAGCCCGACTCGCTGCTCTGGTCCGACGGCGTCGACACCGTCTTCGCGCCTCCCGGGGGTGCCTGGGTCCCCGCGTGACGCGTGGGGGCCTGCGCGCGTTACGGTTGTCGGCATGGTCACCCCACCCGACGACAGCCAGGCCGCCCCCGCACGACCCGAGGTCGAGGCTCCCGAGAGAGAGGTGCTGGGCTGGCTCGAGTTCGGTGAGGCCGCTCGCCACCTGGCCTCGGACGTCGTCCAGGCGGGGTTCACGCCCGACGTGATCGTCGCCGTCGCCCGCGGGGGGCTCGTGCTCGCCGGGGCCGTGGCCTACGCGCTCGACACCAAGATGTGCGGGTCGATCAACGTCGAGTTCTACACCGGCGTCGACGAGCGACTGCCCGAGCCCGTCCTGCTGCCGCCGACCCTCGACGCCCCGTCGCTCGAGGGCAAGAAGGTGCTCGTCGTCGACGACGTGTCCGACTCGGGGCGCACCCTCGTGCTCGTGCGCGACCTGCTCGCCGAGGTCGCCGCCGAGGTGCGCACGGTCTGCCTGTACAGCAAGCCCCGCACCGTGCTCGAGCCGGACTTCGTCTGGAAGCGGACCGACCAGTGGATCACCTTCCCGTGGAGCGCGCTGCCGCCCGTGACGCGCGAGGTCGGAGCGGGGGCCGGCGCGTGAGCATCCACCTCGTGGGCGGCGGCTGGTCGCCCGACGACACCGAGCTGTACGACCTCTTCGTGGCCGAGGCCGCCGTCCGAGGCGCCGCCGTCGGTCGGAGCGTGCCGCGCATCGCCGTTCTCATCGTCGTCGCCGACGACTCGCCGTCCGCCGAGTTCCGCGACGGTTACCCGGCCATGCTCGCCGCGGCAGGCCGCTGCGAGGCCCTCACCACGATCGTCGCCGCGGGTGACGAGTTCGACACCCGAGTGCTCAGCGACGTCGACGGCTTGCTCGTCGCGGGCGGGCTCACCCCCGCCTACCTCGAGGCCGTCGCGCCGCTGATCGACCAGGTGCGCCTGCTCGTCGCCGACGGACTGCCCTACCTCGGCTTCTCGGCCGGTGCCATGATCGCCGCCGACCGCGCCCTGCTCGGCGGCTGGCTGATCGGCGACGTCCCGGTCTGCCCCGAGGACGCCGCCGAAGACCTGGACGAGGTCACCCTCGCCGACGGACTCGGCCTCGTCGACCTCGCCATCGACGTGCACGCCGCTCAGTGGGGCACCCTGACCCGACTCATCGCCGCCACCGAGGCCGGACTCGTCCGCGGCGGCGTCGCCATCGACGAGAACACCGCCCTGGTCGTCGGCGAGGGCGCCCTCGCGGTGCTCGGCACCGGCAGCGTCTGGCGGGTCGAACCGCAGCTCGACGACGACGGCGAGATCGTCGGCGTCTCGGTCGGCACGCTCGGGGTCGAGTGACCGACGCGACCGGGTCCGGGCCGGGCCGCGACGACGCCCCCGTCGAGATGCACGACCACCGTCGACCGCTCTCGGAGCAGATCGACCCGTCGTGGGCGACCGCGCTCGAGCCCGTGGCCGACCGCATCGCCGACATGGGCGAGTACCTGCGGGCCGAGGTGCGCGCGGGGCGAGGCTACCTGCCGGCCGGCGAGGACGTGCTGCGTGCCTTCCGTCAGCCGCTCGACGAGGTGCGCGTCCTGATCGTCGGTCAGGACCCCTACCCGACGCCCGGCCACCCGATCGGGTTGTCGTTCGCCGTCGACCCGCACGTCCGCCCGGTCCCGCGCAGCCTGGCGAACATCTACCGCGAGCTGCACGACGACCTCGGCGTGCCCGTCGTCGAGCACGGCGACCTGACCTCGTGGTCGCGCCACGGCGTGCTGCTGCTCAACCGGGTGCTCACGGTGCGTCCGGGCGAGACGGCGTCGCACCGTGGCAAGGGCTGGGAACCGGTCACCCAACGAGCCATCGAGGTGCTGGCCGCACGGGGCGGGCCGCTCGTGGCCATCCTGTGGGGCCGCGACGCGTCGGCGCTTAAGCCGATGCTCGGTGACGTCCCCTCGATCGAGTCGCCCCACCCGAGCCCCCTGTCGGCGTCGCGCGGGTTCTTCGGCTCGCGACCGTTCAGCCGGGCGAACGAGCTGCTCGTCGCCCAGGGCGGCGAACCCGTCGACTGGACGCTGCCGCCCGCCTGACCCCGTCCCGGTCGGCGACCGCACCGGGCCGGCGCCCGGCGTGGCAGAGTGGGCCCGTGCTCGAAGAGGAATACCAGCCCCGACGGCGCCTTCCCCGAGCCCTTCGGCCCCCGGCCCCGGTCGAGCCCGGGTTCTCGTTCGCGATCCGCCCCGCGACGCCCGCCGACCTGCCCTACGTGCGAGAGATCTACAACCACTACGTGGCGAACTCGTCGGTCACCTTCGACGAGGACGCCATGACCCTCGCCGAGTGGCGACGCAAGTACGCCTTCGTCACGAAGCTCGGCATGCCCTTCCTCGTCGCGGTGAACCCGTCCGGCGAGGCCCTCGGCTACGCGGTCGCGACCCCGTGGGGTGGCAAGGCGGCCTACCGCTACACCGTCGAGAGCTCGATCTACCTGCGGGCCGCGTCGACGGGCAAGGGCCTCGGCCGCGCCCTGCTCGAGGCGCTCGTCGAGGCCTGTCGGGATGCGGGCATCCGCGAGATGATCGCCGTCATCGCGGACAAGAACGCCGAGGCGTCGATCGGCCTGCACGAGCGGCTCGGCTTCACCGAGGTCGGTCGCATGGGCCGGGTCGGCTTCAAGTTCGGCCGCTGGCTCGGCACGATCACGATGCAGAAGTCGCTCAAGAAGCGCCGCCGCGGCTGAGCCTCAGGGCACCGGCCCGACGATCTCGCGCAGCACGCGTTCGGTCGCGTCCACGGTGGACGGCTCGCCGCGCCAGAGCATGCGGACGATCAGCCCGTCGACCGCGAGGGCCACGACGTCGACCCGCTCGGTCGGCACGCCCGCCCGCCGCAGCACGTGCTCGAGCGACGAGTACCAGAGGTCGGCGTCGTCGCGCAGCGACTCGTCCCGCATGGCGGTGAAGAGCAGCTCGTACTGCGCCCGGGCGGAACCGCGCTCGGTGATCGCGTACCGGACGAGTGTCTCGGCCAGGTCACCCAAGGAGGCGCGCTCGAGTCGGTCGAACGACCGCACCCAGTCGGTGGTCGCGTGGCGCAGCGCCGCGCGCAGCAGGTCGTCGCGTCCGGCGAAGTAGTACGTGGCCGCCGAGACCGGGACGCCGGCCGCGCGGGCGACCGCCCGGTGCGTCACGGCGGAGGGGCCGCCCGTCTCGAGGACGGCCAGGACGCCGTCGAGCAGCGCGCGCCTCCTGGTCTCGCCCTTGGGGGTGAGGGCCTGGCCGCCGGGGCCCAAAGCCGAGCCGGGGGTCCGGCCGTCGTCCGACGTCGCGTCGGTCACCGGGGTCAGGCCGCGGCCTCGTGGCGGCCGCCGAGCTCGAGCATGGTGACGCCGCCGATGACGAGGACGATGCCGCCGAGTTGGACGAGGGTCAGAGGCTCTTTGAAGAAGATCCAGCTAATGAGGGCGACGAGCACGACGCCGACGCCGGCCCAGATCGCGTAGGCGATGCCGAGCGGAACGCCCTTGGTCAGCGACTGCGAGAGCATCGCGAAGGCGAAGACGTAGCCGACCACCACTGCGGCGTACTGCCACCACTTGGCGTCGGGGCCGCTGGTGACCTTGAGGAAGCTCGTGGCGAAGACCTCGCCGACGATGGCGAGCGCGAGGAAGAGGTAACCCATGACGGTGTCCTGTCGAGACGTGCGACGGTCCCGGCGGCGACCTGCGACCGGGGGAGCACGAATGGGACAAATGTACCAGAAAGGGCCGCCCGTGGCAGGGGCCGCGGCCTAGGCTCGACGGGTGTTCGAACTCCATCACCTGAGCGCCCACGAGCAGTGGGACTGGCTGCGCCGCGGCGAGGTCTCGCCCCGAGAGCTGACCACCCACTACCTCGAGCGCATCGCCCGTCTCGACGGCGACATCGGCGCGTTCGTCACGGTCACCGAGGACGCCGCCCGCGCGCGGGCCGACGCCCTGGCCGCCGCCGGCCCCTCGGTCGCACCGCTGTGGGGGCTGCCGCTGGCCGACAAGGACCTCAGCGACCGTGCGGGCGTGCCGACCTGGTCGGGATCACGGCTGAGCCGGGGACGGGTGCCCGAGAAGTCGTCCGAGATCACCGAGGTGCTCGACGAGGCCGGCGCGATCAGCGTGGGCAAGACGGCCACGCCCGAGTACGGACTGACCGCGTACACCGAGACGCTCGTCGGTCCGCCCACGCGCAACCCGTGGTCGCCGGGGACGGGCGCCGGCGGGTCGAGTGGCGGGGCCGCGGCCGCCGTCGCCGCCGGGCTCCTGCCGTTCGCGCCCGGGTCGGACGGCGGCGGCAGCATCCGCATCCCGGCGGCCGCCACGGGTCTCGTCGGCCTCAAACCCTCGCGGGGCCGGGTGCCGGCCCAGTCGGGCCTGACCAGCCTCGCGGGCCTGCCGGTCGGCGGGGCGCTGGCCCGGTCGGTGGCCGACGCCGCCCTGCTGCTCGACGCGATGGTGTCGCCGGACGGACGCGACCCGCGCCACCACCAGGCGCTCTGGGCCCCGCCGTCACCCGACGGGGCCTACCTCGGCACGGCCGTGCGGGGCGAGGGACGCTTCCAGGTCGCGGTCATGACGACCAGCCCCTGGGACGACGCGTTCGATGTCCGGGTCGACCCGCGCCTCCTGGGCGTCCTCGGCGAGACCGCCGACCTGCTCGCGACGATGGGGCACGGGGTCGACGAGACCAGCCTGCCGCCGTCGGACTACCCGGCGCTCTTCCGCACGATCTGGCAGGCGGGCGCGGCGGGCATCCCGGCCGAGAGCGAGGCCGAGCTGGCACTGCTCGAGCCGATCACCCGGTGGCTGGTCGAACAGGGTCGACGCGTGACGGCACGCGAGCTGTCGGCGGCGCTCGTCGGGCTCGCGGCGTTCGAGCGCGACGTGATCGAGCGGTTCTCGGCCTTCGACGCCGTCCTGACGCCGACGCTCGCGATGCTGCCGCGCCCGATCGGCTGGTACGACGCCGAGGACGCCGAACGCAACTTCGAGCAGCAGTGCCTGTACTCGCCGTTCACGTCGTTCGTCAACGTGGCCGGGCTACCCGCCGTCAGCCTCCCGGTGGGTGAGGTCGACGGCGTGCCCGCGGGCGTGCAACTGATCGGGCGACCGGGACGCGAGGACGTCCTGCTCGCGATCGGCGCCCAGCTCGAGCGGCGACTGCGGTGGCAGCGTCGTCACCCGCCGATGTGGTGAGCCGGGCTGCGACCCGCTGACGAGCCGGCCTGCCACCCGGTGACGAGCCGGGACTCAGTCGAGCGTCGGCACCGAGTCCACGAGCGCGCGCGTGTAGTCGTGCCGGGGCCGGTGCAGCACGTCGTCGGTGACGCCCTGCTCGACGATGCGGCCGTCGCGCAGCACGGCGACCCGGTCGGCGAGGTGTTGCACGAGTCCGATGTCGTGCGAGACGAGCAGCAGGGACAGCCCTCGCTCGTCGCGCAGCTCACGCAGCAGGTCGAGGATCTGCGCCCTCACGGTGACGTCGAGCGCGCTCATGGGCTCGTCGCCGATCAGCAGCCGCGGCCGGTGCACAAGGGCCCGGGCCAGGGCGATGCGCTGCCGTTGGCCCCCGCTGAACTCGTGCGGCCAGGCCTCGGCGTCGCGTGCCGCGAGACCCACGCGCTCGAGCATCTCGGCCACCAGGCGGTCGTGCTCGCCTTCGACGCCCAGGGCGCGCAGTGGCTCGGCCACGGTGTCGCCCACGCGCATGCGGGGATCGAGCGAGCTGTAGGGGTCTTGAAGGACGATCCCGGTCTGCCGCCTCAGCCAGCGCAGGCGTGAGGCGCGGTCGGGGGCGACCGTCCGGCCGTCGAACGTCACGGTGCCCGAGGTCGCCCGGTCGAGGGCGAGTAGCAGGCGCACGAGCGTGGACTTTCCCGAGCCCGACTCGCCGATCAGGGCGACGCTCTCGCCCCCCGCGACCTCGAGATCGGCGTCGACCAGCGCGTGGCGCACCGGCCCCGGCCGGAAGGGCGACCGGCGCGGCAGCGTGAAGGTGCGGGTGAGGCCCCGGGCGACGAGCAGAGGAGGCGCGGGTGCGGTCGTCGGGTCGCTCACGAGGCCCTCCAGGTCGTCGCCCTCGTGGCCTCGACGAGTCCGCGGGTGATCTCGTGCTCGGGGCGGTGCAGCAGCTGCTCGACGGGGCCGCGCTCGACGACGCGCCCGTACGACAGCACCGCCGCGTGGTCGGTGATGCGCGAGAGCACCGCGAGGTCGTGCGTGACGAAGAGCAGCGATGTCCGTTGCTCGTCGACGAGGCGCTGGAAGAGTGCGAGCACCTCGGCCTGCGTCGTGACGTCGAGGGCCGTGGTCGGCTCGTCGGCGAGCACGAGTCCCGGCCGATTGATCAGGGCCATGGCGATGCCGACGCGCTGCCGCTGACCGCCCGAGAGCTGGTGCGGGTAGAGATCGACGACGGTCTCGGGGTCGGGCAGGCCGACCTCGGCGGCGGCGGCCACCGCCCGGGCGCGGGCGTCGCGACGACCGACGCGGCCGTGCAGGCGGAGGGGCTCGGCGATCTGCCGCCCGACGGTGACGACGGGGTCGAGGGCCGTTCGGGGGTCCTGGAAGACCGTGCCGACGACGCGGCCGCGGAGGCCGGCCAGCTCGCGTTCGGACGCCCCGAGCAGTTCGCGCCCGTCCAGCCGGATGCTGCCCGTGGCGCGGGCGCCGTCGGGCAGCAGGCCGAGGACGGCCAGCGTCGTCATCGACTTGCCCGAGCCGGACTCGCCGATCAGCCCGACCCGCGCACCGTCGGGCACGTCGAGCGAGAGTCCGTCGACGACGCGGCGGTCGCCGATGGTCACGGTCAGGTCGTCGATCTCGAGGCTCACGAGACAACCCCCGGGGTGTTCGGGGCGCCCGCGGCGGTGGTGCGCGGGGGAGCGGCGGGTGGGGCCGGCGTCGACGGATCGACCGGGGCGCCGCGTCCCGCCCGGCGGGACCGCAGTCGCGGGTCGGAGGCGTCGCGCACGGCGTCGCCCAGCAGGTTGAGCGCCAGGACGGTCAGCGTGATCGCCAGTCCGGGCCAGAGCACCGAGCCGGGATGCACGCCGATGAACTTCTGCAGGTCGCTGAGCAGGCGCCCCCACGAGGCGGTGTCGGCGGGGGCGCCGTAACCGAGGAACGACAGTCCCGCTTCGGCGAGCACACTCGTCGCCATCGACAGCGAGAGCTGGACGACGAAGACGGGCGCGATGTTCGGCAGCACGTGGCGCCGCAGCACGGCCGCCGTGCCGAGCCCGTTCGCCCGTGCGGCCAGCACGTAGTCGGTCCGTGCGACCTGGCGGATCTCGGACCGGCTGACCCGGGCGATCGTCACCCCGTAGCCGATGCCCACGGCGACGACCACGACGGTGAGCGACCCGCCGAACGCCGCGGCGAGGGCCATGGCGATCAGGAGCGTCGGGAACGCCACGAGCACGTCGATCAGCACGGCGACCGACTCCCGCACCCAGCGGGCCGTCAACGAGCCGAGGGCGGCCAGGCCGACCCCGACCACGGTGGCGACGACGCCCGAGGCGACGGCGACCACGACCGTCGTGCCGGTCGCGGCGAAGACGTAGCTGAAGATGTCCCGGCCGACCGAGTCGGTGCCGAAGGGGTGCCCGAACGAGGGTGTCAGCCAGGCCGAGTACGGGTCGGTGTCGAACGGGTCGAGCGGGGTCCAGAACCGGCTGACCAGGGCGGACAGGACGATCAGGGTGAGCCAGCCGACGCCGAACGCGCCCTGCGGTCGACGCAGCAGCTCGCGGACGAACGCACCGCGCCTCATCGGTCGCCCTCGCGGAGGCGCGGGTCGAGCCGCCGGTGCACGACGTCGACCACGAGGCCGATGAACAGCACGAGCGTGGTCAGCGTCATCAGTTCACCCTGCACCTTCGTCAGGTCGCGACGACCGACGTCGGTCACGAGCATGCGGCCGAGTCCCGGCAGCGTGAACAACTGCTCGATGACGACGGCCGACACGATCAGGCCGGCCACCTGCAGGCCGAGGATCGACACCACGCTGAGCATGACGTTCGGCAGTCCGTGCTTCACGAGGGCACGCGACCGGGTCATGCCGTTGGCGGCGGCCGTCCGCACGTAGTCCTGGTCGAGGGCCCCGAGCGCCGCCGAGCGCGTGAAGCGCAGCAGCACGGCCCCCTCGACGATGGCGATGGTCAGGGCGGGCAGCACGAGCGAGCGCAGCGCCCGCCCGGGGTCGCTCCACCCGTCGGCCGGGAACCCCTGTGTCGGCAGCAGGCGCAGGGTGACGGCGAAGACGCCGATCAGCAGCATGCCGGCCCAGACGACCGGGACGGCCGCCAGCAGCTGGGCCCCCGTGCCGAGGACTACCCCGGAGGCGCGGCCGCGGCGGAGTGCGCTCGTTACGCCGAGCGGGATTCCGATGAGCAACCCGAAGACCAGGGAGAGCGCCGCGAGCGGGAGGGTGACGGCCAGCTTGTCGAGCACCTCGTCGATCACCGGCGTGCCGGTGACGAGCGACTCGCCCAGGTCGAGTCGCACCAGCCCGCCGACCCAGTCGAGGTACTGCACCACGACGGGCCGGTCGAGGCCGAGCTGCTGGCGCAGGGCGGCCACCTGCTCGGGAGAGCCGGTCGTCCCGGCGATCGCCTGGGCGACGTCGCCCGGCAGCAACCGCAGCGTCGCGAAGATCAGCACGCTCGCGACGGCCAGCCCCCCGACGAAGAGGAGCAGGCGGCCGACGACGAAGCGGGTCACTCCGCCGTGGCCAGGTCAGCCAGGTCGAGGCGGGTCGTGGTCGAGCTCGTCGGGAAACCGGTGACGCCGTCGTGGATCGCCGTCAGCGTGGTGGCCGTGTAGAGCCACTCGGCGGGGGCGTCGTCCGAGACGATCTTCGCCGCCTCGGCCAACTTCCGGTCGGCGACCTGCGGGTCGGTCGCCGCGATCGACTCCGTGTAGAGCTGCTGCACGGGCGCACTGTCGTAGCCCCAGTAGTAGTCCGGGTTCGCCCAGTTCGAGAAGTCGTGGGTCTCGGCGTGGTTCACCATGCTGAGCTCGAAGTCCTTGTTCACGTAGACGTCGTCGAGCCACGTGCTGAAGTCGACCTGCTGCACCGTCAACGTGACGCCGACGGCCTTGAGCTGCGTCGTCAGCACGTCACCGATCGCGGTCGGGTAGACGTTGGGGTACTCGAGGCTCAGCGAGAGGTCGCCGTCGTGGCCGGCCTCGGCGAGCAGGTTCTTCGCCTCGTCGGGGTCGTAGGCGTCGACGCTCGTGAGGTCCGCGTAGCCGGGGTCGAGCTCGGGGATCGGGCCGCCCTGGTCGACGGCCGACCCTCCGACGGCGGCGATCAGCGCGTCGTTGTCGATCGCCAGCCGCAGGGCCTTGCGGACCTTCGCGTCGGTGAACGGGGCGACGGCGTTGTTGAACGCGAGGGTGTACTTGTCGGTCGTCTTGCCCTTCTCGAGCGTGATGCCGTCCACGCCGTCGAGCTGGCTCGACAGGGTCGCGTCGACCGCCGTCTGCACGTCGACGTCGCCCGAGATCGAGGCGTTGATCGCCGCGGACGGGTCGGTCACGTAGCGGAAGGTCACGCCCGCGACCTTCGCCGGGGTGCCCCAGTAGTCGTCGAAGCGCCCGAGCTGCAGGTTGTCGCCCTGTCGCCAGCTGGTCAGTTCGAAGGGGCCGGTGCCGTTCGCCGTGGTCGACAGGTCGTTCGTCGCCGACTGCTGCAGCACGAGACCGGCGCGACCGGTCAGATCGAACAGCAGAGACGAGTCGGGTCGCGAGAGCGTGAGCACGACGGTGTCGGCGGCGGGCGCGGTGATGGTCGAGACGGCGGCGAGGTCGGCGTGGTTCGCGAGCGAGGCGTCGTCCTTGACCTGCGACAGCGACCAGACGACGTCGTCGGCCGTCATCGCGGCACCGTCGTGGAAGGTCACGCCGTCGTGCAGCGTGAACGTGTAGGTGAGGCCGTCGTCGCTGACCGTGTGGCTCGCGGCCAGCACGTCGCGGATCTCGTTGTCCTGCGTGCGGCCGACGAGGCCCTGGTAGACGTTGTCGATCAACACCTGGTCGAGTGCGATGCCCGCCGTGGTGCGGATGTCGAGGTCACTCGGCTCGAGCACGAGACCGACCGTGACGGTCGCGTCGGGGTCGGGGGTGCCCGACCCGTCGGGGGACGAGGCGGACGAGCAGCCCGTCACGACGAGCAACAGCGCGGCGACGGCGGCGGAGAGGGGGAGGGTGCGCACCTGGTGGGGCCTTCCGGGGATGGCCGTGGCGGATCGTCCACGGCGACGAGGGACCGGGGACGCGGGAGAGCCCCTCGGTCGTTCGGCGGGGGAGTCCCGGTCGCTGCTGAACCGGTCCACGCGATCCGCCACCGTGTTGCTGTCGGACACGGCACGGCCCCTTGCGCCGGGCGTCGCTGACGGACTCCCGAACCCGACAGAACTTACCATCACGGCAGCGAGGTCGCTGTCAATCGAGAGACCCGTGTGGCGGATGAGGCAAGCCTTACCTATATTGAAGGGGACATGCTCCTCGTAGACCAGAACCCGCCCCTGCCGCACGACGCCCTGCGCGTCCTGTTCGCCGCAGACGCGACGTCGATCCCCGTCCTGCGAGAGATGCTCTCGGTCCTGCCGATCTGCGCCCGGGGTCAGGTGTTCGTCGAGGTCGAGAGCGCCGACGACGTCGTGCCGATCACGTCGCCGGGTCGCGTCACGGTCACCTGGCTGGCCCGTGACCGCCGCTCGGGCGTCCCCGGCACCAGCACGGCGTGTGCCCCCGGTCAGGCCCTCGAGCGGGCGGTCCGGGCCTGGCTCGGCGAGATGTACGTCGAACCCGAGACCGTCGCGACGGGTGACCACGTCGTCTGGATCGGTGGCCCGCCCTCGTTCGCCTACGACCTGCGGCACGACCTGCACGAGCTCTTCCACGTCGGCACCCCCGCCGACGCCTGAGCGGCACCCCTCGATGACGATCACGTCCACCGCCACCGTCGAGCGCCCGGCGAAGCCGGCCCACCGTCCCTACCGCGTCCGGGTGGCGGCCGTCCGTCGCCTCGCCCCCTCGTTCGTGCGCATCACCTTCACCGGTGACGACCTGGGCGACTTCGGCGTCGACGGCCTCGACCAGCGCATCAAGGTCGTGCTGCCCCTCGAGGCCACGGGCTACGACACGTTCCCGACCGACGACTGGTACGCCTCGTGGCGCGCCCTCCCTCCCGAGCAGCAGAACGCCTTCCGCACCTACACCGCGCGAGCCGCCCGCCCCGCGCTGCGCGAGGTCGACGTCGACTTCGTCTGCCACGGTGACACCGGCCCCGCCTCGGCCTGGGCCGGTCGCGCCCGGGTCGGCGACGACCTCATGCTGATCGGTCCCGACGCGACGAGCGGCGTCACGGGCAGCGGGGTCGAGTGGTCACCCGGCGACGCCCGCACCGTGTTGCTGGCCGGCGACGAGACGGCGGCCCCGGCGATCTGCTCCATCGTCGAGGCGTTGCCGGCGGACGCCCGGGGGTGCGTGTTCATCGAGATCCCGACCGCGGCCGACGAGCTCGACCTCGTCGCGCCTCCCGGGGTCGACGTCCACTGGCTGCCGAGGCGTGATGCCACGTCCGGTCACGGTGAGGCCCTGGTCATCGCCGTCCGTCGCTGGACGGCCCGCTACGTCACCGCCTGGCACCACGGCGTCGAGGTGAGCGAGGTCGACGTCGACCACGACCTCCTCTGGGACGTCCCGCAGGGCGACGGCCCGCGCGGCGCCGCCGTCAGCTCCGACCTCTACGCCTGGTTCGCGGGCGAGGCGGGGGCGATCAAGACGCTCCGTCGCTTCCTCGTCAGCGAGGTCGGCATCGACCGGCGCCAGGTCGCCTTCATGGGCTACTGGCGGGTCGGCAAGTCCGAGTCCTGACGCGAGGCCCCCGAGAACGCAGGAGGCGCGACCACGTGGGCCGCGCCTCCTGCGTTTCGTCCTCGGGTCGCGCCTAGACCTCGGCGGGCAGGCCGACGAGTTCGGAGGTGCGCTCCCAGAGGGCCTCGGCGAGCAGCGGGTCGGTCGCCTGACGGTGCAGGCGGCCGTGGGGCTTCAGCTGGTCGAAGTAGGTGCCGCTCTCGACCGCGATCGTCGTGGGCCCGGCGAGCTGGACCAGCGGCACGGCACCGGCCGAGGCCGAGATGCCGTAGTTGCCGTTGGTCAGCACGTTCGCGACCCGCATGGAGCGCGAGTCCGAACCGAACCCGGTGACCACGATGCCCGGGTGGAACGAGAACGCCTCGAGCCCGGTGCGCTTCGCCAGCTCGCGGATGAAGAGGACGGTCTCGATCTTTGTCGTGCCGTACTGGCGCCACCCACCGCCCCAGCGACGTTTCGACCAGTTGAGGTCGTCGAGCCGCACGTGGCCCAGCAGGTTGGCCGTGCTGGCTGTCGAGACCACGCGGCCCCCGCTCTCGACGAGACGGGGCAGCAGCAGTCGGGTGAGCAGGAACGGCGCCAGGTGGTTCGACTGCAGGGTGCGCTCGAAGCCGTCGGCCGTGACGCCCCGTTCGCTGACGAGACCGCCGGCGTTGTTCGCGAGGGCGTCGATCCGGGGGTAGCGGTCGAGCAACCGGTCGGCCAACGACCGGACGTCGTCCAGCCGGTCGAAGTCGACCAGGAAGGCCGTTCCGCCCACCTCGTCGGCCACGGCCTGCGTGCGCTCGGGGTTGCGCCCGACGACGCCGATCTCGGCGCCGCCCTTCGCGAGTTCGCGGGCGGCTTCGCGGCCGATGCCGCTGCTCGCCCCGGTGATGATCACGGTGCGGGTCATCGATATCCGCCCTTCTCGAGGCCGGCCTCGATCTCGAATCTGTTCGACAGCGGGTCGCTGCCGGCCAAGAAGTACAGTACGGGCATCAGCATGCCGTACTTCTGCCACTGACGGACGTGCACGGCCTCGTGTTCGAGGATGCGCGGGCCGTCGTTGTCCCGGGTGAGGTACACCCGACCGACGCAGGTGCCGCCGCGCTTGAACGCCCAGCGAGGCAGCCCGCGGCACACGATCAGGTCGCCGACCACGCGGACGCGCCCGACGCTGAGCGGCACCCCGACCGCGAGACCGACGGCCGTCGCCCAGGCGCAGCCGAGTCTCGAGATCGGGGAGTCGACGAGCGGATTCTTCACGGACGTCCGTACGTGTCCAGAAGGCGCAGCCAGACCTCGCTGACCGTCGGGTACGAGGGGACGGCGTGCCAGAGCCGGTCGATCGGCACCTCGCCGACGACCGCGATCGTGGCGGCGTGCAGCAGGTCGCTGACGTCCGGGCCGACGAAGGTCGCGCCGACGATCACCTTGCGGGACTCGTCGACGACCAGGCGCGCCTGACCCTTGTACTCGTCCGAGTGGATCGCCGAACCCGCGACCGCGGCGAGGTCGTAATCCACGACCCTGACGTCGATGCCGCGCTTGCCGGCGGCGTCGGCGGTGAGGCCGACGCTCGCGACCTCGGGGTCGGTGAAGGTGACCTGCGGCACGGCGGCGTCGTCGGCCGTGGCGACGTGGGCTCCCCACGGCTCGGCCTGCACCGGCTTGCCGAACGCGCGGGCGGCGATGACCTCGCCGGCGGCACGCGCCTGGTACTTGCCCTGATGGGTCAGCAGCGCACGGTGGTTGACGTCGCCCACGCCGTAGAGCCAGTCGGTGCCCTTGACGAGCATGGTGTCGTCGACGTCGAGCCACTCGCCGGGGGTCAGCCCGACGTTCTCGAGGCCGAGGTCGGAGGTGCGGGGCACGCGGCCGGTCGCGACGATGATCTCGTCGGCGATCACCGTGGAGTCGTCGTCGAGGGTGACCTCGACCGTGTCGTGCTCGGTGCGCAGAACGTTCGAGGGCGAGACGCCGAGGCGCACGTCGACGCCGAGTCCGCGCAGCGAGTCGGCGACGAGTTCGCCGGCGAAGGGCTCTTGCCCGCCGAGCAGACCGCTGCGCGCGATCAGGGTGACGGTCGAGCCGAGCTGCTGGTACGCCGTGGCCATCTCGGCCGCGACGACGCCGCCGCCGACGATGACGACGCTCTGCGGCATCGACTTCACGCTGGTGGCCTCGCGGCTGGTCCAGGGCTTCGCCTCGGCGAGGCCGGGTATGTCGGGCAGCAGCGCCGACGACCCGGTCACTGCGGCGACGGCGTATTTCGCCTGGTGCACTTCGCCGTTCACCGTGACCTCCTTCACGCCGGTGATGGTGGCGTGCCCGCGGATGAGGTCGATGCCGGCACCCTCGACCCAGTCGGCCTGGCCCGAGTCGTCCCAGTTGCTGGTGAACGAGTCACGGCGACGCAGCACGGCGGCGACGTCGACGTCGCCGGTCACGGCCTGCTTGGCCCCGTCGAGCGACTTGGCGGCACGGACGACGGCACTGGATCGCAGGAGCGCCTTCGAGGGCATGCAGGCCCAGTACGAGCACTCGCCACCGACGAGCTCGGCCTCGACGAGGCCCACCTTGAGGCCGTTGCGGGTGGCGTAGTCGGCCACGTTCTCGCCGACAGCGCCGGCTCCGATCACGATGAGGTCATAAGTCGTCATGGCCCCGACGCTAGTCTCCCGGCGTTCCGTGTTCCCAGGCCGGTTCGCCCGGGGGACATGGCCGTTTCGTGAAACCCTCCTGCGTGTTTCCTGAACGGCGCGAGCGAGATCGAGGAGGCGCGGGTAATGTCCCTGACATCAGCGCACCACTGCGATCCTTGCGGCGGAGCGCGTCAACCTACGAGGAGGCACACATGGGACTCGACGACAAGATCAAGAACGCCGCTCAGGACATCGCCGGCAAGGCGAAAGAAGCTCTCGGCGACCGCAAGGGCGACGACGAGCTGAAGGCCGAAGGTCAGAAGGACCAGGCCGGTGCCTCCGCCAAGAAGGTCGGCGAAGACGTCAAGGACGTCTTCAAGTAGGCCGATCCGCCTCGTTCTCGGGCCCGTCCACCCTCCGGGGTGGGCGGGCTCTTTCGTGTGCCACGACCGATGAGGCGCGGTCAGCGTCCCGTGAACTCGGCGGCGGTCCGCGAGACGAAGGCCTGGAACCCGATCCGGGCGTCGTCCGAGGCGAGCAGCCGCACGAGCTCGGACTGCAGCCGGGCCTCGGCCGCGGCATCGCCCTCGCGCACCGCGAGTCGGGCGTTCGCCAGGGTCGCCTGCACGGCCAGGGGAGCCTGCGCCGCGATCCGGCGGGCGAGGTCGAGGGCGTGGTCGAAGGCCGACCCGACGTCGACCAGGTCTTGCACGAGTCCGATGCGCCGCGCCTCCTCGGCGTCGAGGAGGTCGCCGGTCAGCAGGTACTTCATGGCGTCGCCCCAGCCGACCCGGCGGGGGAGGCGGATGGTCGCGCCGCCGAACGGGAGGATCGCCCGGCTCACCTCGATCTGGCCGAAACGGGCGTCGCGACTCGCCACCACGACGTCGCTCGCCAGGGCGAGTTCGACGCCCAGCGTCAGGCAGGTGCCCTGCACGGCCATGACCACGGGCTTGCTCACCTGGCGACCGTGCACCTGCCACGGATCGAGGCCCCCCTCGGGGACGACGTCGAGGCCCTCGGCGGTCACCGCGGGCACGACGTCGCCGAGGTCGAGGCCGGCGGTGAAGTGGTCGCCGTGGGCGAAGAGCAGCCCCACGCGCAGGTCGGGGTCGCGATCGAGCTCGCCGTAGGCCAGGGCCAGCTCGCGCAGCATCCGCAGGTCGGCCGCGTTGCGCTTCTCGGGCCGGTCGAGGCCGATCAGCAGCACGTGGCCGTCGCGCTCGACCGTCACGCGCGGACGGTCGTCGCCCGAGGCGGCGAGGTCGGCCCGGTCGTCGCTCGTCGGGTCGGTGCTCATCGCGACAGGGCCCCGAGGATGCGCAGGATCGCGCCCATGTCGTCGGAGGCCGCCGCGGCGTCGACCGGCGCGAACGAGCAGAGGCCTGCACCGACGAGGGTGAATCGCTCCTTCAGGGCCGTGATCGTCTCGATCAGGACGCTCAGCTCGAGGCCGAACGGCTGAGGGTCGAGCAGGCCCTCGATCACTCCCGGGTCGAGCACGTCGAGGTCGACGTGCAGGTAGACCTCGGTGGCCCCCGAGGCCTCGACGGCGGCGACCACCTCGGTGGGGTCGAAGTCGAGGGACGACACCGTGCGGACGTGGCGGCTCTCGATGTAGCGGTCTTCGGCGTCGTCGTAGCTGCGCGCCCCCGCAAGCACCACGCGGGCGGGGTCGAGCGGTTCGGGCGTCGGGCCGGGGCCGAGGGTCGGGAGGTCTTCGGTGGCGTCGCCGATCAGGGCCCGCAGCACCATGCCGCTGAACGCCCCGCTCTCGCTGCTGCGCGGGCTGTGGAGGTCGGGGTGGGCGTCGAACCAGACGACGGCGGTGCGGGGGGTGACGGCGTGACGGACGGCCGCGAACTCGACGCCGCAGTCACCGCCCACCACGATCGCGGGGGAGTCGTCGGTCCGCAGCTCGCGTCCGACCGACTCGGCGATAGTGAGCACCGACGAGAGCCGGTGCACCCGGGTGCCGAGTGAGTCGCCCGCACCCACCGGGACCTCGACCACGGTGGTGGCCGTCGACGGCAGATCCCCGAGGATCGCGTAGGCGCCCTCGGCGAGCCTCATCGCCCGCGACGACGGAGAACCCTGCCACTGTGGAACCACGACGAACCTCACGGGCGTCAGTCTGTCACGAGCGGGTGCCCGTGCTCCAGGCCCAGGGGCGACTCAGTGCTCCGACCGCGCGCTCGAGGGGCCCACGCCCGACGAACCGCTGCCAGAGCGTGGCGTAGACGAGCGTGAGGACGACGGCGCCGACCAGGTGGCCCAGGGGCAGGCCGTAGGCGGCGGTCGGGTCGGACAGCCGGTACACGGTGAACAGCGGCGCGGTGATCAGCACGTGTGCCGTGTAGACGGTGAGCGGTTGCGCGCCCGTGGCCGCGAGGGGTCGCAGGACGGTGCGGACGACCGCGGCCGCGCCTCCTCGTCCCCGGCCGTGGGGCGTCACGGGACGCCGCGCGGTGGTGGCGAGCAAGAGCAGCCCGAGCACGGCGGCGGCGACGCCGCCCGAGCCCACGATCTCGGCCGGCATGCCTTCGTGGTCGGCCGGGTCGAGCCAGGGGACCGAGGAGGCGCCGGGCAGGAAGCGCGCCGAGTACCCCACGATCGCAGCCGACGTCCCGACGACGAGCAGCGTGACCTGGGTGCGGGTGCGGGTCAGGTCGGAGCGTGCCGCGGCGAGTCCGACGAGCAGGAAGGGCGTCCAGACCAGCGCCGGGTAGGCGCCGACCAGGAGGGCCTGGGTCGCGAGGCCGGCGGCGCCGGACAGGGCGGTGTCGCCGTAGGCGTCGACGGGGACGGACGACGCCAGCCACGGGGCCACGACGGCGAGCAGCGCGGCGGCCGCCAGCAGCACGGCCCGGGGGGCGAAGAGCAGCCCCAGCGCCAGGACGAACATGACGCCGTAGTACGGCAGGATCACCAGGAGGTAGGGGTTCCAGGCCTGCAGTGCGAGGCCCAGCACGATCAGCAGGCCGGCCCGGATGGCGATGCCGCCGACGACCCGCCCTCGACCGCCGCGGGGCGTCGGCCGGGCGCCTCCGGACACGAGACCGAGCGAGACCCCGGCGAGGGTGGCGAAGAGGATCGCCGACCGCCCGTCGAAGACGCGCTCGTCGAGCAGCAGCCGGGGCCACATGTGGGCGGCGAACATGCCGATCACGGCGAGGCCGCGGGCGACGTCGACGCCCATCAGGCGGGGTGCCACCCGGCGCGCCGGCACCGGCGGGACGTCCACCGGTGCCGGCGTGCGGGGCAGCGGCTGGCTCACTTGTCGAGCGCGCCGAGCTTGAGGGCGGCGAGGCGGGCGTCGACCTCGGTCTGCTCGCCGAGGTCGTCCAGGCTCTCGAACTGCGCGTCGAGGCTCGAGGCGGCGAGCTCTTGACGACCGAGCATCTTCGCCTCCTCGCGGCGGACCTTGTCCTCGAAGCGGCTGATCTCGCTCGTCGGGTCGAGGATGTCGATGCTCTGGACGGCGTCGGCGACCTTGGTCTGCGCCTCGACGGTCTTGGATCGGGCGTTGAGCTCGTCGCGTTTGGCGGCGAGCTGGTCGAGCTTGGACCGCATGCCGGTGAGTCCGGTCTTGAGCTTGTCGACGACGTCGGTCTGGGAGGCGACCTGCGGTTCTGCGGTCTTCGCCTCTTTCTCGCTCTGCAGCTGCTTGCCGAGGGCCACGCGGGCGAGGGCGTCGAACTTGTCGGCGTCGACCGTGTTGCCCGACGAGCGCAGTTCGTCGGCCTTGTTGCTCGCGGCGAGTGCCTTGCGCTCCCAGTCCGCGGCGGCGGCGACGTCCTCGGCGTGGTCCTGCTCGAGCAGGCGCAGGTTGCCGATGGTGGTCGCGACGGCCTCTTCCGCCTCGGCGATGCTGTTGGTGTAGTCGCGGACCATCTGGTCCAGCATCTTGCTGGGGTCCTCGGCCTGGTCGAGCAGGCTGTTGATGTTCGCGCGGGTCAGTTGCGCGATGCGTCCGAAGATCGACTGCTTTGCCATGGTGCGTCCTTTCGAGAGGTGGTGCCGTGGAGTGGTGATCGTCGTACTCGTGGTGCTGCTGGTGCGGGTGGGCGGGGTGCGGCGGGGAACGTGACGGGCGGGCCTAGAACCGGCCGCCGCCGGAGCTGCGGCCGCCTCCGCCACCCCCGCCGCCGAAGCCGCCTCCGCCGCCTCCGCCGCCCCCGCCGAAGCCGCCGCCTCCACCACCGAAGCCGCCGCCTCCACCACCGAAGCCGCCGCCACCGCCGCTGAAGAGTCCACCGAGCAACATGCCGGTGACGATGCCGCCGAGGTCGGCCCCGGCCGACCCGCGGGTGCCCATGCCGCCTCCGAACGGGGTCGCCTGCTGGTAGGACGAGACCTCGGCCTCGGCGCCGGCCGCTGCAGCCTGCGACAGCTGGACGGCCTGGTGGGCCTCGAACAAGGCGGCGTCGCGGTCGGACGTCGCGAGCGACACCGCGGTGGCCAAGTGGCGTTCGGCCTCGGACAACCGGGTGCGCGGCTGTGGGCCGATGCCGCCGCGACGCGTCTCGATGAAGTCGCGGGTGGCGCTGATCTGGCTGCGTGCGGTCATCAGCGCCTGGTCGAGGGCCGCCTGGGCCCGGCGCTGTTTCTCGGTGCCTTCGCGCACGGCGGCGAGCACCTGGTCGATGCGGTCGTTCGCGGCACCGAGCGAGGCGACGACGGCGAGCGGGTCGTCGGTCGTCGTCTCGGCCAGCGCGACGGAGGCCCGTGCGGCCGAGACGGAGCCAGCGACGTCGACGCCCTGCGGGGCCGAGCCGTCGGGCAGGCCCTCGGCCGTCGCGACGTCCCGCCGCAGGTCGAGGGTCATCGCCGAGATCGTGCTGCCCGCCGTCCGAAGCGACTCGGCGGCCCCGTCGACCGCGCTCAGCAACTGGTCGACCTGCGCCAGGGCCTGCCGGGCCTCACGGACGGCGATGACGGCCTCCGAGGTGGAGGACGACGCCACCGCGGTCGCCGCCGTGCGGGTCCGCTCGTCGGCGAACTCGAGCAGGCGATCGGCCTGGTCGTCGTTCTGGTCGATCGACGCGACCGCGCGCGCCGAGTAGATCGTGGTCAGCTCGCCGATGACGGTGCGGGCCTTCACGAGCCGGGCCCGTCGGGTCTCGATCTCGCCGGGGAGGGCCGCCACGTCGCGCGGAGCCCGACTCTCGGCCTCTCGCAGCTCGTCGAACGCGGCGGACTGCTCGGCGAGCGACGCGTCGGCCGCCTCGCACAACTCGATGATGCGGGTCGTCCACTCGCGGCGTTGCTCGGGGGAGTCGGGGACGGAGTCGTCCAGCTTCTGCTGCAGGGCGAACGCCTCGCGGGCGTGCACCCGGGCCGCGTCGAGTGCCTCGGCGAAGGGCCGGGCCGCGTCGTCGCCGAACTGTGCGGCGGCGAAACCGACCTCGTGCGCGCCCGCGGTCAACTCGTCGTCGAGGGCGACCAGCACGCGTGCCGCGCGCTTGTCGAGCTCGTCCTGATCCGCCTTCTGCGCATCGAGCTCGCGGCGTCGACGTCGTGCCCGGCGGACCACGAACACCACGACGACGGCCGCCGCGACGAGGACCAGCACGAGCAACGCCCAGAGCACCCAGCTGAGGTCGGGGCCGGCCTCGTCGCTGCGGATGCCGTCGGCCAGGGCGACGGCGGCGCCGGCCCAGTCGCCGTCACGCAGCTCGGGCACGACGACGTCGGTCTGGAGCGCCTGTCGGTCGGATTCCGAGATCACGGACGTGTCGGCCGAGAGGTCGTAGAGCTGGTCGTCGACCGCCACCGAGAGCAGGACGTCGTTCGTGCCGAGCTGGTTCAGGGACGCCGTGGCCTCACCCCAGGCCGTACGGTCGGCGGGGGAGGAGAACGAGTCGACGTAGACGACGAAGAGGTTGACGCCGGTGTCGGTCGAGAGCCGGTCGAGGGCGTCGGCGACCTCGGTCTCGTCCGCACCCGACAGAACGTCGGCCTGGTCGACCACGTAGGCGCCCGAGAGGTCGACCGGCTCCACCGCCTGGGCGGGGACCACGCCGAGGGCGATCGCACCGATCAAGGTCAGCATCGCCGTGGACACAGCGGTGACCGCTCGGCTCGTCGGTCGTCGGCCGGTCGTCGATCTCGTGCTCACGACGCTCCCCTCGCTCGTTGCGGGGGAGTCTATCGACGGCCCCCGTCAGACCGCCCGCGTCGCGGTGCGCACGGATCGGGCGACGACGACCCGGTCACGGGACGGGTCAGGAGACGAAGAGCAGACCGACCGACGCGACGGCGCAGACCGCGCCGACCGCGTAGAGCACGACCCCCACGGTGCGGGGCGCCCGTCCGTCGTCCTGCGGGGGGTGGACGCGGGCACGGTGCGGGCGGTCCGGGTCGTAGTGCACGGTGAGTTCGGTCTCGAGCGGCGTCGTCACCGGGACGTCACCGAACTGCGTCTCGTGCAGCTGCCCGTCGACGTCCATCCATCGGGCGGTCGCGGCCCGGGCCCAGTCGGGCGGCGGGATGACCACGCCGACGGTGCTCTCGAGGCGGGTCGCACGGCGCCGCAGCACCCAGCCGGCCACGAGGAAGGGCGTGCCGACGATGAACCCGAACCAGCCGAAGAGCTCCACCACCGGCGAGATGACGGAGAAGGCGTCGCTCATGCCACGATCGTACTGTGCCGCCGCGCACCCCGTGACGAACCCGGAGCCCCGTGAACCCCAGCCCCCTCGGCCGTGTGCCGTCGCCCCTGCTCGCCGTCGCGGCGATCGTCTCGGTGCAGTTCGGGGCGGCCCTGGCCAAGACGCACTTCGAGGCCCTGGGGCCCCTGGGCGCCGCCGCACTGCGCCTCGCGTTCGGCGCGACCCTGCTGGTGCTGGTCTTCCGCCCGCGCCCCTGGCGATGGCCCGGCCGCACGTGGCTCGGCGTGATCGTGCTGGGTCTCGCGCTGGCCGGGATGAACTCGCTCATCTACCTCGCGATCGACGTCGTACCTCTCGGGGTCGCGGTCACCCTCGAGTTCCTGGGTCCGCTCGTCGTGGCGCTCGTGCAGACGAGGCGGTGGTGGGACGCGGCCTGGGCCCTGCTCGCCCTCGCCGGGGTCGTGCTGCTCGGCTCCGACTCGACCGGGGCGATCCCGATCGCCGGTGTGCTGCTCGCCCTCGGCGCCGGGGCGTTCTGGGCCTGCTACATCCTGGCCAACGCGTCCCTGGGTCGGGGTCGCGACCCCATGGGTACCCTCGCGACCGCCATGCTCGTCGCCGCCCTCGTGGTCGTCCCGTTCGGAGCACATGACGCGACGGTGGCCGTCCGGGCCGACCCGCGCCTCCTGCTGGTCTTCCTGGTGGTGGCGGCACTGACCTCGGCGATCCCGTACGCCCTCGAGTCGGTGGCGCTGCGGCGACTGCCGACACGGGTGTTCGGGGTGCTGTCCAGCCTGGGGCCGGCGGTGGCCGCCCTGGCCGGGCTCGTCGTGCTGGGTGAGGCGCTCGGGGTGCGCGAGGTGGTGGCCCTGGCCTGCGTGACCGCGGCGAGCGTCGGGGTGACGATCGCGGCCGGTCGTCGGCGACGTCGCGGGGCCCTCCCCGAGGCCCCGGCGGCCTGATCGGACGGCGCCGGGTCCGCCGCTGTCCGCGGAGCGAACGAGACGACGAGTCTGACAACTCCGCAGAGTCGTGTACCCCATGTGCGGGGTACGCTGCGATCACGGCCCACCAGACGGGCCGGAGAACGATGAAGGAGACATCATGGGTGCTGTCTTGGAGCGCACGTCCCGGGCCGAGGTCGTCCCGCTGGGTGACGGATTCCACCGCGTGTCGACGCCGACCGCCGGAGTGATCGGGTTCGTCCATGAGAACGACGGGCTGTTCGAGGTCCTGCGGGGCCGCGTCCGCACCGCCGTCCGGCGTGAGGGTTCGTACCGCACGCTCGACGTCGCGGTGATCGCGCTCACCTACAGTTGAGCACGACGATCCACTGACGGACGCCCCCGGGCGACCGTCCTCGAGGCCTCGCCGTCGGCGGGGCCTCACATCTCTGTCCGCCCCCTCTCGTCGGAAGGCCGCCCGTGACCGTCGTCGGGTACGCCCGCATCTCGCGAGACGACCCGTCGTCCGACCGGCAGACGGAGCGTCTCCGGGTCGGCGGATGCGAGCAGGTCTTCGTCGACCACTCCACCGGCACGAGGCAGTCCCGCCCCGAGTTCGCCAAGGCCATCGGCAGCCTGCGCGAGGGCGACGTCTTCGTCGTGACGAACGTCGACCGCATCGGCCGCTCGGTCGCCGAGCTGGTCGGTGTCATGGCGACCCTCGACGCGCTCGGCGTCGCCTTCCGCTCGATCGACGAGCAGATCGACGAGCTCAACGCCTACGGCCGCTTCTTCTTCCGCGTCACCGCCGCCCTGGCCCGCTTCGACGAGCAGGTCGGCGGCGAGCTGCACCGCGCCGAGACCCGCAAACGGCAGGAGGCGCGGGTGGCGCAGACCCCGAAGCCCCCGGTCTCGAGACGCCGCCTCGACGCGGCCCGCCAGCTCCGTGCCGAGGGTGCCAGCATGCGACAGGCCGCCGAGCACGTCGCCGTCCCCGAGCGCGTCCTGCGCCGCGAGCTCGAGCGCGACGACGCCGACCGCGCCCGCCGCCAGCAGCCCGACTGACCGGGCCCGGCATCGGCACGGCCTCGGTTCCGAGACTGTCGCAAGGGGAGACTGTCGCGAGGGCGGAACTGTCGCGAGAGTGAAGATGTGGTGCCCCCAGGCAGATTCGAACTGCCGCCCCTGCCTCCGGAGGGCAGTGCTCTATCCCCTGAGCTATGGGGGCCCGGGAACGTCGTCCAGGTTAGCAGCGAATCGGCCGCGTCTGGGACGACCCGACGGTGTGGGGGTGCATCGTGGGGGAGTGACCCAAGACGACCGCACCGACCGAGTCCGCCCCGACCGCACCGACCCCGACGGCCCGACCCTGCGAGACCGCCTCCGCTCGGCCAAGGTCTTCCACCCCGAGCTGCCCACCTTCGACGTCGACGACGTGGCCGACGACGCCGTCGACCAGTTCGTCTCGTGGCTCGTCGAGGCCGTCGACCAGGACGTCGCCCAGCCGCACGCCATGGTCATCTCGACCTCGTCGTCCGACGGCGACGTGACTGCTCGCACCCTGTTGCTCAAGGACGTCGACGACGGCGCCCTCTGGTTCGCCACCTCGTCGATCAGCCCGAAGGGTCGGCAGATCGCCGAGAACCCCCGGGTGGCCCTCACCCTCTACTGGCGTGAGCAGGGGCGCCAGGTCCGCGTGCTCGGTCGGGCGACGCCCGGCCCGCGTGACGTCAGCGAGAAGGACTTCACCGCTCGCCACCCCGACTCCCGTGCCGTCGCGATGACGCAGCCGCAGAGCAGTCCGATCACCGACGAGGCCGAGACTCGCCGTCGTCTGGCCGAGGCCAAGGCTGCCATCGAGTCCGACGACACCCTCGTGCCCGACGACTGGACGGCCTGGCGGGTGGACCCCACATCGATCGAGTTCTGGCAGGCCACCACGGGCCGCGACCAGGTGCGCCTGCGGTACGACCGCGACGGCGACGGCTGGACCCGCGCCTCCTTGTGGCCCTGACCGCCACGTCGGGCGCCGACGGCGCGACCGCGGCCCAGGCCGTGGCCGCGGCGCGGACGTAACGCGGCGACACGCACCTGGCAGGCCGTCGGCCCCGACGGCAGCATGGGGGGCATGACTTCGTACCGCGCCCCGTCGACCCGCCCGAGCGACCCCGCCGTCGCCTCGATGCGTCTCGCCGTGGTCGAGGTCACGAGGCACCGGCCGCACGCTCCCGAGTACCACGCCTACGTCGACGACATGAACTCCCGGGTGAGGGCGACCGCCGAGGCCGCGGGCTGGCAGGCGACGCGCTTCGCCGCGGGCGACCTCGGCACCGACGAGCTGCTGCGCGTGACCGCCGACGCCGACGCGATCGTCGTCCTCGGCGGCGAGGACCTCTCACCCCGTCTCTACGGAGGCGCGACCGGCTACCCGGGGGAGGGTCGCCACGACCCCGTGGCCGACGAGGCCCAGCTCGCCGTCGTGCGCCGCGCGATCGCCCGCCACACCCCGCTGCTGGGCGTCTGCCGCGGCCACCAGGTGATCAACGTCGCCCTCGGCGGAGACCTCGTGCAACACCTGGACGACCACGACGGGGTGCACCGCACCCCCGACGCCCCGGTCGATCAGCTCATGCACCCGCACGCCGTCGGGCTCGAGCCCGGCAGTCGGCTCGCTCGGGCCCTCGGCGCCGAGCCCGTCGTGCAGAGCGCACACCACCAGGCCGTCGGCCGCCTGGGCCAGGGTCTCCGCGTCGTCGGCCGCGCCTCCGACGGCACCGTCGAGGCCGTCGAGCACGACTCGGCCCCGGTCGTCGGCGTGCAGTGGCACCCCGAAGACAAAGGTGCCCCGGTCGACCAGCTCGAGGCGTTGTTGGCGTCCTTGGCAGCTTCTGTCGAGGCGGGGCGCCTCGCCGCGACCGCCCCCTCGCGAACGGACGAGGAGGCGCTGGTCGCCTAGGCCGCGCCCCTCACCCGAGCGCGCCTCCCGCCCTCGGGCCTCCCGCCCTAGGTCTCAGCCGACCTGCTTCAGTGCGGAGAGCACGGCCGACACGACCGGCTCGGCGTCGCCGGGTTCGAGGAACGTCGTCGAGCGGGCCACGACGAAGGCCGGGGACGAGAACGCCTCGGCCGTCCCGATCTCGCCGGGGGTGTCGAAGTAGCCCTCGACGCCGAAGGTCGGCACCGAGTTGCTGGTGGCGACGAGCTCGTTGGCCAGTTCGTCGAGGCTGTCCGGGTCGAAGTGCGCGACGCCGACCGTGACGGTGGCGCCGCTGGAGTCCTGCCACGTGCACGTCGTGCCGTCCGCGTCGGCCACCTGCTGCAGGGCCTCGCCGTCGCGGCTCTCGTCGCCGCTCGCGCGGTCGTCCGGCACGGCCGCCAGGCCCGGGTACCAGGACGTGAGCGACCCGGTGTCGAGCAGGTCGTCGCAGGCGATCGTGAACGGCGTGCTCACGAGGTCGGGCGTCGGCGTCGCGGTCGGCGTCGCGCCGGGGGTGGCGGAGGCCTGCGCGCCCGACGTCGGCGTGGCGCTCGGTGCGGCCTGCGACGGGGCCGTGCAGGCGGTGAGGGACAGGGCGAGGGCGCCCGTCACGACGAGGGTGCGCAGGACGACGGGGGAGCGGGTCGGGGCAGGGCTCATCCCCCCATCATCACCGACGGCGGGCTCGTCGTCGGCCCCGTGGCTGCCGGTAAGATCGACCCTCGTGACTCCCGCCGAACTCTCCACGTCCCTGCTCGCCGTCGTCCAGGGCGTCCTCGAGCGCCGAGGCACCGTCGACGTGGCGGTGACCGACGGCGACGTGGCGCTCGAGCGGCCGAAGAACCGCGAGCACGGTGACTGGGCCTCCAACGTGGCGATGAAGTTCGCCAAGCGCGTCGGCACGAACCCGCGCGAGCTCGCCACCGAGATCGCCGCCGAGCTGGCCGAGGTCGACGGAGTCGCCGACGTCGACGTCGCGGGCCCCGGGTTCATCAACATCCGCCTCGACGCCGCCGCCGCGGGTCTGCTCGCGCGGTCCATCGTCGAGCAGGGCGAGGCGTACGGTCGCGGCGACTACTACCGCGGCGTCACGATCGACCTCGAGTTCGTCTCGGCCAACCCCACCGGCCCGATCCACCTCGGCGGCGTGCGCTGGGCCGCGGTGGGCGACAGCCTGGCCCGCGTGTTCCAGGCCCAGGGCGCGCTCGTCACCCGCGAGTACTACTTCAACGACCACGGCGGGCAGATCGACCGCTTCGCGCGCAGCCTGCTGGCGAGCTCGCTCGGCGAGCCCACCCCGGACGACGGCTACGGCGGGCAGTACATCGCCGAGATCGCCGCACGTGTCGAGGCGACCTTCGACGGCGACGTGCGCGACCTGCCCCGTGACGAGGCGCAAGAGCTCTTCCGGTCGGTCGGCGTCGACTTCATGTTCGCCGACATCAAGTCCTCGCTGCACGACTTCGGCGTCGACTTCGACGTCTACTTCCACGAGAACTCGCTGCACGAGTCGAAGGCCGTCGAGCGCGCCGTCGCCCGCCTGCGCGAACTCGGCCACGTCTACGAGTCCGAGGGTGCGACCTGGCTGCGCACCACCGAGTTCGGCGACGACCGCGACCGCGTCATCGTCAAGAGCGACGGCGAGGCCGCCTACATCGCCGGCGACCTGGCCTACTACCTCGACAAGCGCGAGCGCGGCTTCGAGCGCAACCTGATCATGCTCGGCGCCGACCACCACGGCTACGTCGGCCGCATGATGGCGATGTGCGCGGCGTTCGGCGACGAACCCGGCGTCAACCTCGAGATCCTCATCGGCCAGATGGTCAACCTGCTGCGCGACGGCGAACCGATGCGCATGTCCAAGCGAGCGGGCACCGTCGTCACGATGGAAGACCTCGTCGACGCCGTCGGCGTCGACGCCGGTCGGTACTCGTTGGTCCGCAGCCCGGTGAACAGCTCGATCGACATCGACCTCGACCTGCTCACCAAGCGCAGCAACGACAACCCGGTCTTCTACGTCCAGTACGCCCACGCCCGCACCCGCGCGGTGGCGCGCAACGCCGAGGCCGCCGGGGTCACGCGTGACGCGTTCGACGCGTCGCTGCTCACGCACGAGACCGAGAGCGCCCTGCTCGGCGCCCTGTCCGAGCTGCCGCGCGTCGTCGTGCAGGCCGCCGAACTCCGCGAGCCGCACCGTGTCGCGCGCTACGTCGAAGAGCTCGCCGGCACCTACCACCGCTGGTACGACAACTGCCGCGTCACGCCGCTCGGCGACGACGAGGTCACCGACCTGCACCGCACCCGCCTGTGGCTCAACGACGCGGCGGGCCAGGTCATCCGCAACGGGCTCCGCCTGCTGGGCGTCTCGGCGCCCGACCGCATGTGACCTCCCGCGCCGCACCTCCTCGGTCTCGACCGCAGGAGGCGCGGCGTGAGCGATCCTCGCCGCCCGGCTGACAAGATGGCCCGATGAGCGACATCGACTCCGACTTCTTCGAGGCCAAGCCCGTCGCCCGCCGTCGGGGCCGAGGCTTCGGCATCTTCCTCTTCGTGCTGGTCGGTCTCGTGGTGGTCCTCGGCATCCTCGCCGTGGTCGCCGACCTCGTCGTCCGGACCGTCGCCGAGGACCAGGCCGAGAAGCAGATCTCGCAGCAGCTCGGTGACGCCGCCGGCCCCGTCGACGTGCAGATCGGCGGCTTCTCGATGCTCTGGCAGCTCGTGCAGGGCAGCATCGACCAGGCCACCATCTCGTCGGCGGGGTCGTCGGGCGGGCTCTCGTTCGACTTCGACGTGCGAGACGTCCCGACCGACCTCAGCGGCTCGACCGGCGCGATCACCGGAACGGTGACCGCCGACTCGGCGACCGTCAACGGTCTCGCGGCCGTGCAGGAAAGCGGAGGGGCCATTTCGTTCGGCGACGGACAGGTCACCTACGCCCGCGACTTCACGATCCCGCTCGTGAACACGGTCGTCCCCGTGGACGTCGTCGCCACGCCCTCGATCACGAGCGAGGGCCGGGTCATCTCGCTCACGCCGACGACGGCCTCGCTCCGGGACACGTCGGTGTCGCTCGACCTCGCGCCCTTCATCGGTGGCTACGCCTTCGACGTCTGCGCCGCGCAGTACCTGCCCCAGGGCACCACCCTGACCGGCGTCGCGGTCACGTCGTCGGCGGCGACCCTCGACGTGACCTCACCGGGCCTGCCGATCTCGTCGAGCGGCATCGGCACCAAGGGCTCCTGCTCCTGACCTCGCCCGCGCCGTCGAGGACGTCCCGACCGTGGCCGTCACGGTCGCCGGCGGTGGGTAGGCTCTGATGTCGTTCCCCGTCCTTCGAACCCCCGAGGTCCGCGTGTCCCCGAACCCCCTGGCCCCTGCCTGGCTCGTCGAGCCGACCGACGCCGACGCCCTCGACCCGGCGGTCTGGTCGGCCACGGCCCAGAGGTCGCCCGACGGCGAACTCGTCCTCGGCGGCGTCAGGGTCTCCGAGCTCGTGGCCTCGTTCGGCACCCCGCTGTACGTCCTCGACGAGGACGACGCCCGCACCCGGGCCGTCGAGGCCGTCCGCTCGTTCGAGCGCGAGGCAGCCCGGATCGGCACGACGGCGACGGTCTACTACGCCGCCAAGGCGTTCCTCTCGGCCGAGGTCGCCCGCTGGGTGGCCGAGGCGGGCATGGCCGTCGACATCTGCACCGGAGGCGAGTTCGCCGTCGCCCGGGCCGCGGGCGTCGACCCGGCCCGCATGGGGTTCCACGGCAACAACAAGTCGCTCGCCGAGATCGACCGCACGGTCGAGGCCGGCATCGGCACCGTCGTCCTCGACAACGCCGCCGAGGTCGGCCGGGTCGCCGCGGCGGCCGAGCGTCACGGGCGCGTCCAGCGCGTGCGCCTGCGGGTCAACTCGGGCGTGCACGCCTCCACCCACGAGTACCTCGCCACCGCCCGTGAAGACCAGAAGTTCGGCGTCCCGCTCTCCGAGACCGCCGAGATCGTCGGCTCGATCCGACGGCAGCCCTCACTCGAGTTCGTGGGACTGCACTCGCACATCGGTTCACAGATCTTCGGTTCGGACGGCTTCGCCGAGGCCGCCCGTCGCCTGCTCGCCGTGCACGCCGACCTGCTCGCGTCCGGCCCGGTCCCCGAGCTCAACCTCGGCGGCGGCTTCGGCATCGCCTACACGAGCGCCGACGACGCCCGCCCGCTCGACGACCTCGCCGTCGCCTTGGTCGACATCGTGCAGGCCGAGTGCCTCCGCCTCGGAATCGACGTGCCGCTCCTCGCGGTCGAGCCCGGGCGCGTCGTCGTCGGCCCCGCCGGCACCACGCTCTACGAGGTCGGCACCATCAAGGACGTCACGGTCTCCTCCGACGAGGGCACCGCGGTGCGACGGTACGTCAGCGTCGACGGGGGCATGAGCGACAACGCGCGGACGGCCCTCTACGCGGCCGACTACTCCGTGCGCATCGCGAACCGCACTTCCTCGGCTCCGCCCGCACTCGTGCGCGTGGCAGGCAAGCACTGCGAGAGCGGCGACCTCGTCGTGCTCGCGGACTACCTGCCCGGCGACGTCGCCCCGGGCGACCTGCTCGCCGTGCCCGCCACGGGCGCCTACTGCCACAGCCTCGCGAGCAACTACAACCACGTCGGGCGTCCCCCCGTCGTGGCCGTCCGTGACGGCCGGGCCCGCGTGATCGTGCGGGGCGAGAGCGAAGCCGACCTCCTGGCCCGCGACGCCGGCCTCGACTGATCGACCCGCGCCTCCTGACCTCGTGCGAGCACCGCACCCCGACGACGAAGCACCCGAGAACGGACTGACATGATCGAATACCGCAACGTGAGGGTCGCCCTGCTGGGCGCCGGCTCGGTGGGGTCGCAGGTGGCGCGGTTGCTGCTCGAGCAGGGCGACGACTTCGCCGGGCGCGCGGGCGCCGGACTCGAGCTCGTCGGCATCGGCGTGCGCGACGTCGACGCCCCCCGCGACGTCGACCTGCCGCGCGAACTGTTCACGACCGACGTCGAGTCGCTCATCGTGGGTGCCGACATCGTCGTCGAGCTGATCGGCGGACTCGAGCCGGCCCGCAGCTACGTGCTGCAGGCGCTCAACTCGGGGGCCGACGTCATCACGGGCAACAAGGCCCTGTTGGCGAGCCACGGCACCGAGCTCTTCGACGCCGCCGAGCAAGTCGGCGCACAGGTCTACTACGAGGCCGCCGTGGCCGGGGCCATCCCGATCATCCGCCCGTTGCGCGACAGCCTCGCCGGCGACCGCGTCCAGCGCATCATGGGCATCGTCAACGGCACGACCAACTTCATCCTCGACCGCATGGACACCGACGGCTCGAGCCTCGAGGACGCCCTGGCGACGGCCACGGCCCTGGGGTACGCCGAGGCCGACCCCACGGCCGACATCGAGGGTTACGACGCGGCACAGAAGGCCGCCATCCTGGCCAGCCTCGCCTTTCACACGGCCGTCCCCCTCGCCGCCGTGCACCGCGAGGGCATCACCTCCGTCACGCACGACCAGGTGGTCGCCGCGCGCAAGGCCGGGTACGTCGTGAAGATCCTCGCCATCTGCGAACGCCTGGTCGACGACGACGGAGTCGAGGGCGTCAGCGCCCGCGTCTACCCGGCGCTCGTGCCGTCGAGCCACCCGCTCGCGGCCGTGCACGGGGCCAAGAACGCCGTCTTCGTCGAGGCGGAGTCGGCCGGCGACCTCATGTTCTACGGCGCCGGCGCCGGGGGAGTCGAGACGGCGTCCGCCGTGCTGGGGGACCTCGTCTCGGCCGCTCGACGGCACGTCATCGGCGGCCCGGGCGTCGCCGAGTCCACCCATGCGAACCTGCCCGTCCTGCCGATCGGCCGTGTGTCGACCCGGTACCAGATCACGCTCGACGTGGCGGACCAGCCGGGTGTGCTCGCCGAGGTCGCCGGGGTGCTCAGCGACCACGGCGTGAGCGTCCACAGCGTCGAGCAGACGTCGGGTGCGACGCCGGGCGTCACGGTCGAGGGTGACGCCGTGGCCACCGCTACGCTGATCATCGGCACCCACCGGGCGCGCGAGTCCGACCTCGCCGCGACGGTGACCGCCCTGAAGAACGCCACGGTCGTGAACTCCGTCACGAGCGTGCTGAGAGTCGAAGGAGCCTGATGGCCCACCAGTGGCAGGGTGTCCTGCGCGAATACGCCGACCGTCTCGACGTCACCGACGCCACCCCGATCGTCACGCTGGGCGAGGGCGGAACGCCGCTCATCCCGGCTCCGGCGCTGTCGAACCGCACGGGTGCCAAGGTCTACGTCAAGTACGAGGGCATGAACCCGACCGGTTCCTTCAAGGACCGCGGCATGACGATGGCCATCTCGAAGGCCGTCGAGCACGGCGCCAAGGCCGTCATCTGCGCCTCCACCGGCAACACGTCGGCCTCGGCAGCCGCCTACGCCGCCCACGCCGGCATCACCGCCGCCGTGCTCGTGCCCGAGGGCAAGATCGCCATGGGCAAGCTCAGCCAGGCCGTCGCGCACGACGGCCAGCTGTTGCAGATCCAGGGCAACTTCGACGACTGCCTCGACATCGCGCGCGACCTCGCCGCGAACTACCCGGTGCACCTCGTCAACTCGGTCAACAACGACCGCATCGAGGGCCAGAAGACCGGGGCCTTCGAGGTCGTCGACGTGCTCGGCGACGCCCCCGACTTCCACTTCATCCCGGTCGGCAACGCCGGCAACTACACCGCCTACACGCGCGGCTACCGCGAGGACCTCGAGATCGGGCGCGCCACCAAGCTGCCGCGCATGTTCGGCTTCCAGGCCGCCGGCTCGGCGCCGATCGTCGCGGGCGAGGTCGTCAAGGCCCCCGAGACCATCGCCAGCGCGATCCGCATCGGCAACCCCGCCTCGTGGCAGCTCGCCCTCGAGGCGCGCGACCTGACCGACGGCTGGTTCGGCGCCATCACCGACGAGGCCATCCTCGCCGCGCAGAAGATCCTCTCGGCCGAGGTCGGCGTGTTCGTCGAGCCCGCGTCGGCCATCAGCGTGGCGGGTCTGCTCGAGCGTGCGGACGCCGGGGTGATCCCCGCCGGTGCCACGGTCGTGCTCACCGTCACCGGCCACGGCCTGAAGGACCCTCAGTGGGCCCTGCGACGCGCCGACGGCAGCGACGTGCAGCCGACCGTGGTCGCGAGCGACACGGCCCGGGTGGCCGAGGTGCTCGGTCTCGCACCGGCCTCTGCATGACCTCCGGGGTCGTCGGACGTTCGGTGCTGGTCAAGGTCCCCGCGACCTCGGCAAACCTCGGCCCCGGCTTCGACACGCTGGGACTCGCGCTCTCGCTCTACGACGAACTCGTGGTCACGGCGACCGATGAGCCCGGCGTCTCGGTCGAGGTCGCCGGCGTCGGGGCCGGTCAGGTGCCCACCGACGGGTCGAACCTCGTCGTGCAGGCCGTCGCCGCGGCCTTCGCCTCGGTAGACGTCCCCCTGCCCGGGCTGCGTCTCCGGGCTCGCAACGCCATCCCGCACGGCCGGGGACTCGGGTCGTCCGCGGCCGCGATCGTCTCGGGCATCATGGCCGCCAAGGGGCTCCTCGAGGGCACGGTCGAGCTCGACTCGGCGGCGTTGCTGGCCCTGGCGACCGAGATGGAGGGGCACCCCGACAACGTGGCTCCGGCGCTGTTCGGCGGCCTCACGATCGCCTGGATGAACTCGCACGGCCCGTCGCACAAGCGCCTGCTCGTGCACCGCGGGGTCTCGCCCGTGGTGTTCGTGCCCGAGTCGACCCTCTCGACCAAGCTGGCCCGCAGCCTGCAGCCCGCCTCCGTGCCGCACGAGGACGCCACGTTCAACGTGTCGAGGTCGGCGCTGCTGGTGGCGGCCCTCGTGCAGAGTCCCGAGTTGCTGCTCGCGGCCACCGAGGATCGCCTGCACCAGAGCTACCGCGCCAGCGCCATGCCCGAGACCGACGCCCTCATCCGCATGCTCCGCGACGCCGGGCTCGCGGCCGTCGTCTCGGGTGCCGGCCCCTCGCTCCTGGTGCTCGGCAGCGACCCGGCGCAGCGGCTGTTCGCCGCCGAGCTGGTGCGGGAACACGCCGTGTCGGAGTGGCGTCCGTTGATGCTGGCCGTCGATCTCAAAGGTGCTACAGTGGTGCCGCACCCGGTAGAAAACTCAGATTTCCTGGGCATCTAGCTTCGTCCCCGCCGTTCTTCGTGGGGGCTACCGCGTGGGGTCACAAGTCTTCGAGTCCCCGGGTCGCACATCCCGTAGTGCACATCTAGCAGTGTTCGTCTGCCGATCTGGTCGGCGCGCACCGCACCTCCCAGGCCTCCTGCCCATCCCGGGCAGCTGCTCGTTCAGGGCAGAGCCGGCACAGGGTCGCCCCCTCGGGGCGAACCCGCTCAGTGCAGGTCCGAGGCCACGAGGTGTGACCAGCTCTGCCCCGCCGATCAACGCGGGGGAGCGAAAGGAACCCATCACTCGTGACTGACGTCCAGAACGGCGCCGCTGCGCCGTCCACGCCCGAACTCACCGCCATGCGCCTGCCCCAGCTGCAGGCCCTCGCCTCGTCGCTGGGCATCAGCGGCATCTCGAAGCTGCGCAAGGGCGATCTCGTCGCCGCCATCGCGGCGAAGCAGGGCGAGGGGGCCGCCGTCGAGGTCGCCCCCCAGCCGACGCTCGACGGGGTCGTCGACGCCGGCGTCCCGGCCTCGGTCGAGACCGCTGTCACCGAGGGCGCCGAGGCTCCCGTGGTCGAGGTGGCTACCGAGCCCGCCGAGGCACCGACCCGCGCCCGCCGCGGCTCGCGTCGGGCCACGTCCGCGGCCGGGGCTCCCGAGTCCCGTACGGCCGGCGAGCACGTCAACGCCGGCGAGACCGGTGTCACTCCTCTCGTCGAGGTTCCCGCCACCGAAGCCGCCACCGTCGAGGCCCCCGCCGCCGAGCAGTCCCCGACCGAACAGGCTCCGACCGAGCCGGTCGCCGCCTCCGAGCGCCCGTCCCGCCGTCGTGGCTCGCGCCGCGCCTCCGACGCGTCCGTCGCCGCCGATGCGGCGCAGCCCGGTGCGTCCGTCGAGACCCCGGCCGCCGACGAGTCGGCGTCCACCGAGACGGCTCCGACCGCGTCCACCGACGAGGTCGGCTCCGACCCGCAGGGCCAGACCGACCAGCAGGCGTCCGACCCGGCCCAGTCCGAGCAGCAGAACGGCGACCAGCAGAACGGTGGCCAGCAGGTTGGTGGCCGTCGGAGCCGCAACCGCAACCGTGGCAAGGGCGGTCAGCAGCAGGCCCAGGCCGACCAGAACGGTGGCCAGCAGAACGGCGCCCAGAAGGTCGACGCCCCGCAGAACGGCCAGCAGCGCGGCGACCAGCAGCAGAACGGTCAGCAGCGCAGCGAGCAGCAGCGCGCCGACCAGCAGGCCCAGCGCGAGGCCGGCGAGAAGAACGACGCCGCCCGCGGTGAGCAGTCCGGCAACGGTCCCCAGTCCGGCGGTCAGAACGACGAGGGCGGCCGACAGGGCCGTGGCCGTCAGCGTGACCGCAAGCGTGGGCGTGGTGGTCAGAACGACGACGTCGAGCCCGAGATCGGCGAGGACGACGTCCTCATCCCCGTCGCGGGCATCCTCGACGTCCTCGAGAACTACGCCTTCGTGCGCACCACGGGCTACCTGCCCGGTGCGAGCGACGTCTACGTCTCGCTGGGCCAGGTCAAGAAGTATCACCTGCGCAAGGGCGACGCGGTCGTCGGTGCCATCCGTCAGCCCCGCGAGGGCGACCAGGGCCAGGGGCGCCAGAAGTACAACGCGATCGTCCGGATCGACTCGATCAACGGCCAGCCCGTCGACGAGGCGGCCAAGCGCGTCGAGTTCACCAAGCTGACCCCGCTCTACCCCCAGGAGCGCCTCCGTCTCGAGACCGAGCCCCAGAAGCTCTCGACCCGCATCATCGACCTCGTGTCGCCGATCGGCAAGGGGCAGCGCGGTCTCATCGTCTCGCCGCCGAAGGCGGGCAAGACCCTCGTGCTGCAGTCCATCGCCAACGCCATCGCGATCAACAACCCCGAGGTGCACCTCATGGTCGTGCTCGTCGACGAGCGCCCCGAAGAGGTCACCGACATGCAGCGCACGGTCAAGGGCGAGGTCATCGCCTCGACCTTCGACCGCCCCGCCGAAGACCACACCACGGTCGCCGAGCTGGCCATCGAGCGCGCCAAACGCCTCGTCGAGCTGGGCCACGACGTCGTCGTGCTGCTCGACTCGATCACGCGTCTCGGCCGTGCGTACAACCTGGCCGCACCCGCGTCGGGCCGCATCCTCTCGGGTGGCGTCGACTCGTCGGCCCTGTACCCGCCGAAGCGCTTCTTCGGCGCGGCGCGCAACATCGAGAACGGTGGCTCGTTGACCATCCTCGCGACCGCCCTCGTCGAGACCGGTTCGAAGATGGACGAGGTCATCTTCGAGGAGTTCAAGGGCACCGGCAACATGGAGCTCCGCCTGTCGCGCCACCTGGCCGACAAGCGCATCTTCCCCGCCGTCGACGTGAACGCCTCGGGCACGCGTCGTGAAGAGATGCTGCTCAGCCCCGACGAGGTCAAGATCACGTGGCGCCTGCGCCGGGCACTGGCCGGACTCGACCAGCAGCAGGCCCTCGAGATCGTCCTGCGCAACCTGCGCGAGACGCAGTCGAACGTCGAGTTCCTCGTCCAGGTCCAGAAGTCGGTCCCCGCCTCGAACGGACACGACTCCGGCCACAAGGAGCACTGAGCGTGTTCGAGTCGGTGGCCGTGCTGCTGGCCGAGCACGACGACCTGCAGACGCAGCTCAGCGATCCCGCCGTCCACGCCGACGCCGCTCGCGCCAAGAAGATCAACCGCCGCTACGCCGAGCTCAGCCGCATCGTGGCTGCCCACTCGGCTTGGCAGCAGGCGGCTGAAGACCTCGAGGCCGCGCGCGAACTCGCGAAAGAGGACGAGGCGTTCGCCGACGAGGTGCCCGGCCTCGAGCAGGCGCTCGACGAATCCCAGGAACGCTTGCGGCGCCTCCTGATCCCGCGCGACCCGGACGACGGGCGTGACGTGATCATGGAGATCAAGGGCGGCGAGGGCGGGGCCGAGAGCGCCCTGTTCGCGGCCGACCTGCTGCGCATGTACCTGCACTACGCCGAGTCGAAAGGCTGGAAGTCCGAGATGATCGCGAGCGACGACTCCGACCTCGGCGGCTACAAGAACGTGCAGGTCGCGCTCAAGTCCAACGCGTCCGACCCCTCGCAGGGCGTCTGGGCGCACCTCAAGTACGAGGGCGGCGTGCACCGCGTGCAGCGGGTGCCGGCGACCGAGTCGCAGGGGCGCATCCACACCTCGACCACGGGCGTGCTCGTGTTCCCCGAGGTGGACGAGCCCGAAGAGGTCGACATCAACCAGAACGACCTCAAGATCGACGTCTACCGGTCGAGCGGCCCCGGCGGCCAGTCGGTCAACACGACCGACTCCGCCGTCCGCATCACCCACCTGCCTACGGGCATCGTGGTCGCGATGCAGAACGAGAAGAGCCAGCTGCAGAACCGCGAGGCCGGCATGCGGGTCCTTCGTGCCCGCATCCTGGCCCGTCAGCAAGAAGAGCAGGCGGCCATCGCGTCGGACGCCCGCAAGAGCCAGATCCGGGGAATGGACCGGTCGGAGCGCATCCGCACCTACAACTTCCCCGAGAACCGCATCGCCGACCACCGCACCGGCTACAAGGCGTACAACCTCGACGCGGTCATGGACGGTGCGCTCGACCCCGTGGTCGAGTCGTGCATCCAGGCCGACGAAGAGGCACGTCTGGCAGAGATCGGCGACACCGCGTCGTGATCGACGCGATCGCCACGGCCTTCGACGGCGTGACGACGGTCGACGCGGCCCTCCGGGTCGCGTCGGCCGTCCTCGCCGACGCCGGGGTGCCGTCGCCCGACGTCGACGCCGAACTCCTGCTCGCGCACGTCACGGGCCTGGCCAGGGGAGTCGTCCGGGCGAAGGCCGTCACCGCGGCGTCGTTGACGACGGACGAGCAGGAGGCGCTGGTCGCCGTGATCACGCGCCGCGCCTCCCGCGAGCCCCTGCAGCACATCACGGGGCGGGCGTCCTTCCGACACCTCGAGCTGCACGTGGGGCCCGGCGTCTTCGTCCCGCGGCCCGAGACCGAAGGCGTCGCGCAACTGGCGATCGACGCCCTCCGCGCCGTGCCGGACGCGTCGCCCGTCGCCGCCGATCTCGGAACCGGCAGCGGAGCCCTCGCGTTGGCGATGGCCTCCGAGGTGCCGACGGCGACGGTCACCGCCGTCGAGCTGTCTCCCGAGGCGGCCGTGTGGACCCGTCGCAACATCGCCGCGGTGGGCGTCGACAACGTGCGCCTCGTCGAGGGCGACCTCGCCGACGCCCTTCCCGAACTCGACGGCACGGTCTCGGTCGTGGTGTCGAATCCGCCGTACGTGCCCGTCGGCATGGTCCCGCGCGACCCCGAGGTGCGCCTCCACGATCCCTCGCTCGCCCTGTACGGCGGCGAGGACGGCCTCGACCTCGTCCGGGCGTTGTCCCTCACCGCCCGACGGCTGCTGCGCCCCGGGGGAGCGCTCGTCATCGAGCACGGCGAGCTCCAAGGAGGCGCGATCCGCGACCTCCTGACGGCCGACGGATGGCGCTCCCCGGCCACGCATCCCGACCTCACCGGTCGCGAGCGGGCCACGACCGCGGTGCGCTGACCGGGTTCTCCCGGTCCGTCGCACTATCATCGTCAGGTCATGGCCACTTTTCACGACTGCTCCGTCGACTCCGAACTGCTCGCCGGCATGCGCATGGCGCGCGGTGCCATCGGTCGAGGCGAGCTCGTCGTCCTGCCGACCGACACGGTCTACGGCGTCGCGGCCGACGCGTTCGACCCGACGGCCGTCCAGCGCCTGCTCGACGCCAAGGGTCGTGGGCGTCAGTCACCGCCTCCGGTGTTGATCAAGGGGCAAGAGACCCTCGCCGCGCTCACCGACCGGGTGCCCGAGGTCGTCCGTCCCCTGCTCGACGCGTTCTGGCCCGGCCCGCTCACGGTGATTTTTCGTGCGCAGGCGTCGCTCAGCTGGGACCTCGGCGAGACGCGCGGTACCGTCGCCCTGCGCGTGCCGAGCCACCGCATCGCCCTCGAGCTGCTCGAAGAGACCGGCCCGCTCGCGGTGTCGAGCGCCAACCTCACCGGCCGGCCGGCTGCCGAGTCGGCGGGCGACGCGCGTCGCATGCTCGGCGACTCGGTGTCGGTCTACCTCGACGACGGCCCCGCGGGCACGTCGTACGAACACCGGGCCGGCGCCAACACGGGGTCGACGATCGTCGACGCCACGGGGGGTGCCGACGGGGTGCTGCGCATCGTGCGGCACGGTGTCCTGTCCGACGCCGACATCATCCGCGTCGTCGGGGTCGACGCGCTCGCGTGAGGTACTACCTCCTCGCGCTGGCGATCTCGGCCGCGGTCAGCTTCGTGCTGTCCGTCGTCGTGTGGCGGGTGGGCCTCAAGTACCGCCTCTATCCCAAGATCCGTGAGCGTGACGTCCACCAGACGCCGACGCCACGACTCGGGGGCATCGCGATGTGGGCAGGCATCGTCGTCGCCTTGCTCGCGGCGTGGTTCGTCTTCCCGCTGATCTCGGGAGTCGACTACTTCCGACTCGTCTTCGCCGACGCGGGGCCTCCGTTGGCCATCATCGGCGCCGCCACGATCATCGTCGTCATCGGAGTCGTCGACGACCTGTACGACCTCGACTGGATGACCAAGCTGGCGGGTCAGATCATCGCCGCCGGCGTCCTCGCCTGGCAGGGCGTCCAGCTCGTCTCGCTGCCCATCGGGGGCAGCCTGGCCATCGGCTCGCCGTACATGTCCCTCGTGCTCACGGTGCTGACGATCGTCCTCGTGATGAACGCCGTGAACTTCATCGACGGTCTCGACGGCCTCGTGGCCGGGGTCGCCATCATCGCCAACGGCGTCTTCTTCGTCTACAGCTTCGTCATCTCGATCACCATCGGCCAGACCGAGTACTTCAACCTCGCGGCCCTGCTCTCGGCAGTGCTGATCGGGGCCTGCCTCGGCTTCCTGCCGTTGAACTGGCACCCGGCCAAGCTCTTCATGGGCGACGCGGGTGCGCTGCTCACCGGCCTCGTCATGGCGACGAGCGCGATCTCGGTCACCGGGCAGATCGATCCGGCCGGGATCTCCCGGACGGCCCTCCTGCCGGCCTTCATCCCGATCATCCTGCCCTTCGCGATCCTCGTCGTGCCGTTGCTCGACTTCGGCCTGGCCGTCCTCCGGCGACTGAGCGCGGGCAAGTCCCCGTTCACCGCCGATCGCAAGCACCTCCACCACCGTCTGCTCGACATGGGGCACTCCCACTTCCAAGCCGTCCTGATCTTCTATGCCTGGACGATCGTGGCGGCCGTCGGGGGCCTGATGTTCCTCTTCGTCAAGCCGACCTACCTGGTGGCCGTGTTCCTCGGCGTCGGGTTGGTCGCCTGCACCGCTGCCACGTTGTCGCCGCTCAGCCGCCGCAAGAAGGTCGAGATCGCCGTCCAGACGACCCGCACGGGTGAACTCGCGACGACGGAGTCCGACCGGTTCGACCCGCTCGACGCCGCCGCGGACGTCCTCGATCCGCACGACACCGACACCGCGGCCAAGGCCGTGGTGCCCGAACTGACGAACCCGAAGGACCACCCATGAACGCCAGCTCGATCTTCACCCAGATCCTGAAGTACACGGGCCTGCTCGCCCTCGTCATCGCCGTGGTCGGAGGGGGGCTCGGCTACGTCTTCGCCGGCACCGACGGCCTGTGGAGCGCCCTCGTCGGGGTGGGGCTCGCGATCCTCTTCGCGGCGATCACGGCCGCGAGCATGCTGGTGGCGATCCGGTTCACGCTCGGGGCGTTCTTCGGCATCGTGATGGGTGCCTGGTTGCTCAAGCTGGTCATCTTCATCGTGTTGCTCGTCGTGCTGCGTGACCAGCCGTTCGTGAACGACGTGGTGCTCTTCCTGGCCCTCGTCGTCTCGATCGTCGGCACGCTCGCGGTCGACGCCCTCGTGGTCGTCCGGGGGCGCCTGGCGTACGTCAGCGACGCCACGCTGCCCCCTGCTCCCCAGGACTGACGGCCATGCCTGCACACGGTGAAAATACCTCGACCGATTCGTGCAAGCAACCATTACCTTGATAGGGTTGGCAGCGTTCCCCGGCCGCGTCTCCAGCGTGCACGGATGACAAACCCCACCAATCGTCGCGACACTTCAGGGTGCTCGCCCCGACACAGGAGATAGCGCTGATAGCGAACGCTGTGAACCTGCTCTCCGCTGCCGAAGCCGGCCACGGGGACGGGGGATTCCACGCCCCGACTCTTGACGAGTTCTTCCCTCCCGCCATCTTCTTCGAGGGCACCCCCTTCGAGCTGAACCGCATCATGCTGGTCCGCCTCTTCGCGATCGCCGTCATGTTGCTGCTGTTCTGGCTGGCCCTGCGCAAGGGACGGCTCATCCCGTCCCGCGGGCAGAGCATCGCAGAGCTGGGCCTCGACTTCGTCCGCATCCAGATCGTCGAGGAGATCCTCGGCGAGAAGCTCGGACGCAAATACCTGCCGTTGCTGGCGGCGATGTTCTTCGGCATCTTCGCCATGAACATCACGGGCATCATCCCGGGTCTCAACATCGCGGGCACCTCGGTGATCGCCATGCCGCTGCTCCTGGCGGTCGTGGCTTACATCATGTTCATCTACGCGGGCTTCCGTGAGGCCGGCGGTGCGACGTTCCTGCGCAACGCCCTCTTCCCGCCCGGTGTGCCGTGGGTCATGTACATCCTGCTGACGCCCATCGAGTTCATCAACATCTTCATCGTGCGGCCGATCTCGCTGGCCCTCCGACTCCTCTTGAACATGATGGTCGGCCACCTCTTGCTGGTGCTCTGCTTCGCGGCGACGCACTTCTTCTTCTTCAGCATGAGCGGGGGCTTCATGGCCTTCGGCGCTCTCACCCTCATCGGTGGCTTCGTGATGACCATCGTCGAGATGGCCGTCGCCGTGCTGCAGGCCTACGTCTTCACGCTCCTCGCTTCGGTCTACATCCAACAGGCCGCGGCGAAAGAACACTAAATACAGACGACGCACGTCATCCGACGTGCATCGCCCAACCGGAAGGAAACACAAGTGGACACCACCACGATCCTCGCTGAGATCAACGGCAACATCGCGACCGTCGGCTACGGCCTCGCTGCGATCGGCCCCGGCATCGGTATCGGCATCGTCGCGGGCAAGACCGTCGAGGCCATGGCTCGCCAGCCCGAGCTGGCCGGCCGCCTGCAGGTCACGATGTTCCTCGGCATCGCGTTCACCGAGCTGCTGGGCTTCATCGGCCTCGCCGCCGGCTTCATCTTCTCCTGATCAGTTAGGACGACACACCGATGATCGAGACGATCCTCGCGGCCGAGGGTGGTGCGCCCGAAGGCGCCGCCATCTTCTTCCCCGCTGGTTACGACATCCTCTGGTCCTTGGTCGTCTTCGTGGTCATCGCCGCGTTCTTCGGGCTCTTCGCGATCCCCAAGTTCCGCAAGATCCTCGACGAGCGTGCCGAGCGCATCGAAGGCGGCATCAAGCACGCCGAGGCCGCACAGGCCGAGGCTGCCAAGGCCCTCGACGAATACAAGAAGCAGCTGGCCGACGCTCGTGCCGAGGCCGCCCGCATCCGTGAGGCTGCGCGCGCCGAGGGCAACGAGATCATCGCCGAGCTCAAGCAGCAGGCGCAGGCCGATGCCGACCGCATCACCGCCTCCGCCCACGCGCAGATCGAGGCCGAGCGTCAGGCCGCCGTGGCCTCGCTCCGGTCCGAAGTCGGCTCGTTGGCGATCGACCTCGCGTCGGGCGTCATCGGTGAGTCGCTCAGCGACGACGCCAAGGCCTCGGCCGTGGTCGACCGCTTCCTCGCCGACCTCGAGGCGGACGAGAACGCTAAGGCGGGCAACTGACGATGGGTTCCATGTCCCGAGAAGCACTCGGTTCGGCGCGGTCGGTCCTCTCCGACCTCGGCGGGTCGGTCGACCTGACGACGGGTGAGCAACTGCTCGACGCCGGCCGGGTCGTCGGCGGCTCCGTTCAGCTGCAGTCGTACCTCGCCGACCCCGCCGTCGACGTGGCGACCAAGAAGCAGCTGCTCGACCGGCTCTTCGGGTCGTTCTCCGAGTCGACGCGTGCGGTGCTCGTGTCGGTCGTCGGCAGCCGCTGGTCGTCGTCCGACGATCTGCTCGCCGGCATCGAAGAGGTCGCCTTCCGGGCGATCGCGTCGACCACCCCGGCCGACAGCAGCATCGAGAACGAGTTGTTCGCCTTCGACGCCGCCGTTCGCACGGACGCGCAGCTCGAACTGGCAATCGGCTCCAAGCTGGGCGACCCGGACGCGAAGGCGGCCCTGGTCCAGCGTCTCCTCGGAGGCAAGGCCAGCCCTCAGACGATCACCATCGCCATGCACCTGGTGCGCCAGCCTCGCGGTCGTCGCATCGGCGAGTTGTTGCGTCATGCGGCCGACGTCGTCGCCGACCAGTCCGACCAGCTCGTCGCCACCGTCACGAGTGCCGTCCGCCTCGACGAGGCCCACGTCACACGACTGCAGCACGGTTTGGCCAAGCAGTTCGGGCGTAGCCTGCGCATCAACCAGGTCATCGATTCCGCCGTCGTCGGCGGTCTCCGGGTCCAGGTGGGCGACGAGGTCATCGACGGCACCGTCGCGACCAAGCTCAGCCTGCTCCGCCTGCAGCTCGCCGGCTAGTCACGCTCTCACACACAGACTCGAGGCCTCCCGAAGCCTCGCTACGAATAGGAATCACAATGGCAGACATCAAGATCAGCCCGGATGAGATTCGCGACGCGCTGAAGGACTTCGTCTCGTCGTACGACCCTTCGAAGGCATCGACCACCGAGGTCGGCCACGTCACGGACGCAGCTGACGGCATCGCCCACGTCGAGGGGCTCCCCGGCGTCATGGCCAACGAGCTCATCCGCTTCGCGGACGGCACGCAGGGCCTGGCCCAGAACCTCGACGAAGACGAGATCGGCGCCATCGTGCTCGGCGAGTTCTCCGGCATCGAAGAAGGCATGGAGGTCACCCGCACGGGTGAAGTCCTGTCCGTCCCCGTCGGCGACGGCTACCTGGGTCGCGTCGTCGACCCGCTGGGTGCTCCCATCGACGGTCTCGGCGACATCGCCACCGAAGGTCGCCGCGCCCTCGAGCTCCAGGCTCCCGGCGTCATGCAGCGCAAGTCGGTCCACGAGCCCATGCAGACCGGCATCAAGGCGATCGACGCCATGATCCCCGTCGGACGTGGCCAGCGTCAGCTCATCATCGGCGACCGCCAGACCGGCAAGACGGCCATCGCGATCGACACGATCATCAACCAGAAGGCCAACTGGGAGTCCGGCGACGAGAACAAGCAGGTCCGCTGCATCTACGTCGCCATCGGCCAGAAAGGCTCGACGATCGCCTCGGTCAAGGGCGCCCTCGAAGAGGCCGGAGCAATGGAGTACACGACGATCGTCGCCGCTCCCGCCTCGGACCCCGCCGGCTTCAAGTACCTCGCCCCGTACACCGGTTCGGCCATCGGCCAGCACTGGATGTACAGCGGCAAGCACGTCCTCATCATCTTCGACGACCTGTCGAAGCAGGCCGAGGCCTACCGTGCCGTCTCGCTCCTCCTGCGCCGTCCGCCGGGACGCGAGGCCTACCCGGGTGACGTCTTCTACCTGCACTCGCGTCTCCTCGAGCGTTGCGCGAAGCTGTCCGACGAGCTGGGCGCCGGTTCCATGACGGGTCTGCCCATCATCGAGACCAAGGCCAACGACGTGTCGGCGTACATCCCGACCAACGTTATCTCGATCACCGACGGTCAGATCTTCCTGCAGTCGGACCTCTTCAACGCCAACCAGCGTCCCGCGGTCGACGTCGGCATCTCGGTGTCGCGCGTCGGTGGTGACGCCCAGGTCAAGTCGATCAAGAAGGTCTCGGGCACCCTGAAGCTCGAGCTCGCCCAGTACCGTTCGCTCGAGGCCTTCGCGATGTTCGCGTCCGACCTCGACGCGGCGAGCCGCCGTCAGCTCGCACGTGGTGCTCGCCTGACCGAGCTCCTCAAGCAGCCGCAGTACTCGCCGTACCCGGTCGAGGACCAGGTCGTCTCGATCTGGGCCGGTACAAACGGCAAGCTCGACGAGGTCCCCGTGCCCGACATCCTGCGCTTCGAGCGAGAACTGCTCGACTACATGGGTCGCAACACGTCCGTGTTGTCCGATCTCCGCGAGAAGAACGTCCTGACGGACGAGATCGTCGCTGCTCTCGAGAGCGGCATCGACTCGTTCAAGCAGGAGTTCCAGACCGGTGAGGGCAAGCCCCTCGCTTCGGTGGGGCGCGAAGAGTTCAAGGCCACCGACGCCGACGACGTCAACCAGGAGAAGATCGTCAAGACGAAGCGCTGACGCGCCCGTTCGACGTTCACGACTGACGAGACAACAGGAGAGTAATGGGAGCCCAACTCCGGGTCTACCGGCAGAGGATCCGCTCTGCGCAGACGACCAAGAAGGTCACTCGCGCGATGGAGCTCATCTCGGCCTCGCGCATCCAGAAGGCGCAAGCCCGGATGAAAGCCTCCGGGCCGTACTCGCGGGCGATCACGCGTGCGGTGTCGGCCGTGGCGACGTTCTCGGACGTCGACCACGTGCTGACCACCGAGCCCGAGACGGTCGAACGTGCCGCGATCGTCGTGTTCACGTCCGATCGCGGTCTCAACGGCGCGTTCAGCTCGAACACGTTGAAAGAGAGCGAGCAGCTCGCACAACTGCTGCGGAGCCAGGGCAAAGAGGTCGTCTACTACCTCGTGGGTCGCAAGGCCCAGGGGTACTTCGCCTTCCGACGTCGTGATGCCGAGAAGGTGTGGACCGGCAACACCGACCAGCCCGAGTTCGCCACGGCGAAAGAGATCGGCGACGCGGTCGTGTCCAAGTTCCTCACCGAGGCGGCCGAGGGCGGCGTGGACGAGATCCACATCGTCTACAACCGCTTCGTGAACATGGTCAGCCAGGTCCCCGAGGTCGTCCGTCTGCTTCCCCTCGAGGTCGTCGAGGGCATCGAAGAGCCCGGCGAGGACGAGGTCCTGCCGCTGTACGACTTCGAGCCCGATCCGACCGAGGTCCTCGACGCCTTGTTGCCGGTCTACATCGAGAGCCGCATCTTCAACGCCATGCTGCAGTCGGCCGCTTCCGAGCACGCCGCCCGTCAGAAGGCCATGAAGGCAGCCAGTGACAACGCCGACACCCTCATCCGCGACTTCACCCGCCTGGCCAACAACGCGCGCCAGGCCGAGATCACGCAGCAGATCTCCGAGATCGTGGGCGGCGCAGACGCCCTCGGGTCGGCCAAGTAGAGCTCTGCACCACAGCATCATCATCCGAAGAGAGAGAAGCCATGACTGACACCGCAACCGCACCGGTCGCGACCGAGTCGGCTCCCGGCGTCGGGCGCATCGCCCGGGTCACGGGCCCCGTCGTCGACATCGAGTTCCCGCACGATGCCATCCCCGGCGTCTACAACGCGCTGACCACCAAGATCACCATCGGTGACACGACCACGCAGATCACGCTCGAGGTCGCCCAGCACCTCGGTGACGACCTCGTCCGTGCCATCGCCCTCAAGCCCACCGACGGCATCGTCCGCGGGCAAGAGGTCATCGACACCGGCGCCCCCATCTCCGTGCCCGTCGGTGACGTCACCAAGGGCAAGGTCTTCAGCGTCACGGGCGAGATCCTCAACCTCGAGGGTGACGAGACCGTCGAGATCACGGAGCGTTGGCCGATCCACCGCAAGCCCCCGAAGTTCGACCAGCTCGAGTCGAAGACTCAGCTGTTCGAGACGGGCATCAAGTCCATCGACCTCCTGACGCCTTACGTGCAGGGTGGCAAGATCGGCCTCTTCGGTGGTGCGGGCGTCGGCAAGACCGTCCTCATCCAAGAGATGATCCAGCGTGTCGCCCAGGACCACGGTGGTGTGTCGGTGTTCGCCGGCGTCGGCGAGCGTACCCGCGAGGGCAACGACCTCATCGCCGAGATGGACGAGGCGGGCGTGTTCGACAAGACCGCCTTGGTCTTCGGCCAGATGGACGAGCCGCCGGGAACCCGTCTCCGCGTCGCGCTCTCGGCCCTCACCATGGCCGAGTACTTCCGTGACGTGCAGAAGCAGGACGTGCTGCTCTTCATCGACAACATCTTCCGCTTCACGCAGGCCGGTTCCGAGGTCTCGACCCTTCTCGGTCGCATGCCCTCGGCCGTGGGCTACCAGCCCAACCTCGCCGACGAGATGGGTGTCCTCCAGGAGCGCATCACCTCCACGCGTGGTCACTCGATCACCTCGCTGCAGGCGATCTACGTGCCGGCCGACGACTACACCGACCCGGCCCCCGCGACGACCTTCGCGCACCTCGACGCGACCACCGAGCTGTCGCGCGAGATCGCGTCGCAGGGTCTCTACCCCGCGATCGACCCGCTGACCTCGACCAGCCGCATCCTCGACCCCCGTTACCTGGGCCAGGCGCACTACGACACGGCCATCCGGGTCAAGGCCATCCTGCAGAAGAACAAAGAGCTGCAAGAGATCATCGCCATCCTCGGTGTCGACGAGCTGTCCGAAGAGGACAAGATCACGGTGTCGCGTGCCCGTCGCATCCAGCAGTTCCTCTCGCAGAACACCTACATGGCGAAGAAGTTCACCGGTGTCGAGGGTTCGACCGTCCCGCTGAAGGACACCATCGAGTCCTTCACCGCGATCGCCGACGGCGAGTTCGACCACGTCGCCACGCAGGCCTTCTTCAACGTCGGTTCCATCTCGGACGTCGAAGAGAAGTGGGCTCAGATCCAGAAGGAGAACGGCTGATCGTGGCTGCTCTCACTGTCAGCGTCGTCTCGGCCGACCACGAGGTGTGGTCGGGCGAGGCGTCGTCGATCGTCGCTCGCACCGCCGAGGGTGAGATCGGAATCCTTCCCGGTCACGAGCCGATCCTCGCAATCCTGGCCTCAGGCCAGGTCAGGGTCCGGTTGTCCGACGGCACCACCGTCGAGGCGACCGCCGACGACGGCTTCCTCTCCGTCGAGAACGACACCGTGACGGTCGTTGCGCGCAACGCGCAGCTCAACTGATCACAGTCGTCTGCACCACCGAGTTCCATGCTGTTCCTGCTGCCCCCGTCCGAGACCAAACTCGACGGGGGCAGCGTCGGTTCACGGCTCGACGTGGCGGCACTGTCGTTCGGTGAACTCGAGGACCCTCGCCGCGCCTCCTTGGCTCTGCTCGACGAGATGTCCGCGGATGCCTCGGCGGCCGCCGTCGCCCTCAAGCTCGGCCCCACGCAGGCTCACGAGGTCGAGCGCAACCAGCGGGTGACGGTGTCGCCCACGATGTCGGCTCTGGCGCGCTACACGGGTGTGCTCTTCGATCCCCTCGGCGTCGCAATGTTCGGTGACGATGCATGGAGCTGGGCCCACCGACACGTGGTGGTGCACTCGGCCCTGTTCGGGTTGCTGCGGGCCGGCGACGAGATCCCGGCCTACCGGCTTTCGCACGACTCCAAGGTGCCTCGGACGTCGTTGAAGAAGCTCTGGCGCGGGCCTGTGTCCGAGGTGCTGGCCGGCGTGGACGAACTCGTCGTCGACCTGCGATCGGAGGGATACGTCGGCCTCGGGCCGGCAGGTCCCCGTTCCACGTACGTCAGGGTCGTCTCGGACGCGGGCGACCGACGTCGGGCCCTGAACCACTTCAACAAGAAGAGCAAGGGGTTGTTCGTCCGGGCGCTCCTGTCGGATCGTCCCGACTTGTCCGGCATCGACGACCTGACGCTCTGGGCCCGCGGTCGGGGCTTCGTGCTCGAGCCAGGGGACGAGACCGTCCTCGTGGCCGAATCGGTCCTCGAGGCCTCGGTCTGATCGTCGGCCGAACGACCTGTCGCCGTCTCCGGCTCAGTCGAGGGGCACGGGACCGTCTCGGAACGCGATGCCCTCGTGCCGGAGCAGCCACTTCTTCGTCTCGACCCCTGCACCGACGGTGTAGCCGGTGACGCCGCCCGTCCGACCGAGCACGCGGTGGCAGGGAACGAGCAAGGGAAGCGGGTTCGCCGCGACGGCTCCGCCGACGGCTCGTCCGGCCCGAGGGTTGCCGAAGGTCCCGCCGAGCCGCCCGTAGGTCGTGGCCCGTCCCCACTCGACCTCGAGCAGAGCGGACCAGACCGAGCGCTGGAAGCTCGAACCGACCAGGCGGAACGGCAGGTCGAAGCGGGTGCGCACCCCCTCGAAGTAGCCGTCGACCTGTCGTCGGGCGGCGTCGAGCAGACTGTCGGGCCGTTCGGGTTGATCGTCGTGGGGCAGCACGCCGTCGCGCTCGATCGCCAGGCCCTCGACGGCGAAGTGCCGGCTGACGATCTCGATGCGTCCGACGGGGGAGTCGAGCCGGACCAGACCCGGCGGTTCGTCGTCGCTGGCTCGGCCGGGCGGCAGCGGGGGCACGAGGACGAGGTCGGTCATGGCGTCACGCTAGGGCCGGGGTCCGGGCCCCATGAGGGTGCTCGGCGCCGATGTGCATCGATGGCATTCCGCGGAGCATGGGGAGGAGACGTCGTGCGGCGCCAGGCCGACGGGGTGTGCGTCACGCCGCGCGCTAGCGTGGAGGTCGTGGTCGCCCATGCGCGCCACGGCCCCGGTGAGAGGAACGAGATGACCGCCGCACAGTCACCTGACCCGTGGCACGAACGCCACGGGATCGACGACACGGTCGTCGGCCGTCGCGCCCGCCCCTCGGGCGCCGTGGACGCAGAGGACACGGTCCTCCGGGTGGCCCCGCAGGGGACCCCGGCGACGGGCCGGGAGCCGGACGCGTCCGTCCGTCCCGCACCGCGCCTCCACGGGGTGAGGGTCGCCGGACAGGACCTGCTGCTCGACGCGCCCGTCGTGGTGGGGCGCCGGCCCGCCGGGCCGCGCGTCGGGTCGGGGCCCGTCCCACGGCTGGTGACCGTCCCGTCCCCCCGCCACGAGGTCTCGGGCGCCCACGTCGACGTGCGCCAGCAAGGAGGCATCGTCGTGGTCACCGACCTGCGTTCGACGAACGGGACCCGGGTGACCGAGCCGGGACGCGTTCCCGTCGTTCTCCGGCAAGGCGAGTCGCTCGTCGCGCGTGCAGGCACGATAGTGGACGTAGGTGACGGGAACCTTCTCGAGATCCTGCCTCCCCAGCGCATCATCCCGACGAAAGAACCCCTCCTGTGACAGAGCTCGGCCGCCCCACGACCGCCCACGCCCTCGGCCTCGACGGCCCGGGGCTCACCTTCGACTGGGCAGGGGTGACCGACGTCGGTCGTCGCCGTTCCCACAACGAGGACAGCTACCTCGCCGAGGCCCCGCTCTTCGTGGTGGCGGACGGCATGGGCGGGCACAGCGCCGGCGACGTGGCCAGCGACGCGGTCGTGCGACGCATGAGCGAGATCGCGTCCCGGCCGTTCGCCACGACGGACGACGTCGAGACGGCTCTGCGCGTCGCGACCGAGGACATCGCCGTCGCGGCGGCCGACACCGAGCTCGGGGTCGGTACGACGGCCACCGGGGCGTTCCTCTCCCGCGAAGCAGACGGTGCCGAGGTCGACTTCACGGTCTTCAACGTGGGTGACTCGCGCGTGTACATGTTCGAGGACGGCCGTCTGCGCCAGGTCACCGTCGACCACTCCGTCGTCCAAGAGATGGTCGACGCCGGGCTCCTGCACGCGGACGACGCCGAGAAGCACCCCGACAGCAACGTCATCACCCGCGCGGTGGGGTTCGACGTCGACCCGCGACCGGACTACTGGCGGGTCCCCGCTCGACCCGGCCTGCGCCTCCTCGTCTGCTCGGACGGCCTCACCAAAGAACTTTCCGCGGACCGGATCGCCGAGGTGCTGGGCGGTGTCGAGGGTGCCGAGCCGGCGGCGACGGCCCTCGTCGAGGCCGCCGTCGAGGCGGGCGGGCGCGACAACGTGACGGCCCTCGTCGTGGACGTCCGGGGCGTCGAGACACCGGACGCCGACTAGGCGCGACACGCACCCGCGGACGGCCCGGCCCCCGAAGTGGGGGGACGCGGCCTGTCCACAGGGGGGCCCACGGGCCTCTCGGGCGTCAGGGGCCCCCGCGTAGAATGGCTGCGGTCGGACCGACGCCGACCGGCTCCACCCAGCCGACCCGGCATCGATCCCCCAGAGGAGGCGACGTGGCTCGACGACTGCCTTCGGCGCCCCCCGTGCTGCCGGGCTTCTCGCACGTGCGCGTGCTGGGCTCGGGCGGCTTCGCCGACGTGTTCCTCTACGAACAGAACATGCCACGCCGGCAGGTCGCGGTGAAGGTCATGCTCAGCGAGGTCGTGAACGACCAGGTCCGGCAGATGTTCCAGGCCGAGGCCAACCTCATGGCCCAGCTCAGCGCCCACCCGTCGATCCTCACGGTGTTCCAGGCCAGCGTCTCGGCCGACGGCCGCCCCTACCTGGTGATGGAACTCTGCTCGTCGTCGCTGAGCGAACGGTACCGGCGCGACCGCATCCCCGTCGCGGACGTCCTCCGCATCGGCGTCAAGATCGGCAGCGCGGTCGAGACGGCCCACCGGCAGGGCGTGCTCCACCGCGACCTCAAACCGTCGAACATCCTCATGACGGCCTACGGCCATCCCGTGCTGTCCGACTTCGGCATCGCCGCGTCACTCAGCGAGAGCGAGCCGCAAGAGGTCGTCGGCATGTCGATCCCGTGGTCGGCGCCCGAGGTGTTGCTCGACGAGACGAACGGCACGATCGAGTCCGAGGTGTGGTCGCTCGGCGCGACGGTGTACTCGTTGCTCGCGGGTCGGAGCCCGTTCGAGGTCCTCGGCGGTGACAAGAACGGCGCCTCCGACCTGATCGGCCGCATCGACAAGGCCAAGCTCGTGCCCACCGGTCGGACGGACGTCCCGCCCACGCTCGAGAGACTGCTCGCGAGGTCCATGTCGCGTCGCCCCGAGAACCGCCAGGCCAGCGTCCTCGAGTTCGTGCGCGAGCTGCAGCAGGTCGAGAGCGAGATCGGCGTCGTGCAGACGCCCATCGAGGTGGCCGTCGACGACTGGGCCCTCGCGACCGTGGCAGACCTCGAGGACAAGACGCGCCTCCGAGGAGTGACCCCCGTGCAGGCCTCCCGGCGTCGTCGCCGACGTCGGGCGACCGAGGCCCAGGTCCAGGCGCAGCACGGGGGTTCGCTGCAACAGAGCCGCGCGGTTCCTCGCAGCACGGGAACGCGCCCGGCGCGACGTCGGTCCGTCCTCGTCATGACCTGGGCCCTCGTGGCGGTGTCCGTCGTGGGCATCGGCCTGGCGGCCGCGGCGACGCTCGTGCTCGTCCGATCGACGTCGACCGACATCCCCCGTGTGGCCGACGTCGCGTCGTCGAGCGACGGGTCCTCGGTGGTCTTCACCTGGAGCGACCCGGGACTCCGGGCAGGTGACACCTACGTCATCTCGACCGGTGGGCAGACGAGCCAGCAGTCCGCCGACCGGTTCGTCGCCACCCCCGCCGACCCGGGTGACGAGGTCTGCATCACCGTCACCGTGAGCCGCGGTGGGTCGACCGGCCCGGCGAGCAACGAGAACTGCGCGACGGCGGGTCAGGGCTGATGGGACGGCTGCTCGACTGGGCTGCCCGTCGCCGATCCGCCGTGGTCACCGGCGTCGGAGTGGTCGTGGTGGCCACGCTCGTGACGACGATCGCCGTGGCCAGCGACGGCTACGAGGCCCAGCGAGTGGACCTGTCCGACGGCACGGTCTGGGTGGCCAACGGAGAACGGTCCGCGATCGGCCGGGCCAACACCGACGTCCTGCAGCTGAACTCGGCCGTGCGCAGCACCGGTGCCGATCTCTCGGTCGTGCAGCGCGGGCAGGACGTCCTCCTCGTCGACCGCAGCAACGCGACGGTCGGCCTCGTCGACACCGCGACGGCAGAGGTCGCCGAGAGCGTCCCGCTGCCCCCGGAGTCACCCGACGTGTCGATCGCGGGCGACCGGGCGCTCGTCGTCTCGCAGGGCACGGGCGAGGTGTGGAGCCAACCGCTCTCCGACCTGTCCTCCTTCAGCAACGAGGTCGATCCCGACCTCAGCCTCGGCAAGGGGCTGGTCACCAGCGTCACGGCCGACGGCACCGTGGCCGCCTACTCGACCGACACCGGTCAGGTCTCGCTCTTCGACGGCACGGTGTCGCCCGACGTCACCGAGACGCACGACGTGCCGGCCTCGTCGACCGCCGGGTACCAGGTGGCCTCCGTGGGCGGCCACTGGGCCGTGCTCGACACCGTCGGGGGGGTCCTGGTCGTCGACGGACGGCAGGTCGACCTGTCCGACCGGGCCTCGGGTGGGCTCGCCCTGCAGGCCGGGTCCGACACGGGTGACGAGGTGCTGGTCGCCACGTCCACCGGCCTCCTGTCCGTGTCGATCGACTCGTCCCGGGTCACCGAGGTCGTCGGCGGACGCGAGGGCAGGCCCGCACGACCCGTGGTCGTCGGCGACTGCCGTTTCGCCGCCTGGGCGGGCGGTTCGGCGTGGAGCGACTGCGCATCGGCCCGCGGGGGAGTCCTCGACCTCGACCAGGTCGCCGGAGGCGCGGACCTCGTCTTCGACGTCAACGCACGCCGGGTCGTGCTGAACGATCCGGCGACGGGGCGGTCGTGGGCCGTCCAGCGTTCCGGCCAGCTGATCGACAACTGGTCCGACCTCTTCCAGGAGGACCGCGACCAGGAGGAGCAGCAGGAGAACGACGACGAGCAACCGCCCGAGCTCGATCTCGACCAGAAACCTCCGGTCGCCGTGGACGACGCGTTCGGTGCACGACCGGGTCGGGCGAGCACCGTGCCCGTCCTGCTCAACGACTACGACCCGAACGGCGACCCGCTCGTCATCGACGACGTGTCCGCTCTCGACGACTCCGTCGGCCGACTCGACCTCGTCAACGATCGGCAGCAGGTGCTGCTCACCCTCGCCGACTCAGCTTCGGGCACGTTCACGTTCGACTACACGATCTCCGACGGCCGGGGCGGCCAGGCGAGTGCGACGGTCGCCGTCACCGTTCGACAGCCGTCCGAGAACTCGCCGCCGCAGCAGGCGCGCAGGACGACCGCGTCGGTGTCGTCGTCGGGGCGCGTCACCACCTCGGTCCTGGGCGACTGGATCGACCCCGACGGCGACGCCTTCTACCTGACCTCGGCGGGTGGGGTGGCCGGGGTGTCGTACAAGCCGTCCGGGGACGTCGTCTACCAGGACGCCGGCGCGGGCGAGACGACCGTGGACGTCCCGTTGACGGTCTCGGACGGCCGTGACGAGGGGCGGGGGGCGCTCTCGATCGGCGTGATGGGGGCGGGTGAGGTGCCGCTCGAGGCCCTGCCGTTCTCACAACAGGCCTACGCGGGCCAGCAGCTGACCGTGCGACCGCTGACCTACGCACGGGGCGGTACGGGCACGATCAAGCTGAACAGCGTCCCGGCGAAGGACGGCGTCACCGTGACGCCGAACTACGAACAGGGCACGTTCCGGTTCCTCAGCGACGCGCCGGGGACCCACCTCCTCGAGTACACGGTGACGGACGGCGACCAGACGGCGACCGGCACGGTCCGGGTGGACGTCCAGTCCCCTCCGGACGCGGGCACACCCCCGATCACGACGCCCAAGACGATCTTCGTCGAGACGCTGGGCACGCAGACCCTCGACGTCGTGGCGACCGATCGCGACCCGGCCAACAACGTCCTCATGCTCACGGCGACCGACGTCGTACCCGCCTCGTCCGGCATCAGGGTCGAGACACTCGACCAGCGCTACGCCCGCATCACGCTCGCGGCTCCGCTCGACGACGGGCCGGTCTCCTTCGGCTACACCGTCAGCAACGGCCTCGCCTCGGCCACCGGTACGGTGACGGTGGTCGAGATCCCGCGCCGGGCGATCACCCAGCCCCCGATCGCGACCGACGACCAGGTGACCGTCCGGGTGGGGGACTCGATCGACATCGACGTCCTCGCGAACGACGAACAGCCCGACGGCGACGAGCTGACGCTGGTGCCACGGCTCGAGAGCGACGTCCCGGCCGGCAGCGGGTTGCTGTTCGCGTCGGGCAACCGTCTGCGGTACCTGGCCCCGTCCACCCCGGGCAACGTCACGGCGACCTACACCGTCGAGGGCCCGGACGGGCAGCGGGCGTCCGCCCAGGTCGCCATCGCGGTCCGTGAGGTCGACGCCGGCAGCAACGCGGCGCCCGCACCCCAGTCGGTGACGGCGCGCGTCGTCGCCGGCGAGACGGTCCGCGTGGGCGTCCCCCTCGACGGGATCGATCCCGACGGCGACTCGGTCCAGCTGCTCGGGGTGGGCACGAACCCCGAGAAGGGCAGTGTGTCGACCGTCGGCACCGACTACGTCGAGTACCAGGCGAACACCAGCTCGGCGGGCACCGACAGCTTCACGTACACGGTCGTCGACGGGTTGGGTGCCCGGGCCACCGGCACGGTCCGCGTGGGCATCTCGACCCGCGCCGACGGGTCGCGCAACCCGATCGCGGTCGCGGACGCGGTGACGATGCGACCCGGGGGTTCCATCACGGTCCGGGTGCTCGACAACGACTCGGACCCCGACGGGGGCGCGTTGTCGGTCGACGCGGTCGAGGCGAACGGCGACGGCATCGTCGCCAAGGTCGTGTCGGGGACGATGGTGTCGGTGACGCCCCCCGAGACACCGGGTACGTACGGCCTCGTCTACACCGTGTCGAACGAGCGCGGTGGCCAGAGCTCGACCTTCGTCACCGTGACGGTCGATCCGGACGCGCCCCTGAACTACCCCCTCGCCGACGACACGGTGCTCGGTCTCAGCGACATCGCCGGTCGGCAGACCGTGACGGTCAACCCGCTCGCGAACGTGTTCTTCTCGGACGGCAGCACGTCCCAGCTCGACCTCGGACTGGCGCCGGGCTTCGGCTCGACCGCCGAGGTGACGCCGAACTCGCGCGTGACCGTCCGCATCACCGACTCGAGCCAGATCATCCCGTTCTCCGTCTCGAGGAAGGACGACCCCGGCATCCGCGCCTACGCCTTCATCGTCGTGCCCGGTTTCGACGACGCCCTCCCACAGATCGACCGGACCGTCCGCCCGATCACGGTCGAGAGCGAGAAGGCCGTCACGATCGACCTCGACCGTTACGTCATCTCCGCCGGTACCAACGGCGTCCGACTGACCGACCCCGGAACCGTCCGGGCGACGAACTCGAACGGTGACGATCTCGTTGTCGACGACACGACCCTCCGCTTCACGTCGGCCGACCTGTTCTCGGGCACGGCCTCGATCTCGTTCCAGGTGACCGACGGCCGCTCGGCCGACGACCCGGACGGACGGACCGCGTCGCTCGTGCTGCCCATCACGGTGACGTCGCGAGAGAACCAACCGCCCGTCTTCAACGGCACCTCGATCGACCTCGAACCGGGCCAGTCCCGCACGCTCGACCTCGCCAGGCTCACCACGTATCCCTATCCGGACGACGTCGACGAGCTCAGCTACTCGGTCGAGCAGAGCGGCGTGGCGGGCTTCGGCTACGACCTGTCGGGGTCGAAACTCACGGTGTCGGCAGACGCGGGCACCGCCAAGGGGACGAGCAGGTCGCTGCCCGTCGCCGTGAGCGACGCACTCAATCCTGGCCGGAGCGGTGCCGTCACCCTGTCGGTGGTGGGATCGACCCGACCGCTCGCCCAACCGGCGGCCGACCGTGCCGTCGTCAAGCGCGGGGCATCGACCACGGTCGAGGTGCTGCAGAACGACCAGGCGACGAACCCCTTCCCTGGTCAGGCGCTCCGGGTGGTGGCGATCCGGGGACTGAACGGGTCGTCCGTCCCGGCAGGTGTCTCCATCACGCCGAGCGGTGACAACCGCAGTCTCGCCGTCTCGGTCGCGGCCTCCGCCGCCCCGGGCGACACGAACCTCCAGTACCAGGTGGCCGACGTCACGAACGACCCCGACCGCTACGTGTGGGGCACCGTCACGATCAGCGTGCAGGACGTTCCGAACGCCCCCAACGCACCGGTCCGATCGGGCACGTTCAAGGGGGGACAGCTCACCCTCAGCTACACGGCTCCCGCGGCCAACAACTCGCCGCTGACCGGCTACCGTCTGACCGGCACCGGCTCGGCCGGCGGCTCGTACGCCAAGGACTGCGGACTGGCCACCGTGTGCACCCTGACCGACCTCGACCCAGAGCAGACCTTCCGGTTCTCCGTCACCGCGGTCAACGGCATCGGCGAGTCGGCGGCCAGCGCTTCGAGCGACCCGTACAGCGCCGACTACGTGCCCGCGGCGCCGACCGGGGTGAGGGTCGTGCCGACCAGCACCGCCGGTGAGCTCCAGATCTCCTGGAACGCCGTTCCCAAGCCGAGCCCCGGCACCGCCGTCGTGGGCTACACGGTGGAGGGCACCGGCCAGAACGCACCTGCACGACGTGACACGACGTCGACGTCGACGGTCGTCGGCGGGCTCGTCCCGGGGCAGCCGTACTCCTTCAGGGTCTTCGCCCGGAACGCCGCCCAGGTCACCAGCGACACCGACTGGGCGCGGAGCGACGCCGCGCAGGCCTCCGCCTTCGGTCCTCCCGGTCAGACGGCACCGAGTGCCGTGGTGCAGGCCGACGGTTCGATCAGGGTCTCGTGGTCGGATGCGTCGCCGGCCGGGTCCTCACCCGTCAGCTACTCCCTCTGGCGAAGCGAAGGCAACGTCGCGGGTACGGACTGTTCCCCGTCTCGGACGCGACTCTCTTCGAACGCGTCCAGCCCCTCGGACGACAAGACGGCCGAGAACGGCAAGCGCTACACCTACTTCGTCTACGCGGACAACACCGTCTTCTGCTCCGCCTCGGCGACGTCCGTCTCCAGCCTGCCGGGGAAGGCACGAGGAACGGTCACCGTCGCGAACAGCGGACAGGACCGGTTCGACGTGCGGGTGACGGATCTCTCCGTCGAGGGTGACGCCGACGGCGTCTTCTTCCAGGCGAAGTTCGGGGACAAGGACTGGGTGACCCCCTCGGCGGACGGTTACGTGACGTCACTCGCCGACTCGTCCGTCTACGGTCGCAACGCGTCGGTGGTCATCCGTGCGTGCCGGGCGACGAGCTGTTCCAACCAGAACTCGGATGCGAGCGCCGGTGTCACCCCGCTCCAGACCGTCGGGGAGATCACCTCGTGCCAGCCGGCGGGAAGGCTGAACACCAACGATCCTCGAAACGGCGGCGGCAGCACCTCCACCACGTTCGAGATCCAGTACAACGTGCCGATCCTCGGCATCACCAGCTGGCGGAACGCTTCGTCCGACGATCCGACGGCCGTTCCTGAGGGCGCTCAGCAGGCCCGGATCAAGGCGACGGTCGTCCCGGCGAGCGGCGATCCGCAGACTGCCGCGGGCTGGGTCACGGCAAACTGTGGCTGACGCCGCGACTCCCTCCCTCGAGAAAGACACGACACGATGAGCATGACCCCCGAGCAGGCGACCTGGTTCTCCGACATCTTCGGGCGCCTGGTGGCCAACGTCGACCAGGTGCTGCTGGGCAAGACCTTCGTCGTGCGGCTGTCGTTCACGGCTCTGCTGAGCGAGGGGCACCTGCTGCTCGAGGACTTCCCGGGCACCGGCAAGACCTCGCTCGCCCGTGCGATCGCTCAGAGCGTCCAGGGCACGAGCAACCGGGTCCAGTTCACGCCCGACCTCCTGCCCGGCGACATCACCGGCGTCAGCATCTACGACCAGAAGGCCGGTGAGTTCGAATTCCACCGCGGGCCGATCTTCTCCAACATCGTGCTCGCCGACGAGATCAACCGGGCCAGCCCCAAGACGCAGTCCGCCCTGCTCGAGGTCATGGAAGAGAGCCGCGTGACGGTGGACGGCATCAGCCATCCCGTGGATTCGCCGTTCATGGTGATCGCCACGCAGAACCCGGTCGAGCAGGCCGGCACCTACCGTCTTCCCGAAGCCCAGCTCGACCGGTTCATCATGAAGACCTCGATCGGCTACCCCGACCACGCGGCGACCGTGCGCATCCTCGAGGGCTCGGCCACACGGGTCCACGAGGGCAGCCTCAACCCGATCGTCCAGGCGGGGGTGATCACCGAGATGGCCCAGCTCGCCCGCACGGTGCACGTCGAGCCCACCATCAGCGACTACGTCGCCCGACTCGTCGACGGGACGCGCACCGCCCAAGAGGTCCGTCTCGGCGTGAGCGTGCGCGGTGCGTTGGCCCTCGTCCGCTCGGCCAAGACGTATGCGGCGTCCCTCGGCCGCCACTACGTGATCCCGGACGACGTCAAGTCGCTCGCCGAGCCCGTGCTCGCCCACCGTCTCGTGCTCGACCCCGAAGCGGAGTTCGACGGCGTCACACCGTCCAGCGTCGTCAGCCAGCTGCTCATCGAGACGGCGCCACCCGCCGAACGGGTAGCCGTGTGAGCGAGCGTCCCCGAGGCACCGACCGGGCCGCCCGGCCCGTGCCGGGGTCGACCGCGGACGGTTCCCGTGCCGGTCGCACCCGACCGCGGGGCGGCACGCGTGGCGTCGACCAGCGCTTCGATTCCGCGTTCTCGACGGGAACGCAAGGCCTGACGAACGCCCGCACCCGGATCGTCGGCGATCGCACCGGCATCGGCGCGGACCTGCTCGTCCTGCTCGTCAGGACGACCCGCGGGACACGCCGCGCCGTCCGCGGGGCCTTCACCAGCGCCTCCTCGGTGGTCACGCCCTTCGGGTGGTCGATGCTCGTCGGCGCACCGGTGGCGCTGCTCGTCGGCTACCTGCTCGGCTGGACCGAGTTCGTGGTGGTCGGCTTCGCCGCGATCGTCCTGCTGCTCGTCGCGGGGCTGGCGCTCATCGGACGCAACTCCGTCCGCATCACCCTCGAGATCCCGCACGAACGGGTGGCCGTGGGCGCAGAGGCCGCCGGCACCGTGCGGGTGCGGAACGCCAGCGGCCGTCGCATCCTCGGCGTGTCCGTCGAGGTACCCGTCGGCCCGGGGCTCGCCGAGATCGACCTGCCGAGCCTGCGGTCGGGTGACGAGGTCACCGAGTCGTTCGACCTGCCCACCACGCGCCGGGGTGTCGTCGCCGTGGGCCCGGTCAGCACCGTCCGTGGCGACCCCGTCGGCCTCGCCCGACGCGAGATCGAGTGGACCGGCGTCACCGAGGTGTTCGTCCACCCCCGCACCATCGGCATCCCGAGCACGAGCACGGGCCTCATCCGCGACCTCGAGGGAAACCCGACGCGTGACCTCTCGCCCAGCGACATCTCGTTCCACGCCCTCCGTGAATACCAGCCCGGCGACGAACGACGGAACATCCACTGGAAGTCGACCGCAAAGACGGGTACCTACATGGTGCGGCAGTTCGAGGAGAGTCGGCGCAGCCACCTCGTCATCGCCCTGAGCCTGGCGGCCGGCGACTTCGCGAACGAGGACGAGTTCGAGCTCGCCGTCAGCGTCGCGGGCTCGCTCGGTGCCCGGGCGATCAGGGACGCGCGGGAGGTCAGCGTCGTCGTCGGAGCGACCACCCCCGAGTTCGCCAAACGCAAGAACCTCGAGATCCGCTCGCTGAGCACGCTGACGCGCAACCGGCTGCTCGACGAGCTCGCGGTCGTCACCACGGCCGAGTCCGCCCTGGCCATCACCGACGTCTCACGGGTCGCCGGCGACCAGGTCGTGGGGATCTCGGTGGCGTTCCTCGTCGTCGGGTCCACGACGACCGTCACCGAGATGCGCGCCGCCGCCATGCAGTTCCCCGTCGGGGTCGAAGCGGTCGCGATCGTGTGCGACCCCGAGACGGTCCCCGGCATGAGGCGCATCGCCGATCTCACCGTGCTGACCATCGGCTTCCTCGAGGACCTGCAGAAGTCGCTCGCCCGGACGGCGAGCGCATGACCGCCGTCGACGAGGTCCGGACGCCCGGAGGGCCGGTGACGCCTCCTCCCCGCGCCCGGTCACGCACCCGGCCGTCGCGACTGCGGGCGCCGTTCGTCACCTCCGTCGTCGCGCTCTTCGCCGCCTCGCTCGGCACCGCGGCCGCGACCTTCTGGCCGGTGTACGAGAGTGCTGCCTTCGTGGTGCTCGTCGTCGTCGCCTTCGCGCTCGGCGTGGTCATCGCGCTCGGGTCGGCCGTCCTCCGACTGTCGAGCGTGTGGGTGTTCGTCGCCACGGTCGTGGCCTACCTGGTGCTCGGCGTGCCGTTGGCCGTGCCGTCGCAGGCCCTCGTCGGCGTGCTGCCCACGGGCAGGGGCCTCCTGACGTTGCTCTCGGCGACGGCTCTCGGCTGGAAACAGCTCGTCACCATCGCCCTGCCGGTGGGCAGCTACGAGGCCTTGCTGGTGCCGGTCTTCGTGCTCGTCCTCGTCGGCACGGTCGTCGGTCTGTCCGTCGCGCTCCGCGGGCGACGCGGAGAACTCGCCGTCGTCGTCCCGGTCACCGTCTGGATCACGGCGATCGTGCTCGGTCCGGGAGAAGCCTGGTGGCCCCGCGCCACCGGAGTCGCCGTGCTCGTGACGGTGGTCGCCTGGGTGGTCTGGTGGCGCCTCCGTCGGCGCCGCGTCGCGCTCGACGCCCTCACCGCCCGTGACGCCACGACCTCCACCGGCCACCGCCCGGTGGCCGTCCGGGCCGTCGTCGGCTCGCTCGCCACGCTGGCCGTCGCCGGTGCGGCCGGCACGCTCGCCGTCACGGCGGTTCCGCCCGCCACCTCGCGGACGGTGGCCCGCACGGTCGTCGAGCAACCGTTCGACCCCCGCGACCACGTCAGTCCGCTCAGCGGCTTCCGGGCCTACGAACAGGAGCCGACCGTCGACCAGACGCTCCTCACGGTCTCGGGCCTCCGCGACGGCCAGCGACTGCGCATCGCCACGCTCGACACCTACGACGGTGTCGTCTACAGCGTCGGCAGCGGCGAGGTCGACAGCGCCTCCGGGTTCTTCACGCGCGTGCCGTCTGACGTCGACCAATCCGAGGTCGACGGAGATGCGGCCACGGTGGACGTCACCGTCGGTGCCTACGACGACCTCTGGCTGCCCACCGTCGGCCGACTCGAGTCCGTCTCGTTCGACGGAGCGACGGCGGATGCACGACGGGACGCGTTCTTCTACAACGACCTGACGGGCACGGCGGCCGTCCTCGGCGGACTCGGGCCGGGCGACTCGTACCGGCTGGACGCGGTCGAGCCGCGCCAGCCCGGCGACGCCGAGCTCGACGCGCTCACGCCGGGGACGGCCACCGTGCCGACACCGCGGGACGTGCCCGACGAGCTCTCCTCCTCGGTCGAGGAGGACGTCGCCGGGGTCCAGGGGCCGGGGGCGCGCCTGCAGGCGGCGCTGAGCGCGCTGCGCGAGGACGGCTACGTGAGCCACGGGGTCAGCGCCGACGAGCCCGTCAGTCGATCGGGGCACGGGGCGGACCGCATCGCCCAGCTCTTCACCGACCCCGTCATGATCGGCGACGCCGAGCAGTACGCGACGGCGGCCGCGCTGATGGCCGACCAGCTGGGGTTCCCCGCGAGGGTCGTCATGGGATTCGCGCCCGAGACCGACGGTGGCAGCGTCGAGGTCACCGGGCCGGACGTGACGGCCTGGATCGAGGTCGACACCGCGCAGTACGGCTGGGTGGCCCTCGACCCGAACCCGGCCGAGCGGCCGATCCCCGAGGACCAGGTGCAGGACCCCACGCAGATCTCGCGTCCCGAGTCCGTCATCCAGCCTCCGCCCCAGGACCCTCAGGTGCGGGACGACCAGACGCCGCCGCAATCCGAGCAGGACGATCCCGAGACCCCTCCGGCCTGGTTGGCCGTCGTCCTGGCGATCGTCCGGATCGCCGGTTGGAGCGCACTGGTCGCCGGCCTGCTCGCGGCCCCGTTCGTGACGATCGTCGCCCTCAAGGCACGGAGGAGACGCCGCCGCCGGACGGCGACCAGTCCTTCCGCCCGCATCAGCGGCGGCTGGCACGAGTTCCAGGACGCCGTGGTCGACCACGGCATCCGCACCCCGCCGGCCGCGACGCGGAGCGAGGTCGCCGCCGTGGTAGGTGGTTCGCGTCCCGCGGTGCTGGCACGCGTGGCGGACCGTGCGGTGTTCTCGCCGAACCCGCCCGCCGAGTCCGACGCCGACCGCGTGTGGACGGCCGTCGCCGAGATGCGTCGGGCCCTCGGGGTGGGGCTCACGAGGCGGCAGCGGTTCGCCGCGGCGGTCTCGCTCCGATCTTTGCGTGGTTACCATGGGCGCACCCCTCCCGAGCGACAGAGGAACGACTGATGTACTGCCCCACCTGTGCCAGCCCCCTGCCCGTCGGCGCGATGTTCTGCGGCGAGTGCGGTCGGGCGGTCTCCAGCGCAGACCTCGCGGCCGCCCGCCGTCGGGCCGATGCCGCCGCCGAGCACGTCGACGCCACCAGCGCCCCCGACCTGCCCGAGGCTCCTTCGCGGGCGGCGTCGCACCCCCGCCGCGACGCTGCGGAGCCACCGTGGTGGGTGCGTGACCGTCGGACCGACACCGACACCGACACCGGCGCGGCCGAGGTCGACCTGCCCGGTGCCCACCACGCCCGGCCCGTGGCGCCCACGTCGGTTCCCGCACCCCCGGCCTGGCCGGTCGACGACCGTCCGGTCGAGCGCGGAGCCGAGGACGACCCTCGAGCACCGTCCGAGGAGGCGCAGGCAGAGTCCCCGATGGCCCCCGGCCCCGACGGTCCCGCGCTCCGCGACGGCCAGGTCGACGCCCTCGGAACGGTGGCTCCTGATGCGGTCGAACAGCCCACTCCGCTCCGGTCGCCCGCCAAGCACCCCGGCAACGGGCCACGCCCCACATCGGCCCCGCTCTGGACCGCGTCCCTGACGCCCGTCGGTTCGGACGATCCGTCTCCCGACGCGGCGTCAGCCGCCGAGTACCCGTCCTCTGAGGCGACCGACATCCGCCCGGACGACGAGGTCGAGATCGCCGAGGTCGAGTCGTCCGACACCGACGACGGCGCACGTCCGGCAGATGTCGACGACGGTCAAGAGGCCGACGGCCTCGAGGTCGCCGCGTCCGGTGAGCCCACCCCCGCATCCGCTCCCACCCCCGAGGTCACACCCGACGACCCGGCGGCGGCTCCTGTGGGGCGCCCGCCTCTCGTGCGTCCGACGACCGACGTGCCCCGGGACGGCGACACCGCCCCGGTGGCCGCGCTCGGCCGGGACTTCCGTCCGCCGATCCCTGGCGGGCCCCGTCCCGCTCCCGTCGAGTCCGGTCGTCCCGCGCCCGTCCCGCTCGTCGAGCCCGCGCCGCTCGTCCTACCGGGCTCCGCCGTCGTCACCGAACGGTGCACGCACTGTGGCGCAGCCGTCGGCGAGGACGACATCTTCTGCGGTGAATGCGGTGCGGTCGTGCAATCGGTCGCCCTGTCGTTCACGGGCCCCGTCGTCCCGCTCCCACCCGAATGGCGACCGGACGACGAGTCCGTCCTCCGCCGTGGTCCCGCCACCGAGGACGGCGAGGCCGTCCGATCGGGCATCGACGACGCCGGCACCGGCCAGGGCGATCCGGGCCCCCGCGGCGACGTCCCCGCACAGGGTGATGCCGACGACCAGCAGCAGGCGGCGCCACGCCCGGCCCCCGAGCCGATCGACCACGTCCCGGGCTTCCGGGCCGAGCGACCGGCCGTGACCCCGAGGCCGACCGTCGCCGACGTCCCGCCGGCCCCGACCTCGTCGTCGGCCCCGCCCTGGCGTCCTCGTCGTCCCCCCGTCGACCTGCCGGTGGACGACGACGTCGACGAGACCCGCATCGTCCGCCGTGGCGGCCTGGGGACCGAGTACGTCCTGCAGTTCAGCACGGGCGAGAGCATCACCGTCGACGGCACGGGTCTCGTCGGCCGGGCACCGACGCCCCAGCCGGGGGAGCGGTTCGACCAGCTCGTCCGCATCGTCGATCCCGGGAAGTCCGTGTCGAAGACGCATCTCGAATTCGGTCAAGAGGGTGGAGCCCTGTGGGTCAGCGACCGGTGGTCCGGCAACGGCACGGTCGTCCGCCCTCGTGACCTCCCTCCCCGCAGGGCCGATCCGGGCGTCCGAGTCCGGGTGACACGCGGCACCCGGGTCGAGATCGGCGAGCAGTTCTTCGTCGTCGTCTGACCGACGACTCCTCCACACGCGGCAGGGTCGGCGAAACCTCCCCGGCCCCGCCCACCCGGCACCGAATGCGGCAGGCAGTCCGCTCCACTAGGGGTATGAACTCGTCCACTCCCGCGTCGTCGTCGACCTCTGTGACGCGGTCGACCCCCATGGCGTCGTCGACCCACGCGACAGCGTCGACTCCCGTGACGTCCCCGGCCGTCGCATCCCGCGTGCGGCTGCCGTCGGCACCGGTCGAACCCCGTCCGACGGCCGCGCCGGTCGCGGCGATCACGACGGGCGCCGTCGTCTCGGGGTGCGGTGCGCTCGTCCCCTGGAGCGGCCCGCCTGCCGTCCTCGTGTCCTCCGTCGCGACGGCTCTCGCGGTCCTCGTCGGCTGGGCCGTCGACCGCGTCGTCGGAGCGACCCTCACGGCCCGTCGCGAACGATCGCGATTCCTGCGGTCCCTCGACGCGGTCGACGAGATCGTCACGCGCCTCCGGGCGGCACGGTCCCGTGAACTGGCCGACTGGTACCCCACGGCCGATCGGGTGGGTGCGTCCGACGCCGCACGTCGTCCGACGCGGGTGCTGGTGCTCGGGGTGGGTCGCGCCTCCAGCGGGCTCGTGCTCGAGGGGCGTCCCGAGGACGACCTCGAGCCGGGTGACCCGGCCGTCGCCCGACTGGCACGCCTCCGGGCCGAGGCGGCCACCCTCGACGGGGCGCCGCTCTGTGTTCCCCTCTCGTCGACCGTCCGGGTCGTCGGACCGCCCGTCGTGGCCGAGGCCGTGGCGTCGGGCCTCCGCCGTCAGCTGCGGGCGGCGGGGGCGTCGGCGGCCCAGGCGGCCGAGGCCGTCGACTGCGTGCTCGTCGGTGCGGTGCCCTCGGGGGGAGTCCTGTCCGAGGCCGAGCCGCCCCCGGTCGACACGGTCGTCGTGATCGGTCCGGACGGCGAGGCCACGGTCACCCTCAAGGACGGTCGGCCGTGTCGGCAGAGCCTGCGGGTCGCGTTCGTGTCGGTGCTCGACGACGCCGTGCGATGCGTCTAGCGGGCGAGCCCGCTGCCGAGACGGATGCGGCCCACGAGACCGTCACCGCCGGTGACCTTCTCGAGCGTGTGCTCGATCACGCGATCGGCGGCGGCCGCGTCGACGGCCCCTTCGTCGACCAGGAGGCGCAGCGCGACCAGGGTGCCGGCCCTCACGTTCCCGTCGAGCACCTTCACGGCCACGGCGACGCCGTCGGTCGTGCCCATCACCATTACGCCCTCGGCGCCCAGCTTGGCCAGCACGCCCAGCTCGTCGATCGTCACCGTGTTGGCGCGCCCGGGGCCGTCGATCGCCCAGGCGTCGCCGAGGACGGCCTCGACGAGGTGCGCCGCGTGGTCGTCGCGTCCCGCGCCGGTCGGGCGGACCGACCCGGTGATGCGGGCGATGGCCCGGGCCAGGCCGACCACGGTGGTCGCGATCACCGGGGCGCCGCAGCCGTCGACACCGGCGTGGTCGACGGTCTCGCCGGTGAACTCGGCGACCGTCTCGCGGACGGCGGCCTGCAGGGGGTGGTCGGTGGCGACGTAGCTCGACGGGTCCCAGCCGTTCTCGGAGCAGGCGAGCAGGAACGAGGCGTGCTTGCCCGAGCAGTTCATGGCGAGGCGGCGCTTCGCGGACGCCTCGCGGGCGCTGGCCCGGTCGCCGGGCCAGTCCGGGGGGCAGAGCAGGTCGTCCTCGGTGCTGCCCGAACGGCCGAGCAGTGCCTCGACCACGTCGAGGTGGGCCCGCGTGCCGGCGTGGCTCGCCGTCGCCAGGACGGCCTGCGGGCCGTCGAGCGAGACTCCCGACCGCAGCACCGTCAGTGCTTGCAGCGGTTTGAGGCACGAGCGGGGGTAGATCGTCGCGTCGGCGTCTCCGACGCGACGCAGTTCGTGCCCGTCGGCATCCACGACGACACCCGCACCGAGGTGACGGCTCTCGTCCCAGCCCGAGCGTTCGAGCACGGCCAGCTCGACGCTGCCCGAGGCGGTGAGGGGGTGACGGGAGGGCACGGCGGGGCGGGGGTCGGTCATGATGGGGAGTGTATCGAGGCCCGCCACGCGACCACGTCGCACCGACGAGGGGCCCGAGAGGGAGGCAGCATGCTCGACCACGACTACGCCGTCGACGTCCACTGGACGGGCGACCGGGGCGAAGGCACCACCTCGTACCGTTCGTACGGCCGGGACAACACGATCGTCGCCACCGGCAAGCAGCACGACATCCTGGCGTCGGCCGATCGAACCTTCCACGGTGACGCCGACCGGTGGAACCCCGAGGAGCTGCTGCTCGCCGCACTGGCGCAGTGCCACCTCCTCAGCTACCTGCACGTCGCCGCCACCGCGGGCGTGGTCGTGGTCGCCTACGAGGACGCCGCCGTGGGGCGCATGACGCAGACGCAGGACGGCGGCGGTCGCTTCACGTCGGTGACCCTGCGACCTCGGGTGACCGTCGCCGACGACGACATGGTCGAGCGCGCCCTCGAGCTGCACGCCGACGCGAGCCGCAAGTGCTTCATCGCGGCGTCGGTCGCCTTCCCCGTCGGCCACGAGCCGACCGTGGTGGCGGCGTCCAGAGAAGCCGACCGGGCGTGAGGCACAATGGCACGGCACCTCCGCCGCGCCGAGTCCCACGGCGCGAGCCCCGTCACTCCGACCGAGAGATCCCCATGCGCCGCTCCCTCGCCCTCCTGGCCGTCCCCGCCCTCCTCCTGTCGTTGGCGGCCTGCGCCGGCGACGCCGGCGGGTCGTCCGACACCGCGACGCCGACCAGCTCGGCGTCGTCGACGTCCGACGTCCCGCTGCGGGCCTCGGGCGAGCCCCAGGCCCCGCAGGCCGGCTTCCCGACCGTCGAACTCGACGCCGACGGCCGTCCGACGGTGACCGTCCCCGAGGCGGACGCGCCGACCGAGCTCGGCGTCGAGACCCTGATCAAGGGCGACGGCGCCACGGTGCAGGCCGGCGACACCGTCACCGTCCAGTACCAGGGCGTCATCTGGAACACCGGCGAGATCTTCGACGAGAGCTGGTCGCGCGGTGCGCCGGCCACCTTCTCGACCGACCAGGTCATCACCGGCTTCGCGGACGGCATGGTCGGGCAGACCGTCGGGTCGCAGACGGTCGTCGTCATCCCGCCGGCCGACGGCTACGGCGAGGCCGGCGCCCCGCAGGCGGGCATCTCGGGCACCGACACGCTCGTCTTCGTCATCGACATCCTCGCCGTCTCCTAGTCGGCCGTCGCCGTCGACCTCCGAGACGACTCCTCGATGACCCGCACCGCGCCTCCTCGTCCGTCCACCCGTGTCCGTCGAGGACGGATCGTCGCCCTGGCAGCCGTTCCGCTCGTCGCCCTCGTACTGAGCGGTTGCACGGGGGGTTCCGACCAGCCGTCTCCCACGGCGAGCGGCGCCTCCGGCGACTGCAAGGCGCCGGCGTCGGGGTCCCTGTCCGACGGCGTCGACGTCACGGGCGAGGTCGAGGCCGCGCCCGAGGTCAGCTTCGACACCCCGCTCGAGGTCACGTCGACCCAACGCACGACCCTGGTCGAGGGCAACGGCGAGGTCGCCGGGCCGGGCGCGGTGGCCAACGTCCGCATCGCGGTCTACGACGCGACCACCGGGGCCGAGGTCACGTCGGCCGGTTTCGACGAGGGCCAGCAGCCCACGCAGCTCACGGTGAGCACCGACTACTACGTGCCCGGCATCGTCGACGCGATCGCCTGCGTGCCCTCGGGCAGTCGCACGGTGACCGTCGCCTCTGCGGCCGACATGACGACCGCGACCGCGGGGGAGCAGGCCGCCACGCCCACGCCCGTGGTCATCGTCGCCGACGTCGTCTCCATCGTGCCGACCAAGGCGACGGGCGAGTCCCAGCCTCCCGAGGACGGCTTCCCGGCGGTCGAGCTCGCCGACGACGGTCAGCCGACCGTGACTATCCCGCCTGGCACCGACCCTCCGTCCGATCTGCAGATCGAGGTCCTCAAGAAGGGCGACGGCCCCGTCGTCCCCGACCCCGCGAACGTCACCGTCCAGTACCAGGGCGTCAACTGGACCACCGGCGAGGTCTTCGACCAGAGCTGGGGCAAGGGCACGCCGACGCCTTTCTCGACCGACCAGGTCGTGCCCGGATTCGCCAAGGCGATGATCGGTCAGACGGTCGGCTCGCAGGTCGTGGTGATCATCCCGCCCGCCGAGGGCTACGGCGAGGCCGGCCAGCCCTCGGCCGGCATCGGAGGCACCGACACGCTCGTCTTCGTGATCGACATCCTCGCCGTCGCCTAGCCACGGGTCGCCCAGCCGGGGGTCGCCCAGCCTTGGGGTGCTGAGCGGCGGTGGGCGGCCCCGCCGGCGCTCGCCCTAGGCTGACCCCATGCGTCGCATCACGATCCTCGGCTCCACCGGTTCGATCGGGGTCCAGGCCCTCGACGTCGTCCGGGCCCACCCCGATCTCTTCGAGGTGGTCGGCCTCTCCGCCGGCTCGGACCGCCAGGGCATGGCCGCTCAGGCGGCCGAGTTCGGCGTCGAGCACACGGCCCTCGGCACCGACGAATCGGTGCAGCTCGTCCGCGACGTCCGGGCCGACGTCGTCCTGAACGGCATCACGGGCTCGGTCGGCCTCGCACCGACCCTCGCCGCCCTGGACTCGGGTGCGTCGCTCGCCCTGGCGAACAAAGAGAGCCTGATCGTCGGTGGCGACCTCGTGACGCAGCGGGCCGCCCCCGGTCAGATCGTGCCGGTCGACTCCGAGCACTCGGCGATCGCGCAGGCCCTGCGCTCGGGCAGCGACCGCGAGGTGCGCCGGCTCGTCCTGACGGCGTCGGGAGGGCCGTTCCGCGGTCGCACGCGGGACTCGCTGGCCGCCGTCACCCCGCGCGAGGCGCTCGCTCACCCCACCTGGGACATGGGCTTGGTCGTCACGACGAACTCGTCGACCCTGGTCAACAAGGGGCTCGAGGTGATCGAGGCGCACCTCCTGTTCGACGTCGACTACGACCACATCGACGTCACGGTTCACCCGCAGTCGATCGTCCACTCCATGGTCGAGTTCGTCGACGGCTCGACCATCGCGCAGGCCTCGCCCCCCGACATGCGCCTGCCGATCTCGCTCGGGCTCGCCTGGCCGGACCGCGTCGAGGGGGTGGGCGTCCCCCTCGACTGGACCCGCGCCTCCACCTGGACGTTCGAGCCCCTCGACGAGCAGGCCTTCCCGGCCGTGCGGCTCGCCAAGCAGGTCGGGCGGGCCAGGGGCACCTACCCGGCCGTCTTCAACGCGGCCAACGAGCAGGCCGTCCTGGCGTTCCACGCGGGACGCGTCGGGTACCTCGACATCCTCGACGTGGTCGAGGCCGTCGTCGACCGGCACACCGCGGGCGAGAGCAGCCTCGAGGGCGTGCTCGACGCCGAACGCTGGGCCCGTGCCGAGGCGGACGCATTGCTGGCCCGCTGAGGCCGCCGCCCCAGTTCGGGGCTCCCAGCGTCGTCATGGCGTCGGCGCGGTGGACGTCCGGCCACGGGCGGCTACCCTTGCCCGGTGCAGACGATCCTCCTCTTCGTGCTCGGCGTCCTGGTCATGGTCGTCGGGTTGGCCGTGTCGATCGCCCTGCACGAGGTGGGCCACCTCGTGCCGGCGAAGAAGTTCGGCGTAAAGGTCGGCCAGTACATGATCGGCTTCGGGCCGACCGTCTTCTCGCGCAAGAAGGGCGAGACCGAGTACGGCGTCAAGGCGCTGCCCCTCGGCGGCTACATCTCGATGTCGGGCATGTTCCCTCCGGGCAAGACCGGGGGAGGCGCGCGCCAGTCGAGCACCGGCTTCTTCAACACCCTCGTGCAGGACGCCCGGACCGCCAGTGCCGAGACCGTCGACGAGGGCGACGAGTCGCGCACCTTCTACCGCCTGCCCGTGTACAAGCGCGTCATCATCATGCTCGGCGGGCCGTTCATGAACCTGCTCATCGCGATCGTGTTGTTCGCCGTGCTGCTCTGCGGCTTCGGCGTCCAGCAGGCGAGCACGACCGTCGGCAGCGTCAGCACCTGCGTCCTGCCCGCCGGGTCGACCGAGACGAGCTGCCCGTCCGACGCCCCCGAGGCCCCCGCCTACGCCGCGGGCATGCTGAACGGTGACCGCATCGTGTCGATCGACGGCACGACCGTCACCGACGGCGACCAGATCACGAGCATCCTGCAGCGTTCTCCCGGCGACACACTCGACGTCGTGGTCGACCGCGACGGCACCGAGCGCACGCTCCAGGTGACACCGGCGTTGTCCGAGCGCTACGTGACCACGTCGAGCGGTGCCGTCGCGACGAACCCGGACGGCAGTTCGCAGACGCAAGAGGTCGGCTTCGTCGGCATCGGCTTCGCCTACGAGAAGGTGCGCGAGCCCGTGACGGCTGTGCTGCCGGCCGTCGGCGACAACATCGCGCACGTGGTCGGCGTCATCGTCACCCTGCCGCAGCGTCTCGTCGGGGTGGCCCAGGCCGCCTTCGGCGGGGCCGAGCGCGACCCGAACGGCCCGGTCAGCGTCGTCGGCGTCGGGCGCATGGCGGGAGAGATCGCGAGCCTCGACACCATCCCCGTGGTCGACCGCATCAGCACCCTCGTCGGTCTGCTCGCGAGCCTCAACGTCGCGCTGTTCGTGTTCAACCTCGTGCCGCTCATGCCCCTCGACGGCGGCCACGTGGCCGGCGCCCTCATCGAGGCGATCCGCCGAGGCTTCGCCAAGCTCTTCCGCCGTCCCGATCCGGGCCCGGTCGACACGGCCAAGGCCATCCCCGTGACCTTCGCCATCGTGATCCTGCTCGGTGGCATGACCGTCCTGCTGACCTACGCCGACATCGTGAACCCGATCGACATCTTCGGCTGACGACCGGTCGCGGGCCTCGCGTGACGGGCCGGTCACCCGCCCGTCACGCGGCGTCCAGCGCCGAGGTTTACGATGACACCGTGCCAGCAGTCAATCTCGGAATGCCGAAGGTCCCCGAAGTCCTCGCCCCGCGCCGCAAGACGCGGCAGATCAAGGTCGGCAAGGTGCTCGTGGGCGGCGACGCCCCCGTCAGCGTGCAGTCGATGACCACGACTCCGACCCCCAACATCAACGCCACCCTGCAGCAGATCGCCGAGCTCACGGCCAGCGGCTGCGACATCGTGCGCGTCGCCGTGCCGAGCCGTGACGACGCCGAGGCCCTTCCGATCATCGCGAAGAAGAGCCAGATCCCGGTCATCGCCGACATCCACTTCCAGCCCAACTACGTCTACCAGGCGATCGACGCCGGTTGTGCGGCGGTCCGGGTCAACCCCGGCAACATCCGCAAGTTCGACGACCAGGTCGGCAAGATCGCCGCCGCGGCGAAGGCCGCGGGCGTCTCGATCCGCATCGGCGTCAACGCCGGCTCGCTCGAGCCCAGCATCCTGCAGAAGTACGGCAAGGCCACGCCCGAGGCGCTCGTAGAGTCCGCCGTGTGGGAGGCCTCGCTCTTCGAAGAGCACGACTTCCACGACTTCAAGATCTCGGTCAAGCACAACGACCCGATCGTCATGGTCAAGGCCTACCGCCAGCTCGCCGAGCGGGGTGACTGGCCCCTGCACCTCGGCGTCACCGAGGCCGGTCCCGAGTTCCAGGGCACGATCAAGTCGGCCACGGCGTTCGGCATCCTGCTGAGCGAGGGCATCGGCGACACCATCCGCGTCAGCCTCAGTGCCCCGCCCGCCCAAGAGGTCAAGGTCGGCCTGCAGATCCTGCAGTCGCTCAACCTGCGCGAGCGCAAGCTCGAGATCGTCAGCTGCCCCAGCTGCGGTCGTGCCCAGGTCGACGTCTACAAGCTCGCCAACGACGTCACCGACGGTCTCGAGGGCATGACCGTGCCCCTGCGCGTCGCCGTCATGGGCTGTGTCGTCAACGGCCCGGGCGAGGCCCGCGAGGCCGACCTCGGCGTCGCGTCCGGCAACGGCAAGGGGCAGATCTTCGTCAAGGGCGAGGTCATCAAGACCGTCCCCGAGTCCGAGATCGTCCAGACGCTCATCGACGAGGCGAACCGCCTCGCCGCCGAGATGCCCCCCGGCGAGCTGGGCTCGCCCGAGGTCGTCACCGTCTGACCCGGCACGCCCCGGGGGCGACGCGACCCCCTTCAGGAGGCGCGGTGCGAGGGTACTCGCACCGCGCCTCCTGCGTGTGGTCGCGTCCGTGCCCGGGGTCGCCTTGGCCGTGTGTCGTCGTGTGACGCCCCGATGTGACGCGCCCCGGGGCGTCGGCCAGCATGGAGCACGCACCGCGACAGCCTCGGCCCACCCCCGAGCGGTGCTCCCGCAGCGCCCCGAGAGGAACCCATGACCAGCAGCGCCCCCCTGATCGACGCCCCCAAGAAGGGCCCCGGTCGACTGATCGCCATCATCGTCGCGGTCGTCGTCGTGCTCGCCGCCGTCGGAATCGCGATCGGAGTCACCCGTGGCGGTGGCGACGACGAGACCGTCCGCATCGGCGTCGTCGGCGCGAGCGACCCGTACTGGGCCGACTTCGTCCAGGCCGCGGCCGACGAGGGCATCACGGTCGACCTCGTGGACTACTCGGACTACGAGCAGCCGAACCCTGCCCTCGCCGACGGCGAGATCGACCTGAACCAGTTCCAGCACATCGTCTACCTCGCGCAGTACGACGTGGCCTCGGGCAACGACATCGTGCCGATCGGTTCGACGGCGATCTACCCCCTGCCGCTGTACTCGTCGAAGTACACCGAGCTGAGCGACTTCCAGCAGGGCGACACCATCGCGATCCCCGACGACTCGAGCAACCTGGCCCGCGCCCTGCTCGTGCTGCAGTCGAACGGCCTGGTCTCGCTGAAGGACGGCGGCACGATCTTCTCGGGCGTCAACGACGTCGACGAGTCGAAGTCGAAGGTCAAGGTCGCCACGGTGAGCGCCGACCTCGCCGCCACCTCGCTGCCCGACTACGCCGGCGCGATCATCAACAATGACTTCGCGACCAAGGCCGGCCTGTCGACCGACGACGTCATCGCCCAGGACGACCCCGAGGACCCCTCGTCGGTGCCCTACGCCAACGTCTTCGCCGCCCGTGCGGAGGACAAGGACAACGCGACCTACCGGAAGCTCGTCCAGATCTACCAGGACACCAAGACCGTCACCGACGGCGTCGTCGACAACTCGGGTGGCACGGCGATCATCACGAAGATCCCCGCGAGCGACCTCGAGAAATCGCTGACCGAGACCGAGAAGCTCGTCGAACAGAACGGCTGACCCCACCAGGTCGCCACCCCCGGCCCGGACCGCGCGCAGACACCCGCTCGCGGTCCGGGCCTCCGCCCGTGCCGAGGAGAACGCGTGCCCGCCATCACCCTGACCGACGTCGTCAAGACGTACCCGCCCCGCGAGAAGGGCGCCGCACCGCTGACCGCGGTCGACGGCGTCAGCCTCGAGATCGCCGAGGGCGAGATCTTCGGCATCATCGGTTACTCGGGCGCGGGGAAGAGCACCCTGGTACGCCTCGTCAACGCCCTCGAGCCCACGACGAGCGGGAGCATACGCGTCGACGGTCGCGAGATCACCGGCCTGCGTGAGCGCGAACTGCGCGGGGTCCGGGCCGGCATCGGCATGATCTTCCAGCAGTTCAACCTCTTCTCGTCGAAGACGGTCTGGGGCAACGTCGAGTTCCCGCTCAAGGCAGCGGGGGTGCCGAAGGCCGAGCACCAGCGGCGCATCAGCGACCTGCTCCACTTCGTCGGCCTCGGCGACAAGGCGCACGCGCGGCCGGACCAGCTCTCTGGTGGTCAGAAGCAGCGCGTCGGCATCGCCCGGGCCCTCGCGACGAACCCCCGCATCCTGCTGGCCGACGAGGCGACGAGCGCGCTCGACCCCGAGACGACGAGCGAGGTGCTCGCGCTGCTCAAGCGCGTCAACGCCGAGCTCGGCATCACCATCGTCGTGATCACCCACGAGATGGACGTCATCAAGTCGATCGCCGACCGGGTGGCCGTGATGGACTCCGGACGCGTCGTCGAGACCGGCCCCACCTTCGAGGTGTTCTCCGACCCGCAGCAGGCGTCGACCAAACGGTTCGTCTCGACCGTCATCGCGGGCACGCCGCACGGTGACGAGCTCGAGGCATTGCGGGCCCGGCACGACGGCACCCTGGTGTCGGTGCGCATCGCCGAGGGCGGCGTCGACCAGCGCGACGTCTTCGCCCTGCTCGCCCGTCACGGCCTCTCGTTCGAGATCGTCTTCGGTGGCGTGAACGACATCCAGGGGCGCACCTTCGGCACCCTGACCCTCGCCGTGACCGGTGACGACGCGGCCGTCCGGGCGGCTGTCGCCGAGCTGGGCGACAACGCGACCGAACTGCCCACCTCGCCGACGACCTCGGCCGCACCCACGGAAGGACGCTGACATGGACTCCCTGATCGAACTGCAGCCGATGCTGTGGCAGGCGGCCGTCGAGACCGTCTACATCGTCGCCCTGACGCTGCTCTTCGGCGGCATCGGCGGGCTCGTGCTCGGCCTGGCGCTCTACCTGACGCGGGGCGGGGCCCTGTTCGCGAACCGCGTCGTCTACGGTGTGCTGAACGTGGTCGTGAACGTGTTCCGGCCGATCCCGTTCATCATCTTCCTGGCCGCGGCCCAGCCGTTGGCGAGGTTCGTCATCGGTTCGGGCAGCGGCAACCCGGCCATCATCTTCACCCTGTCGCTCGCCGCGTCGTTCGCCATCTCGCGCATCGTCGAGCAGAACCTGCTCACCGTGCAGCCGGGGGTCATCGAGGCCGCACGAGCCGCGGGGGCCGGCCCGGCCCGCATCATCGGCACGGTGCTGCTGCCCGAGGCGCTCGGACCGCTCGTCCTCGGGTACACGTTCATCTTCGTCGCGCTGGTCGACATGTCGGCGGTGGCCGGCTACATCGGCGGCGGCGGGCTCGGCAACTTCGCCCTGCTCTACGGCTATCGGCAGTTCGACCCGGTCGTGACCTGGGCCGCGGTGCTGCTGATCATCGTCCTCGTGCAGCTCGTCCAGTTCCTCGGCAACTGGCTGGCGAGGCGCGCACTGCGGCGATGAGGCACCCGGGCCGTGGGCACCGACGCTGTCGGGGGACTGGTTTACAGTGGGGCGCGTGACCGACACCGCCACCGCCAGCCAGACTCCGCCGCCGGCCTCGGCCCCCGTGACGCCCGCCGAACTCCAGCGGGCCCGGCAGATCGTCGGGGCGGTGTCGCAGGCGTTCGGCCGCAAGGTCGTGGGTCAGACGGCCCTCCGCGACACCCTGCTCGTCGCCCTGATCACCGGCGGGCACGTCCTGCTCGAGAGTGTCCCGGGGCTGGCCAAGACGACCGCCGCGCAGACCATCGCGCAGTCGATCGACGCCAGCTTCCGGCGCATCCAGTGCACGCCCGACCTGCTGCCGAGCGACATCACGGGCACGCAGATCTACGACGCCCAGAAGTCGACGTTCGTCACCCAGCTCGGGCCGGTCCACTCGAACTTCGTCCTGCTCGACGAGATCAACCGCTCGAGCGCCAAGACCCAGAGCGCCATGCTCGAGGCGATGCAAGAGCGGCAGACCACCATCGGTGGCACGGTCTACCGGCTGCCGTCGCCCTTCCTCGTCCTGGCCACGCAGAACCCGATCGAGCAAGAGGGCACCTACCAGCTGCCCGAGGCGCAGCTCGACCGCTTCCTGTTGAAAGAGATCCTCGACTATCCGACTCCGGCCGAAGAGGCCGAGATCATCCGGCGCATCGAGAGCGGCGTCTACGACGAGGCCGCTGCCCCCTCGACCGGCGTCGGCCTGGCCGACGTCGTCTACCTGCAAGACCTGGCCAAGCGCGTCTACGTCGACGCGTCGATCGTCAACTACATCGTTCAGCTCATCTACGTCACGCGGCACCCCCAGCAGTACATCCCGGCCACCCTCGCCGACTACGTCGAGTTCGGGGCCAGCCCGCGGGCGAGCATCGCCTTCATGCAGGCGGCCCGTGCCCTCGCCCTGCTCCACGGTCGCGACTACGTCATCCCCGAGGACGTCAAGCACCTGCGGCACTCCGTCCTGCGACACCGCATGATCCTCAACTACGAGGCCACCGCCGACGAGGTCGCGCCCGAGACGATCATCGACGCCGTGTTCGGCGCCGTCCAGACCCCCTGACGCCGGTGGCCAGCCTGCTGCTGCGCGTGCGGACGAAGATGGGGCTCTTCGCCCACCGACGCACCATCGACCTGCTCGAGGGCGGCTACGCCTCGGTGCACCACGGGCGCAGCCACGACTTCGACGACCTCAGGGCCTACGTCCCGGGCGACGAGGTCAAAGACATCGACTGGAAGGCCACGGCCCGTCACGGCGAGCCCCTGGTCAAGCGGTACATCGCCAGCCGGCGGCAGAACCTCGTCCTGGTGATGGACACCGGTCGCAACATGGCGGCGACGGCCACGAGCGGCGAGTCCAAGAAAGACATCGCGCTGATGGCGGCGGGCGCCCTCGCCTACATCGCCGCGAAGCACGGCGACGTCGTGTCCCTGGTGGCGGGCGACTCGTCCGGTACTCGCGCGCACCCGGCCGGCGCGACCGAGGCCCACCTCGAGACCCTCCTGCGGCAGGTCGACCGACGGGTCGACCTCGACGCCCCGACCAGCGACCTCGCCTCGGTGCTCGAGTGGGTCGCCCGCGGCATCCGACGCCGCTCGATGCTGCTGGTGGTCACCGACGACGTCGCGATCGACGAGCGCATCACCCGCTTGCTCCGACGTCTGCGCGCCCAGCACGAGGTCGTCTGGCTGACGATCGGCGACGCCGACCTGATGACCCGCGCCGGGCACGCCGGTGAGGTCTTCGACGTGCGAGAGATGTCCGGGCTGCCGGCCTACCTCCGCGAGAACGCGCAGCTCCGGCGCGAGTTCGACGAGTCGTCCCTCCGCCGCATGGGCGACACCGAGCGCGAACTCCTGGCCCTCGGCATCAGCAGCCAGCGACTCGGCAGCCAGGCCGAGGTCGTGCCGGGCCTGTTCGCCCTGATCGAGAAGCACCGTCGTGTCGGGCGCTGACGACTTCTTCGGGCCCTACCAGTACCCGCTCTGGGTGCTCTGGCTCGTGCTCGGCCTGATCGGGCTGGCCCTCGTGGTCGCCTGGTACGTCTTCGTGTTCCGTTTCTCGGCACGGCGACTTCCCCCGGCCCAGCGAGCGGCCCAGGCGGCGTCCCGACCGGCTGCCCTCGCCGACACCAAGGCGAAGTACCTCGCCCTGATCGACGAGGTCGAGACGGCCGCGACCTCGGGGCGGCTGAACGACCGCGGGGTGCACTCCCGGCTCAGCCTGCTGTTGCGGTTCTTCGCGCACGAGACGAACGGCGTCGACACGCACGTGATGACCCTCGCCGATCTGCGCGAGTCGAACCTGCCCCGGCTCGCCGGGGCGGTCGAGCAGTACTACCCGCCGGCCTTCCGACTCGAAGAGCCCGGCGACACCGCGCGTGCCGTCGCCACCGCGAGAGACCTGGTGTCGTCATGGGGCTGATCTTCTGGTGGTTGCCGCTGGTCGCACTGGCGGTCGTGGCGGTGGCGGCGTGGCTCTACGTCCGGTGGAGGCGCCGAGACAGGGCGCGCCTCCGTCGTCTCGGCGTCCCGGTCGCGCACGGCGAGCGACTTACCGCGCTGCCCGCCTACCAGCGCGTCGTCCGGCGCTATCGTGCCGCCCTCGCGGTCGTGCTCGTCGCCATGGTGGCGCTGACCGGCCTCAGCGTCCTGCTCGCGGCCCGCGTCTCGAGCACCGACGTCGTCGAACCGCAGTCGTACAAGCGCGACATCATGCTCTGCCTCGACGTGTCGGGCTCCATGACCGAGGTCGACTCCCAGATCGTCGACACGTTCTCGACCCTCTCGCAGGGGCTCGACGGCGAACGCGTCGGCCTCTACCTCTTCGACAGCTCGGCCGTGCAGGCGTTCCCGCTCACCGACGACTACGACTTCGTCCGCACGCAACTCGAGCAGTACCGCGACTCGTTCGACACCATGGGCGAGAACGGCACCCGCTACTGGACGGGCACCGACCTCGGTGACGGTGCCTCGTTGATCGGTGACGGGCTGGCCTCGTGCGTCCTCGGGTTCGGCGACGACGACAGCACGCGACCCAAGTCGGTCGTGCTCGCCACCGACAACTACGTCAACGGCAAGGCCCTGCTCACGCTCACCGAGGCAGCCGACCTGGCGACCGAGCGCGACGTCCGCGTGTACGCGGTGAACCCCGCCGACCATGCCACGGACGCCGTGGCCGACCAGGTCGCGGCCGAACTGCGCACCGCGGCCGAGTCGACCGACGGCGGCTACTACGCCCTCGACGATTCGACGACCGTGCCGCAGATCGTCGACGAGATCGACGCCCGCGAGGCGGGGCTGTTCACGGGGGCTCGACGGCTCGTGGTGACCGATCACCCGCAGGCTCTGGCGATCGCCGCCTTGCTCGTCGCGATGGGCGGGCTCGTGATGCTCTGGCGGGTGCGGCTGTGATCGCCGGCGCGCTGGTCTTCCAGCCCGTGCTGCCCTGGTGGCTCCTCGGCGTGGCCGCCGTCGCCCTGCTCGGGTTCACCGGCTGGCGCGTCGTGGCCGAGCGGGGCCGACGACGGGCCCTGCTCACCTGGGTGCGACGACTGGTGATCGTCGCCCTGCTCCTCGTCGTCGCGGTGCGACCGAGCCTCCCCGGCGGGTCGGCCCAGGCGTCGGTCGCCCAGCTCAACGTCTTCTTCGTGGTCGACACGACCTCGAGCATCGCGGCGGAGGACTGGGGCGACGGCCAGCGTCGTCTCGACGGGGTGCGGTCCGACATCGCCGAGGTCACCTCGCAGCTGGCGGGCGCACGGTTCTCGTTGCTGTCCTTCGACAGCACGGCCGTCCTGCGGACGCCGCTGACCGACGACGCCTCCGCCGTGGTCGCCGCGGCGGACGCCATGAACCAAGAGGTCACCTACTATTCGAGCGGCAGCTCCGTCAGCGAGGCGAACGACCTGCTGGCCGAGCGGTTGACCGAGGCGCGGCAGAGCGCCCCCGAACGAGCCAACGTCGTCTACTACCTCGGCGATGGCGAGCAGACCAGCGGCACCGAGCCCGAGAGCTTCGCGGCCTCGGCCGGTGACGTCGACGGCGGTGCCGTCTTCGGCTACGGCACCGAGCAGGGGGGCAAGATGCGCGTCTTCGACGGCTACGGCGACGAGTACTCGACCAAGGAGTACATCCAGGACCGCACGCAGCCCGGCGATCCCGACGCCGTCTCGACGATCGACGAGGACGCCCTCCGGCGCATCGCCGATCAGCTCGGCGTGCCGTACGTGCACCGCACGGCCGACACGTCCGTGGACGCCGCCGTCGCGGACGCCCGTGACGGGGCCGTCGCCTCGGACGAGGGGCGGGCCGACAGCCTGATCGACCTCTACTGGATCGCCGCCATCCCCGCGTTCCTCCTGCTGTTGATCGACGTCGCCCTCGTGGCCAGGGCCCTGGGCGAGGTCCGCCCGACACGGCCCCAGCGCGACGAGAGTGGGCCGGGCCGGGGGCGTGGCCGTGCTGCGACGTCGGCCCTCGACGCCGCCCGACCCGACAGGGGAGCACGCCCGTGACCGACACCCTCGTCCCGCCGCCCGTCGACGAGATCCGCCGCGCCCGCGAGGCCGAGGCCGGGCCCACCGTCGAGCAGTACCGCAAGCGTCTCCGGCGTCGGCTGCTGCTCTGGTCGGCACCGGTCGTCCTCGTGGTCCTGCTCGTCGCGCTCAAGCTGCTCAGCCTGCCCACGTTCGCCGCCCTGACGCAGTGGTCGTACGGCGACCAGCGGTTCGAACGCAGTGCCTCCCTCTCCGAGCCGCTCGGCGTCGCCAACGTGGTCGAGCCGTGGGTGCACCACTTCGACCGGGGCACCGCCTACGCCCAGATCGGCGTGCTCGACGTGGCTCGGCAAGAGTTCGTCACGGCGCTCGACCTCGCTCCCGACGACGCGACGATCTCGTGCGTCATCCGGGTCAACCTGGTGCTCACGATCGAGGCGCAGGGCGACGCGGCCCTGCTCGAACTGCGCTACGCCGACGCCGAGGCGCTGTACGAACTCGGGCAGAAGACCGTCGACGAGGCGCCCGAGGGCTGTTTCCAGCCGCCGGAGGACCCCCAACAGCCCGACACCTCCCAGCCGCTCGACGACGCCCAGCAGCGCCTCGACGAGAAGGGGCAGCAGGCCCAGGGGGGCGAGGGCGACGAGCAGCAGCCCGGGGGCGACGACGGCAGCGATCCCGGTGCCGGGGGAGACGAGCCCGGCGAGGGCGAGGGGCAGGCCGAGTCCGACGACCCCCTCGACCAACTGCAGCAGCAGGGCGAGCAGAGTCAGCAGCAGCAACAACAAGACACCGACCGCGACCGCTACTACGAGCAGAACCCGGGCGACTACGACGGCAAGCCGTGGTGACCCGGGCACGCCCCTAAGCTGGACGGGTGTCCACTCGTCTCTCCCAGCTCTTCGTCCGCACCCTCCGAGAAGACCCCTCCGACGCCGAGGTGACCAGCCACCGGCTGCTCGTCCGGGCCGGGTACATCCGGCGTCAGGCGCCGGGCGTCTTCGCCTGGCTGCCTCTCGGCCTGCGCGTCAAGGCGAAGATCGAGGCGATCATCCGCGACGAGATGCAGGCCGCCGGTGCCCAAGAGGTGCACTTCCCCGCGTTGCTGCCCCGTGAGCCCTACGAGGCCACCGGCCGCTGGACCGAGTACGGCGACGGCATGTTCCGGCTCAAAGACCGCAAGGACGCCGACTACCTGCTGGCCCCCACGCACGAAGAGGCCTTCACCCTGCTGGTGAAAGACCTCTACTCGTCCTACAAAGACCTTCCCCTGACGCTGTTCCAGATCCAGGACAAGTACCGCGACGAGGCACGGCCCCGGGCCGGCCTGCTGCGTGGCCGCGAGTTCACGATGAAGGACGCCTACTCGTTCGACGCGTCCGACGCCGGGCTCGACGAGAGCTACCAGAAGCAGCGCGACGCCTACGAGCGCATCTTCACCCGTCTCGGCCTCGAGTACGTCATCGTCAAGGCGGACGCCGGGGCCATGGGTGGCTCGCGCAGCGAGGAGTTCCTGCACCCGACCGTCATCGGCGAGGACACCTTCGTCCGCTCGGCCGGCGGCTACACCGCGAACGTCGAGGCCTTCACGACGATCGTGCCCGACACGGTCCCGCTCGAGGGCCTGGCCCCCGCCCGTCGTCTGGCACCCGCCGACACGCCGACCATCGACTCGCTCGTGGCCCAGCTCAACGCCGACGAGGCCCGGGACTCCGGCCCCTGGACGGCCGCCGACACGCTGAAGAACGTCGTCGTCGCGCTCAGCCACCTCGACGGACGCCGTGAGCTCGTCGTCGTCGGCCTGCCCGGCGACCGCGAGGTCGACATGAAGCGGCTCGAGGTCGCCTTCGCGCCGGCCGAGGTCGAGGCCGCCGGCGACGCCGACTTCGTGAAGAACCCCGTCCTGGTCCGCGGCTACCTCGGCCCCCAGGTGCTCGGCGGCGAGTCCGATTCGGGCATCAGGTACTTCGTCGACCCTCGCGTGGTCGAGGGCTCGGCCTGGGTCACCGGGGCGAACGAGAAGGGCGTGCACGTCGCCGACCTGGTCATGGGTCGCGACTTCACCGCGGACGGCACCATCGAGGCCGCACAGGTCCGCGAGGGCGACCCCGCCCCCGACGGCTCCGGCCCGATCGAGACCGCCCGCGGCATGGAGATCGGCCACGTCTTCCAGCTCGGTCGCAAGTACGCCGAGGCGCTCGGCCTCAAGGTGCTCGACGAGAACGGCAAGCAGGTCACGGTCACGATGGGGTCGTACGGCATCGGCGTCACCCGCATCCTCGCGGTGATCGCCGAGGCGAACAACGACGCCAAGGGCCTGATCTGGCCCACGAACGTCGCCCCCTTCGACGTGCACGTCGTGGCCACGGGCAAGGACCCCGTGGTCTACGAGGTCGCCGAGAAGCTCACCGCCGACCTCGAGGCCCACCGCCTTGACGTCCTCTACGACGACCGTCCCAAGGTCTCTCCCGGGGTCAAGTTCGGCGACGCCGAACTGCTCGGCGTGCCGCAGATCGTCGTCGTCGGCCGCTCGGCCGGCGAGGGCGTCGTCGAACTCTGGGACCGCCGCACGGGCGAGCGCACCCCGGTCCCCGTGGCCGAGGCCGTCGCGACCCTCACGGCTCCGCGGGCGTCCTGAGCGCCGGCACCGCGCCTCCTCGTCCCGGTCGGGACGACCCCGAGGAGGCGCGGTGCCGACCCCGGCGAACGGTCCGCCGGGCACCCCGCTCTCGGGTACCGTAGAGCCATGCTGTGCGCGCCATCGTGCGTGCAGCCTGCAGATCTGAATAGTGGAGGCCCTCAGTGGACATCGACCTGAGCGTGCTGCGTCTCATGGAGCGCGAGCGTGAAATCCCCTTCGACGAACTCGTGCGCATCATCGAGCAGGCCATCCTGACGGCCTACCTCAAGCACACGAACCAGCCCGAGAGCCGCATCCCGGCTGCTCGCGTCGAACTCGACCGCAAGACCGGGCACGTCTCGGTCTTCGCCATCGAACGCGACGACGAGGGCGAGGTCGTCGGCGAGTCCGTCGACAGCCCCAGCGACTTCGGCCGCATCGCCGCCTTCGCGGCCAAGCAGGTCATCAACCAGCGCCTGCGCGACATCGGCGACGACAAGGTGCTCGGCCAGTTCAAGGGCCGAGAGGGCGACATCGTCGCGGGCGTGATCCAGCAGGGGCCCAACCCCCGCATGATCCACGTCGACCTCGGCACGGTCGAGGCGATCCTGCCGCCCGAAGAGCAGGTGCCGGGTGAGAAGTACACCCACGGCTCGCGCATCCGCGTGTACGTCACGGGCGTCAGCAAGGGCACGAAGGGGCCGCAGATCACGGTCTCGCGCACCCACCCGTCGCTCGTGCGCAAGCTCTTCGCCCTCGAGGTGCCCGAGATCGCCAGCGGTGTCGTCGAGATCGTCTCGCTGGCCCGCGAAGCCGGTCACCGCACCAAGATGGCCGTCCGCGCGACCGAGCCCGGCGTCAATGCCAAGGGGGCCTGCATCGGCGAGATGGGGCAGCGCGTGCGTGCGGTCACCACCGAGCTGAACGACGAGAAGATCGACATCGTCGACTACTCGAGCGACCTGCCCACCTTCGTCGCGAGTGCGCTGTCGCCGGCCAAAGTCTCGTCGGCCTTCGTGATCGACGCGTCCACCAAGGCCGTTCGGGCCCTCGTGCCCGACTACCAGCTGTCGCTCGCGATCGGCAAAGAGGGGCAGAACGCCCGCCTCGCCGCCAAGCTCACGGGCGCGCGGATCGACATCCAGCCGGACAGCATCCTCGAAGACGACTGAGCGCTCCGACACGACCGTGACACGACGAGGGCGACCGGCCCACCACGCCGTTCGCCTCCGGCGTCTCCCGTCCGACGACCCGAGGGGGTAAGGTGGAACCCGTCAGAACGTGCATCGGTACTCGAGCGCGCGCTCCGCGATCCGCACTCGTGCGGGTCGTCGCCCGAAACGGACGTCTCGTGGTCGATCCGACCGCGACCCTTCCCGGGCGGGGTGCGTGGTTGACGCCGTCGATCGACGCGTTCGAGTCGGCAGTGAAGCGCAGGGCTTTCCGCCGTGCACTCCGCCTCGACTCCGAACCCGACGTCGACGAGCTCCGCGCCTACCTCACGCGGATCACCACTTCACGACCCATCGCCACGACAGAACAGGCTGAACGGCACATGGACAACTAATGAGCAACCACTAATGAGCGGCTCGAAATGAGACCCGTCCAGAACTGAAGGCTCTTCCCGTCTCGGGAAGGGCCCGAGACAGGAGAACTGTGGCTAAACCACGCGTACACGAGATCGCCAGCGAGCTGGGGATCGACAGCAAGACCGCACTAGAGAAGCTCAAAGAGATGGGCGAGTTCGTCAAGGGACCGTCGTCCAGCGTCGAGCCTCCCGTCGCCCGCAAGCTGCGCCAGGCCTTCGCCGGCGCCGCGAAGCCCGCGACCCCCGCTGCCAAGGCCCCCTCGGCCGGTGCCGCCGCGAAGCCCGCGAGCTCGGCACCCAAGCCCGGCGGTCCCCGTCCGGCAGCTCCCAAGCCCCCCGTCGCCGAGCCGACGCCCGCCCCCGTGGCGGCCGAGCCCGACGTCGACGCGGCACCCGCACCCGTCGCCCCGCTGACGGTCGCCGAGCGACAGGCCCAGGCCGAGGCGCAGCGTGCCGCGGCAGCGGCAGCCGCCAAGGACGACGCGGCGGCTCCGGCCGACGACGCCGCCAAGCCCGGTGCCGCCGGTCCCAAGCCCGGCGGCCCCCGCCCCGGTGCTCCGCGTCCCGGCAACAACCCCTTCGCCAGCAACCAGGGCATGGGTCGCCCCAGCGCGCCCCGTCCCGGCGGCTCCGGTGCGGCCAGCAGCATGCCGCGTCCCGGTGGCGCCGCAGGCCCCCGTCCGATGGCCCCGCGTCCCGGTGCTCCCCGTCCGGGCGCCCCGCGTCCCGGTGTGGGTGCCGGTCCCCGTCCCAACGGCTTCGGCCAGCGTCCCGCCGGTGGCGGCGCAGGTCGTCCCGGTGGTGCCGGTGGTGGCTTCCAGCGTCCCGGTGCCGGTGCTCCCGGTGCGGCCGGTGGCTTCCGCCCGGGCTTCAGCGGTCCCCGTCCCTCCGGTGGCGGCGGTCGCGGCCGTGGCCCCGGTGGCGGCACGGCCGGTGCGTTCGGTCGCGGTGGCGGCAAGAGCAAGGCGCGCAAGTCGAAGCGGACGAAGAGGGCCGAGTTCGAGATGCGCTCGGCTCCGTCGCTGGGTGGCGTCAGCGTCCCCCGTGGCGACGGCAGCACCATCGTCCGCCTCCGTCGCGGTGCCTCGATCAGCGACTTCGCCGACAAGATCGACGCGAGCCCCGGCAACCTGGTGACCGTCCTCTTCCACCTCGGTGAGATGGCGACGGCGACCGAGTCGCTCGACGAGGCGACCTTCCAGGTCCTCGGCGAAGAGCTCGGCTACAACATCCAGGTCGTCTCGCCCGAAGACGAGGACAAAGAGCTGCTCGAGGGCTTCGACATCGACCTCGAGCAAGAGCTCGAGGACGAGGATGAGTCCGTCCTGCAGATCCGTCCTCCCGTCGTCACCGTCATGGGTCACGTCGACCACGGCAAGACGCGCCTCCTCGACGCGATCCGCAACGCCAACGTGGTCGCCGGCGAAGCCGGTGGCATCACGCAGCACATCGGTGCCTACCAGGTGTGGGCTCCGCACGAGGGCGTCGAGCGCGCCATCACCTTCATCGACACCCCCGGTCACGAGGCGTTCACCGCCATGCGTGCCCGTGGTGCCCAGGTGACCGACATCGCGATCCTCGTGGTCGCGGCCGACGACGGCATCATGCCGCAGACGGTCGAGGCGTTGAACCACGCCCAGGCGGCCGGCGTGCCGATCGTGGTCGCGGTCAACAAGATCGACAAAGAGGGTGCGAACCCGGCGAAGGTGCGTCAGCAGCTCACCGAATACGGCCTCGTCGCCGAGGAGTACGGCGGAGACGTCATGTTCGTCGACGTGTCGGCCCGTGACAACAAGAACATCGACGCCCTCCTCGAGGCCGTCCTGCTCACGGCCGACGCCGGTCTCGACCTGCGTGCCAACCCCGACAAGGACGCCCGCGGTGTCGCCATCGAGGCCCGCCTCGACAAGGGCCGCGGTGCCGTCGCGACGGTGCTGATCCAGTCGGGAACGCTGCGCGTCGGTGACGCCATCGTCGCCGGCACGGCGTACGGCCGCGTCCGCGCCATGGTCGACGAGAACGGCGACTCGGTCGACGAGGCCTACCCGAGCCGGCCCGTGCTGGTCCAGGGTCTGTCGAGCGTTCCTCGAGCCGGCGATACCTTCCTCGTCACTGAGGAGGACCGCACGGCTCGTCAGATCGCCGAGAAGCGTGAAGCCGTCGAGCGCAACGCGTCGCTGGCCAAGGCCCGCAAGCGCATCTCGCTCGAGGACTTCACCCGTGCTCTCGAAGAGGGCAAGGTCGAGGCTCTCAACATCATCATCAAGGGTGACGTGTCCGGTGCCGTCGAGGCGCTCGAAGAGTCCCTGCTCAAGATCGAGGTGGACGACAGCGTGCAGCTGCGCATCATCCACCGCGGTGTGGGTGCGGTCACCGAGAGCGACGTCAACCTGGCGACGGTCGACAACGCGGTCATCATCGGGTTCAACGTGCGTCCCGACACGAAGGCTCGTGAGCGTGCTGCTCGCGAGGGTGTCGACGTGCGGTTCTACTCGGTCATCTACGCGGCGCTCGAGGACATCGAGAACTCGCTCAAGGGCATGCTCAAGCCCGAGTTCGAGGAGAAGCAGTCCGGTGTCGCCGAGATCCGCGAGATCTTCCGCTCGTCGAAGGTCGGCAACATCGCCGGTGTCATCGTGCGATCCGGAACGATCACCCGCAACGCTCGTGCCCGTGTCATCCGCGAGGGCGTCGTCGTCGGCGACAACCTGGCGATCGACTCGCTGCGTCGTTTCAAGGACGACGTCACCGAGGTGCGGACGGACTTCGAGGCCGGCATCGGTCTCGGCAAGTTCAACGACATCCAGATCGGCGACGAGATCGAGACCATCGAGATGGTCGAGAAGCCCCGGGTCTGACCCGGCGTCATCGCAGTACACGAGGCCCCGCTCCGACTACGGTCGGGGCGGGGCCTCACCCCTCTCGCCACGGCGGCGAGCAGCACGAACAGGAGTGAACAATGGTTGACGCGCAACGCGCCCGCAAGATGGCCGACCGCATCCACGAGATCATCGCGCGGCGTCTCGAACGCGGCATCAAGGACCCCCGCCTCGGCTTCGTCACGATCACCGACGTCAAGGTGACCGGCGACCTGCAGCACGCCTCGGTCTTCTACACGGTCTACGGCACCGACGACGAGCGACGTGACACGGGTGCCGCCCTCAAGTCGGCGACCGGCATGCTGCGCAGCGAGGTGGGCAAGAACATCACCGCGCGGCTCACGCCGAGTCTCGAGTTCATCCTCGACGCCCTGCCCGAGAACGCGGCCTCGATCGACCGCCTGCTGCAAGAGGCCCGTCAGCGCGACCACGAGAGCCAGACCATGGCCTCGTCGGCCGAGTACGCCGGCGACGCCGACCCGTACGTCAAGCCTCGCGACCTCGACGCGGACGACGACCTCGACGACGCCGAGGACGACCTCGACGACGATCTCGCGATGGACGACGAACTCGAGGCCCCGGCCGCGGGCGGCTCGACGGAGCCCGACGGCTCCACCCGCTGACCGGAGCGTCCGTCAGGACGCCCGCCCGCCCGTCTCAGTCGGGCAGGCGATAGCCCTCGTCGGGCGACCCCGTGGCCAGACCGTCGCGGAGCAACCCGGCGAGGGCTCTCGCGCGTTGCGCGTCGTCCGGCCAGATCGTCTCGATCTCGGCCGGGCTGACGGGCACGTCGACTGCCCGCAACTCGGCCATGATCATGCCCCGCACCTGGCGGTCCGACCCCTCGAAACGGGCCTGGGTCCGGAGGCGCGGCCCGGTGTGCGCAGGACGACCCGCCAGCACCCACGCGCACTGCTCGACCAGCGGGCAGACGTCGCACTTCGGCGAACGTGCCGTGCAGACCAGTGCACCCAACTCCATGACGCCCGCGTTCGTGACCCGCGCCTCCTCGAGGTCGTCGGGCAACTGTGACTCCATCAGGGGCAGGTCGCGCGAGGCCTTGGGCGCCCACGGCTCGGCCAGCCCCTCGACGGCACGGGCCAGGACGCGGCGGACGTTCGTGTCGACGACGGGGTGACGACGGCCGTAGGCGAAGACGGCGACGGCACGGGAGGTGTAGTCGCCGATGCCGGGCAGCGCCAGGAGCGACGGGACGTCCTCGGGCACGACCCCGTCGTGTCTCTCGGTGATGGCCACGGCGGCGGCGTGGAGGGCGAGGGCCCGACGCGGGTAGCCGAGGCGTTCCCAGGCCCGCACGGCCTCGGAGGCCGGCGAGGCGGCCAGGTCGGCCGGTGTGGGCCAGCGGTCGAGCCACTGCTCGAGGCGCGGCACGACGCGGGCCACGGGGGTCTGCTGCAGCATGATCTCGCTGACCAGCGTGCCCCAGGCCGTGAAGCCGGGACGCCGCCACGGGAGGTCGCGACCGTTCTCGCGGAACCAGGCGTTCACGGCGGGGGAGATGCTCACCGTAGGAGCCTACGGCGCGTCGACGACGTCCCCGGCGTCGTGTCGGTCGTCGGGCGTACGGTGTCGGCATGACCACCCGATGGGCCCCTGCCAAGAAAGACACGCTGCGCGAACTCGCCACCGAGATCGTCCACAACTACGGCCGCGGCCGCGTGCTCGTCGCTATCGACAGCGACGGAGGCGCGGGTGCGGCCGATCTCGCCGACGACCTCCTCGAGGCCTTCCGCGAGCAGGGGCACGCGGCGTTCCGCGCCTCGCTCGACGGCTTCGAGAAGCGTCCCGGCGGGGCTCCGCTCGACTCCGCTCCCGTCCTGGACGAGAGCCTGTTCCGGCGTGTGCTCGTCGAGCCGTTCCGGCTCGGCGGCAGCACGGGCTGGGTCGACCGGGCCTGGGACGCCGACGCCGACCGTGCCGTCGAGTCCGCCTGGGTCACGGGTCCGGCCGACGCGGTCCTGCTGGTCGACGGCACGGACCTCGCCCGCGCCGGCCTCGCGGGGCTGTGGCACTACCGGGTCTGGGTCACGGCCGACGACTCGCGACTCGACGCCCGGGCCAGGGCCTCGGCCGTCGTCGACAACTCCGACCGCGAGCACCCCCGTCGACGCTTCGACGACGCGTGCTGAGCGCGTCCCCGGCCTCCTCGTGCTCCCGCTGCGCTAACGTCGTCGGGTGAACAGCGGCCTCCTCCTCGTCGACAAGCCGCAGGGCATCACCAGCCACGACGTCGTCTCGCGCGTGCGCAAGGCCGCGGGAACGCGCAAGGTCGGCCACGCCGGCACGCTCGATCCGCTGGCCACCGGACTGCTGGTGCTCGGCCTGAACTCGTCGACGCGACTCCTGACCTTCCTGGTCGGCCTCGACAAGGGCTACGACGCCACCATCCGTCTCGGCGTGTCCACGACCAGCGACGACAGCGACGGCGAGGTCGTCTCGACGACCTCGGCGGGCGACGTCACCGACGACGCGATCGACGCCGGCATCGCCCGGCTGACCGGTCCGATCAGCCAGGTGCCCACCACGGTGAGCGCGATCAAGGTCGACGGCCGGCGCGCCTACGACCTCGCCCGTGCCGGGGTCGAGGTCGAGCTGAAGGCCCGCGACGTGACGATCGCCGAGTTCACCGTGCTCGATCGACGCGACGCCGTCGTCGACGGGGTGCCCGTGCGCGACCTCGACGTGCGGGTCTCGTGCTCGTCCGGCACCTACGTCCGAGCTCTCGCCCGTGACCTCGGAGCCGACCTCGACGTCGGGGGACACCTGACCGCGCTGCGTAGGACGCGGGTCGGGCCGTTCGACGTGACCCGCGCCTCCGTCCTCGAGGGCATCGACGTCGCCCCCGCGCTGCTGCCTCCCGTCGACGTCGCCCGGACGCTCTTTCCGGAGTGGTCCATGACAACGGCCGAGGCCGTCGACCTCGGGCACGGCAAGCGCGTGGCCGTCGAACTCGACGACACCCCCGGGCCGGTCGCCGCCGTCACGCCCACGGGCAGGCTCGCGGGCCTGGTCTCGGTGCGCGCGGGTGCCGCGAAGCCCATCGTGAACTTCCCGACCGACGAGGTGCAGGCATGATCGAATGGTTCACCTGGGTCCAGGTCGTGGTGGCCGTGGTGGCGGGCATCGTCTGCGTGGTCGCCTGTTTCGCGAAGCGTCAGCCCGACGACATCACCGTCGGCACGGGGGCCGTCGTGCTGCTGCTCCTGCTCGTGCAGCTCGTCGTCGCGATCGTGGCGCCGTTCGTCGGCAACGCGCCGACGGGCAACCTCGTCGAGTTCTACATCTACCTGGTCTCGGCCATCCTGCTGCCGCCGCTCGCGACCGTCTGGGCGCTCGTCGACCGCACCCGGTGGAGCAACCTCGTGCTGGCCACCTCGTCGTTCGCGATCGCCGTGATGGTCTACCGCATGTTCCAGATCTGGACCGTCCAGGGCCTCTGACACACCCGGTCGGCGGCGGGCCCGTCGGAGTCCTATCCTTGACGGGATGGTCACTCAGAAGTCAACGCGCGCGGTCGGCCTCGGCCGGGTCCTCATCGCCGTGTACGCCCTCCTCGCCCTCGCCGCCACCGGTCGGTCGGTCTTCCAGATCACGACCCAGTTCTCCGAGGCGCCGCTGGCCTACACCCTGAGCGCGTTGTCGGCCGTCGTCTACATCGTCGCCACCGTGGCCCTGATCGCGCCCGGCCAGGGCTGGTACGCCGTGGCCTGGGCGACCATCAGCTTCGAGCTCGTCGGCGTCCTGATCATCGGCCTCGTCACCGTGCTCGACCCCGAACTCTTCCCGCACGACACCGTGTGGTCGTTCTTCGGGCGCGGGTACGGCTTCGTGCCGCTCGTCCTGCCCGTGCTCGGCATCCTGTGGCTGCGGCGGCAGGGGCGCGCGACCCGGGCCGCGGGTGGCACCGGTGCCGAGGGCGCGGGGGCCGGCGGGTCTCCTCGCGACCCGGGCACGACGAGGTAGCGCGCGTGCAGTTCTACGACCTGGTCGGCGACGTGCCGCCCGACTTCGGGCCGAGCGCCGTCACCATCGGCAAGTTCGACGGGGTCCACGTCGGGCACCGCGCCGTGATCGACATGCTCGAGGGGGTGGCGCGCGACGAGGGTCTCGTCTCTACCGTGGTCACCTTCGACCGGCACCCGTTGGCGGTCCTGCGACCCGACGACGTGCCCACGGCCCTCGTGAGCAACCGGCAGAAGCGCGAGCTGCTCGACGAGGCCGGTGTCGCCGCCACCCTCATGCTCACCTTCGACGCCGAGCTGCGGGCGCTGACGCCGGACGAGTTCGTCGACCGCATCCTGGTCGGGGCCCTGCACGCCCGGGTCGTGTTCGTCGGCGACGACTTCCGCTTCGGCGTGCGCGGCAGTGGCACCGTCGACACCCTGCGCGAACTCGGTGCCTCCCGCGGGTTCCGGGTCGTCTCGATCGACGACGTGCGACCGAGCGGTGGCCGTCGGGCGTCCTCGACCTGGATCCGTGAACTGATGGACGCCGGTGACGTCCGCGAGGCCGGCGTCCTGCTCGGTCGCGAGCCGTCGGTGCGCGGCATCGTCGTGCACGGAGAACAGCGCGGCCGTGAACTGGGCTTCCCGACGGCCAACCTGGCCCGCGACAGCGAGGGTTTCGTCCCCGCCGACGGCGTCTACGCCGCCCGCGTGATGGTCGGCGACACGCTCTACCCGGCGGCGGTCTCGGTCGGCAACAACCCGACCTTCGAGGGGGTGCCGGCCAAGCAGGTCGAGGCGCACCTGCTCGACGTCTCACTCGACCTCTACGGGCTCGAGGTCACCGTCCACTTCGTCGACTGGGTGCGGGGCAACGTGCGCTTCGACGGGCTCGAGGCCTTGATCGCGCACATCCGGGCCGACGTCGTCCGCACGCGCGAGATCCTGGGGCTGCCGACCGCCTGAGGCCCCGCGGGTCTGCTCGGCGGTGACCGGCTGGCGTGCGGTGGCCCGTCGATCGCGAGCCCCTCGAGGAGGCGCGGGTCACGTCGTCGACGCGCCCCGCGCCTCCTCGGCTCGTCAGGTCAGTACGACGTCGCGTCGTCGCCCGCGCCCGAGGCGCGGCCCGTCTCGAGGCGGTGCGCCAGGTCGGCGAGGATCGTGCCACTGGCGCTCGTGCCGAAGCGCGTGACTCCGAGGTCGAGCATCTCGAGCACCGTGTCGAGGCCGCGCACGCCGCCCGAGGCCTTCACCTGGACGGAGTCGGAGACGGCCTCGCGCATGAGGCGCAGGTGGGGGAGCGTCGCACCGCCGCCCGCGAAACCGGTGGACGTCTTGACGAAGGCGGCCCCGGCGCGCTCGGCGGCCTTCGAGCCCGCGACGATCTGGTCGTCGTCGAGGTAGGCCGTCTCGAGGATGACCTTGACGATCGTGTCGCCGGCCGCCTCGACCACGCCGCGCACGTCGGCCTCGACCTCGTCGGTCAGGCCGCTGCGCAGCCAGCCGATGTTGACGACCATGTCGAGTTCGGCGGCGCCGTCGGCGATCGCCTGACGCGATTCGGCGGCCTTCGCGGCCGTCGAGGTCGTGCCGTGGGGGAAGCCGATGACGGTGCCGACGAGCACGCCGGTGCCTTCGAGGCGCTCGACGGCGTGCGCGATGTCGGAGGGGCGCACGCAGACGCTGAAGACGTGGTTCGCGGCGGCGTCGTCGAGGGCGCCGTCGACCTCGGCGCGGGTGAGTTCGGGCTTGAGGATCGCGTGGTCGATCATGCCGGCGACGGCGGAGACGGTGGGGAGCTGCTGGGTAGTCATGATGGGGTCCAGCGTAGCTTGGGCCCATGTCTGCGAACACTCCCGACGGCGTGCCGTCGAGCACCCCCGTCACCAGCGACACCGACCACGCCGTGGCCTCCCGCCGGGTGCTGGTGACCGGGGCGACCGGGTACATCGGCGGGCGGTTGACGCCGCGGCTCGTGGCCGCCGGAGCGGACGTGCGGGTGCTCGTGCGCTCGCCCGAGAAGCTGCGAGACGTGCCCTGGTCGGGCGACGTCGAGGTCGTGCAGGGCGACCTGACCGACCCCGAGACGGTACGTCCCGCCATGGAGGGCGTCGACGTCGTCTACTACCTCGCCCACGCGATGGGTGGCAGAGGCGACTTCGAACGCGCCGAGGCCGACGCGGCTCACACCGTCGCCGACGCCGCGCGCGACGCGGGCGTCAGCCGCATCGTCTACCTCGGCGGACTCCACCCCGAGGGCGACCTGTCGAAGCACCTGCAGTCGCGCAAGGACGTCGGCGACGTGCTGTTGGCGAGCGGCGTCCCGACCGTCGCCCTGCAGGCCGGCGTCGTCATCGGCTCGGGCAGCGCCTCGTTCGAGATGGTCCGCCACCTGACGGACGTCCTGCCCTACATGCCGGCGCCGAAGTGGGTGCGCAACTTCATCCAGCCGATCGCCGTCCGCGACGTGCTGCACTACCTGCTCGGCGCGGCCGACGTTCCCGACGACGTCAACCGCACCTTCGACATCGGCGGCCCCGACGTGCTCCGCTACGGGCAGATGATGAACGGCTACGCGCTCGAGGCCGGCCTCAAGCAACGTCCGATCGCGTCGCTCCCCGTCTTCACGCCGTGGCTCGCCTCGCAGTGGGTCAACCTCGTCACGCCCGTGCCCCGCGCCCTCGCCGTCCCGATCATCGCGTCCCTGCAGTACGACTGCGTCGTGCGCGAGCACGACATCGACGCCGTCGTGCCCCCGCCCGCCGAAGGACTGCTGCCCTACCGCCGGGCCGTGCGCCTCGCCCTGCAGCGTGAGCAGGACGGCGACGTCGAGACCAGCTGGCAGGACTCGTCGGTCGCGGGGGCGCCGAGCGACCTGCTGCCGAGCGACCCCGACTGGTCCGGGCACACCGTCTACACCGACGACCGGCAGACCGACACGAGCGCACCGCCCGCCGAGCTCTGGAAGGTGCTCGAGAGCATCGGCGGCGAGAACGGCTGGTACTCGTTCCCGCTGGCCTGGTCGGCTCGCGGCTGGATGGACCGCATGGTCGGTGGAGTGGGCCTCCGGCGCGGCCGCCGCAGCGCGACGAGCCTGCGCGTCGGCGACGCCCTCGACTGGTGGCGGGTCGAGAAGCTCGAACGCGGCCACCTGCTGCGCTTGCGGGCCGAGATGAAGGTCCCGGGAGGCGCGTGGCTGGAACTCACGGTCGAGCCGCGTCCCGAGGGCGGCTCGCACTACCGCCAACGCGCCGTGTTCTTCCCGCAGGGCCTCGGCGGGCGGCTCTACTGGTTCGCGATCCTGCCGTTCCACGGCGTCATCTTCTCGGGCATGCTGCGGCGCATCACCGCGACGGCCGAGCGGGAGGCGGCCGAGCGGGAGGCGGCCGGTCGGACGGCCGGCGACCGAGCGGCCGGTGCCGGGGGCGGGGCGGCGACCGACGCGACGGCCGTCGCGTGACCGACCCGCGCCTCCTCGTCCTGATGTCGACGCCGGCGCCGCTGTACCCGACGGGCGACGAGGCCATGTCGCCGGTGCCGTTGTGGCTCGGGGTGCTGTTCGGGGTGCTCGTCGTCGTGTCGTCGTTCGTCGTGCTGCTGCCGCGCGTCCGCCACGCGCTCGACCGCGTGTGGTCGAAGAGGCCGCGACGCTTCCGTCAGTGAGGTGCGGGCGGCGGGCACGAGCGCGCCGGTTCGCGGCTCCCAGCGGGTGATGGCACGATGGGGGCACTTCAGCAGACCACCAGGAGGTCGTGATGACACAACGAGAGACCGTCGCCTTCGTCGGCGACAGCTTGACCGAGAACGGCGACTGGGCGGCCTGGCTGCCCGACGAGCAGGTCGTCAACCTGGGTGTCGGGGGCGACACGATCGCCGGCCTGACCGAACGGCTCCACGACGTCGTGGCCGCGAACCCCGACTCGGTGGTGCTGATGATCGGCACCAACGACTTCACCGCGCGACGCTCGGTCGAACAGGTGGTGCGCGGCATCGAGAACCTCATGGTGGCCATGCGCCGCGAACTGCCGGGGACGCGTCTGCTCTTGCAGTCGATCGCGCCGCGGGGGCCTGAGTTCGCGCCTCGCCTCAAGGACGCCAACCGGCACCTCCGCCAGTTCTCGTCAACTGTCCGGGCGCAGTGGCTCGACCTCTGGCCCGCACTGGCCGACGAGTCGGGTGACGCCCTGCGACCCGAGTTCGCGGCCGACCACGTCCACCTCACCGACGCCGGCTACCAGGCCTGGTTGGGCGAGCTGCAGCCCGCCCTCGAGCGCCTGCGCGACGAGCCGCCGATGAGCCGCCCGATCAGCGTGCTCGACGTCGCCTACGACATCGAGTAGGCGGTGCCCACCCCCACCGCCCCCGCGTTCACGCGTCCGGCCCTGGCGCCCGGCTTGATCGCGGCCATCGCGTTGCTCGCCGGGACCGCGTTGCTCGCCTCCGACGTCTTCACCGTGTTCCGGTACGTCGTGTCGATCTTCGCCCTCATCATCCTCGTGTTCGCCTACCGGGGGCGGCTCTGGTGGGCGTTGCCGTTGCTCGCCGCCGTGGCCGTCCTCTGGAACCCGGTGTTCGTGGTGCCCCTCCCGGCCGAGCTCTGGCAGGGGTTGCAGTTCGTGGCCGCCGCGCTCATGATCGCGGTCGGTGTGCTCGTGAAGGTGCCGACCGAGGCCGCGACGACCACGAAGTCCGCCTCGGTCCGGGGTCGCCGCTGAGCGTCAGGGGCAGTGGACACTCCGGGGTGCCGCCGACCCCGTAAAATGCCGAGGGTGCGCCCGCCCGCCCGAGGCCCGCACGGAAGGTTGAGTCTGCATGGCCACGGAGATCCCCGGTACGTCAGAGATGGTCGGCACGTCCGAGAGCCCTCTGCTGACCCCTCGTCACCGAGCCGGTGGTCTCGACCGAGAGGACGTCGTGGTCCGCAAGGGGCAGTTCACGCTCCTGAACGGTCACCTCACGCCCCAGCAGTCGATGATCGAGGACCTCCTCTACATCCGTCGGGTGCTCGACGCCGCCCAGGTGCCCTTCCTGCTCGTGCGCGGCAACGACATCCGCCCCGTGATCGCCGTCGACACGGTGCACCGTGACCGCTTCACCGCCGCCATGGTCGCGGCCTCGGCCACCGAGCCCTTCTACGCCAAGCCCCGCAAGGGTCAGGCGTCCCTCGTCGTCGAGGGCGGGCTCGAGCTCGAGACCGAGCGGGTCTTCCGCGTCTACCGGCCCCGGGTCGAGCCCATCGGCCGCCTCCGCTACGGTGCGGGCACGGCCGTGCAGGTCGAGTTCTGGATCATCACCGACGACGAGATCCTCGCCCCGACCGAGAACGCGCTGATGCGCACCGAACTGCCCCGTGCCGAGGCCGTCGAAGAGACGGTCGAGCGGTACGGCATCGAGTGGCCCACCCTCGAGCACATGTTCGACGACCACGCCACCGACATCACCTTCGACATCGACATCGTCTTCTCCTGGGTCGACGGCAACTCGATCGAGTACCAGCGTGCCCGCGCCGCGCAGGCCAAGCGCCACGTGGTCGGCGAGGGTGACGACTCGGCAGCCCGGTTCCGTCAGATCGACGAGCTCAAGTACGCCCTGCGGTCGGTCTACATGTTCGCGCCGTGGGTCCGCAACATCTACATCGCGACCGACTCGCCCGTGCCCGAGTGGCTGGGCGAGCACCCCCGTGTGCGCGTCGTCCGCAGCGAGGAGTTCTTCAGCGACCTCTCGATGCTGCCGACGCACAACTCACAGGCCGTCGAGTCGCAGCTGCACCACATCGAGGGGCTCAGCGAGCACTTCCTGTACTCGAACGACGACATGTTCTTCGGGCGTCCCGTCGCGCCGAGCATGTTCTTCTCGCCGGGCTCCGTCACGAAGTTCATCGAGGCCGACACGCGCATCGGGCTCGGGCACAACAACATCGACCGCAGTGGGTTCGAGAACGCCGCCCGGGTCAACCGACGTCTGCTGCAGCAGCGTTTCGGGCGCGTCCTCACCCGCCACCTCGAGCACACCGCCGCGCCGCTGCGCCGCAGCGTCCTCTTCGAGATGGAGCACGAGTTCGCCGACGAGTTCGCCGCCACGGCCGGCAGCCCCTTCCGCGCGAAGGAGAACATCTCGGTCACGAACTCGCTCTACCACTACTACTCGCTGATGACGGGCCGGGCGATCGTGCAGGAGAACGCCAAGGTCAGCTACATCGACACCACGATGGTGTCGGGGCTGGCGTCGTTGTCCGAGGTGCTGAAGAAACGAGCGTTCGACTTCTTCTGCCTCAACGACGGCAGCTTCCCCGAGGTCACCGACGAAGAACGGACCGCCTCGGTCACGGACTTCCTCGAGCGGTACTACCCGTTCCCCGCACCGTGGGAGAAGGACGAGATGCAGCGCGTCGCCCTCGAGAACGCCGAGCAAGACCGACGGGCACTCGGTGCCGAGGCGGCTCAGTCGGGCGAGGCGACCGGATCGTCGTCGAACCGGGGGCTCGAAGGCTCGGACTGACACAGGTCGTGCCCGCAGGCGCAGCCCGTTCGGCCCTCGGGGTCGGCGCGGACCAGGGCGGCGCGGCCCATGGTCGGTGTGGCCCGTGGACTCCGTGCGGTCCGTGCCGTCCGTCAGGCCGTCGAGGTGCCGAAGCGGGCCGCCTGTTCGCCCGAGAGGGCTGCGTCGAGACGGCCGAGCATGTCGGCCCCCATCGTCGGCAGGTCGTCCAGCCGGAACCACCGGGCCTCGGTGTTCTCGCCGTCCGCGGGGGAGGGCTCGCCCGAGACGTAGCGCATGACGAAGGTGTGGTCGAGGTACTGCGCGCGGTCGCCGTTCGGGTAGACGACCTCGCCGGTCACCCCGATCGACGCCAGCCGCTCGGGGACGACCTGCAGGTCGGCTTCCTCGAGGGTCTCGCGGACGGCCGCGTCGGCAGGGTGCTCGCCCGGGTCGACGATGCCCGTCACCGGCGTCCAGGCGCCGGTGTCGGCTCGGCGCACCAGCAGCGTCCGGTCACCGTGGACGACCACTGCGGTCACACCGGCCAGCCACAGCGGCGCCGTGCCGATCTTCTCGCGCAGGGACAGGACGAAGTCGGGGGTGGCCATGTCAGCACCCTATCGACGGCCCGCCGTAGGCTGACCGCATGCGACTGCCCTGGACCCTTCACGGCTCGGACGTGCGGCGCATCTCCGACATGGCGGGGGAGTCGGTGCTGTTGGCCGGTGGGGGCAGGGCGATCCTGCTGCAACTGGCGAACCCCGGGGTGGGGCACGGCGTCGCCGAGCACAGCGACTTCGTCGAGCGTCCGTTGTCGCGACTTCACGGCACCATGACGTACCTCTACGCCATCGTCTTCGGCACCCCGTCCGAGGTGGCCCACGTCCGCCGGGTCGTCGGTCGGGCGCACCGTCCGGTACACGGCGGCGAGTCCTCGTCGGTGCGGTACGACGCGTTCGACCCCGGGCTGCAGCTCTGGGTCGCGGCGACCCTCTACGACTCGGCCATGCAGCTGTTCGAGCGGGTGCACGGGCCGATCGACCCGGCCCACTCCGAGACCGTCTACCAGGACTACGCCCTCGTGGGCACGTCGCTGCAGATGCCGCGAGAGCTGTGGCCGGCCGACGTGGCCTCGTTCCGGCGGTACTGGGACGACGCCGTCGAGCAGCTCGTGGTGGACGACGTCACCCGTCGGGTCGCGCACGAGCTGTTGCACCCGACGACGGGGCCGTGGTGGCTGAGAGCGGTGATGCCGCTCGCCAGGCTCGTCACCGCGGGGTCCCTGCCGAGCAGCGTCCGAGCCGACTTCGGGCTGGCGTGGTCGACCGGCGCCCAGCGTCGCTACGACCGCGTGATGCGCGTCACGGCCGTCGTCGTCCCGCATCTGCCCCCGCGCCTCCGTCATGTGCTCCGCGACGGGTACCTGCGGCGGCTGCGTTCGGCGATGGCCGCCGAGGCGCGCACGCCCGCCCGCGGCTGACCCGACCCGTCGCCGGCGTCCGGGTCGGCACCTCCCACCTCCTGTCTCGGTGTTCTCGTCCCTGTCGGCAACGCCTGCCTCCCGTCACGGTGTCTTCGTCCCTGTCGGCAACTCCTGCCTCCTGTCACGGCGATCGCAGGCGGGGGCGTGTCGGCGTCGCCCGAGCGACGTGAAGCAGGAATTGGCGACTCGGTCGGGCCGTGTTCGGGGCGGTCGGTCGTGGTCGGCGTGGTTGCACCGGGACGCGCGTGGGTCGACGGCACCGAGCGGGGGTCGGCAATTCCTGCTCCGTGCTGCACGACGGGCCATGGAAGGCGGCGCAGGAGGTCGCACGCAGCGGGAAGCAGGAATTGCCGACGGTGCGCGAGGCCGGCCACGGCGGGCGGCACCTGGACGGCAGGCGGAACCTGCACGGCAGGCTGGACGGCAGGCGGGACCTGCACGGCGGGCGGGACCTGCACGGCAGGCGGGACCTGGACGGCATGCAGAACCCACCCAGCGGGCGAGTGCAGCGCGGCAGGGCCGGGGCGGTGGCGGGAGGACCCGCGCCGTCAGAGCGTGTCGATCGGCCCCGTCAGCGTGAGGTCTCGCGGCACGACGGGCACCGGGGCCGTGTCGGTCGCCCGGTGGCGAGGGGCGGCCGGGGCGATGCGCACGCCGGCGACCGCGAGCCGTTCGGCCACGACGTCCGCGGGCACGTACTCGCCCACGGTCTCGTAGGTGCCGATCGGCACGACCGAGTGCACGACCGTGCCCTCGTAGACGTGCACCAGGTTGAACGCCTGGGCGCCGTCTCGGCCGCGGGTGCCGCCGCCGGCCACGTTCAGGTCTTGTGTGTAGCAAGTGGCCGACGCGACCGAGACGGGCACGCCCGCGAAGGTGGCGTTCGTCGAGTAGTGCAGGTGCCCGGCGATGATGGAGCGGACGTCGCTGCCCTCGATCACCTCGGCCAGTGCCGCCTGGTCGCGCAGCTCGACGAGCGCCGTCAGGTCTTGCACGCTCGGCACCGGCGGGTGGTGCATGGCGATGATGGTGCCGTCGGGGGCGTCGGTCGAGAGCTCTTCGGCCAGCCAGTCGAGCTGGTCGCCGGACAGTCGGCCGAAGTGGTGGCCCGGAACGGTCGTGTCGAGGGTGATGACGCGCAGGCCGTTGACGTCGTAGACGAGATCGACCGGTCGCTGCGAGGGCAGCTGACCGAAGAGCTCGGATCGGAACGCGCTGCGGTCGTCGTGGTTGCCCATGGCCCAGATCACCTGGGCGCCGAGCCGCTCGGCCACGGGCTCGATCAGGGCGCGGAGCTTGCGGTACGCGTCGGGCTCGCCCTTGTCGGCGAGGTCGCCGGTGAAGACGATGGCCTCGGGTCGCCCGTCGGACGCCTCGATCTCGTCCATGATCTGACGCAGTCGGGCCTCGCTGTCGACCGCGCCGTAGAGGTCGCGGTCGCCGCCGACGAGGTGCGTGTCGCTGAGGTGCAGGATGAAGTGGTTCGGCCTGGGGTGTTCGGCCGTCCGGAGATCCATGGTTCTCTCATTCGATGTCGCCGACGCGGGCTCGGGACGAGACCCTCGTTGTTGATTCGTCACCAGTCCATCACCCGTTTGCCATGAGTGGGGTGAACGTGCGTGCGCGTCTCGGTGAACGGTCGACGAACGGACCGCATTCCCGAGCGACGACGCTAGCCCGGCACACGGGACGACGCGACCCCCAGGAGGCGGGGGTCGCGTCGTCGGCGCAGCGAACGGTCCGAGGCGTCAGGGCTTGAGGACGACCTTGATGCAGCCGTCCTCCTTGTTCTTGAAGACGTCGTACATGGCGGCGGCTTCGGACAGCGGCACCGGGTGGGTGACGAGGTCCTCGGTGCCGAGCGGGTCGGTGGGGTCCTCGACGAGGGGCATCAGCGTGTCCATCCACTTCTGGACGTTGCATTGGCCCATCTTGATGGTGATCTGCTTGTCGAACAGCGTGAGGAAGGGCGTGGGGTCGGCGGTGCCGCCGTAGACCCCGCTGAGCGAGACGGTGCCGCCGCGGCGGACGATCTCGAAGGCGAGGTGCATGGCACCCAGGCTGTCGATGCCGGCCTTCTGCATGACGGCCTGGCCGATGGTGTCGGGCAGGGCGGCGGCGAACTTCTGCACGAGGCCGATGCCGGCGTGCTCGTGGGCCTCCATGCCGACGGCGTCCACGACGGAGTCGGGGCCACGGTCGTCGGTCATGCTCTTGACGACGTCGGCGACGTCCTTCGTCAGGTCGAGGACCTCGATGCCGTGGCGCTCGGCCATGGCACGACGCTCCGGCACCGGGTCGATGCCGATGACGCGGTAGCCGCGGTACTTGCCGATGCGCGAGGCGAACTGTCCGACGGGGCCGAGGCCCAGCACGACGAGGGTGCCACCTTCAGGCACCTGGGCGTACTCGACGCCCTGCCACGCGGTGGGCAGGATGTCGCTGAGGAACAGGTAGCGCTCGTCGGGCAGGTCGGCACCGACCTTGACGAGGTTGAAGTCGGCACGCGAGATGCGCAGCTGCTCGGCCTGCCCACCGGGGACCTGGCCGTAGAGCTTGCTGAAGCCGTAGAGGGTCGCGCCCGAGTCGTATTCGGTGACCTGCGTGGTCTCGCACTGCGAGAAGAGGCCGCGGTCGCACATGAAGCAGTGCCCGCAGGCGATGACGAACGGCACGACGACGCGGTCGCCGACCTTGATGCGGCTGACGTCGGGGCCGACCTGGGTGACGACGCCCATGGTCTCGTGGCCGAGCACGTCGCCCTTGTCGAGGAACGCGCCGAGCGCGTCGTAGAGGTGCAGGTCGCTTCCGCAGATCGCCGCCGAGGTGACCTTGATGACCGCGTCGCCGGGTTCGATGATCGTGGGGTCGGGGACGTCTTCGACGGAGACGTTGGTGACGGACTGGTACGTGAGTGCCTTCATGTGTCCCGTCTACGCCCCTCGGTGCCGTGCCTCCTGAACGAGGGGTACGGGGGCACGGAAAAGCCTCGGGGCGGCCGGGCTTGGGCCCGACCGCCCCGAGGCGGATGCTGCGTGTGGTGTCGCCTAGGCGACGGCCGTCGCGGAGGCGACGATGTTGACGACCTTGCGGCCGCCCTTGTTGCCGAACTCGACCGAGCCGGGGGCGAGGGCGAAGAGGGTGTCGTCGCCGCCGCGGCCGACGTTGACGCCGGGGTGGAAGTGGGTGCCGCGCTGGCGGACGATGATCTCGCCGGCGAGGACGACCTGGCCGCCGAAGCGCTTCACGCCGAGGCGCTGTGCGTTCGAGTCACGACCGTTGCGGGTGGACGATGCGCCCTTTTTGTGTGCCATGTGTTGTCAGCCCCTTAGTTGGTGGTGATCGAGGTGATCTTGACGCGGGTCAGGTCGGCACGGAAGCCCATGCGACGCTTGTAACCGGTCTTGTTCTTGTAGTTCTGGATGACGATCTTGGGTCCGCGCAGGTCGTTGAGGACCTCGCCCTCGACCGTGACCTTCGCCAGGTCGTCGCCCGAGAGGATGGTGTCGCCGTCGACGTGCAGGACGGGGACGAACGAGACGGTGTCGGCGGTCGCGGCCTTGAGGCGGTCGACGGTCAGGATCGTGCCGACCTCGACCTTCTCCTGACGGCCACCGGCGCGCACGATTGCGAAAGCCATGGGAACTCCAAAAAAGTGGGGGATGTGACGCCCGGACTGCCGGACGACGTCGTGGTGCCACGAGGACAACTTGGATAGTCTTTCACAAATGTCACGACCGATCAAACTTCGCCGCCCGCCGCAGTTCACGGCCGAGATCGTCGACGACGCCCGCGAACGCCTGCTCGACCTGCTCGACGACCTGAAGACGCTCACCACCGACCACGCCGACGACATCGAGGTCTGGGGCTCGGCCGTCACGGCGGCCGGCTGGGAGATCGCGAGCCTCGGCCAGTGGCTCGGCCTCGAGGGCGAGGCGGTGCTGCTGCTGGGCGGCGCGTCGTACCCCGAGATCGCCGAGCACCAGGGCACGAGCGCGTCGGCCGTGTACGCCCGGGTCGGCCGGTCGCTCACGCTCGCTCCGTACGCGCACGCCTCGGGCGCCGACGGCGCGACCACCCGCGTCTCGGCCGAGGGTCTCGACCAGGCCCGTGCCGAGTACGACCAGGAGGCGCGGGCCGGCGACCCGACGGACGTCGCCCCGGCGACCGCCCCCGTCGGCGACTCGCTGGCCGACCGCGTGCCCGAGGTGCTGCGGACCGGCGCCCGGCGGACGACCGAGATCGTCGCCGCCCTGCCGGACTACCGACGCAGCAGCGTGCTGTCGACGCTAAGCGTCCTCGCCCGGCAGGGAGTGGTCGAACGGGTGGGGCACGGCGTCTACGCCCTGCCCCACCCGCCGACCGACTGACCCCTCCGGCGTGGGCGTCGCCCTATCGGTCCGGGGCGACGACCACCGCCTCGTGGAGTCCGAACGCCCGCAGCTCGGCGTCGTCGAGCATGCGCGATCGGATCAGGAACCGCTTCCCCTCCGGGCTCTCCACCGAGAACCCGGCCCCGCGGCCGGGGACGACGTCGATCGTCAGGTGCGTGTACTTCCAATACTCGAACTGACTGCGGGACATGTAGACCTCGATCGGGTCGATCCCGTCGACGTGCAGGTCGCCGAGGTGGACGTCGACGGCCCCCACCCGGAAGAAGCCGACGGGGTAGCACATCGGCGACGAGCCGTCGCAGCAGCCTCCCGACTGGTGGAACATCAGCGGGCCGTGCTGGGCCGTCAGGGCGACGAGGAAGGTCGCGGCCTCGGGTGAGACGTCGACCCGGGAGGGGGTGGAGGCGACCGCCCCGGAGGCGGGGGCCGGCGTGACCTCGCCGACCCGCGCCTCCTCGACTGCTGCCGCTGCTGGCGCCCTAGCGGCCGTCTGCTCGGGCGTCATCAGAAGAAGCCCATCGGACCGTCCGCGTAGCTGACCAGCAGGTTCTTCGTCTGCTGGTAGTGGTCGAGCATCATCTTGTGGTTCTCGCGACCGATGCCGGACTGCTTGTAGCCGCCGAACGCCGCCCCGGCCGGGTACTGGTGGTACGTGTTCGACCAGACGCGACCGGCCTGGATGTCTCGGCCGGCCCGGTAGAGCTGCGCGCCGTTGCGGCTCCAGACCCCGGCGCCGAGGCCGTAGAGGGTGTCGTTGGCGATCTTGATGGCGTCGTCGTAGTCGCTGAAGCTCGTCAGGGACAGGACGGGGCCGAAGATCTCCTCCTGGAAGATCCGCATCGAGTTGCGGCCCTCGAAGATCGTCGGGTTGACGTAGTAGCCCTCGGTCAGGTCGCCGCCGAGGTCGGCACGGTCGCCGCCGAGCAGGAGCTTCGCGCCTTCCTGCTTGCCGATGTCCATGTAGCTGAGGATCTTCTCGAGCTGGTCGTTCGACGCCTGTGCGCCGATCATCGTGTCCATCGAGAGCGGGTTGCCCTGCTTCACCTTCTTCACACGCTCGACGCCGTCGGCGGTGAACTGGTCGTAGATCGACTGCTGCACGAGCGCCCGGCTCGGGCAGGTGCACACCTCACCCGAGTTCAGGTTGAAGAACGAGAAGCCCTCGAGCGCCTTGTCGTAGAAGTCGTCGCGTTCGTCGGCGACGTCGGCGAAGAAGACGTTCGGGCTCTTCCCGCCGAGCTCGAGCGTGACCGGGATCAGGTTCTCGCTCGCCATCTGCATGATCAGGCGCCCGGTCGTGGTCTCGCCCGTGAACGCGATCTTGCGGATGTTCGGGTGGCTCGCCAGGGGGGCGCCGGCCTCGACGCCGAAGCCGTTGACGATGTTGAGGACGCCGGCGGGCAGGAGGTCCTTGATCAGGTCCATGAAGACGTGGATCGACGCAGGGGTCTGCTCGGCCGGCTTCAGGACGACGCAGTTGCCGGCCGCGAGCGCGGGGGCGAGCTTCCACACGGCCATCAGCAGCGGGAAGTTCCAGGGGATGATCTGACCGACCACGCCGAGCGGCTCGTGGAAGTGGTACGCGACGGTGTCGGCGTCGATCTCACCCGTCGACCCCTCTTGCGCCCGGATGGCCCCGGCGAAGTAGCGGAAGTGGTCGATCGCGAGCGGCACGTCGGCGGCGAGGGCCTCGCGGATGGGCTTGCCGTTGTCCCAGGTCTCGGCGACGGCGAGCATCTCGAGGTTCGCCTCCATGATGTCGGCGATCCTGTTGAGGATCAGCGCGCGCTGGGCGATCGAGGTCTTCTTCCACGAGTCGAAGGCCCGCCACGCGGCTTCGACGGCCCGGTCGACGTCGGCCGCGTTGCCCCGGGCGACCTCGGTGAAGACCTTGCCGTTCACGGGGCTCGGGTTCTCGAAGTACTGCCCGCTCGCCGGGGCGACGTACTCGCCGCCGATGAAGTGGTCGTAGCGGGCCTCGAAGACCACCTTCGCGTCGGGCTGTCCCGGGGCGGCGTAGGTGTTCGGAGGAGTGGTGACGGTCATGACGGTCCCTTTCGACGACGGTGTCGGGTCGGCGGCGGGGGTCGCCCGCCGGTGGCGGCAGGCTACGTCGGGGGAGGTTGCATCGGGTTGCACGGCGTGGGTCGCGGGCGGCGCGGCCGCGGGGGTCGGGAGGTGCGGGGGTGCTCGTGAGGAGGCGCGGGTCGCGGTGCCGCGTCAGCTCCGGTTCTCGAGGGCCTCGAGGTGCGCGACCAGGTGCGTCCGCCGGGGCGATCCCGGGGGCAGCCGACGCAGCAGCTCGAGCAGCACGCGCACGTCGTCGCGACCCGTGGTCGACTCGGAGTACGTCAGCAGGGTGTCGATCGAGCCCCCCGTGAGGAGCGCGTCCCGGACGGTCGCGGCGACCTCGGCCCGGAGGGCGACGACGCCGGGTGCCGTGGACGAGGGAAGGGCCGGGCCCGTGTCGGCCCGCACGGCCGCGCGGTGGGCGCCGCGGTCGACGAGCCCGACGAGCGTGTCGAGGTCGAGCGTCACCGGGCGGGGCAGTCGGTACGGGCGCGACAGGGGGACCAGCGTCGGGTCGAGAGCCTCGACGACGTGGCGGAGGCGGACCATCTCGGGCCGCAGGGTGGACACGGCGTCGACGTCGCCGTAGACCGCGTCGGCCAACTCGTGGGCCGTGTAGCCGGCGGGGCGGTGGGCGAGCAGGGCCATGATCTCGGAGTGACGGGCACCCAGCGCGATCCGGCCGTCCCCGACCGTGAGGACCGCCTCGTCGCGACCGAGGGTCGTCAGGCCGGCGGGGGAGTCGGGCACGGGGTGGACCGGGAACTGCGCGGTGCGGGCCGGCACGCGACCGACCGCGGCGAACCCCAGGAGCGCGAGATGCGCCTCCACGGCCGCGACCGTCGCCGTGACCAGGGGCAGCGTCAGCGAGCCGGCCGCCCGCTCGTCGCCCGTGATGTCGACGACGCCGATCAGGCGCCCGTCGACCGGGTCGTGGACCGGGACGGCCGTGCAGCTCCAGGCCCGCACGCGGTGGTTCCAGTGTTCGTCGCCACGGATCTGCACGCCCCGGTCGAGCACGAGGGCCGTACCCGGGGCCGAGGTGCCGACCTGCGCCTCCGACCATCCGGCGCCGGCGACGAACAGCATGTCCTCGGCCCGGCGGCGGGCCGTGTGATCGCCCTCGACCCAGAGCAGGCGCCCGTGCTCGTCGCCGATCGCCACGAGCAGTCCCGAGCCCGCGACGTCGTCCACCAGCAGACGGCGCACCACGGGGAGGGCCGGGGCCAACGGGTGGTCGCGGCGCCGGTCGTCGAGGTCGTCCTCGGGCAGCTCGAGCCGGGGCAGGCCGTCGGGATCGAGCCGGCCTCGGGAGGCGCGGTTCCACGAGTCGCGCACCACCCGGCGCTGCGGCCCGGCGTCGCGGGGCGGACGGCTCGCGGTCAGGGGCATCGAGCACCAATCGTCGTCGATCGGGGCGAGGCGGCCGTCGTGCGGCGTCGTCGCCGGGGTGCTGTCAGCGTACGACGGCGCGCGGCCCCGGGGAAGGCCGCCGCGTGGGTGTCTGCTGTGACCTCACGGTCGACGAGCGGCGTCGCGGGTGGCCGCGATCGTCGCGTCCAGCGCCTCGGGCCACGGGGTCGGTCCGATGCCGAGCAGGCGTTCGCTCTCGGACGAGTCCACGACGAAGGGCGAGTCGAACTGGTACTGCATCGCCCTCACCTCGCGGAGGAACGGCACCGTGCGGGTCAGGCCGGCCCACAGCAGCGGGTTCCACGGTCGGACGCGACCGGTCAGGCCGTACCGGCGCCGCGCCTCCTCGGCGATCTCGACCCGGGAGGCGTGGGTGGCGTGCGGTGTGAGCCAGGCGCGACCCCACTCGTCGTGGTCGATCGCCGCCACGAGGGTCGAGACGACGTCGGGCAGGTACGCCCAGGCGTGCGGCTGGGTCACGTCGCCGACCGCGTGGGCGGTGCGGCCCGCGACGAGCGGCCCGAAGAAGTCGCAGCCGAGGTGGGCGTTGCGCCCGGCGCCCGGCCCGAAGTAGTCGCTCGCGCGCACCTCGACGGCCCGGACGCCCCGGTCGGCCGCGGCGAGGAGGCGCTTCCAGCTGTCGGCGCGCACGCTGCCCTTCTTCTCGGCGGAGGCGAGGGGCGTGTGCTCGGTCATCGGCTCGGACACCGGCCCGTGGCCGTAGAGGTTGCCCATCAGCACGATGCCCGCCCCCGTGGCGGCGGCCGTGTCGATCAGGGCCGTGGTGAGGGCGGGCCACTCCGTGCCCCAGGCGGGGTAGGGCGGGTTCGAGCAGACGACGATCGTGTCGGCGCCGTCGGCCGCGCTCGTCAGGGCGGCGGCGTCCTTCGCGTCGAGCGTGAGCGCGGCGGCACCGGCGACCTCGGTGCCGCGGCGGGTGGCGACGCGCACGGTGTCGCCGCGCTCGGCGAGGCGGCGGACGAGGGGAGTGCCGATGGCTCCGGCTCCGACGACGAGATGGGTGGGCATGGGTCCTCCTGGGGATGGCCGACGAGAGCGGTGCTCTCGGATCTGACCCTAGAGCCGGGTGGTCCAATGTGCAAGAGCGGTGCTCTCGTTTGCGTACCGTGCTCTCGGACGACAGGATCGGGCCATGACCACGAACGCAGGGGACGACGATCGTGCCCGGCCCACCGGCGGCGTCCGCGAGCGGGCACGGACCGAGATCGTCGAACGCGCCCTCGCCTCGGCCCACCGGCAGCTGGCCGAGGTGGGCGCGGCCGCCCTCTCGGTGCGGGCCGTCGCGCGCGACCTGGGCATGGCCTCGTCGGCGATCTACCGGTATTTCCCGAGCCGCGACGCCCTGCTGACCCGCCTGATCACCGACGCCTACGTCGACCTCGCCGACGCCGCCCGACGGGCCGAGCAGGCGGTCGACCGCGCCGACCACCAGGAGCGGTTCCGCGCCACGGCCCGCGCGACCCGCCGCTGGGCGATCGCCGACCCGCACCGCTACGCACTGCTCTACGGGTCGCCCGTCCCGGGGTACGCGGCCCCGGTCGACACCGTCGAACCGGCGATCGCGGTGGGTCTGCTGTTGCTCGGGGCGGTCGACGACGCGGCGGCGACCGGAGCCTCGCTGCGGGCGGTGCCCGTGCGGGCCGGCCTGGCCGACGAGTTCGCGCAGCTCGCCCAGGGCCTGGGGGCCTCTGTCGCCCCCGGTGTGCTGGCCGCGGGCATCACCGCCTGGACCTCCCTCTACGGGCACCTCAGCTTCGAGCTCTTCGGTCACCTCACCGACGTGGTCACCGATCGTGACGCCTGGTTCGAGACCTTCCTCGACGAGCAGATCGCGCGGATCTGGGGCTGACGCCCCGGCGACGGCAGGAGGCGCGGGTCACGGCAGAAAACGCGTCGACGGCAGGAGGCGCGGGTCAGCTCGCGCAGTCGATGCAGAGCCGGGCGGTGGGTCGCGCCTCGAGCCGGGCCTCGCCGATCCGGGCCGAGCAGCGCTCGCAACGGCCGAAGGTGCCGTCGGCGAGTCGGGCCAGGGCGGCCTCGGCGTCTGCGGCACGTTCGAGGGCCGACCGTCGGACGGCGTCGAGCTGCGATCGCTCGTAGGCGATGGTCGATCCCTCGGGGTCGTGCTCGTCGTCGACGTTGGCTCCCTCGCGGGCCGCGGCCACCGCCTCCATGTCTCCGAGCAGTCGCGCTGCCAGCGCCTGCGCCTCGTCGCGCGTGACGCGCAACCGGTCGGAGGGATCGATCATGCGGCGGCGCCTCAGGCCGCGACGAGCGGCGGCACCTCTTCGCCCGCACGAGGCGGTGCCGGGGGAGTCCCGTCGCCGAACGGACGGCCGCCGAGCTGCTCGCGCCCGTGCTCGGTGAGCCACCCCGAGGCGTCCGGCCCGACCGGGACGATGCCCGTCGGGTTGATGTCGGAGTGCACGACGTAGTAGTGCGCCTTGATCTGGTCGAAGTCGATCGTGTCGCCGAACCCGGGGGTCTGGAACAGGTCGCGGGCGTAGGCCCAGAGCACCGGCATCTCGGCCAGCTTGTTCCGGTTGCACTTGAAGTGCCCGTGGTAGACCGCGTCGAACCGGGCGAGCGTCGTGAACAGCCGGATGTCGGCCTCGGTGATGGTGTCACCGACCAGGTATCGCTGCCCGGCGAGCCGCTCGGACAACCAGTCGAGCCGCTCGAACAGGGTGCGGTAGGCCCGCTCGTAGCTCTTCTGCGACCCGGCGAAACCGGCTCGGTAGACGCCGTTGTTGACGTCGCGGAAGACCACGGCGTTCACCTCGTCGATCTCGCCGCGCAGGGCCTCGGGGTAGAGGTCGGGGGCGCCCTCACGGTGGAAGGCGGTCCACTCGGTCGCGAAGTCGAGCGTGATCTGCGGGAAGTCGTTCGTGACGACCTTGCCGCTCGGCACGTCGACGATCGCCGGAACGGTGATGCCGCGCGGGTAGTCGGGGGTGCGGGCGAAGAAGGCCTCTTGAAGGCGCTCGATGCCCAGGACGGGGTCGCGACCGTCGGGGTCGAGGTCGAAGGTCCAGCTGCGGGCGTCGTGCGTGGGGCCGGGCAGGCCGAGCGAGATCGCGTCCTCGAGCCCCAGCAGACGTCGCGAGATCACGCTGCGGTTCGCCCACGGGCACGCCCGGGCGGCCACGAGGCGGTAGCGACCGGACTCGACCGGCCAACCGTCGACGGCGTCGCGCGTGATGCGGTCCTCGATGTAGTTGGTGTCGCGGGTGTACTCCTGGCCCGGCTCGACGTAGCTTCCCTTGGCCTGCTGATCGCTCATGGCGCCACCCTACGCACGGGGCGTCGACTATTCCTGGCCGCTGCGACGCGTGCGGGCGATCGGCGGCCCCGGCGGGCGGGGTGGCGACAGGGGTCAGGAGTTGCCGACGGCCAGGGACGAGGAGGCGCGGGTCGCGTTCCAGTCGCGCCACATCGCCTTGAGGTCCCATGCGTTCTCGGCCTCGAGCGAGATGCCGCGCTCGCCGGTGCGACGCGTGCGCCCCTGGATCACCATCAGCTGGGTGCCGAACAGCAGGGAGCCGGCGCGGGCCTGCGCCTCTTCGAAGAAGGTTGAGTCGGAGCAGCCGCTCCCGTCGTCGAGGCTGATGAAGACCACGCGCTTGCCGCTGCGCATCGGCGGGGTCTGGGTCGCGATGCGGATGCCCGCCACGAGCACGGTCGTGCCGTTCCAGTGGTCGCGCAGGTCGGCGGCGCGCACCACGCCCAGGTCGTCGAGCATGGGCCGGTAGCTCTCGATCACGTGCTCGCTGACCTCCATCGACAGGATGTCGAGCTCGTCGGCGACCCGCTGTCGGGCGTCGACGTCGGGCGTGCCGGTCGGCACCGTGTCGGAGTCGTCGATCGAGAAGTCGAGCTGGTTCTCGACGTCGGTGGCCTTGGGGCGGGACGACCGGCCGGTGAGCGTCCGCACCCGGGCCAGGACGTCGCCGCGGGTGCGGCCCGGCCCGGCGACCGAGTCGAGTGCTCCGACCTGCGCCAGGCGCTCGAACAGCGACCGGGACGGCGTCGCCCGCTGCCAGAAGTCGGTGATCGAGTCGTAGGGACGGTTCACGACCACCCGGGCCAGCTCGGCGTCGCTGATGCCGTGCACGTCGGCCAGCGACAGCCGCAGCCCGAGGTCGCCCACCCGGGTCGGCGCGATCGGGGTCGCCGGCGGTCGCAGGCGCTCGACCCGGTAGACGTCGGTCGAGGCGTTGACGTCGAGCGGCAGCACGGGGACGCCCATGCGTCGCGCCTCGGTCAGCAGCAGCCGTTTCGGGTACATGCCGGGATCGTGGGTGAGGATGCCGGCCAGGAACTCGGCCGGGTAGTGGGTCTTCAGCCAGGCGCTCTGGTAGGTCGGCAGGGCGAACGCGGCCCCGTGGGCCTTGCAGAAGCCGAACGACCCGAACCCCTTGAGCGCGGCCCAGATGCGGTCGACCGCGGCGTCGTCGAAGCGTCGCCTCCCGGTCGCGGGGTCGAGGTTGCCCCGGGTGCGCTCGCGGAAGGTGGCTTCGAGCGCGTCGTCGTCGCCCTTGCCCATGTGTCGCCGGATCTCGTCGGCCTCGGCGAGCGACACCTGCATCGTCGCCTCGAGGATGCGCAGCACGTGCTCGTGGTAGATGACCACCCCGTAGCTGTCGTCGAGGAACGACGCGAAGCTCGGGTGCAGGTAGTCGGGCTGCTGGAACCCGTGCTTGGTGTCGAGGAACGGCGCGATCATGTTGCCCTTCATCGGGCCGGGGCGGAACAGCGAGATGTCGGCGATCAGGTCTTCGTAGCGGTCGGGCTGCATCTTGCCGATCAGCTCGCGCTGCCCGGGGCTCTCGATCTGGAACATGCCGAGCGTGTGCGTGGTGCGGATCGCCTCGAAGGTGGGTTCGTCGTCGTGGGGGATCTCGTCGAGCTCGATGCGGCCCTGACGGTTCACGTAGGGGACGTCGACCGGCAGGGCGCCGGCCAGGGCGGCACGCGGGCCGTTCACGCGTTCGATCTCGTCGAGGGCGTAGGCGAGCGAGCTCTGCATGCGGACGCCGAGGACGTCGAGCTTGAGCAGGCCGGCGTCGTTCATGTCGTACTTGTCGAACTGGCTCATCGGCAGGCCGATGCCGCTCGGTTGGACGGGGGTCGTGCTGAGCAGGTCGGAGTCGCCGAGGATCACCCCGCACGGGTGCATCGAGATGTGCCGGGGCAGACGGTCGAGCCGTTCGCTGAGGTCGACGAGCAGGTCGATCTGGTCGTTGCTGCGGGCGAGCTCGGCGATCTCGCGCAGTTCGGGTTTCTCGGCCATCGCGGTGCGCAGGTCGCGGGCGTTCGACCGCCAGACGTTCTTGGCCACGAGGTCGATCTGCTCGTCGTCGAGCCCCAGTGCGAGACCGGCGTCGCGCACCGCACCGCGCCCGCGGTAGGTGGACTGCATCGACATGAGCGTGACCCGGTTGCTGCCGTACCGGTCGAAGATCGCCCGGTAGACCTCGTGCCGCCGGGCCGCCTCGACGTCGATGTCGATGTCGGGCAGGGTCTCGCGCTTGTTGCCGAGGAACCGTTCGAACAGCAGGTCGTGCTCGATCGGGTCGACGTTCGAGATGCGCAGCAGGTAGGTGACGAGGCTGCCGGCACCGGAACCCCGCGCCGCGTTGCGCACCCGCAGGTCGCGCATCAGTGCCGAGACGTCGGCCACGGTGAGGAAGTACCCGGCGAAGCCGAACCCGGTGATGATGCCGAGTTCGTAGCGCATGCGGTCCTCGACCTTGTCGCGCAGGGCCCGGTCGGCGTCGCCGAAGCGTTCGGTGACACCGGCCTGGGCCTGCCGGAACAGCGCCTGGTCGGGGTCGCCGTCGACGCCGATCGCGCTGAGCTCGGGCACCTTCGGGCGGCCCCAGCCGAGGTCGGCGACGGGGTCGAGCCGGCACCGGTCGGCCAGGCGCTCGGTCGCGGCGAGCATCTCGTCGCCGGCGCTGCGGGGCAACGACGAGGCGTCGCTCACCAGACGGGCCAGCCGGCGCATCTCGGCAGGGGCCTTGAGGTACGCCTGGGCGTTCGGCTGCGGCCGGAACGAGCCGAGCGCGGCCAGGTGGCCGGCCGAGTCGAGCACGTCGGCCGTGACGGCCTCGTCGGGGTCGAGGTACCGCACGGCGTTCGTGAGCACGGCGGGCACCCCGACGTGGTCCGCGAGCTCGAGCATGCGTGCCGCGTGCCGGATGCTGCGGCTCTCGCCCGGCTCGGTCAGATGGCAGACCACCTCGACCACCACCCCGCCCGGCAGCGTCGCCGCCCAGTCGGCGAGGGACGCCGCGGCCTCGGTGTGCCGACCCGCCTGGACCAGCCGACCCACGTCGGAGTCGGGCCCCAGCAGCACGGTCGCCGCCGGCTCGGTCTCGCCCTGGACGAAGCCCCGTACCCGGGACCGGGCGATGGTCGCCACGCTGTTGGCACTTCCGCTGGCGCGACGGGTGGCCCGACCGTGCGACGCGCTGATCAGCCGACACAGCGCCGCCCACCCCGCCTTCGCCGGCCCGCCGCCCCGCGCCCCGTGCGCGAGCACCACGATGCGGTCGACCCCGCCGGCAGCACCCCCGCCTCCGTCGGGACCCCCGCCGTCCGCACCACCGCCCACGACCCCCTCGCGGTCGTCCCGGCAGCCCAGCTCGACCCCGACGATCGGGTCGACGCCAGCCGTCCGACAGGCCCCGACGTGCCGGATCGCCCCGTACAGCCCGTCACGGTCGGTGATCGCCGCCGCGTCGGCACCCGCCGCGACGGCGGCGTCGACGAGCGCCTTCGGGTGCGCCGTGCCGTGGTGGGCGCTGAACGCCGACGCGACGCGCAGGTGGGTGAAGCTCATGGTCGGTACCTCGGGCTGCTGAACCCCCGGCCGGGTCGTTCGAACAGGTGTTCGACCAGTGTACGTCGCTCCGATCGTGCCGTCCCACCGCCGGGCCCACCCGCGGCGTCGCGTGGCCTGTCATCATCGGGGCATGCCCGATCGACGCCCCACTCCGCCCGATCGCCGGGCCGCCCTGCGTCGTGACGCCCGCACCGCGACCCACTGGACACGCGTCCTGCTGGCCCAGCCGCGCCTCCTGCTCGCCGTGAAAACGGCGCTCGCCGCGGCCCTCGCCTACTGGATCGCGCCGCGGGTGCCCGGCGTCGCGGCCGACTACCCCTACTACGCGCCGCTCGGCGCCGTGATCGCGATGTACCCGACGATCAAGAGCTCGCTCCGCCAGGGGCTCCAGGTGCTCCTCGGCCTGGTCGTCGGCATCGGCCTCGCCACGGCAGTCTTCGCGCTGCAGGACGGACAGCCCGGGGTGCTCGCCGTGGCACTCGTCGTCGGGGTCGGCGTGCTCGTGGCGGGCATCCGCTGGCTCGGTGCCGGACGCGACTGGGTGCTGACCGCCGGGCTCTTCGTCCTGCTGCTCGGCGGCGCGAACGCCGAGGCGTACTCGCTGGGCTACATCGTCCAGATCGGGGTCGGCGTCGTCATCGGCGTCGTGGTCAACCTGGTGCTCGTGCCGCCGCTCTACGCCTCGCGCGCCGAGGCCCGCCTCACCCGGGTGAAGGACTCCCTCGCCGACCGGGCCGACGAGATCGCCGGCGTCTTCGAGACGCCCTGGCCCCTCGAGGACGACGAGTGGGAGCGACGCGTGGGCGTCCTGCCGAGCACCCTCCGCCGCGTGCGCGAGACCGTCGCGTACGCGGACGAGTCCCGGCACATGAACCCGCGGTGGATGCTCCGCCGCCGCGACCTCGGGCAGGAGTACGCCGACCTCGCCACGTACGAGCGCGTCTCGTTCCACCTGCAGGACGTCGCCGAGGTCTCGGGCATCCTCGGCCGTCGGATCGGCCGCCAGATCGGCATGCCCGACGACCTCGCGCCCGACGTCGCCCACGCCGTGCACGGCGTCGCCACCGTGATCCGGCGCCACGGGACCGAGGACGTCGACGCGTTCACCGACGCCCGGCGCCGCGTCGCCGATCTCTGGGACGCCGTCGACCACCATCGCGACCGCCCGACCACCGACACGAGCGGCGGAGTCTCCATCGCCGTCTCGCTCGGGCGCATCATCGCCGCGCTTGACCCCGACGACACCACGGCACCCCGCCCCGAGGACGACGCCGCCGAGGAGGCGCGCGCGGCGGACGACGACGACACCGGCGGCCGGGTGGGCGGCACCGACAGCACGGGGCCGGTCGACGACGACAGCGCGCCCCGCGACACCGCCCCGCACGACACCGTGCAGGACGGCGACGCCGACCCTGCCCGCTGACCCCGATACGGCGCTCACCCCTGGGGAGCAGTACGGTTGACCGGGCACCGGCGCCGAGACGCGACCCGTGCCCTCCGCGGCCGGGGCGGTCGACGGGAATGCCCGTCCCCCCTGTGCGTTGACACCCGTGGCCCCGAGAACCCCCGCCGCCTGATCGACCAGCGACGACACGATCGCCGCCCTCCCACGAAAGCTGCACTGTGACAGACACCACCACCCTCATCATCCTCGGAGCCAGCGGAGACCTCACCGAGCGTCTGCTGCTCCCCGGCCTCGCGAGCCTGCTCAAGAGCGACCGCGGCGTCGACGTCCAGCTCATCGGCACCGGCCGCAGCGAGCGCAGCCCCGAAGAATGGGACGACGTCGTCAAGACCGCCTTCAACGGCGACGCCGGCAGCGACCTCGCCAAGAAGACGCTGGCGTCGAGCCGGTACATCCAGGGCGACCCGACCACGGTCGAGCACCTGAAGGCCCTGTTCGAGGCCAGCGAGGGCACTCCGGTGATGTACTTCGCCCTGCCGCCCGCGATCAGCACCAAGGTGATCCAGGCGCTCGCCGAGATCGACCTGCCCGACGGCCTGCGTCTCGCGCTCGAGAAGCCGTTCGGCTCGGACGAAGAGAGCGCTCGCGAGCTGAACGCCGAGCTGCTCAAGATCGTCCCCGAAGAGCGCATCCACCGCACCGACCACTTCCTCGGTCGCGCCACGGTCCTCAACATGATCGGCCTGCGCTTCGCCAACCGCCTGTTCGAGCCGGTCTGGAACAGCGAGAACATCGAGAAGGTCGAGATCTTCTACGACGAGGTCCTCGGCCTCGAGGGTCGCGCCCAGTACTACGACAAGGCCGGCGCGCTGATCGACATGATCCAGAGCCACCTGCTCCAGGTGCTCGCCGTCATCGCGATGGACGCCCCGTCGAGCATCGACTCGGTCGAGCTGCGCAGCGAGATCGCGCGCGTCCTGCGGGCCACGTGGGTCAAGGACGCCGACCCGGTCGCCTCGAGCCGTCGTGCCCAGTACGCGGCCGGCACCATCGACGGCAAGGACGTCCCCGCGTACGCCGACGAGGACGGTGTCGACAACGACCGTCAGACCGAGACCCTCGCCGAGGTCGAGTTCGAGGTCAAGACCCGCCGCTGGGCCGGCGTCCCGTTCATCCTGCGCTCGGGCAAGGGCATGACCAAGATCCGCAAAGAGGTGCTCATCACCTTCAAGCCGGTCCCGGCGCTGCCCGAGGGTCTCAACGGCTCGTCGACGCCCGACACGCTGCGCATCGAAATCAGCCCCGAGACGATGGAGCTCGGCGTCACGACCAACGGCTCGGGCAACCCCTTCGACCTCGAGAAGTCGACGATGTCGGTCACCCTGGGCAAGCCCGAGCTCACGCCCTACGGCGAGGTGCTGAGCGGCATCTTCCACGACGACCCGACGCTCTCGATCCGTGGCGACGTGGCCGAGCGCTGCTGGGCGATCGTCGCTCCGGTCATCGAGGCCTGGAAGGCCGACCAGGTGCCCCTCGACACCTACGCCGCCGGTTCGACCGGCCCGAAGGACTGGCCCGCCTGATCCTCCGCCTCACCGTCCACGGCCGCCCCGCTCGTCAGAGCAGGGCGGCCGTCGTCGTGTCGGGCGCCTACGCCGTCGTCGTCGCGGCCTTCGCGCGCGAGATCGCGTCCGCGGCGCGCACCAGGGCCAGGTGCGAGAGCGCCTGCGGGGTGTTGCCGACGTGGCGTCCCGTGGCGACCTCGATCTCCTCCGAGAGCATGCCGACGTCGTTGCAGTATCCGACCAGCCGGTCCATCAAGGTGACGGCGTCGTCGACGCGTCCCGAGGCGGCGTACTGCTCGGCCAGCCAGAACGAGCAGGTCAGGAAGGGGTTCTCGGCCCCGTCGAGGCCGTCGACGCCGCTCTCGGTGCGGTAGCGCATGAGCAGGCCGTCCTGCAGCAGGTCGTGCTCGACGGCGGCGACGGTGCCGAGCATGCGGGGGTCGTCGGCGGCGACGAACCCGACCTGCGACAGCTGCAGCAGGGACGCGTCGACCTCGGTCGTGCCGTAGTGCTGGGTGAAGGAGGCGCGGTCGGCGTTCCAGCCGTGGGTCTCGATCTCGGCGCGCAGCTCGTCGCGCAGACTGCGCCAGCGGTCGAGCGGGCCGTCGAGGTCGAACTGCTCGACCCCCTGGATCGCACGGTCGAGGGCGGCCCAGATCATCACCCGCGAGTGCGTGAAGTGCTGCAGCTCGCCCCGGATCTCCCAGATGCCGTTGTCGGGCCGGGTCCAGTTGTCCTCGACGTACTGCATGAGGGCACGCTGCAGGGGCCACGAGTATTCGCTCTCCTCGACGCCGAGCAGACGGGCCTCGTGCAGGGCGACCATCACCTCGCCGAAGATGTCGCCCTGGTACTGCTTGTACGCGGCGTTCCCGATGCGCACCGGCGAGGCGCCGTCGTAGCCGGTGAGCTGCTCGAGTTCGCTCTCGTGCAGGTACCGTTCGCCGGCCAGGCCGTACATGATCTGCACGTCCGCGGGGTCTCCGGCGATGGCGCGCAGCAGCCAGCCGCGCCACCGGTCGGCCTCCTCCGCGTAGCCGTGCAGGATGAGCGCCTGCAGCGTCATCGACGCGTCGCGCAGCCACACGTAGCGGTAGTCCCAGTTGCGCGAGCCGCCGAACTGCTCGGGCAGGCTCGTGGTCGCGGCGGCGACGATGCCTCCGGTGTCCTCGTTGGTCAGGGCCCGCAGGATCAGCAGCGATCGGCGCACCTCGCGGGTGTAGACCTCGGGTGCCGAGCACCGTGACGACCAGTCCTGCCACCAGGTGACGGTCTCGTCGATGCGCGCGGACACGTCCACGGCGGTCGGCGGTTCGCGGTGCGACGGGTACCAGGTGAGGCTGAGGTCGACCGTCTCGCCGGCGGGGACGTCGAACGTGGCCTCGTGCGTGTGGTCGGTGGCCGTGAGCCGGGGGCCCCGGACGACGACGGCGTCGGGCCCTGCCGTGGCGACGAGTGCGGTGCCGTCGCCCTCGGGGACCTGCCGCACCCAGGGGACGGCCGTGCCGTAGCCGAAGCGGATCGCGAGGTCGACGTGCATCGAGACGGTGCCCGAGACGCCGGTCACCCGGCGGACGACGTCGGCCCGCCGATCGCCGTAGGGCATGAGGTCGGTGACCTCGACCACGCCGGTGGGCGTCGTCCAGCGGGTGACGAGCACGAAGGTGTCGTCCACGTAGCGGCGGGTCGAGGTGGCGTCGGCGTCGGCGGGGGCCACGAGCCACCGCCCGGCGTCGTGGTCGCCGAGCAGGGCGCCGAAGGTCGACGCGGAGTCGAAGCGGGGGAGGCAGAGCCAGTCGATGCTGCCGTCGGAGCCCACGAGGCATCCGGTGTGCAGGTCGCCGATCAGTGCGTAGTTCTCGATGGGCAGGGGCATGCGCTCATCAAACCAGCGCGCCCCCGGTCGGGGTCGGCGTCGCAGGGCCCAGGGGTCAGGGCCCAGGGGTCAGCGTTGCAGCGTCGGGTCGGGCCAGAGCGTCTCGACCTTGGGCTTCTGTCGCCGGGTGCGAGCCCAGACGACGAACCCCGCGAGGGTGAAGGCGCCGTAGAAGACGTACATGAACGCCGACGCGTAGTAGCCGGCGCTGAACAACAGGGGAGTGCCGACGAGGTCGACCGCGACCCAGATCAACCAGAACTCGACCCAGCCCTTGGCCATGCCGTAGGTGGCGAGGAGCGACCCCGTGAAGATCCAGGCGTCGGCCCAGACGGGCTCGTACGACCCCAGCAGGCGGAAGACGGGAGTCAGCAGGGCGGTGCCGCCGACCAGGCCGACGACGATCAGCACCCGGTTCTTCCACCCCGCCCAGCGGGGCTCGACGGCCACGCCGCCGGTGTCGCCGGCGTGCTTCCAGCGGTACCAGCCGTAGATCGACACGACGATTAACATCACCTGGCGTGCGGCCTGCCCGAGCAGGTTCACCGGGTTCGGGGTGTCGAACACCGCGCCGAGGAAGACGGTGAACAGCAGCGCGTTGCCCACGATGCCGATCGGCCAGGCCCAGACCTTGCGTCGCATGCCGCCGAGGGCGCTGAGCAGACCGAAGACGTTGCCCACCACCTCGCGCCAGAGGATCGTCTGGTCGCCGATGTGCAACTGGGCGTCGAACAACCACAGCAACGGATTCATCGGGAGGCTCTCTTCGGTCGGGGAGGCGGGTGGTGCGGGACCACGGCGTCCCCGAGGCGCAGGGCGCCTGGTGCTGCAACGAGTGTGGCACGAGGGCCATTCCCGGGTGGCACAGTCCCGGATGGCACAGCCCCGATCGCACAGCCCCGGTGCCGCCGCCGGGGTCAGGCGAAGAGCTGTTGCTCGACCCGGTCGTCGAACACCCCGAGCAGCAACCACGAGTCGCCTCGGCCGTCGAGCGCCAGGTCGAAGGTGCCGTCGACCCGGTGGGCGCCGTCGGTGAGCGGCACCGCGTCGACCCGCCAGACCGTCATCTCGAGCAGGTGTGCGCTCGCCCCGCGCGGTGCCCGGGTCGCCGACCGCCACCAGTCGGTGCGCGTGACCCAGAGCTCGGGCGAGCTGACGACGCCGTACACGACCCCCCGCCACTCGAAGCGCAGGGGCGCCCCGTCGGCGGTCGTCTCGACCGGGACCTTCTCGTCCACCCTCATCTGCCGACCTCTCGTTCGAATGTGTGTTCGAACGGAGTCTACGAATCCCCACCGACATCGGCCACCCCCTCTGTGGGCGGGGAGCCGAGGCGCCGGGGTCGCACGCGGTCTCACCAGCCGGGCAGCGCCTCCTCGACGTGGGCGACCGCCTCGCGGGGCAGGCCGGCCACGTCGGCGAAGGACCGCCACCGCCGCACCGCGTCACGCACCTCGTCGACGATGCCCGACGCGTCCCGCACCAGGAAGCGGTCGGCCAGGCGCATCACGTCGGCCCGCGAGACGTCGCGGTACGCGCCGTCCACCCCCATGAGGTGCTGGTACGTCCACCGCCCGGTCGGGTTGTGCGCGAACGTCACGTCGTACGCGGGCGACAGCCCCCACGACGCCCCGGGCCCCGCCAGCAGGAACGACGAGTTCTTCGTGTGGTCGTCGTTGTTGGCCGCCAGCACGTTGAAGACCATCCGGCGGAACGCCTGCGCCATCGCCTCGTCGCCCAGCCCCAGGCGACGGACCACGTCGAACAGCTGCCCGTAGTCGTGCGCCTGTCGCTGCCGGAAGTCGAGATGGGCCGCCCCGCACAGCGTCAGGACGTGCGCCTTGCCCTCGACCCGACGGTCGAACCGACGCGTCATGAAGTGCGAGCGCCCGTTCTCGTCGAGCAACCGGCACTCGGCCATGTCGATCCCCGCCGCCCCCGCCATCAGCGAGTACGCGTACTCGACCCGACCGGCGAGGCCGCCCGACCCCAACTCGGAGTCCAGGCCCAACCCGTCCAACTTGATCAACCAGTGCTCGAACCCGTCCGGAGCCGCCAACTGACCCGACCGGATCTCGCCCGTCCCACGGTTCCACGCGACCACCGCCTTCGCCCGCGCCCCACCCGCCGACGTCCCCACCTGGATCAAGGACCGGATCGCCGACTCGGTCTCGTGGTCGTCGCTGAAGCTGGCGTCCAGCACGCTGCGCGCCCCCTCGACGAGCGCGCTCAACTCGAGCGCGCTCGTCGTCCGCTGACGCGGCCCCCTCGAGGGTCGGAACTCCAACGCCCCCATGGCCCGGTCCGCCATGTACGCCAACCGGTCCAGCGGGCTCACCTGCTGCCGCGACACCCCCTGCCGCACCAACCAGGCGTCGATCACCGCGTTGCCGAAGTCGTCCGGCATCGCGTCCGCCAGCACGGCAGGAAGCCGGTGGAACGTCGCCTCGGGCAGCTGCGGGAAGACGTGTCGTCGGGTACGGACCGGCATCGTCAGCGGCGCCAGCTCGATGCCCCGAGCCACCCAGTCCGGGTAGTACTCGAAGACGTACGCCCCGAGACCCGGGTCGAGCGCCACGGCCCCCACCCGCAGGCCCCACGCCGTCACCTCGACCGCCCGGACCGGGACCCAGCTCACGAGCCGTCGCCCGACGATCGTGCGCCCCGCGGGCGGTACACCCGACGTCGCGGCTCGTCGCCCGACGACCGCAGTACGTCGAGCGGGCTGACGGCGCTCGCCGGGGCGATGTTCCCGAGGGCGTCGTCGGCACCCAGGGCCCGCAGGACTCGGACGAGCGAGCGCAGGGTGCTGCCCCGCCCGGCCTCGAGGGACTGCACCGTGCTGGGGGACAGGTCGGCTCGTCGAGCGAGCTCGACCTGGTCGAGCCCCTGGTCGAGCCTCAGGCGACGGACCTGTTCGCCGACCTGACGTTCACGCTCGTCGGTCGAGACGAGCGAGGGTGCGCTCGCGGATGGTGCCTGGTCGTCGTCGAACACGATGCTCCAATCACGGGATGAATCACGATAACAGCAAATATCACCCAGAAGACGGGACTATTCCACTATTCCGGGAACGCCACGACCGGTCAGGGTCGGTCGATCACGCCGTTGTCGAGGAGTTGCTCCCACAGGCCGGCGCCGTCGGGTGCCGACACCCAGACCACGTCGCTGCCCTCGGCGTGCTCCGACCGCGACCGGCCACCGGCCAGCACGGCCTCGCTGGGTGAGAGCTGGCGGATGGCCACGGCGGCGACGTTCTCGGGGTGGTCGTGCAAGAACGTCCCGTACAGCTCTTCGTCGTGCTGCCCGTCGTCGCCGACGAGCAGCCACTTGAGTTCGGGGAACTCGTCGGCCAGGCGGCGCAGGGACTCCTGTTTGTGCTGACGTCCGCTGCGGAAGATCCGGTCGTGGGTGGGGCCCCAGTCGGTCAACAGCAGCGCGCCGCTCGGGTACAGGTTGCGGGACAGGAAGCGGGACAGCGTCGGCGCCACGTTCCAGGCTCCCGTCGACAGGTAGATGACGGGGCACCCGGGGTTCGCCGCGTTCAGGCGTTCGTACAGCACGGCCATGCCGGGCACGGGGCGCCGGGCGTGCTCGTTGAGGACGAAGGTGTTCCAGGCGGCGAGCAGCGGCCGGGGCAACGAGGTGACCATCACGGTGTCGTCGATGTCCGAGACGATGCCGAACCGCGCCTCCGGATCGATGACGAAGATCGGCGCCTCGACCGGCACGGACCCTTCGGTGGTCAGGGTCGCGACGTGCCAGCCGGGTTCGAGGTCGACGGCGATGCGAGCGTCGAGCACGCCGCCGCGGTCGGCCTGGACGCGCTGGACGCGACCGCCGAGCGAGATCTCGACCAGGGCCTTCTCGACGGGCACGCTCGTGAAGCTGCGCCACCCCCGGACGTTGAGGCGGTCGACGCCCGACAGCGTGCCCGTCCGGGTGAGAAGGACGCGCGACAGCACCCGAGCCCATCCCGGGGCGCCGTAGCCGGTGTACGGCACGACCGTGGGGAGGAGTCCACGACGCCGGGCCCGCTTCTCGCGGAAGCGGTGGACCGAGTTCTCGATGCGGGCCGCTCGGTGGAGGAAGGGCTCGACGGCGGCGGGCGGTGCCTTGCGGGTGTCGGGCATCCGCTCAGTCTCGCACGACGGGTCGTCGAACGGGCGGGTCAGTCGACGGGAGCGAGCAGACCGGGGTGGTCGACCGACGACGAACCGACCTCAGGGCCGACCTCGTGGTGCAGCAGGCGCTCGGCGATCTCGTCGCTGAGGCCCGCGATGCCCTGCACCAGGTCGTCGTCGCCCTCGGTCTCGGGGTCGAGCCAGTCGTCCATGACGTCGGTGCCGACGAGCACCGGCATGCGGTCGTGCACCTCGGACACCGGACCCGAGGAGGCGCGGGTCAGCACGGTCGTCGACAGCAGCCACCGAGACGGGGCGCCGACCTCGGCCGACGGGTCGCGCCACCACTCGTAGAGCGCACCGAACAGGACCACCTCATCGTCGGGCAGCCGCACGAGGACGGGGCGTTTCGAGCCGTCGGGCAGGGTCTGCCACTCGTACCAGCCCGTCGCCGGGACCAGGCCACGGCGCGAGACCACGGCGTCGCGGAAGGACGGCTTCTCGGCGGCCGACTCGGATCGCGCGTTGAAGAGTGGGGGACCGGAGTCGGGGCCCGCCGAGCCACCGGGCACGAGACCCCAGCGGGCCGCCGCGAGTCGTCGGACGGGCGGGCCCCCGGCGTCGGCACCTCGAGGTGCCGCGTCGACCAGGAGACTCACCGGCCGAGTCGGAGCGATATTCCAGGAAGGCTCTGGGAGAGTGTCTCCTGATACATCGACGTCGAACAGGGCCACCAGGTCGCTCGAGGCGCGTGCCATCACGAATCGTCCGCACATGCGCTCCATTCTGGTGGCAGCCGCCGACATCCGGTGACCGACACCTCGGTCCCCTTCCGACGTCATCGCACCGTGCCCGACCCCGTCGAGGCATCGCCACGAAACGGAGAAACGTTGCTCGTCACCGACGTCAATGACGCACTGCCCGGGGGTTCACCGCTGCTCAGGAACGAGCCCGTCCAGGCTCGCAGTTCCGCGCGCCTCACCGGACTGCTCGACGCGGCCGCGGCCATCATCGACGAGATCGGCTACGAGCGTCTGACCACGGCCATGGTCGCCGAGCGGGCAGGTGCCTCGATCGGCACGGTCTACCGCTACTTCCCCGACCGCATCGCGGTCGTCGACGCCCTCGCCCTGCGGTCCGTCCAGCGCCTGACCGTCCGGGTCGGCGAGGCCGTGTCCGACGACGCCGTCACCGACTGGCGTCGCGCCGTCGACCTCTTCGTCGACGCCAAGGCCGAGATGTACCGCAGCGAGCCCGGCTTCCGCGCCATCCGCTTCGCCGACGCGCCCGACGTGCGCACGCCCGAGACGCGCCAGTACGCGAGCCCGTTGGCCGAGCAGTTGCTCGCGGTCTTCGTCGAGCACTGCGCGGTCCCGCGCACCGACGAACTCGAGCTCGGCCTCCAGGTGGCGGTCGAGATCGCGAACGCCTTGCTGGCGCGAGCCTTCATCGACGACGCCGAGGGTGACGACCGCTTCGTCGGCCAGTGCCGCACGGTGCTGACGGGCTACCTCGAGCCCCTCGTCGGCACGCACTGACCTCGCGGGCCGTGTGACGGCCGGCGTCAGGGGCCCCGGCGGGGTCGATGACACATCGTCGAGATCTGTGGTTGGGTGAACGCCCTGGCAAGTGTCGATTCGTGCTGCCCACGAGGAATGAGCCACCCATGATCGAGTTCCGTTCCGTGACGAAGCAGTACCCCGACGGCACCCTGGCGGTCGACGACTTCAGCCTCGTGATCCCGTCGCGCAAGACCACGGTCTTCGTCGGGTCCAGTGGGTGCGGCAAGACGACGATCCTGCGGATGATCAACCGCATGGTCGACCCGACGTCCGGCGTCATCGAGATCGACGGCGAGTCCATCGGCGATCTCGAGCCGGTGCGACTGCGCCGCAGCATCGGCTACGTCATGCAGAACTCGGGCCTGTTGCCGCACCGCAAGGTCGTCGACAACATCGCCACCGTCCCGGTGCTCAAGGGCACGTCCAAGAAGGCCGCCCGCGACCGTGCCCTCGAGCTGATGGACACGGTCGGGCTCGACCGCGACCTGGCCCAGCGCTACCCGAGCCAACTGTCCGGTGGGCAGCAACAGCGCGTCGGCGTCGCCCGCGGCCTCGCCGTCGACCCGAACATCCTGCTGATGGACGAGCCCTTCGGTGCCGTCGACCCGCTCGTCCGGTCCGACCTGCAGCAAGAGCTCATCCGGTTGCAGCGCGAACTCGACAAGACCGTCGTCTTCGTCACGCACGACATCGACGAGGCCTTCTACCTGGGCGACCAGGTCGTCATCCTCGAGAAGGGCGGCCAGATCGCCCAGCAGGGCACTCCCGCCGAGATCCTCTCGGCTCCGGCGACCGACTTCGTCGCCGAGTTCATCGGTGCCAACCGGGGCAAGCGAGCGTTGCACGTCGAACAGACCCCGACCGGTCAGGTGGTGGTCGACGGCGACGGACGCACCGCCGGTGTGCTGACCGAACCGGTCCGAGGTGGGCGGACGTCGTGAACTGGATCTGGTCCAACAGCGACTACATCCTCGACAAGACGATCGTGCACCTGGGCCTGAGCGTGCCGCCGGTCATCCTGGCGTTCGTCATCTCGCTGCCGATCGGCTGGTTCGCGAACCGGTACCGGGTGTCGCGGGGCATCCTCACGGTCGCCGGTCTCTTCTACGCGATCCCGTCGCTGCCTCTCCTCATCGCCCTGCCGGTGGTCTTTGGCACCTCGTTGCGCAGTCCCGTCAACATCGTCATCGGGCTCACCCTCTACGGCATCGCACTCATGGTGCGATCGGTGGCCGACGCCCTCGCCGCCGTCGAGGCGGATGTCACGCAGTCGGCGACGGCCGTGGGCTACTCGTCCTGGCAACGGTTCTGGCGGGTCGAGTTCCCCCTTGCGGGTCCGGTCATGCTCGCCGGCTTGCGGGTCGTGGTGGTGAGCACGGTGAGCCTGGCCACCGTCGGCGGCGTGCTCGGCGTGAACGGTCTCGGGCTCCTCTTCATCGACGGTTTCCAGCGCGACATCACCGCCGAGATCGTGGCGGGGATTGTGCTGACCATCGTCATGGCCCTCGTGCTGGACTTCCTGCTCGTGCTCCTCGGGCGCGTCCTCATGCCCTGGAGCCGCAAGGACGCCCGGCTCAAGCCGGTGGCTCCCTCGCGGACCCGCCAGAAGGTCGTGCTGCCGTGAACTTCTTCGTCGAGGCGTTCGCCTGGCTCGCTGACCCGGTCCACTGGACCGGTGCCGACGGCATCCCCACGAGACTGGGCCAACACCTCTGGTACAGCGCTCTCTCGGTGGTGATCGCCTCGGTGATCGCGATCCCCGTCGGTTACCTCATCGGACACACCGGCCGTGGTCGGTCGATCGCGGTCTCGATCTCGGGTGGCGCGCGAGCCCTGCCCTCCTTCGGCGTCATCACCCTGATCGCCCTGTCCGTCGGCATCGGCCTCACCGCGCCGATCATCTCGTTCGTCATCCTGGCGATCCCGTCCGTGCTCGCCGGTGCCTACTCGGGGTTCGAGGCCGTCGACCGCAAGACCGTCGACGCGGCGCGGGCTGTCGGCATGACCGAGTGGCAGATCATGGCGAAGGTCGAGGTGCCCCTGGGGCTGCCCCTCCTGATCGGCGGCATCCGGTCGGCCGTCCTCCAGGTCGTCGCGACGGCGACCCTCGCGACCTTCGTCGGCGCAGGTGGTCTCGGCAGCTACATCATCACGGGCCTGCGGGCGAACGACTACCCGAAGATGCTGGCGGGCTCCATCCTCGTCATCGCCCTCGCGGTCGTCCTCGAGATCCTCTTCTCGATCGTCCAGCGCCTGGTCGTCCCCGCCGGGGTCACGGCCGGACGTCCCTCCGACACCCGTTCCAAGGCCGTCCGGCCCGGGGCGGTCACGGCAACACCCCTCACGAAAGGCACACAGTGATCACAGCGAACAAGAAGGGCCGGCTCACCGTTCTCGGCGCAGTCGCGATCGGGGCCATGGTGGCCCTGGCAGGGTGCGCGTCGAGCGACCCGCTGAGCTCCGGCGACTCGTCCGCGTCGGGCGACGGCGACACGCTCGTCATCGGCTCGCAGCAGTACTACTCGAACGAGATCATCGCCGAGCTCTACGCCCAGGCGCTCGAGGCCAAGGGCTACAAGGTCGACCGTCAGTACCAGATCGGTCAGCGCGAGGTCTATCTGCCCGAGCTCGAGTCGGGCAAGATCGACGTCTTCCCCGAGTACACCGGCAACCTGCTGCAGTACTACGACAAAGAAGAGACCGCGAAGTCGCCCGAAGAGGTCGAGACGGCCCTCGCCGCCGCCCTGCCCGACGGTCTGACCGCGTTGAAGGCCGCCGCGGCGTCCGACCAGGACAGCTACAACGTGACGAAGGAGTTCTCCGAGGACAACGACATCTCGAGCCTGGCCGACCTCAAGAACTACTCGGGCACGCTGACTCTGGGTGCTCCGCCCGAGAACGCCGAGCGCCCCTACGGCCCTCCCGGCCTGAAGAGCATCTACGGCGTCGACGTCACCTCGACCCCGATCGACGACGGCGGTGGCCCGTTGACGGTCAAGGCCCTCACCGACGGCAGCGTCCAGCTCGCCGACATCTACACGGCCAGCCCGTTGATCGCCGAGAACGACCTCGTCACCCTCGAGGACCCCGAGAACATGATCCTGCCGCAGAACGTGGTCCCGATCGTGTCCGACAAGGTCGACTCGGACGCGCAGGACGTCATCGACAGCGTCGACGCGGTCCTGAGCGCCTCCGACCTGCAAGAGCTTAACTCGAAGAGCCAGACCGACAAGGAGTCCTCGGCCACCATCGCTAAGGACTACCTGACCGAGAAGGGCCTGCTCGACAGCTAGGCACCCTCGTCGAAGAGCCCCGTTCCGTCCGCGGAGCGGGGCTCTTCGTCGTCCTGGGCCCCGCCCCGAGGGCGAGCACGAGGAGGCGCGGGTCAGGACGCGTCGTCGCTCGCGTCCCCGGCGGGGTGCGCCATGTGGCGCTCCTCCCGGCGGTGCAGGACCTTCTTCACGACGACGACGAGCAGGACGAACACGGCGATGATGCCGACGAAGACGTAGCCGGCCTGGTGGAGGCCGTCCGCGAGCTCACGGTAGCTGCCCGCGGCCGCCGCGCCGACGGAGACGTAGGCGAGCGCCCAGAGGATGCAGGCGGGGGCCGTCCAGGTGAGGAACGTCCGGTAGCGCATCGGACTCGTACCGACGGTCAGCGGGATCAGCGAGTGCAGCACCGGCAGGAACCTCGACACGAAGACGGCGATGCCTCCCCGTCGGGCGAGGTAGTTCTCGGCCCGGACCCAGTTCGCCTCGCCGAGGCGTCGGCCGAGCGCGCTCGCCCGGATCTTCGGTCCGAAGAAGCGGCCGAGGGCGAACCCGACGCTCTCGCCCACCAGGGCGCCCAGGACGAGGGCGACCACGAGCGCCCCGAACTCGAACGGTGACGCCACCGCCGTCGCCGACACGATCGCCACCGTGTCGCCCGGCACGATCAGGCCGAGGAGCACCGACGTCTCGAGCACCATGGCGATGCCGGCCAGCACCGTCCTCAGCACGGGGTCGACGGACTGCACCAGGTCGAGCAGGGTCGTCAGCACGTCGTTCACCCGGCCGAGCCTATTCACAGCGAGTGCACGGCGCCCGGATGCCATAAACGACAGGTGTCGTGTATCTACGGATCTATGCTCGTCACGTCCCGACGGTGCGACGCACGACCACCACCACCACCATCCGAGGGAGAAGGCGCATCCCGATGAACGAGCTGCTCGACCCGCTGCTGTTGTCCCGCTGGCAGTTCGGGCTCACCACGATCTACCACTTCCTGTTCGTGCCCCTCACGATCGGCATGGCGTTCACGGTGGCGGTCTTCCAGACGGCGTGGGTGCGCACCGGCCGCATCCACTACCTGCAGCTGACCCAGTTCTTCGGCAAGATCTTCCTGATCAACTTCGCCATGGGCGTCGTGACCGGCATCGTGCAGGAGTTCCAGTTCGGCATGAACTGGTCCGACTACTCGCGCTTCGTCGGCGACGTGTTCGGCGCCCCGCTCGCCCTCGAGGGCCTGCTCGCGTTCTTCCTCGAGGCGACCTTCATCGGCATCTGGATCTTCGGCTGGGACAAGGTGCCGCCGAAACTGCACCTGCTGAGCATCTGGGGCGCCACCGTCGGCAGCATCCTCTCGGCGTACTTCATCATCGCCGCGAACGCCTTCATGCAGAACCCGGTCGGCTACGACATCAACGAGGAGAAGGGTCGGGCCGAGCTCACCAGCATCTGGGAGGTGCTGACCAACAAGGTGGCCCTCGCCGCGTTCCCGCACACGATCTTTGCCTGCTTCATGGTCTCGGCCGCGGTCATCGTCGCGGTCGCCGCCTGGCACCTGTCCCGCAACCAGCACCTCGAGACGATGCGTCCGGCCCTGCGCTTCGGCCTCTGGACGATGGTCGCCGCCGGCGCGCTCACCTTCATCACGGGCGACCAGCTGGGTCTCGCCATGGTCGAGACCCAGCCCATGAAGATGGCGGCCGCAGAGGCGCTGTACAAGACCAGCACCGGCGCCGACGCCTCGTTCTCGATCTTCACCCTGGGCACGCCCGACGGGGTGCACGAGCTCTTCAGCATCCGCGTGCCGTACCTGCTGTCGTTCCTGTCGACGCACACGTTCGACGGCACGGTCGAGGGGATCAACGACCTCCAGGAGCAGTACGTGCAGCTCTACGGTCCGGGCGACTACACCCCGATCATCTGGGTCACCTACTGGTCCTTCCGCTGGATGATGGGCCTCGGCATGGTCAGCGTCCTCGTCTCGCTCGTCGGCCTCTGGATCACCCGCAAGGGGCGCCTGCCGCAGAACAAGTGGGTGTGGCGGGCCGCGGTCTTCAGCTACCCGATGCCCCTCCTCGCGATGATCGTCGGCTGGGTCTTCACCGAGATGGGTCGGCAGCCCTGGCTCGTCTTCGGGCTGCTCAAGACCGAGGACGGCGTCTCGCCCGGGGTCACCGGCCTGACGGTGCTCATCTCGCTCGTCGCCTTCACCCTGATCTACGGCACGCTCGCGGTCGTCGAGTTCAAGCTCATCGTCAAGGCCGCCCAGCAGGGGCCGGCCGACGCCCCCGAGCCCGACCCCGTGTCGGGCGAGATCCGCCACGAGGCGACGGTCTACTGATGCCCACGACCCCCACCGAACCGACGCGAGAAAGGCTCTGACCATGGACCTCCCCACCCTGTGGTTCGTCATCCTCGGCTTCTTCTTCGTCGGCTACTTCGTGCTCGACGGCTTCGACTTCGGGGTCGGCATGTCGCTGCCCTTCCTCGGGCGCGACGACACCGACCGGCGAGTGCTGATCAACACGATCGGGCCGGTCTGGGACCTTAACGAGACCTGGGTCATCGTCGCCGGCGCGTTCCTGTTCGCCGCCTTCCCCGAGTGGTACGCCACGCTGTTCAGCGGCTTCTACCTCCTGATGCTGCTCATCCTGCTGGCCCTGATCGCGCGGGGCGTCTCGTTCGAGTACCGCCACCAGCGCCCCGAGTCCTCGTGGAAGCGCCGTTTCGACCTCATGATCGTCGTCGGCTCGGCCGTGCCGGCGTTCGTCTGGGGCCTCGTCTTCGCCAACGTCGTGCAGGGCGTGCCGCTCGACGAGGGGCACAACTACACCGGGACGTTGCTCGACCTGCTCAACCCCTACGCCCTGCTGGGCGGCCTCACGACCCTGCTGCTCTTCTTCACGCACGGCGTGGTGTTCGTCACGCTCAAGACCGAGGGCGAGATCCGCGGTCGGGCCCGGCGTCTCGCCACCCGAGCCGGGGTCGTCACGATCGTCGTCGCCGCGGCCTTCCTGGCCCTGACGTCGCTGATGCACGGGACCCTCGTGTCGGTCGCCCTCTCGGCCGTGGCCGCCGTCACGTTGATCGCGTCGTTCGTGGCGAACCTGCGCGGGCGGGAGGGGCGGTCCTTCGGTCTCATGGCCGTCACGATCGCCCTGGCGGTGTCGAGCCTGTTCGCGGCGCTCTTCCCCGGGGTGATGCCGGCGAGCAACGATCCGGCGAACAGCCTCACGATCGCCAACGCGTCGAGCTCGACCTACACCCTGACGATCATGAGCTGGGTCGCCCTCGTCTTCGTCCCGCTCATCCTCGGCTACCAGGGCTTCACCTACTGGATCTTCCGCAAACGGATCACCCGTGCGGCGATCCCGGCCGCGCACTGAGCCGGCGACCGTGAAGCCGCTCGACCCGCGCCTCCTGCGCTACGCCTCCGCCGCTCGGGTGTTCCTCGGGCTCGGCGCCGTGCTCGGCCTCGCGCAGACGGTCGCGATCGTCGGCGTGGCCTGGTTCACGACGACGGCCGTGGTCCAGGTCGTCGAGGGGAGCACCTCCGGGCTCTCGACCGCCCTGCTGGGGCTCGGCGTCTCGGTGGCGGCGCGGTCGCTCGTGGCGTGGGCGCTCGAGGTGACGGCCGCGCGGGCCGCGGCGCAGGTCAAGAGCCAGCTGCGGGGCCGGGTCGTCCGGGCGGTCGCCGACCGGGGGCGCGCCTGGGTCGACCGGCACTCCTCGGCGCGCGTCGCGACCCTGGTCGGCCCGGGGCTCGACGCCCTCGACGAGTACTTCGCGCGCTACCTGCCCCAACTGGTGCTCACGGCCTTCGCGACGCCGCTGCTGATCGTCGTCATGGCGCTGCACGACTGGTTGTCGGCCCTGATCGTCGTGCTGACGTTGCCCTTGATCCCCGTCTTCATGGTGTTGGTCGGGTGGACGACCCGTGCCGCCCAGAACCGGCAGTGGGACCGTCTGACGCACCTCGCCTCGTCGTTCGCCGACGCCGTGGGCGGGGCGTCGACCCTCAAGGCGTTCGGTCGTGAGCGGCGCCAGGTCGAGCGGATCGGCCGCCTCACCGACGACTACCGGGTCGAGACGGTCAAGGTGCTGCGCGTGTCGTTCCTCAGCGGCTTCGTGCTCGAGCTCGCGGCGTCGTTGTCGGTCGCGCTCGTCGCCGTGTCGATCGGCATCCGGCTCGTCGAGGGCTCGATGGGGCTGACCGCCGGGCTGTTCGTGCTGCTGCTCACCCCCGAGGCCTATTTGCCCCTCCGCCAGGTCGGTGCGAACTACCACGCCGCGGCCGACGGGGTCGCGGCGGCGGAGGACGTCTTCGAGCTGCTGGACGACGAGCCGGGCGACGTCGCGCCCCGGGCGACCGGGTCGACCGGGTCGACTGGGTCGACCGGGTCGACGACCGTCGCCGATCGGGCCGAGCCCCGCGTCGAGGCCGACGCGCTCGTCGTCGACCGGGTCTCGGTGAGCCGAGGAGGCGCGGTGCGGCTGGCCGAGACCTCGTTCGTCGCCGAGACGGGTCGCGTCACCGCAGTCGTCGGCCCGAGCGGCGCCGGGAAGTCCACCCTGCTCGACGCGGTGCTGGGGCTGGAACCGTGCGAGGGCCGGGTGGTCTGGCGTTCGTCGGGCCGTGCCCCCGCCCGCCACGAGATCGCCTGGTCGGGCCAGTCGCCGATGCTGTCGTCCGGCACCGTCGCCGAGAACGTTGCCTTGGGCGACGCGGGTGAGCCCGACACCGAGGCCGTCGTGCGCGCTCTCGACCTGGCCGGCGCGGCCGGCCTCGACCCGGCGCTCGTGCTCGGGGCCGGCGGCCAGGGGGTGTCCGGCGGCCAGGCGCAGCGGGTGTCGGTGGCCCGGGCGCTGTACCGGCTCGACCGCGTCGGGGCGCGCCTCCTGCTGGTCGACGAACCCTCGTCGGCGCTCGACCGCGTCACCGAGGCCCGGGTCGTCGAGGGCCTCCGTCGCATCGCGGCCTCGGGCGTGGCCGTGGTGGTCGTCACGCACCGCCGCGCCGTGAGCGACGCCGCCGACGTCGTCGTCCCGATCGGAGGCCTCTCGTGACCCGCTCGTTGCTCCGCACCGCCCAACCCGGTCGGCGCCGGGCCGCCCCCGGCATCGTCTTCGGGTCGCTCAGTGCCTTGTCGGCGGTGGCGTTGCTCGCGGCGTCGGCGTACCTGATCACGCGGGCCGCCGAGCAGCCGCCGATCCTCTACCTCTCGCTCGCCGTCGTCGGCGTCCGCGCCTTCGCCCTGACCCGGGCGGTCTTCCGCTACCTCGAACGGTTGTCGAGCCACGACGCGGCCTTCCGCCAGCTGGCGGTGGTCCGCACCGAGCTCTACCGGCGACTGATCCGCGTGGCCCCGGCGGGTCTGGGCCGCACGGATCGCGGCGACCTGCTGGCGCGCGTCGTCGGCGACGTCGACGCCCTGCAAGACCTTCCCCTGCGGGTCGTGCAGCCGCTCGTGGTGTCGGGTCTGACCTCCGTCGTGGCGGTCGTCGGCGTCGCCCTCGTGTCCCCGGCGGCGGCGGTCGTCCTGGCGGGCGCACTCGTCGTCGCGTTCGTCGTCGGCTGCGTCGCCGCCGACCGGCTCGCCCGCCGCAGTGAGCGCACCCTCGCCGACCGGCGCGGGGCGCTCTCGGCCGCCGTGGTCGACCTCGTGCAGAACCTCGACGTGCTCGTCGCCTTCGAGGCGGTGGACCGCCAGCTCGGCCGGGTCGCGGGGCTCGACGACGACCTGCGCCGCGCCTCCTCGCGTCGGGCCCTGACCGGGGGCGTCGTCGCCGCCGTGCTCTCGGCGCTGTCGGGTGCCGCCGTGCTCGCGACGATCCCCGTCGTCGCGCCCGACGTCGCCTCGGGCGGGCTGACCGGCCCGGCCTTCGCGTTGGTCGCCCTCGTGCCCCTCGCCGTCTTCGAGGTCGTCGGAGCCGTCCCGACGGCCGTGCTGGCCTGGCGTCGCGTCCGGGCGAGCGGCGACCGCGTCGAGTCGGCGGTGCCGGTCGAGGTGCCGGCCGGCGTCGTCGACGACGAGGCCGTCGGGGGGTCGGACGTCGGCACCCTCGAGCTCGCCCGGTCGGACGGCTCCGCCGTGTCGGCCCCCGCGCCCGCCCTGCGTCTGCGCGGCGTCTCGGCGACGTGGCCGGGGGCGGCCGGCCCCGCGCTCCGCCGCGTCGACCTCGACGTGGCCGTGGGCGACCGCCTCGTGGTCGAGGGCCCGAGCGGCGCCGGCAAGACCACCCTGGCCTCGGTGCTGGCCCGGTTCGTCGAGCACACGGGTCGCTACGAGGTCGGGGGAGTCGACACCGCCACCCTCGCCCCGGCCGCCGTCCGGGCCACGGTCGGCCTGATCGAGCAGACGCCCTACCTCTTCGACGAGTCCCTGCGCCAGAACCTGCTCTTCGCCCGCGACACGGCCACCGACGACGACCTCCGCGCGGTGCTGGACCGCGTCGGACTGGGTCGCTGGGCCGCCGAGCGCGGCGGGCTCGACGCGCCGGTGGGCGAGCGGGGCGTCCTCGTCTCGGGCGGCCAGGCCCAGCGCATCTCACTGGCCCGTGCCCTCCTGCGGGGGTTCCCGGTGCTCGTGCTCGACGAGCCCACCGCCGGACTCGACCCCGAGACCGCCCGTCGGCTCGTGCGTGACGTCCTCACGACGGCCCGCGACGACGGCTCGACGGTCATCGTGATCTCGCACGTCGAGGTGCCGGCCGAGCTGGTGACGCGTCGCGTGCGCATCGAGGCGGGCCGGCTGAGCGAGGTCGAGGTCGAGCCCGACCTCGAGTCCGGCGTCTCCCTCGACGACGACGCCTGACGGCTCGACGTCGCCGCTCGACGTCGCCGCGGGCGTCGGGCCGCCGTCGTCGGGCTGCGGTCAGACGCCGATCGGTCGTCGCAGGCGGTCGAGTCGGCCGCGCCAGAGCGCGAGGCGCCCGGGTTCCTCGGCCGGGGCCGGGCCGTCCACCCAGCCGGTGACGATGCGGATGCCGTGCAGTGCGCTGAGGCTCCACACCTCGAACCCGTCGAGCTCGTCCGGCCGCGTGTGGTCGTGCAGCACGTCGACGCCGAGGACGGCGGCCAGCGTCGTCAGGCTGCGGACCGTCACACCCGGAAGGCGGGGCAGGTCGTCCGCCGGCAGGCAGAGGGCGTCGCCGCGCCACCAGACGATCGAGCTCCAGGCGCCCTCGACGACGTGCCCCTCGGGCGAGAGCAGCACGGCCTCGTCGGCCCCTCGGGACCGGGCGTCGGCGACGAGCGATCCGAGGGCCGCGAGGTCGGGGCCCTTGACCGTGGGCTGCGTGCGGGGGTCACGATCGGCCGTCGCAAGGACGACCGATCGGCGGCGCGGGGGAGCGGGCCGGAGGCGCAGCCGCAGCCGTGCCCGTCCGTCGTCGTCGGTTCCGTCGTCGGTGCCGTCGCCGGCGACGAGCTCGGCGCGCGGGAACCAGGCACCCGACCGGGGCAGGGCCCCCACGGCCGCCGTCCAGAACGCCGAGACCTCGTCCGCGTCGGGCCCCCCGGCCACCTCGGCGACCGAGCCGGCGAACCGGTCGCGGTGCACGTCGAGCGCGAGCGTCGAGCCGTCGTCGACCAGCCACGAGTCGGCCACGAGGAGGCGCGGGTCGGCCTCACCCGTCGCTCCGTCCCGGCGCGTCGTCAGCTCGTCGCCCTGCCAAACGTGCAGCACGTCGCCTCCCGGCCGCTCGGCACTCATCGGGTCGGGGCTCCACTCATAGGATCAAGGGTATGCGCCCTGCGGTCGTCCGATCTTCCCTGCCGTGGCGCGACCCCGAGGCCGTCGTCCGGCACCTGGCCGCGACCGGCGACGTCGTCTGGCGCGACGCCGGGGTGGACGCCACCCGGGGCCGGTCCGTCGTCGGGTGGGGCCCGGCCCGGACGGGCGACGTCCGCGACGGTGGCGCCGACCGGCTCTGGCACGAGGTCCGCGACGACCTGGCCGACGTCGAGCCCGACAGCCACCCGCTCGGCTGGGCCGGCTGGCTCGGCTACGGTTTCGGCTGTCGACTGCTGGACCGTGACGCCACCGAGGGGCACCGCCCGGCGGCCACCGCCTCGACCGTCGCCGCCGAGGGAGACCCCGCCGACCTCGCCCTGCTCGACGTCGACCGCGCCCTGGTCTTCGACCACGCCGCACGCTCGGTCGAGGCCGTCGCGCGGGCCGGCGACCCGTGGCCCCTCTCGGTGGCCGAGGCCTGGGCCGACGTGCCGCCGGAGCCCCCGGTGCCCGGGGCGACCCGCGCCTCCTCGGTGGGCTCCGCCCCGCCCTCCGTCCGCTGGCGGCACAGGCCCGACGAGTACCTCGCCCTGATCGAGGGCTGTCGGCGGGCCATCGCGGCCGGCGAGGCGTACCAGCTCTGCCTGACGACGGCGGTGGACGTCGACGGGCCGGTGGACGCGCTCGAGGCCTTCGCGCGCCTCCGTCGGTCCTCGCCGGCTCCGCACGCCTCGTTCGTGCGGATCGGCGAGGTGGCCGTCGTCGGGGCGTCGCCCGAGTCGTTCGTCGAGGTGACGATCGACGGCCGGGTGTCGTCGTCGCCGATCAAGGGCACGCGACGCCGCGGGTCAGGCGCCGACGACACGGTGCTCGCGCGCGAGCTCGTCGAGAGCGAGAAGGAGCGCGCCGAGAACGTCATGATCGTCGACCTGGTCCGCAACGACCTCGCCCGGGTGGCCCGCCTCGGCACGGTCGAAGTGTCCGAGCTGCTCGCCGTGCACTCGTTCGAGCACGTCCATCAGCTCGTCAGCACGGTCCGGGCCCGACTCGGGGCGGGGTGCACCGCGGCCGACGTCGTCGAGGCGGCCTTCCCGGCCGGGTCGATGACCGGCGCGCCGAAACGTCGGGCCGTCGAACTGCTCGCCGACCTCGAGGGGGCACCCCGGGGGGTCTACTCGGGCGCGACGGGCTGGCTCGGACGGGACGGCTCGGCGAGCCTCGCGATGACCATCCGCTCGATCGTGGTGCACGGCGCCCGGGCGGCGAGTGCGGGACGGCCCGCGCGACCGGCGGGTGCGCGCGTCGGCGTGGGCGGCGGCATCACCATCTCGTCGGTGCCGGTCGACGAACGCGACGAGGTCGAGCTGAAGGCGTCGGCCCTGCTCGCCGTGCTCGGCGTCCGTGCCGCCGACGGGGCTCCGGTGCGCATGTCGTGACGGGGCGCGCCGTTCGGTAGCCTTGGCGAGGATCGCTGAGCCCAGCGCACGTCGCCGTGCCCTCGCGCGGGCGATCCGCACCCACCGCACCGACTGCCAGCAGTGAATGAGAGCCCCGTGGCACACGAGCACGACACGACCGCGACCGACGCCTCCTCGGCCACCCCGCCCCACGACGGTGTGCCCGAACGCGAGTACGACGTCGCCCGCCTGCAAGAGAAGTGGCAGGCCCGGTGGGACGCCGAGCAGCCGTTCGTCGTCGACCCCGACGACAAGCGCCCCCGCAAGTACATCCTCGACATGTTCCCGTACCCCTCGGGCGACCTGCACATGGGTCACGCCGAGCAGTACGCGCTCGGCGACATGGTGACGCGGTACTGGCGCCAGCAGGGCTTCAACGTGCTGCACCCGATCGGCTGGGACAGTTTCGGCCTGCCCGCCGAGAACGCGGCCATCAAGCGCGGCGTCGACCCCCGCGAGTGGACCTACGCCAACATCGCGCAGCAGAAGCAGAGCATGAAGCTCTACGCCCCCTCCTTCGACTGGAGCCGGGTGCTGCACACGAGCGACCCCGAGTACTACAAGTGGAACCAGTGGTTGTTCCTCGAGATGTACAAGAAGGGTCTGGCCTACCGAAAAGACAGCTGGGTCAACTGGGACCCGGTCGACCAGACCGTGCTCGCCAACGAGCAGGTGCTGCCCGACGGCACGAGCGACCGGTCGGGTGCCGTCGTGGTCAAGAAGAAGCTGACGCAGTGGTACTTCAAGATCACCGACTACGCCGACCGCCTGCTCGACGACCTCAACCAGCTCGAGGGCCGCTGGCCGACCAAGGTCCTCAACATGCAGCGCAACTGGATCGGCCGCTCGATCGGTGCCGACGTGCACTTCACGATCGAGGGCCGTGACGAGAAGGTCACGGTCTTCACCACGCGTCCCGACACCCTGTACGGCGCGACCTTCATGGTCGTCGCCCCCGACTCCGACCTCGCGGCCGAGCTCGTGGCCGACGCGACGGACGACGTCAAGGCGACCTTCGCCGAGTACCTCGTCGAGGTGCAGAAGGCGACCGAGATCGAGCGCCAGTCGAGCGAGCGCCCCAAGACCGGCGTGCCGCTCGGCCGGGTCGCGGTCAACCCGCTCACCGGTGACCCGATGCCGGTCTGGGCCGCCGACTACGTGCTGGCCGACTACGGCCACGGCGCGGTCATGGCCGTGCCCGCGCACGACCAGCGCGACCTCGACTTCGCCCGCAAGTACGACCTGCCGGTGCGCGTCGTGGTCGACACGAACGCGCCCGTCACGGGTGTGATCCCCAAGCTCGAGCTCGACGAGGACGGCCAGGCGATCCTGCCCGACGACCTGCCCGACCTGAACCCCCGCGAGACCGGCGTGGCCCTCACCGGCGACGGCCGACTGATGAACTCGGGCGCCCTGACCGGCCTCAGCAAGTCGAACGCGATCAAGCGCGTCGTCGAGCTGCTCGAAGCGTCCGGCGACGGCAAGGCGGCCAAGACGTACCGCCTGCGCGACTGGCTGATCTCGCGCCAGCGTTTCTGGGGCACGCCCATCCCGATCGTGCACGGCGCCGACGGCGTCGAGGTGCCGGTGCCCTACGACGAGCTGCCGGTCCGGCTGCCGTCGACCGAGGGGCTCGACCTCAAGCCCAAGGGCAGCTCGCCGCTCGGTGCCGCCGAGGACTGGGTGAACGTGCCCGACCCGCGCGACGGGTCGCCGGCGCGCCGCGACGCCGACACGATGGACACGTTCGTCGACAGCTCGTGGTACTTCCTGCGGTTCCTCGACCCGACCGACTCCGACCGGGCCTTCGACCCGGCACAGGCCAGCAAGTGGGCCCCGGTCGACCAGTACGTCGGAGGCGTCGAGCACGCCATCCTGCACCTGCTCTACGCGCGCTTCATCACCAAGGTGCTCTTCGACCTCGGCCACGTCGACTTCACCGAGCCCTTCAGCGCGCTGCTGAACCAGGGCATGGTGCTGCAGGACGGCGCGAAGATGAGCAAGAGCAAGGGCAACGTCGTCAGCCTCTCCGACGAGATCGACAAGCACGGCGTCGACGCCATCCGCCTGACGATGGCCTTCGCCGGCCCGCCCGAGGACGACATCGACTGGGCCGACGTCTCGCCCGCCGGCTCGGCCAAGTTCCTGGCTCGGGCGTTCCGTCTCGCGAGTGACGTCGACAGCTCGCGCGACGTGGTGTGGGCCGACGGCGACCAGGCCCTGCGCCGCGTGACGCACCGGTTCCTCGCCGAGGCCCCGGGGCTCAGCGAGGCGTTCAAGTACAACGTCGTCGTCGCGCGCCTGATGGAGCTCACCAACGCCGTTCGCAAGGCGATCGACTCGGGTCCCGGCGCGTCCGACCCGGCCGTGCGCGAGGCGACCGAGACCGTCGCGCTGGGGCTGTCGTTGTTCGCTCCCTACACCGCCTCCGAGATGTGGGAGAAGCTCGGCTACGACGGCGGTGCCCTCGCCACGTACGGCTGGCGGAAGGCCGATCCGACGCTGCTCGTCGAGACGAGCGTCACCGCGGTCGTCCAGGTCAACGGCAAGGTGCGCGACCGGCTCGAGGTGTCGCCCAAGATCGGCTCCGACGAGCTCGAGGCGATGTCGCGCGAGTCCGCGGCCGTGCAGCGCGCGATCGGTGACAAGCAGATCGTCAACGTCATCGTGCGGGCGCCGCGCCTCGTGAACATCGCGGTGAAGTAGCCGTCCGGGGGCGCGTCTCGTCCCCACCCCGCAGACGGCCGTCCTGGTTCCCCAGGGCGGCCGTCGTCGTCCGTGCCGGCGGTCGCGCGCTCGTACCGTGACGGGTCATGACCGTCAGCTTCCGCACCGCCGTCGACCCGTCCGAGCCGGGTGGTCCGCGATGGCGCGTGGGGCTCGGCGCGGTCGTCGTCCTGCTCTTCGTCGTGCTGGCGGTGAGCGTCGCCGTGTCGGCGTTCGCCACCCGAGGAGGCGCGGCGGACGAGCTCGTGACCGTCGAGCCGAGCACCGGGGCCGAAGCCGGCGCAGGGGCCGGCACCGCGCCTCCCGGGGGTGCCTCGGTCGTCTTCGTGCACGTGCACGGCCGGGTGGCGGCGCCCGGCCTCTACGAGCTGCCGCACGGCGCCCGCGTGGTCGACGTGGTCGCCGCGGCCGGCGGGTTCACGGCCGAGGCCGACCAGGCGGCCGTCAACCTCGCGCGGGTGCTCGTCGACGGCGAGCAGCTCCGGGTGCCGGCCGTGGGCGAGAGCGTGGACGACGGGGTGGCGGGCGGTGGTGACGCGGCGGCGGGTGGACCGGCGGCCGGGGGTGGGGCGGCACCCGGTGGTGGGGGAGCGGTCGATCTCAACCTCGCGGACGACGCGGCGTTGCAGACCTTGCCCGGGGTGGGCCCGGCGACGGCGGCGGCCATCCTGGCGTGGCGCGACGAGAACGGGCGCTTCCGCAGCGTCGACGACCTGCTCGGCGTGCCGGGCATCGGTCCGAAGACGCTCGAGACGCTGCGCGACCGGGTGCGGGTGTGACACCCGGTCGCGTCCTCGACCTGCGGCTCGGGGTGCCCGTGGCCGTGGCGTGGGTGGGGCTCGCGGTCGGCTCGACCCGGCCCGGGCTGCTGCCCGTCGTGACGGCGGTCGCCCTCGTCGTCTGCGTCGTCTCGGTCGGACTCGTGGTCGTGGCGCGGGTGGGCGTCCTGGCCGCCGGGCAGGTGCTGCTGGTGGTCGCCCTGAGTGCCGGGGCGTGCGCCGGACTCACCGGCCAGGCGGCGGTGCGCGACGACCGCCGCCACCCGTCGGGGCTCACGACCTCGGTCGGGCACGCGGTCACCGTCGAGGGGCGACTGCTCGACCGGATCGAGGGGCGGGCCGACGTCCTGACCATGTCGGTCGACCGCCTCGACGTCGGCGCGGGGACCGTGGCGCTCGGGGCTCGTGTGCCGGTGCGGGTGTTCGGGGCGCGACTCGACGGTGGCGGCTCGGTCGAGATCGGGGCCGGCGTCTCGGCCCGGCTCGTGCTGGCCCCGGTGAGGTACGGCGAGTCGGTCGCGTTCGAGGGGCGTGCGGTCGAGCCGCTCGGCGTCCACGCCGAGCCCGGACGGGCGTCGTCCTGGTCGAACGGGCTCCGGTCGGCCTTCCGCGCCGTGGCCGCGGGTCTGCCGGGCGACGGCGGGGCCCTGCTGCCCGGGCTCGCCATCGGCGACACGTCGGGTGTGCCCGACGACCTCGACGACGACATGAAGCAGGCGTCGCTCAGTCACCTGACGGCCGTGTCCGGGTCGAACTGCGCGGTGCTCGTCGCGCTCGTGGTGCTCGTCGGGTCGTTGCTGAAGGTCCCGCGGTTGTTGCGGCTCGGGGCGGCCGTCGTCGTGCTCGTCGCGTTCGTCGTGCTCGTCACGCCCGAGCCGAGCATCGTCCGGGCCACCGTCATGGCGGTGCTCGTCCTCGTGCACCTCGCCGTCGCCCGACCGATCGCCGGCGTGCCCGTCGTCGCGCTGGCGGTCGCCGGGCTGCTGTTCACCGACCCGTGGTTGGCCCGCGACCTCGCCTTCGTCCTGTCGGTCCTCGCGACGTCGGGGCTGGTCGTGCTCGGCGGGCCGCTGACCGCCCTGCTGGCGCGCCTCGTGCCCGAGCCGGTGGCGGCGGCCCTCGCCGTGCCCACGGCCGCGCAGCTCGCCTGCCAGCCCGTGCTGCTCGCCCTCGAACCGAGCATCGCCCTACACGGCGTCGTCGCGAACGTGCTCGCCGGCCCGGCGGCTCCGGTGGCGACCGTGGGCGGGCTCGTCGTCTGCGTGCTCGCGCCCTGGGTGCCCGGGGCGGCCACGGCCGTCGCCTGGGCCTCGTGGCTGCCGTCGTCCTGGGTGGCGGCCGTCGCCCGGTCGGCGGCGAGCTGGCCGGGCACGCGACTCGGGTGGGACGCCTCGGCGCTCGGCGTCGCCTCTCTGGTCGGCCTCACGGCCCTCGTCGTCGTCGCCGTGGTGGCCCGGGCCCGGGGGCGCACGCGAGCCGTGGCGGCGACGCTGCTGGTGGGCGTCCTGGTGGCGACCGTCGGTGTGGTGGGTGGGCGCACCGTGGTGACCCGCGCCTCCGTGCCCGACGACTGGGTCGTGGCCCAGTGCGACGTGGGACAGGGCGACGCCGTGCTCGTGCGCAGCGGACCGGCCGTCGCCCTGATCGACGTGGGCGACGACGAGGCCGCCCTCGACCGATGCCTCTCGACGTTCGGCGTCCCGCACGTCGACCTGCTCGTGCTCACCCACTTCGACCGCGACCACGTCGGGGCGATCGACTCCGTGGTCGGTCGGGTCGGCACGGCTCTCGTCGGGCCCGTGGGGCGCTCGGACGACGCCGGGGTCGTGACGGCGCTGCGCGACGGTGGTGCCGAGGTCCAGGAGGCGCGGGTCGGCACCCGAGGGCGTCTCGGCCAACACACGTGGCGGCTGCTCTGGCCGCCGGCCGACATCCCCGCCGGCAACGACGCGAGCCTCGTGCTGCGCGTCGACCCCGGCGCGGCCTGCCGGGTCGGATGCCTCTCGCTGCTGGCCCTGGGCGATCTCGGCGAGACGGCGCAACGCCGCCTGGCCTCGTCGCCCGACGGTGAGGAGGGGCTCGGGAGAGTCGACGTCGTGAAGGTCTCGCACCACGGGTCGGCGGACCAGCACGCCGAGCTGTACGAGCGGGTGGCGGCCCGCGTCGGGCTGATCGGCGTCGGGGCCGACAACTCGTACGGGCACCCGACCGACGTCGCGCTCGACCTGGTCCGGCACGGCCGGGGAGTCGTGGTCCGCAGCGACGAGGCCGGTCAGGCCGCGGTCACGCCCGTCGACCGTGGGGACGGCGACGTCGCCCTGCGGATCTGGCGGGAGCACGCGGGGCCCCGGGACCGTGACGACACGTCGGGCACGTCGGTGGCGTCCTCTAGCATCGGAGGTGGCGCGGCGGGCCCCGCGTCCGTGGGACGACGTCCGAGAGGCAGCATGGCAGCGCGAGCGAGTGGCAAGACGGCGAAGAAGGCCTCGGTCGCGATCGACCAGGTGGGGTGGGACAGAATCCGACCCGCGGCCGTCGTGCTGGTGAGCGGGCCCGAGCAGTTCCTCGCCGATCGTGCCTCGCGCCAGCTTCGCGACCAGCTCGCCGCCGAAGACCCCAGCCTCGAGGTGCACGACCTCGAGGCCGACCACTACCAACCCGGCGAACTCGTGACACTGGCGAGTCCGTCGCTCTTCGCCGAGCCGCGTCTCATCCGCGTCTCGAACGTGGAGAAGTGCACCGATGCGTTCCTCACCGAGACGCTGCGCTACCTCGAGACGCCCGCCGACGACACGACGCTGGTGTTGCGCCACGGGGGCGGGGTCCGCGGCAAGAAGCTGCTGGACGCCGTCCGGGGCGGCACCGGCGGCGGCCTCGAGGTCGTCTGCGCCGAGCTCAAGAAAGACACCGAGAAGCTCGCGTTCGCGGCCGCCGAGTTCGCCGCCGAGCGACGACGCATCTCGCAGGGGGCCCTGCGGGCACTGGTCACGGCCTTCAACGACGACCTGGCCGAGCTCGCCAGCGCCTGCCAGCAGCTGATCAGCGACGCCGCGGCCGAGATCACCGAGGCCACCGTCGAGAAGTACTACTCGGGCCGGGTCGAGACGAACGCCTTCAAGGTGGCCGACGCGGCCATCGCCGGTCAGCAGGGCGAGGCGCTCGTGCTGCTCCGCCACGCGTTGTCGACCGGGGCCGACCCCGTGCCCGTGGTGGCGGCGTTCGCGATGAAGATCCGCACGATGGCCAAGCTGCAGGGTTCCTACGGCGGCTCGGGTCAACTCGCCTCACGCTTCGGGCTCGCCCCGTGGCAGGTCGAGCGGGCGCAACGAGACCTCCGTGGCTGGTCCGAGGACGGGCTGGGTCGGTGCATCGAGCTGCTCGCCGAGACCGACGCGGCCGTCAAGGGCGCCGAACGCGATCCGGTGTACGCACTCGAGCGGATGGTGACCATGATCTCGACGCGCGGTGCCCTGCTGTCGTGAACCGCGCCTCCTGACCGTCCGGGCGTCGATCCCGCCGGCGTCCGGGTACGACGAAGGCCCCGTCTCGATCGAGACGGGGCCTTCGTCGTCGAGCCCGGGGGCTCGGGGGAGGGGAGCCTAGAGGGCGCCGACCTGCTTCGCGATGGACGACTTGCGGTTCGCGGCCTGGTTCTGGTGGATGACGCCCTTGCTGGCGGCCTTGTCGAGCTTCTTCGACGCGAGGAGCAGAGCCGAGGTGGCCTTGTCCTTGTCGCCGGCGGCGATGGCCTCGCGGGTGGCGCGGACGGCGGTCTTGAGCTCGCTCTTGACGGCGCGGTTGCGGTCCTGGGCCTTCTTGTTGGTGCCGATGCGCTTGATCTGCGACTTGATGTTTGCCACGTGAACTACTTTCTGGATTCTGTGTCTCGGACGGGTGTGCGCCAGCCGAGCGTCCGACCGACGTGAATCGGTGGACCCGGTGCTGCCGCCGGTGATGGCCACCGGAGCGGCTCTCGGCTGCGATCGCGTTCCGCCACTGCAGACGTAACGCGCAAGCCAACAGGCAACGTTACCAGCAGCAGGCCCGACTCTCAACGAGCGTCGGCCCGACGGCGTGCCGTGTCGTGCGTAGTACCGTGCCATCATGCCCCAGCTCGCGCCCCACATGACCACCGTGCCCGCGTCCGGAATCCGTCGGGTGTTCGAGCTGGCGGCGCAGCTCGACGGTGTCGACATGCTCGTGGTGGGCGAGCCCGACGTTCCCGTCGCCCGCCACATCGCCGACGCCGCGCGCCGCGCCTGGGCCGACGACCGCACCGACTACACGCCGAACGGTGGCATCCCCGCCCTGCGCGAGGCGCTCGTGGCCAAACTCGCCCGCGAGAACGACGTGCACGTGGACCTCGAGCAGGTCTGGGTCACCGTCGGCGGGACGCAGGCCCTGCACCAGACGATGGGACTCCTGCTCGCGGCGGGTGACGAGGTCCTCGTGCCGGACCCCGGCTACACGACCTTCACGATGAACGCCCACATGCTCGACGCCGTGCCCGTGCCCTACACGCTGGCGCCCGACCTCGACTTCCGCCCCGACCTCGACGAGCTCGAGAACCTCGTCGGGGACCGCACTCGCGCCCTGATCGTCAACAGCCCGTCGAACCCGCTCGGCGTCGTCTACCCCGAAGAGACGCTGCGGCGCCTGCTGGACTTCGCCCGCCGACACGACCTCTGGGTGATCAGCGACGAGGTCTACGAGTACTTCACCTACGGGCTTAAGCACGTCAGCCTCGCCTCGCTCGACACCGACGACCGGGTGTTCAGCGTCTTCTCGATGAGCAAGACCTACGCCATGACGGGCGTACGGGTCGGCTACCTCGTGACGCCGAAGGGCCTCGCCGAGACGATGCGCACGGTCCAGGAAGCGGCCATCAGCTGCGTCGCCGAGCCCGACCAGCACGCCGCCCTCGCCGCCGTCACGGGGGATCATCAGCCCGTGGCCGACGCCCGCGAGCACTACCGGAGCAACCTCGACCTCGCCACGGCGCTGCTCGCCGAGCGGGGCATCCGGTACCTCGAACCCAGCGGCGCCTTCTACCTCTGGATCGACGTGAGCCACGCCTCGCAGGGCGACGTCGCCGGGTGGGCCGAGCGGTTCCTGCTCTCGGAGCGCGTTGCGGTCGCACCGGGCAGCGCGTTCGGCCGCAGCGGCGAGGGGTGGATCCGCGTGTGCCTCGCGTCGTCGCCCGAGGTGATCACCCGCGGTCTCGGCAAACTGCCCGCGCCGGGCGACCCCCGCTGAGATCCGGGGGTCAGCCCCCTGGGGTCGCGGTGAGGGGCTTCCTAGGCTCGGAACATGACGAACCAACCCGTACACACCACCGTCTCCGCCTCCACCACCGGCGTCCGCTCGCCCCTCGCCGTCTGGAGCCTCGTCCTCGGCCTCGCCTCGATCGGCTTCGGCTTCACCTTCGTCGTCCCGATCGCCGGCCTCGTCCTCGGCATCCTGTCCCGCCGTCGTGAGCCCGAGCGTCGCACCATGGCGCTCGTCGGCATCATCTCGTCCGCCGTCATGCTCGTCGGCACGCTGATCGCCCTGTTCATCGGCCTGGCCGTCGTCGGCGGCGCGGGCGTCATCGCACTCCTCCCCGGCACCGCCGCCTGACCCGCGGCCCCGCCGACCGGTCCGCTCCGCCCCCGCCGACTCCGCAGCCCGGCCCGCCCCTCCCGCGTCGGCAACTCCTGCCCGCCGTCGCAGCCCGAGCGGCGGATCGGGGAGGCGCGGTGTCGTCCGCGGCACCGGGCAGGAGTTGCCGAGGGGCGGGCTCCGCGCGGCCCGACGCCCGATCCGTCGCCCGGGCGTGGGAGAATCGTGCGGTACCCCCGCCCACCACCCCCAGAGGATCGTGTGAGTCCCCAAGCAACCCGCGCACTCGAGCCGGCGTCGACCGAGCCCGAGTCCCTCCGCAACTTCTGCATCATCGCGCACATCGACCACGGCAAGTCGACCCTGGCCGACCGCATGCTCGGCATCACCGGCGTGGTCGAGTCGCGCGCGATGCGTGCCCAGTACCTCGACCGCATGGACATCGAGCGCGAGCGCGGCATCACGATCAAGAGCCAGGCCGTGCGCATGCCGTGGGAGCGCAACGGCGAGACGTTCGCGCTCAACATGATCGACACCCCCGGCCACGTCGACTTCAGCTACGAGGTCTCCCGCTCGCTGGCCGCCTGCGAAGGCGCGATCCTGCTGGTCGACGCGGCGCAGGGCATCGAGGCCCAGACCTTGGCGAACCTCTACCTGGCACTCGAGAACGACCTCGAGATCATCCCGGTGCTCAATAAGATCGACCTCCCGGCGGCCGACCCCGACAAGTACGCCGCCGAGCTGGCGGGCCTGATCGGCGGCGACCCCGCCGACGTCCTGCGGGTGAGCGGCAAGACCGGCATGGGCGTCGAGGAGCTCCTCGACCGCGTGGTCGATCGCATCCCCTCGCCCGTCGGCGTCAAGGACGCACCGCCCCGCGCGATGATCTTCGACTCGGTCTACGACAGCTACCGCGGCGTGGTCACCTACATCCGCATGATCGACGGCACCCTGCACCCGCGCGAGAAGGTGCAGATGATGTCGACGAAGTCGACGCACGACATCCTCGAGATCGGCGTCTCGTCGCCCGAGCCCGTCCCCAGCCAGGGTCTGTCGGTCGGCGAGGTCGGCTACCTCATCACCGGCGTGAAGGACGTCCGCCTCTCGAAGGTGGGCGACACCGTCACGACGTCGGCCAAGCCCGCGACCGAGGCCCTCAGCGGCTACACCGAGCCGCTGCCCATGGTCTTCTCGGGGCTGTACCCGATCGACGGCAGCGACTACCCCCTCCTGCGCGAGGCGCTCGACAAGCTCAAGCTGTCCGACGCCGCGCTGGTCTACGAGCCCGAGACCTCGGTGGCCCTCGGCTTCGGCTTCCGATGCGGGTTCCTCGGCCTGCTGCACCTCGAGATCGTCACCGAACGCCTCGACCGCGAGTTCGGCCTCGACCTGATCACGACAGCGCCGAGCGTCATCTACGAGGTCACCACCGAAGACAAGAAGACCGTCACGGTCACCAACCCCAGCGAGTTCCCGGGGGGCAAGATCGCCAGCGTCAGCGAGCCCATGGTCAAGGCGGGCATCCTCGCGCCCAAGGACTACGTCGGCGTGATCATGGAACTCTGCCAGCAGCGCCGCGGCACCCTGCTCGGCATGGAGTACCTCGGTGAGGACAGGGTCGAGATCCGCTACGCGATGCCCCTCGGCGAGATCGTGTTCGACTTCTTCGACAGCCTCAAGTCGAAGACCGCGGGCTACGCCAGCCTCGACTACGAACCCATCGGCGACCAAGAGGCCGACCTGGTCAAGGTCGACATCCTGCTGCAGGGCGAACAGGTCGACGCGTTCAGCGCGATCGTGCACCGCGACAAGGCCTACGCCTACGGGGTCCTCATGACGGGTCGGCTGCGCGAGCTCATCCCGAGGCAGCAGTTCGAGGTGCCCATCCAGGCCGCCATCGGTGCCCGGATCATCGCCCGCGAGAGCATCCGCGCCATGCGCAAGGACGTCCTGGCCAAGTGCTACGGCGGCGACATCTCGCGCAAGCGCAAGCTCCTCGAGAAGCAGAAAGAGGGCAAGAAGCGCATGAAGACCATCGGTCGGGTCGACGTGCCCCAAGAGGCCTTCATCGCCGCCCTCAGCGGCGACGTCGAGAAGAAAGACAAGAAGTAGGGCGCATGCGTCGAGCCACCCACACCGAGACCCGCACGACCTACGGCGAGGTCGGGGCGACGCAGGCCCCCGACCTCATGCAGTACCCGCCGAAGGGCTTCAAGCCGGCCGAGTACCGTGCCCGCGTCGGCCACGGCGACGCCCGCTTCGCCGCGGCCTGGATCGCCACCATGACCTGGCAGATCCAGGAGCGCAGCGGCATCCGCGTCCGGGTCGACAGCGTGCCGCCGGCCGACGAGAGCGAGTACACGCCCGTCCAGTTCGACGAGCACGGACAACCGGTCGACGCGGCCGAGTGGGCGACCGCGCGCGACGAGTCGCGGTACTCGCCCGACGGCACGCCCTTCCTCACGGCGGGCACGACGGCCACGCTCAGCATCGAGGCCTACGGGCGCACGGTCGAGGCGCCGGTCCGCGTCGTCTACGTGATCGACGAACCGAAGCGCAAGGGCTTCGCGTACGGAACCCTCGACGGCCACCCCGAGAGCGGCGAGGAGTCCTGGATCGTCGACCAGACCGACGACGGTTCGGTCTGGCTGTCCATCCGGTCGTTCTCGAAGCCGTCGAGCGCGAAGTGGCGCCTCGTGGCCCCCTTCCTGCGGCGCACGCAGGCGCAGTACACGAAGCGGTACCTGCGGGCCCTGAGCCTCAACGACAAGGGCGAGCAGACCGACGAGGTCGTCGTCGTCGAGGACACCGAGGCCGGGGTCGGCGATCCCCGCGGTGACGACCGGCCCCCGACCGGCCCGCGCGGCGACGCTTCGGGAACCGGCGCCTGACGGTGCCCGGAGCCCTTCCCCTCGGCGATCCCGCCCCCGCCGACGGCCGTCTGCCCGAGACCGTCGCGGTCGGCGCGCACGACCGCAACTTCGGGGTCTACCTGCACGTCCCGTTCTGCCGCGTGCGCTGCGGGTACTGCGACTTCAACACGTACACGGGCGACGAACTGCGGGGCGCACGCCGGGACGATTACGCCGGGCAGGCCGTCGCCGAGATCGAGCTCGGGGGCCGGGTGCTGCGCGAGGCGGGGCTGCCGCCGCGCCGCGCCTCCTCGGTGTTCTTCGGCGGGGGCACACCGACGATGCTGCCCTCGGGCGACCTCACGTCGATGCTGCACGCGATGGTCGACACCTGGGGTCTCGAGCCGGGTGCCGAGGTGACGACCGAGGCGAACCCCGACTCGGTCGACGCCGTGTACCTGCAGCAGCTCGCCGACGCCGGGTTCACGCGCGTCAGCTTCGGCATGCAGTCGGCCGTGCCGAGCGTGCTCGCCACCCTCGAGCGCACGCACGATCCCGAGCGCATCCCGTTCGTGGTGCGCTGGGCCCGCGACGCCGGGCTGGACGTCAGCCTCGACCTCATCTACGGCACGCCCGGCGAGACCCTCGACGACTGGAGGCGTTCGCTCGACGTCGCCCTGGAGCAGCAGCCCGACCACCTCTCGGCCTACTCGCTGATCGTCGAGGACGGCACGAAGCTCGCCCGCCAGATCAAGCGCGGCGAGGTACCGATGCCCGACGACGACACGGCGGCCGACATGTACGAGATCGCGGACGACCGGCTCGCCGCGGCCGGGTACGACTGGTACGAGGTGAGCAACTGGTCCCGTGGTCTCGAACACCGCTCCCGACACAACCTGGCCTACTGGCAGGGCCACGACTGGTGGGGCGTCGGCCCGGGCGCGCACAGCCACGTCGGCGGCGTCCGCTGGTGGAACGTCAAGCACCCGGCCGCGTACCAGCAGCGCATGGCCGCGGGTGAGTCGCCGGCCGCCGGTCGCGAGACCCTCGACGACGAGACCCGTCGGGTCGAGCGTGTCCTGCTCGGGGTGCGCATCCGCGAGGGGCTGCCGACCTCCGAGCTCGACGACGACGGTCGCCAGGCGGTCGCCGGACTCATCGCCGACGGCTGGGTCGAGGGGCGCCCGGCCCTGCAGGGTCGCGTGGTGCTCACCCGCGAGGGTCGCCTGATGGCCGACGCCGTCGTGCGACGCCTGCTGCCCGACTGACCGCGCGCTCTGATCGAGTCGCGCTCTCGATCGGCGTCCCGAGGTGGCGGACCGAGGAGGCGCGGGCCGGGAACGCCGGAGGCGCGGCTCCCGGGGGAGTCGCGCCTCGCGTCGTGCCCGTCCGGGCCGGTCGACCGTCTACTTGATGAACTCGATGGTCAGCGGGTACTTGTACCACTGGCCCTTGTTGGCCGCGACGGCGGCGATGATCGAGAAGATGATGACGAGGATGCCGGCGACGAGTGCCAGCACGCCTCCGATGACGATGACCGACAGGATCGCCGAGATCACGTAGACGATGGCCATGGTGATCTGGAAGTTCAGCGCCGTCTTGGTGTGCTCCCGGATGAACGGGCCGCGGTCCTTCAGCACCAGGTAGCCGACGAGAGCCGGGACGAACGCGAAGATGATGCCGCCGAGGTGGATGAGCGTGGCCCAGAGCTTCTCGTCCTCGGGGCGCATCGCCTGCACGGGCTGCGGCTGGTAGCCGGGCTGCTGGCCGTAGCCGGCGCCGGGCTGCTGGCCCTGACCGTAGGGCTGACCGGGCTGCTGGCCCTGGCCGTAGGGCTGGCCGGGCTGCCCGTTCTGGCCGGGTCGACCGTTCTGCGGGCCGTTCGGCTGGGCGGGAGGGGTCTCGGTCATGGCTGCACCTGTTCGTGAGTGTCCTGCGGATGTCCCCGCCACCCTAGGGCAGCCGGGCGCGGCGCGAGTAGGCCTCGCGACGGAGGTGTCGTACGATTGGCAGTCCGGCACGTCGAGTGCCAGGCCCGGTCGCCCGGCGTGCGGACGACCCGGGGGGCGTCGAGCGAAGAGAGGTGCGACATGGTCTCCGAACGCGGTCTCGAAGTGCTGCGCGTCATCGTGCATGACTACGTCGCGTCCCGCGAGCCGGTGGGGTCGAAGTCCATCGTCGAGCGACACCAGTTCGGCGTCTCGGCGGCGACGATCCGCAACGACATGGCGCTGCTCGAAGAAGAAGAGCTCATCGCGGCCCCGCACACCTCGTCGGGTCGCGTGCCGACCGACAAGGGCTACCGGCTCTTCGTCAACCAGCTCGCCGACCTGCGACCGCTCAGCGCCGCCCAGCGTCAGGCCATCGAGACCTTCCTCGGCGACTCCACCGACCTCGACGAGGTGCTGGGGCGGACGGTCCGACTGCTGTCGCAGCTCACCAACCAGGTGGCGCTGGTGCAGTACCCCACCTTCTCCCGGGCCCGCGTGCGTCACGTCGAGCTGGTCAGCCTGGGCGACGACCGCGTCATGACGGTGCTCATCACCGACAGCGGCCAGGTCGAACAGCGGGTCGTCGACATCCGAACCGCCGTCGACGAGTCCTTCCTGTCCGAGTTGCGGGCCGCCATCAACGCCGCGGTCGGCGGACGGCCCCTGGGCGAGGCCTCCACGGCCCTCACCGACCTGCCGACGCGCTTCCGCCCCGACCTCGCGGCGATCGTCGGCGTCGTCGTCGCGAGCCTCACCGAGCAGATCGCCGCCGGACGCCAGGACCGCCTGGTCATGGCCGGCGCGGCGAACCTGGTGCGCACGGGCGACGACTTCAGCGGCGACCTCTTCCCGGTGCTCGAGGCGATCGAAGAGCAGGTCGCCCTGCTGCGGTTGTTCGGCGAGATGCAACTCGACGCCGTCGACGTGGCCGCGAGCATCGGGCGCGAGAACGCCTCGTTCGGGTTGTCGCAGGCGTCGGTCCTGGCCAGCGGGTACTCGACGCAGGGCAGCGAGATCGCGAGGCTCGGCGTCCTCGGGCCCATGCGCATGGACTACTCGACCAACATGGCGGCCGTGCGTGCCGTCGCCCGCTACCTGTCGTCGCTGCTCGCCGAGCGGTAGCCGACCCCGACGGCCCCGGCCGTCCCACGACCCCCATCCCCGTCCCGGTCCGCCGGGCCCGGCCCCGCCGGGAAGACCACCACACCACACCAGAGGCAGACGAGAACCAGTGGCAGATCATTACGACGTCCTCGGAGTCGACCGTCAGGCGACCCCGGAAGAGATCAAGAAGGCGTACCGCAAGCTCGCCCGCGAGCTGCACCCCGACGTCAACCCCAGCCCCGACGCGTCCGAACGCTTCAAGGACGTCACGCACGCCTACGACGTGCTCAGCGACCCGCAGCAGCGTGAACGCTACGACCTCGGCCCGCAGCCCGGTTTCGGCGGCGGGGGAGGCGGGGCCGCCGGCTTCGGCGACATCTTCGACGCGTTCTTCGGCGGCGGCGGCCAGGGTCAGCGCCAGGGCCCTCGGTCCCGGCGCGAGCGCGGGCAGGACGCCCTGCTGCGCCTCGAGGTCGACCTCGAGGACATCGTCTTCGGCACCCAGCGCGACATCGAGGTCGACACGGCCGTCCTCTGCGACACCTGCAGCGGCTCGTGCTGCGCACCCGGCACCTCGCCGCAGACCTGTGACATCTGCGGTGGTTCCGGGCAGATCCAGCGCACCGTGCGCTCCCTGCTCGGCAACGTCATGACGTCGAGCCCGTGCGGCACCTGCCGGGGCTACGGCACCGTCATCCCGAACCCCTGCCCGACCTGTCAGGGGCAGGGCCGCGTGCGGGCCCGTCGCTCGATCCCGATCGACATCCCCGCGGGCGTCGACACGGGCCTCAGGCTCCAGCTGCCCGGTCAGGGCGAGGTCGGCCAGGCCGGCGGCCCGAACGGCGACCTCTACCTCGAGGTCAAGGTGCGCCACCACGACACCTACAGCCGCAACGGCGACGACCTGCTGGCGACGCTCGAGGTGCAGATGGCCGACGCCATCCTCGGCACGTCGACGACGCTCACCGGGCTCGACGGCGAGATCGAGGTCGAGATCAGGCCCGGCACCCAGAGCGCCGACATCATCACCGTGAAGGACCGCGGGATCACGCGTCTGCGCGGAACGGGTCGCGGCGACCTCAAGATCGGCGTGCAGGTGGTCACCCCGACCAAGCTCAGCCACAAGGAGCGCGAGCTGATCGAGAAGTTCGCCTCCGGCAGGCGCTCCCCGGCTCCCGAGCTGTCGCACTTCCAGCAAGGCCTGTTCGGCAAGTTGCGCGACCGCTTCCTGAACTTCTGATCGTGGCGCACTTCTACCTGGTCGACGACCTGGTCGCCGCCGAGGTCGGTTCGACCGTCGAGCTGACCGGTTCCGAGGCGCGGCACGCGGTCACGGTCAGCCGCGTGCGGGTGGGCGAGGCGCTCACCCTCGGCAACGGTCGGGGCTTGGTCGTCCAGGGTGAGGTGACCGAGGCGGCTCCCGAGCGCTTGGTGCTGCTCGCGACGCGGGTGGTGCGGCACGAGCCGCCGACGACGCGGCTGGTCCTCGCCCAGGCCCTCGCCAAGGGCGACCGCGACGAGCTCGCGGTGCAGGCCGCGACCGAGCTCGGCGTCGACGAGATCGTGCCGTGGGCCGCGGCCCGCAGCATCTCCCGGTGGGAGGGCCCCAAGGTCGCCAAGGGGCTCACCCGCTGGTCGACGATCGTGCGCGAGGCGACCAAGCAGTCCATCCGTCCCTGGGCACCCGAGGTGTCCGGGCTCGCGACGACGCGGCAGCTGGCCGAGCGCGCCTCCCGCGATCTCGTGCTCGTGCTCGAGCCGTCGGCCGAGCAGGCGCTCACGGCGGTCGACCTGACCGCAGGAGGCGCGGTGCCCGACCGTGTCGTCGTGGTCGTCGGTCCCGAGGGCGGGGTGTCGCCCGCCGAACTGCAGCAGCTCGCCGAGGCGGGTGCCCGCGCCGTGCGCCTCGGGGACGCCGTCCTGCGCACCTCCACGGCCGGCCCCGCCGCGCTCTCCGTCCTGAGCGCGCGTCTCGGCCGCTGGTGACCTCGACGCCCCCGTGGGCCGTGTCGGCGGTCGTCGCTACGATGGGCAGCATGTCCGAGACCTCCGACGAGCCCACCGTCTTCAGCCGCATCGTCGCGCGCGAGATCCCCGCCGACATCGTGTTCGAGAGCGACACGGTCATCGCCTTCCGCGACATCGCGCCCCAGGCACCCGTCCACCTGCTCGTGGTGCCCAAGACCCAGGCGTACCGCGACGTAGTCGAACTCGCCGCGGGCGACCCGGCGCTGCTCGCCGAGCTGGTGGCGACCGCCTCCCGGCTCGCGGCCGACCCGGCAGCGTTCGGGGAACACTCCGGGTCCGAGTTCCGTTTGATCTTCAACACCGGCGCATCCGCCGGGCAGACCGTGTTCCACGTGCACGCCCATGTGCTCGGCGGACCCCTGGAGGAAGGCACCCTTGCCCACTAGCGACACGAACGCCACCGGCCCCTCGACACCGACGACGGGCGACGACGTCCGGCGCGTCGACGTCACCGTCGACGGCGTCGCCATGGTCCAGCTGCTGGGCCCGCAAGACCGCCTGCTCCGCGCGGTCGAGAAGCAGTACCCCGAGGTCCGCGTGCTCGTGCGCGGCAACGAGGTCACCCTCGAGGGGCCCTCGTCCGCCGTCGGCCGGGCCGAGGGGCTCGTCGACGAGCTCGTCTCGATGGTCCGGGGCGGCCACGACCTCGGCCCGGCCGAGGTCGCGACGTCGGCCCGTCTGCTCGACTCGGGGCAGGGCAGCCCGTCCGAGGTCTTCGGTCAGCCCATCGTCACCAGCCGCGGCAAGGGCGTCCGGGCGAAGACACCGGGTCAGAAAGAGTACGTCGACGCGATCGACCAGCACACCATCACGTTCGGCATCGGCCCGGCCGGTACGGGCAAGACGTACCTGGCCATGGCCAAGGCCGTCCAGGCGCTGCAGCGCCGCGAGGTCCAGCGGATCATCCTGACGCGTCCCGCGGTCGAGGCCGGCGAGCGGTTGGGGTTCCTGCCGGGCACGCTCACCGACAAGATCGACCCGTACCTCCGCCCGCTCTACGACGCGCTCAACGAGATGATGGACCCCGAGATCGTGCCCAAGCTGCTCGCGGCCGGCACCGTCGAGGTGGCCCCTCTCGCCTACATGCGCGGTCGCACCCTCAACGACGCGTTCGTCGTCCTCGACGAGGCGCAGAACACGACGCCCGAGCAGATGAAGATGTTCCTCACCCGTCTCGGCTTCGGCTCGCGCATGGTCGTGACGGGCGACGTCACCCAGGTCGACCTGCCCACCGGGGCCAGCGGCCTGCAGCTCGTCACGACGGTGCTCGACGGGATCGACGACATCCACTTCGCCCGTCTCACCAGCGACGACGTCGTGCGACACACGCTCGTCGGCCGCATCGTCGACGCGTACACGACCTACGACGCCGAGCGTCAGGCCCAGCAGCACCGCCGTCACGAGGCGGCCCACGACCAGGCCGAGTCGGGCAACCGCGCCGAGCGCCGAGCCGACACCCGCGACCGCCTGCCGAAGAGAGGAACCCGGTGAGCATCGAGGTCGCCAACGAATCCGCCGTCGAGGTCGACGAGGCGACGATCCAACGTCTGGCCACCTTCGCGCTCGACCAGATGCACGTGCACCCCGAGGCCGAGCTCGCGATCGTGTTCGTCGACGAAGCCGCGATGGAGCAACTCCACGTCCAGTGGATGGACGAACCCGGCCCGACCGACGTGCTGAGCTTCCCGATGGACGAACTGCGTCCGGGGACCGAGGACGAGCCGACGCCGGCCGGCCTGCTCGGCGACATCGTCGTGTGTCCCCAGGTGGCCGTCGCCCAGGCCGCCACGGCGGGGCACACCCCTCTCGACGAGATGCTGCTGCTCACCTGTCACGGCATCCTGCACCTCCTCGGGTTCGACCACGCCGAGCCCGACGACGAGCGCGAGATGTTCGGTCTGCAGCGCGAGATCCTCGCGGCCTTCGCCGCGGCCGACACGAGTCGGTGACGCCGTGATGGTCACGGTCTTCGTCGTCGTGGCGGTCTTCCTGGTGGTCTTCGGCGGTCTGTTGGCCGCGGCCGACTCGGCACTCGGCGTGCTCAGCCGCCAGGACCTCCTCGACGAGGCCGACGACGATCCGCGTCACGCGACGGCGCTGACCGCCATCGCGGCCGACGTGGGGGCGCACGTGAACGCCGTCAACTTCGTGCGCATCCTGGCCGAGACGTCGGCGGCCGTCCTCGTGTCGTTGTCGTTCGCGTTCTCGGTCGAGCCCTGGTGGCTGGCCCTGCTGCTCTCGGCACTCATCATGACGGTCGTGTCCTTCGTCCTCGTCGGCTCCAGCCCGCGGAGCGTCGGTCGCGCCCACGCCCGTGGTCTCGTGCGGCTCACCTCGGGGCTCGTGCGGTTCGTCCGGGTCGTCCTCGGGCCCCTGGCCGACGCCCTGGTGGCCGTCGGCAACCGGGTGACCCCCGGCCGTCCGCGCAGTGCGTCGTTCTCGTCCGAAGAGCAGTTGCTCAGCATGGTCGACGAGGCGACCGAGCTCGACGTCCTCGAAGAGGACGACCGCGAGCTCATCCACTCGATCTTCGAATTCAGCGACACCGTGGTCCGCGAGGTCATGGTGCCCCGCACCGACATGGTCACCCTCGACGCCACCGCCTCGGTCGGATCGGCGATGAGCCTCTTCCTCGGCCGGGGCGTGTCCCGGGTGCCCGTCGTCGGCCGCGATTCCGACGACGTCCTCGGCATCGTCTACCTGCGCGACCTCGCCCGACGGTTGCACGAGCACAGCGGCGACGACTCCGCTCCCGTCACGACCCTCGCCCGCCCGGCGGTCTTCGTGCCCGAGTCCAAGAAGGCCGACGACGCGCTGCGACAGATGCAGGTCGACAAGAACCACCTCGCGATGGTCGTCGACGAGTACGGCGGCATCGCCGGCCTCGTCACGCTCGAGGACCTCATCGAAGAACTCGTCGGGGACATCAGCGACGAGTACGACCGTGAGGTCGCCCCGCAGCGCGAGGTCTCTGCGGGTGTCTTCCGGGTGAGTGCCCGTCTCCCCGTCGACGAGCTCGGCGACCTCTTCGGCCTCGAGCTCGACGACGACGACGTGGACTCGGTGGGCGGGTTGCTCACCAAGGTCCTGGGGCGACTGCCCGAGCAGGGGTCGGTCGTCCGCGTGTCGGGCCTCGTCCTCACGGCCGATCGCACCGAGGGTCGTCGGCACGATCTGCAGACGGTGCTGGTCGAGCGTGATGCCGACCTCGCGGACGCCCAGGCCGCGTTCGCCGACGCCGCTCGCGACGACTGAACGCCGGGTCGTCGCGACCCTCCACCTCCCACCCGTTCCACCACGTTCACGAAAGGCCCCCATGTCGACCACCGGAGACGACCTCACCCCCTCGGCCGCGCCTCCTCGGGGGTCGACCTACCGAGCCGGGTTCGTCTCGTTCGTCGGGCGGCCCAACGTCGGCAAGTCGACGCTGACCAACGCCCTCGTGGGCCAGAAGGTGGCCATCACCTCGTCGAAGCCGCAGACGACCCGCCGGGCCATCCGGGGCATCGTGCACCAGGCGTCCGGTCAGCTGGTCCTGGTCGACACCCCGGGCATGCACCGTCCGCGCACGCTGCTCGGCGAGCGGCTCAACGACATCGTCCAGACCACGCTCGGCGACGTCGACGTGATCGGGTTCTGCGTTCCGGCCGACGAGAAGCTGGGCCCGGGCGACCGGTTCATCAACGAACAGCTCGACCAGTACCCGCGGGCCAAGAAGGTCGCGATCGTGACCAAGACCGACGCGACGTCACGGCCCGCGGTCGCCGAGCAGCTGCTCGCGGTCAGCCGACTGCGCGACTGGGAGGCCATCATCCCGTTGTCGGCCGTCAGCGACGTGCAGCTCGACGTGCTCACCGCCGAGCTCATCAAGCTCATGCCGGTGTCCCAGCCGCTCTACCCGTCCGACGCGGTCACCGAAGAGGGCCTGACCGACCGGGTGGCCGAGTACGTCCGCGAGGCCGCGCTCGAGGGAGTGCAGGACGAGCTGCCGCACTCGCTCGCCGTGACGATCGACGACATGGTCGAGCGTGACGACAAGGACCTCCTCGAGATCTACGCCAACCTCTTCGTCGAGCGGGACAGCCAGAAGGCCATCGTCATCGGCAAGGGCGGTCAGCGCCTGCGCGAGGTCGGCGAGCGGGCCCGGGCGCAGATCGAGCCGCTCGTCGGCAAGCAGGTGTTCCTGTCGATCCGCGTGAAGGTCGCCAAAGACTGGCAGCGCGATCCGAAGCAGCTCGGACGGCTGGGGTTCTGACCCGTTCTCCCGGTCGTCCGGCCTCGTCCCTCTCGGGCGGGTCGGTCTCGTCCCTGCGGATGATCGTGATGGTCCCGAGGTCGTTCGCGTCCGCCGGCCGGCCCGGACGGGCCGCCGTAGGTCGTACGGTGGTCGGGTGATCTTCCGACGCCTCGCGCCCTACCAGGTCGCCGTCGACCTGTCGGCGGCGTTCCTGCTCGGTGTGGTCGGCCTGGTGTTGAGCGACGGCGTCACGACGACCCCGTTCGTCGTGCTGGGCATGACGGTCACGTTCGCCCTGCGTCGACTGTCGCCCGGGCTCGCCCTGACCCTCGCCTGGCTGGTCGCCGCGTCCCAGATGATCACGGGCAGCACGCCCGGTGTCACGAACCTCGCGATCTGCGCGGTCCTGTACTCCACGGCCGCGTACGGCACCGACCGGGTCAAGTGGTCGGGCTTGATCTCCGTGGGCGTGGGTGCCTTCCTGGGCACGTTCTACCTCTCGTTCGTGCAGCAGAGCCTGTTCGGCGTCGACTACGACATCTACGCGGTGACCGACGTCGTCCGCATCCTGCTGCAACTGGGGATCAGCCTCCTCGGGTTCCTCGCCCTGCTCGGCCTTCCCTGGGCCGGGGGACTGCTGGCCCGAGCGCGATGGTCCGAGCGGCTCAGCCGTGAGGCGCGGCTCATCGCCGAGCGCGAGACCGCCCGTGCCGAGAACGATGCCGCCCGGGCCGAACGCGAGGCCGCCCGAGCCGAGCGTGACATCGCCGTCGAGCAAGAACGCAACCGGATCGCCCGGGACATGCACGACGTCGTCGCCCACTCGCTGGCCGTCGTGATCGCCCAGGCCGACGGGGCCCGTTACGCCGCCCGGGTCGACCCGACCTCGGTCGACGGGGCGCTCACCACCATCGCCACGACGGCTCGAGAGGCCCTCGGCGACGTCCGCGTGCTCCTCGGTCAGCTGCGGCACAGCCAGGGCGAGGCGCCGCAGCCCGCCCTCGGTGATCTCGACCGTCTGCTCGACCAGATGCGCGGCTCGGGCCTCACGATCGACCTGCGCGTGACGGGCGAACCCCAGGTGCTCGGGACCAATCGGCAGCTCGCCGTGTTCCGCATCGTGCAGGAGAGCCTGACCAACGTCCTCCGGCACGGTGCCGTCGACCAGCCCGTCGGCCTCCACTTCGACTGGCGCTACGAGGCGCTGCACCTGGTGATCTCGAACGTCGTGCGGCCGCCGACACGTCCGGTCGACACGACCGGCGACGAGCGGCGGGGCGGCCACGGGCTCGACGGCATGCGAGAGCGTGCCACCCTGGCGGGCGGCTCGCTCACCACCCAGAACGCCGACGGACGCTTCGTCGTCCACGCCATCGTGCCGACCCTGGCACTGACCCAAGAGGTACGCATCCGATGATCGACATGCCCGGCCGCTCGACGGCTCCCATCCGCGTCGCGCTGGTCGACGACCAGGCCCTGTTCCGTGCGGGCATCAAGATGCTGGTCGGCTCGCAGCCCGACCTCGAGTTCGTGGGCGAGGCCAGCAACGGCGACGAGGGCGTGGCCATGGTCGCGCGCACCACGCCCGACGTCGTCCTGATGGACATCCGCATGCCCGTCATGGACGGCATCGCCGCCACCACCGCCGTCCTGGCTCAGGCCGAGGCGGACTCCCGTCGTCCGCCGCGCATCATCGTGCTGACGACGTTCGACCTCGACGAGGCCGCCACCCGGGCCATCCGAGGAGGCGCGAGCGGTTTCGTCCTCAAGGACGCCGACCCCGAGTTCCTCCTCGCCGCCATCCGCACCGTGCACGCGGGCAACGCCGTGATCGCGGCGTCCGCCACCCGTGAGCTCTTCGAGCACTTCGACGGACGCGCCTCCCGCGCCCGGGCCGTCCCCGAGTCGTTCGGCACCCTCACCACCCGAGAGCGCGACATCTTCGACCTCGCGGCGCGGGGCCTCAGCAACTCCGAGATCGCGTCGCGGGAGTTCCTCAGCGAGGCGACCGTCAAGACCCACATCAGTCGTGTGCTGTCGAAGCTGTCCCTGCGCGACCGGGTGCAGCTCGTGGTCTACGCCTACGAACACGGGCTCGCCGAGTAGGCCCGGGCCGGCGACGGGACACGGTCGGTCGTCGACGGTGCGTCGTGCGATCGACCTGCGGGTGCCGTGTGGACGCTGACCGCACCTGATGAGACTGCTGTGATCGAGCGGCACGGCTCGTGTCGACCGGCTTCGTGGCAGCAGAGTGTCACCTGGGTGGTCACCACCCCGACACTCCGCTGAAAGAAGCCCTCGCATGAACTGGTTGCTGTCGGTCCCGTTGCTGTCGTCGACGGTGCTGCTGGTGGTCGACGTCGTCGCCGCCCTGGTCGCGATCGGACTCCTCGTCCGTCCGCGGACCCGCCGGACGTGGTGGCGGTGGATCGCCCTCGCAGTCCTCGTCGGAGCCGCCCTGGGCGCCGTCCTCACGTGGTGGCTCGGCGACGTGCGCGACGTGCTGGGCCTGTCGCCGACCTGGGTGGACCGCCTCTGGGTCGCCGCGGTGGTCGCCGGCCTCGGGGTCGTCGTCGTCAACCTGTTCCGCACCCGCTGGTGGCGGAAGGTCGTGGCCGTGCTGGCGGTCCTGGTGTTCGCCCTGGCCGGGGGCCTGGCGCTGAACCGCGACGGCAGCGTGTACCAGAACCTGCCGCAGGCGCTCGGCCAGGACGAGGTGCCGGCTCTCCCGGCGACCGCCACCGCGCCTCCGTCCGCGGCCCCTGGCTCGACGGAGTTCGACCCGACCCTCTGGTCGACCTGGAAGGCGCCGGCCGACCTGCCGGCCACGGGCCGGTACGGCAGCGTGTCCATCCCCGGGACGGTGTCGCACTTCCCGGCACGCGACGCCGTCGTCTACCTGCCTCCGGCGGCCCTCGTGGCGAACGCCCCCGCCCTCCCGGTGATGATCATGATGTCGGGGCAACCGGCCGAACCGAGCTCGGTGGTCACGGCCGGCCACCTCGTCGAGACGCTCGACGCCTTCGCGGCGAAGAACCACGGTCTCGCGCCGATCGTCGTCGTGCCCGACCAGCTGAGTGCCGACGCGCACAACCCGATGTGCGTGGACGGCGCCCTGGGTAACAGCGCCACGTACATCACCACCGACGTGGTCGACTACATGACGAGCCACTTCCACGTGGCCTCCGGCCCGAGGGCGTGGACGATCGGCGGGTTCTCGCAGGGGGGCACCTGCTCGATCCAGTTCGCCGCGGCGCGACCCGACCTGTTCGCGACCTTCATCGACGTGTCGGGTGAGCTCGGCCCGTCGATCGGCGACGAGAAGACCACGATCACCCAGGGCTTCGCCGGGAACCGAGCCGCGTACGAGGCCGCCCAACCCCAGGCGATCATGGCGGAGCACGCGCCCTACGCGGACACCGCGGCGTTCTTCGCCGTCGGTTCCACCGACGCTCGGTACGGTCAGTTCATGACGGCGAACTCGGCGGCGGCGGCGAAGGCGGGCATGTCGGTGACGCGGTACGTGTCACCCGGCAGCGGACACGACTGGACGACCGCGACCAACGGCTTCGCCCACGGCATCGGGCAGTTCTACCCTCGCCTCGGCCTGAGCGCGGCGGTGCAGACCCCGTGAGCGCCGACGTGACCGTGGCCGGCCCGGACGCACCGACTCCGCCCGACCCCCACGAGCCGGGGCGGGCGCGACAGGTCGCCGAAGGCATCGGCACCCGTGTGGTGGCGTTCGTCCGCGTCCGTCCCGTGAGTCTCGCGCTCGCGCTGCTGCTCGTCGTGCTGGCCCTCGCCTCGGGCAGCCTGACGCACGCTCCGAGCGAGCGACTCCGGGACCTCGTCGGCGCGGGTCTCGACCCGTTCGAGGACCGCACCTCGTGGCTGCTCGTCTTCGGCTCGGTGTTCTTCGCCGGCGGTCCCGCCCAACTCGTCCTGGCCGTGGTCGGCGTCCTCGTGCTCGTGGGCGCCGCCGAGCGCCGCATGGGCTGGCGCCGCACGGTCGCGGCCTACCTCGTGACGGCCGTCGTGGCGACCGGCGTCGGCGTCGCGGTGCAGGCCCTGGGGCAGGCGGTCGGCGAGACCTGGGCCCTCGAGGTGGCCGCCGAGTCCACCCTCCACCCGCTCACGCCCGCCCTCGGCACGATCATGACCGCCAGCGCGTTCTTCGGGCCGCTCTGGCGCCGCCGCATCCGGCTGGTCGGCTTCTCGTTCGTGTTCGCCTTCGTGCTGTACGACGGGCATCCCTCGGGTCTCTACGCGCTCCTCGGCGCCCTCGTCGGGCTCGTGTTCGGGGTGGTGTCGGCCGGCCCTCCCGCCGAGCGCGGATGGCTGCGCAGCTCGCACCACGAGGTGCGCCGCCTCGCGTCGACCATCGTCGCGGTGACGGCGGTCGGTCCCGTCCTGACCCTGCTCACCCGCAGCCCCATCGGGGCGCTCTCGCCCCTCGGCATACTGTTCCGTGACGTCCTGCCGGGGCGGTCGCTCTCGGCCGCCTGCGCGGCCGCGGGACAGGGCGCACCCGACCGGCACGCGCCTCCGATCGGGGCCTGCGCGCGGGCCGCGGCCCTCGCGGGCATCGACGGCGTGCCGACCGTCCTGCTCAGCCTGCTGCCGCTGGCCGTCCTGCTCGTGTGCGCCTGGTACCTGCGGCGGGGTCGTCGCCTCGCCCTCGACGTGGCCGTCGCGGTCAACGGACTCCTCGCCGTCTTCGCCGGCCTCTACTACGTGGTGCTGCCCGTCACGACCGACCCGGTTGTCGACCAGCCCCGTCACGTGGTCGAGAGGGTGGTGCTCGCCGTGGTGGCGGTCGCCGTTCCGGCCGCGGTCGCCGTCGGGCTGTTCTTCCTCCGCCGTCACTTCGGAGTCGGGGCCGAGGGGACGCGACGGCCGCGGTTCGCCCTCGTCGTCGTGCTGTCGGGTCTCGTGCTGGCCGTGACGTTCGCCGTCCTCGCGTGGCTGGGACGCGCCTCCTTCGTCCCGGCGATCGAACCGTGGACGCTGCTGCTCGACGTGCCCGAACGCTTCGTGCCGGTCGGGTTCGTCGGGCTCACCCGCATCGGGCCGGTGCCCGACGGCGGGGTCGTCCGGGCCGCGTTCGAGTGGGTGGGGCCGCTCTGGTGGCTCGTCGTGCTGGTCGGGCTCGTGGTGGGTGCGACACGGCCGGGTGACGTCCGCCCCGACGCGGCGCGTGCCCAGGTGCGCGAGATCGTCCACCGGGGGACGCCGGGCACGCTGTCGCACATGGCGCTGTGGGAGGGCAACCGATACTGGTTCACGGCCGACGGTCGCGCTGCGGTCGCCTACCGCGTCGTCACGGACATCGCCATCACCACGGGTGAGCCGCTGTGCCCGGCCGACCGGCTCCCCGAGGTGACCCGCGAGTTCGCCCGCTGGTGCGACGACCAGGGCCTCACCCCGGTCTTCTACAGCGTGCGGGGCGAGCTCTCGCCCCTCTACGCCGAGATGGGCTGGGCGACGCTGCCCGTCGGCGAAGAGACCGTGCTCCACCCGGCCACCTTCGCCATGACGGGCAAGAAGTGGCAGGACGTCCGGTCGAGCATCAACCGCGCCACGAAGAACGGGGTCCGCGCCGAGTGGACCCGCTACGCCGACCTCCGTCCCGCGGTCGCCCGCCAGATCGGCGAGATCAGCGAGCAGTGGGTCGCCGAGAAGAACCTGCCCGAGATGGGCTTCACCCTCGGCGGCGTGGACGAGTTGCGCGACCCCGACGTGGCGCTGATGCTCGCCCTGGACGAGGACGACTCGGTCCAGGCCGTGACGAGCTGGTTGCCCTCCTGGCGCGACGGCGAGGTCGTCGGCTGGACGCTCGACTTCATGCGCCGTCGACCGGACAGCATGAACGGCGTGATGGAGTTCGTCATCGCCTCGTCGGCCCTGGCCATGAAAGAACAGGGCGTCGAGTTCCTCAGCCTCTCGGCGGCACCCCTCGCGACCAGTGCGCCGTCGGACGGCCCGGCGACGCAGACCGAGCGCGTGCTGACCTTCCTCGGGCGCGTGCTCGAGCCCGCCTACGGATTCCGGACCCTGCTGACCTTCAAGAAGAAGTTCCAGCCCGAGTTCGTGCCGCTCGTCATGGCGTTCCCCGATCCCGTGCAGCTGCCGGCCATCGGCACGGCCCTCGGCCGCGCCTACCTGCCCGACCTCTCGGTCGGAGCCGTCGTGCGGCTCGTCCGCACGGTGGTCTGATCGGGCGGGGGAGCCGAGGAGGCGCGGTGCCGGTCCGCGACGACCCGCGCCTCCTCGGTCGGTGCTAGCCTCGACACGTGTTCACCGGCCTGCTCCTCCTTAGCTGCCGCGGCGAGTCCTGAACCAGGCCCCCCTCGTCGCGGAGTTCGTCGTCGGCCGACACCCCCGCGAAGAGCAGCCCCTCGAGGGCGAGAGAGACCACAGGACATGAAGAACGCACAGCAGCCGTCGGCCATGCCGATCCACAAGTACCGGCCCTTCCACGAGCAGATCGCGGTCGACCTGCCCGACCGCACCTGGCCCTCGAAGCGCATCACCGAGGCACCGCGCTGGTGCGCCGTCGACCTGCGCGACGGCAACCAGGCGCTGATCGACCCGATGAGCCCCGAGCGCAAGCGCATCATGTTCGACCTGCTGGTCGGCATGGGCTACAAAGAGATCGAGGTCGGCTTCCCGAGCGCCTCGCAGACCGACTTCGACTTCGTGCGCAGCCTCATCGACGAGGGCGCCATCCCGGACGACGTGACGATCCAGGTGCTGACCCAGGCGCGCGAGCACCTGATCGCGCGCACCTACGAGTCGATCGCCGGCGCCAAGCAGGCCATCGTGCACCTGTACAACTCGACGAGCGTGCTGCAGCGCGACGTCGTGTTCCGCACCGACCGTCAGGGCATCGTCGACATCGCGCTCGAGGGCGTCCGGCTGTGCCTCGAGGCCGAGAAGACCATCCCCGAGACGGCCGTCTTCTACGAGTACTCGCCCGAGAGCTACACCGGCACCGAGCTCGACTTCGCGCTCGACATCTGCAACCAGGTGATCGAGGCCTTCGACGCGACGCCCGAGCGTCCCGTGATCGTCAACCTGCCGGCGACCGTCGAGATGGCGACCCCCAACGTCTACGCCGACTCGATCGAGTGGATGCACCGTCACCTGGCCCGTCGCGACAGCGTCATCCTGTCGCTGCACCCTCACAACGACCGGGGCACCGGCATCGCCGCCGCCGAGCTGGGCTACCTGGCCGGCGCCGACCGCATCGAGGGCTGCCTCTTCGGCAACGGCGAGCGGACCGGCAACGTCGACCTCGTCGCGCTGGGCATCAACCTGTTCACTCAGGGCATCGACCCGCAGATCGACTTCAGCGACCTCGACATGGTCAAGCGCACGGCCGAGCACTGCAACCAGCTGCCCGTGCACGAGCGCAGCCCGTGGGCCGGCGACCTCGTCTACACGGCGTTCTCCGGTTCGCACCAGGACGCCATCAAGAAGGGCTTCGAGGCCATGGCCGCCACCGCGGCATCGCGCGGCGTCGACGTCGACGCCCTCGAGTGGGCGGTGCCGTACCTGCCGGTCGACCCCAAAGACCTGGGACGCAGCTACGAGGCGGTCATCCGTGTCAACTCGCAGTCGGGCAAGGGCGGCGTGGCCTACCTGCTCAAGGCCGACCACGCGATCGACCTGCCGCGCAAGCTGCAGATCGAGTTCAGCGGCGTCGTCCAGTCACGCACCGACGAAGAGGGCGGCGAGATGACGAGCGCCCACATCTGGTCGATCTTCCAGGACGAGTACCTGCCCGCCGACGAGGCCGACGACAAGTGGGGTCGCTTCGAGCTGACCCGGACGAGCACCTCGAGCGACATGTCGGGCGAGACCGTGCTCGACGTCGACCTGCGGGTCGGCGAGACCGTCGAGTCGACCTCGGCCCGAGGCACCGGGCCCATCGCGGCGTTCATCGCCGTGCTCGCCGAGCAGGGCGTCCAGGTCAAGCTGTACGACTACGTCGAGCACACCCTCAGCGCGTCGGGCGACGCGCAGGCCGCTGCCTACGTCGAGCTCGACGTCGACGGCACCCGGCTCTGGGGCGTCGGCATCGACGCCGACATCTCGACGGCCTCGCTCAAGGCCATCGTCTCGGCCGTGAACCGCGCCATCCGCACGACGACCGACGTGCGCGAGCTCGCCTCGGTCTAGTCGGCCTGCCCCGACCCGCCGGTCTCGACCCGCCCCCGGTGCCCTCGGCGCCGGGGGCGTCGTCGTGCCGCCAGAGGTGTCGGTAAATCCTGCCTGCGGTTGTGCGCGGGTGCGGGTGTGCGGCGTGTCGGGGTCCGCTGGCGCAGGGAGCAGGAGTTGCCGACACGGGCGGTGCGCCCGACGTCAGCGGGGCCGACGCCAGCGGGGGAGCCGGCTGAGGGCGCGCTGCTCGGGCAGGGTCCAGCCGAACCGGACCGCCAGCATGCGGATGACCAGCGTGATCGACGTGCCCGCGATGGCGGAGACGGCCACGGGTGCCCCGAGCGACACGGCCACGACCAGCACGACGGTGCCCCCGGCCGCCGCCACGGCGTAGAGCGACCCCACGTGCATCATCGCGATGGTGAGGTTCATCAGCAGGTCGCGGAGCACCGAGCCGCCGACGGCGGCGATGACCCCGACGAACACGGCGGGGATCTCGGGCAGTCCGAGCGAGAGCGCCTTGGTCGACCCGATCGCGCCGAGCAGGCCGATCGTCAGCGCGTCGAGCACGGTGATGACCCCGGCCAGGCGGGTGAAGACCCGTTGCAGAGCCATGCCGACGATCGCGGCCGCGACGGCGACGAGCAGGTACCAGTTGCTCGTCATGGCCCGGGGCACCTCGCCGAGCAGGACGTCGCGCAGCACGCCGCCGCCGAGTCCCGTGGCGATGCCGATGATGGCGATGCCGAGCAGGTCGAGACGGCGGTCCTTGTACTCGGAGGCGAACATCGCCCCCTGCAGGCTGCCGATGCCGACGGCGAGGAGGTCCACCCACAGGGGTACGGCGAAGGCTGTGGCGTGCACCTGACGTTTGTACCACGCGTGCGATGCTTGGTCGGTGCCCGTCTACCGTGATGAATGCGTCGTGTTGCGCACCCACAAGCTGGGTGAGGCCGACCGCATCCTCACGATGCTCAGTCGCAACCACGGCAAGATCCGAGCCGTGGCCAAGGGCGTCCGACGGACGGCCTCGAAGTTCGGCGCGCGCCTCGAGCCGATGATGGTCGCCGACCTGCAGCTCTACGAGGGCCGTTCGCTCGACATCGTGCAGCAGGCCGAGTCGCTCGGCTCGTACGGTGCCGTGATCGCGGCCGACTACGAGAGCTACACGGCCGGCAGCGTGATGGTCGAGACGGCCGACAAGCTGACCGAGGCCGAGGCGGGTCTGCAGCAGTACCTCCTGCTCGTCGGGGCCCTCCGCTCGCTCGCGCGCCACGAGCACGCCCCCCAGCTCACGCTCGATTCGTACCTCCTGCGTGCGCTCAGCATCGCGGGCTGGTCGCCGAGCTTCGGCGACTGCGCCGTCACCGGTGCACCCGGGCCGCACTCGGCCTTCGTCGTGCAGCTGGGTGGCGTGGTGGCCGACTCGCACGCGCCTCCCGGCGCTCCGCGGTTGACGCAGGAGGCGCTGGCCCTGTTGGGCGCGCTGCTCACGGGGGACTGGGGCCACGCCGAGGACGCGCCCGACGCGACCCGCAACCAGGCGAGCGGCGTCGTCGCCGCCTACACGCAGTGGCACCTCGAACGGGGACTGCGATCGCTGCAGCACGTCGACCGGGTGCCCGGAAAAGAGAGACCGTGAAGAAGACCCACCGCGACGCCGCCGACTTCCGCCCGCTCGACTGGACCGGCGTCCACCCGCCGGCGATGCCGAGGGGCGCCGTGCCCGAGCACGTCGCGATCGTCATGGACGGCAACGGGCGCTGGGCCAACGGGCGTGGGCTCACCCGCGTCGAAGGGCACAAGGCGGGTGAGATGTCGCTGCTCGACGTGGTCGCCGGGGCGATCCAGATCGGCGTCAAGCACCTGAGCGTCTACGCGTTCTCGACCGAGAACTGGAAGCGCTCGCCCGACGAGGTGCGATTCCTGATGGGCTTCAACCGTGACGTGCTGCACCGCCGTCGCGACCAGCTGAACGCCTGGGGAGTGCGGGTCCGCTGGGCCGGGCGCAAACCGCGGCTGTGGGGGTCGGTCATCAACGAGCTTCAGTTCGCCGAAGAGCTGACGAAGGGCAACGACGTCCTGACGCTGACGATGTGCGTCAACTACGGCGGGCGGACCGAGATCGCCGACGCGGTGCGGTCGATCGCCGACGACGTCGCGGCCGGGCGACTCAAGCCCTCGGCCGTCGGTGAGAAGCTGATCCAGAAGCGGTTGTACGCTCCCGAGCTGCCCGACGTCGACCTGTTCGTGCGCAGTTCGGGCGAGCAGCGCACGAGCAACTTCATGCTCTGGCAGTCCGCCTACGCCGAGATGGTGTTCCTGGATCGGCTGTGGCCCGACTTCACCCGCACCGACCTGTGGGAGGCCGTCGAGACGTACGCCTCGCGCACCCGACGATTCGGGGGAGCGGTGGACACCCCGACCCCGGCCTGATCGGACGCCCGTCAGAACTGGATGTTCGCGCCCAGGAAGATCCGCTCGGCCGGCCACAGGAACTGCAGCGTCAGCGGGCCGTCGCTCGCCCGGTGGAACCAGGCGTTGGCGAAGACGGTCGACTCGCCGGGCAGCAGGTACCAGTTCGCGCTGTCGGCCGGGAACTTCGACTCGAGCGAGGTCTCGTAACCCATCTGGGTCAACAGGTCCTGCCCGGCGAAGACGTCCTGCGTGGCGAGGTCGTTGCCGTACGACGAGTAGTCGGCGCTCAGGTCGGTCAGGTCGAGCCGACGCTGCGAGTTGTTCGTCAGGACGTAGGCCGTGACCTCGACGTCGGTGCCCGCCGGGTAGGGGTCGGTGCCGTCGGGGCGGGCGTAGATCGAGGGTGCCGTGGTCGTCAGCTCGCCGACGCCGTAGACGTAGATGGTGAGGTCCTTGTAGTTGACCTGGCCGAGCAGCGTGCCGCCGGGGGCGAGGGCGTCGGGTTGCGACCCCCCGCCGCCTCCGGTGCCGGGGGCGCCGGTCACCTGGGGTTGCGGCGCGCCGCTGGCGCCCGGGCCCGAGGTCGCCGCCGACCCGTCCGCACCGACGGGCGTGAGGTCGTCCAGGCTCGGGAAGCAGCCGGTCAGCCCGACGAGGGCCAGCACCGAGACGGCGATGCCGACGGTCAGTCTTCTGCGCACGACCTGCACCTCTCCTGGTTCGTCGGACCAGCCTAACGCGGCGCCACCGACGGCTCGCCCCGTCGGACCGGCACGAGGCCCAGCGCGTCGCCGTCCACCTGCTCGAAGGCGTCCAGGACCGCACGCACGCTCGGTACGCGGTCGCCGCCGCGCCCGTGGACGACGTGCACCACCCGGGCGAGGCCCTCGTCCAGGCCGACCACGCGCACCCCGGGAGGCACGGCGGCCGACACCAACGACAGCCCCGGCAGCAGCGCGACGCCGAGCCCCGCCGCGACGAGACCGAGCACGGCCAGGGCGTTGTCCGTCTCGAGCACGATCTCGGGCTCGAACCCGGACGCGGCGCAGGTCGCGAGCAGATGGCCTCGGCAGCGCGGGCAGCCGCCGATCCACCTCTCGTCCGCCAGGCCGGCGAAGTCGTCGCCGCGGGCGAACGGGTGCGCCGTCGGCAGGACCAGCACCGTGCGATCGACGAAGGAGGCGCGGTGCAGCAGCCCGTCGAGGTCGCGTTCGCCCCCGGATTCGGCGCCGTGGCGGAAGGTGACCGCGACGTCCGCCGAGCCGTCCCGGAGTCGTGCCAGCGCCTCCGGGGGTTCCGCCTCGACGTAGTCGACCGTCAGGCCGGGGTGCCGGTCGCGCAGGCGTGACAGCACGTCGGGGACGATCGTGGACGATGCGCTGGGGAAACCGGCCAGCGTGACGCGGCCCGTGGCGACGCCGCCCAGGGCGTCGAGGTCCTGCCGGGCGGCGTCGAGGGCCGCCTGCACGTGGACGGCGTGGGCCGCGAGCCTCTGCCCGGCCTCGGTCAGGGCGACGCCGCGTCCCGCACGCAGCACGAGCGGCTGACCGACCTGGCGTTCGGCCCGCCGGAGTTGCTGGCTGACGGCGGGTTGGCTGTAGCCGAGCTGGGCGGCGGCCGCCGTGATCGTGCCGGTGTCCGCAACGGCACGGACGACACGCAGTGACGCGAGGTCGAGATCGTCGGTCATGCTCGAATCATAAGCCGGGGTGATGGATGACCTCAGACACTGGCGGTTGTCCTGCGATCTCGACGGGAGGAGCCTGAGGGCATGACCGAGCCCCGTCCCGACCTCTTCGTCCCCGCCCCGGGCTACCTCGCGGCCTGCACCATGGGCCTGCCGATGCGGTCGACGGTCGAGGCCGTGCGAGCCGACCTCGACCGGTGGTCGTCCGGTCAGGCCGGTCCCGTCGCCTACGGCGCCGTCGTCGAGGAGGCGCGCGCGGCCTTCGCCCGGCTGGCCCGGGTCGACGTCGGCCGCGTCGCCATCGCGTCCCAGACGTCGGCGATGGTCGCGGTGATCGCGGCCTCGGTCCCGGACGGTGCCGAGGTGCTCGTGCCCACGGGCGACTTCAGCTCGATCGTCTACCCCTTCGTGGTGCAGGAGGCGCGGGGCGTCCGGGTGCGGAGCGTCCCGCTCGACGAGGTGGCCGGCTCCGTCGGGCCCGACACGCACCTCGTGGCCTGGTCGGCGGTCCAGTCCGCCACGGGCGAGGTCGCCGACGACGCGGCCATCGTCGCCGCGGCGGCCCGTCACGGGTCACTGACGCTGTGCGACCTGACCCAGGCCGCCGGCGTGCGACCCGTCGACGCCTCGCGGTACGACGCCAGCGTCACGCACGCCTACAAGTGGTTGTGCTGCCCGCGGGGCGTGGCGTTCCTCACCCTGGGGGAGCGGCTGCAGCGCGTCATGGTGCCCGCACAGGCCGGCTGGTACGCCGGCGACGACGTGTGGGGCTCGTGCTACGGCCCCGAGATGCGGCTCGCCGCGGACGCCCGCGCCTTCGACGTCTCGCCCGCCTGGCAGGCCTGGGCCGGGGCGCTGCCCGCGCTCCGAACGTTCGCCGGGCTCGACGCCGACGAGACCTGGGCGCACGCCGCCGGGACGGGCGACGCCCTCTGCTCGCGGCTCGGGATCGAGGCGCAGGGCCGCGCGATCGTGACCTGGGCCGATCCCGACGGACGCGACCAGCGCCTCCTCGGCGACGCCGGTCTCGTGGTGTCGGGGCGCGCCGGTCGCGTCCGCGTGGCGTTCCACCTCTGGAACGACGAGAGCGACGTCGAGGCCGTCGCCGCCGCGCTCGGCCGGTGACGCACCGCCGCTAGAGTTGCCGGGTACCTCGACCGACCGGGCACCCAGCTCGGGCCTCAACTCATCGGAGCATCACACGTGGCAGCACCCAACCGTCTCGATTCCGTCATCGCCTTGGCCAAGCGCCGCGGCTTCGTCTTCCAGTCGGGAGAGATCTACGGCGGTTCGCGCTCGGCCTGGGACTACGGGCCCCTCGGCGTCGCCCTGAAGGAGAACATCAAGCGCCAGTGGTGGCAGACCATGGTGCAGGGCCGCGACGACGTCGTCGGCCTCGACTCGGCGGTCATCCTGCCGCGTCAGGTGTGGGAGGCCTCGGGCCACGTCGAGGTCTTCAGCGACCCGCTGGTCGAGTCGCTGCACACCCACAAGCGCTACCGCGCCGATCACCTGCTCGAGGCGTACGAGGCCAAGCACGGCCACCCGCCCGAGAACGGCCTGGCCGACGTCCGCGACCCCGACACCGGGCAGCCCGGCTCGTGGACCGAACCGCAGAACTTCTCGGGCCTGCTCAAGACCTTCCTCGGTCCGGTCGACAACGAGCAGGGCATGGCCTACCTGCGACCCGAGACCGCGCAGGGCATCTTCACCAACTTCGACAACATCCTGCAGTCGTCGCGCATCAAGCCCCCGTTCGGCATCGGCCAGATCGGCAAGAGCTTCCGCAACGAGATCACGCCCGGCAACTTCATCTTCCGCACGCGCGAGTTCGAGCAGATGGAGATGGAGTTCTTCGTCGAGCCCGGCACCGACGAAGAGTGGCACCAGTACTGGATCGACCAGCGGTTCCAGTGGTACGTCGACCTCGGCATCGACCCCGACAACCTGCGCCTCTACGAGCACGCCGCCGAGAAGCTCTCGCACTACTCGAAGCGCACCGTCGACATCGAGTACCGCTTCCGCTTCGCCGGCGGCGAGTTCGGCGAACTCGAAGGCATCGCGAACCGCACCGACTACGACCTCAAGACCCACGCCGCCGCCTCGGGCAAGGACCTGACCTACTTCGACCAGGCCAAGAACGAGCGCTGGACGCCTTACGTCATCGAGCCCGCGGCCGGCCTGACCCGCTCGCTCATGGCGTTCCTCGTCGACGCGTACACCGAAGACGAGGCACCGAACGCCAAGGGCGGCGTCGACAAGCGCACCGTCCTGAAGCTCGACCGGCGCCTGGCCCCGATCAAGGTCGCCGTCCTGCCGCTCAGCCGCAACGAGCAGCTGTCGCCCATGGCCCGGGGGCTCGCCTCGGACCTCCGCAAGTACTGGAACATCGACTTCGACGACGCGGGGGCCATCGGCCGCCGCTACCGCCGCCAGGACGAGATCGGCACGCCGTTCTGCGTCACCGTCGACTTCGACTCGCTCGAGGACGACGCCGTGACCGTGCGCGAGCGCGACACCATGGCCCAGCAGCGCATCCCGCTGGCCGGGCTGCGGGCCTACCTGGCCGAGCAGCTGCTCGGCGCGTAGGCGTACGGATCGACGCCCCCGACGGGCCCTCCTCGTGCACCCGCTGCACGACGAGGGCCCGTCTCTCGTCGTGCGTCGGCCCCACGTCGTTCCGTCACGTGTCTGCAACTCCTGCCTGCCGCGCGTGCTCGGGCCGCGGGGCCGCAGGAACTGGCGGCTCGCCGCACCGGGCCGACGCGGGAGGCAGGAGTTGCCTACAGGGGCAGGCGGGTGAGGGCGACGCGCGAGGGGGCGCCGGGGCGACGGGGCGAAGCGCGACGGGGCGCCGGGGCGACGGGGCGACGGGGCGACGGGGCGACGCGCGAGGGGCGCCGGGAATGGGAAGGCCCGGGCGCGAGTTGGGCCTGCCGTGACCGCAGACTCCGCCATCCCGTCCGCGACCGTCAAGGTCGACATCTGGTCCGACATCGCCTGCCCGTGGTGCTTCATCGGCAAGCGCAAGTTCGAGGAGGCCGTGCGACGCTTCGACGGCCCCGTCGAGGTCGAGTACCACTCGTTCGAGCTCTCTCCCGACACCCCGGTCGACTTCGAGGGTGACGAGGTCGACTTCCTCTCGAAGCACAAAGGCATGCCCGCCGACCAGGTCCGCGGCATGCTCGACACCGTCGCCGGCATCGCGTCCGAGGTCGGCCTCGCCTACGACTTCGAACACCTGCAGCACACCAACACGGTCAAGGCGCACGAGCTGCTGCACTTCGCGAAGGCGAACGGTCGTCAGACCGAGATGAAGGAGCGCCTCCTCCACGCCTACTTCGAGGAGGGCCGCCATGTGGGCCGCGTGGACGATCTCGTCGCGCTGGCCGGCGAGGTCGGCCTCGACGAGCAGGAGGCGCGCGAGGCCCTCGCGACCGGACGTCACCTCGACGACGTGCGGGCCGACCAGGCCCAGGCGCAGGCCTTCGGCATCACCGGAGTCCCGTTCTTCGTCCTCGACGGCAAGTACGGAATCTCGGGCGCGCAGGCTCCCGAGACCTTCGTGCAGGCTCTCGAGCAGGTCGCCTCCGAGGTGGCCCGATGACCGAGCCCGTCGAGGTCGGGACGCCGTCCGTGCCCTTCACCATGCTCGGCGCACCGGACGCCGCCGCCTGCGAGGGCGACTCCTGCCTCGTCGTCCCGCCGAGCACCGCCCGTGCGTCCTCCGACCGGACCTCGGACGACGAGCCCGGGAGGCGCGGCGTCAGTCGCTGATGTCGGCCACGGTCGCGTCGTACCCGGCGATCAGGTCGTCGGCCTCGACGAAGGCGCTGAAGCCGTGGGCTCCGGCACCCAGGGCGACGCGCCTCCCCACGATGCGGGAGTCCGCGACGACCGGCCACGCGGTCGAGCTGCCCAGGGGAGTGATCGTGCCCCGCTCGTACCCGGTGGCTTCGAGGGCGACGTCCGCGCTCGGCATCGACAGCTTGTTGACGCCGACGACCGCTCGGAGCTTCGCCCACGAGATCTGCCGCTCGCCCGGGACGAGCGCGAACAAGAACGAGCCGTCGTGCCGCTTGACCACCAGGCTCTTCACGATGTCGGAGGGCTGCAGTCCGAGCGACGCCGCAGCGGCCTCGAGCGAGTCGGCCGCCGGACGCGCCACGATCTCGACCGCGAGACCGTGTGCCGCCGCGTCCGTGCGCACCCGCCCCGTGCCGTCGACCCGCCCCGGGTCGACCCCGACGTCCGCGTCGTCCACACCACTCGTCAGCCCGCCGTCGCTCATGGGAGAATCGTAACGATGTCCACCACCACCCTGCCCTCGCGCGGCCTCTCGATCGGTCCGATCGACGTGGCCTCGCCGGTCGTGCTCGCCCCCATGGCCGGCATCACCAACACGGCCTACCGTCGCCTCTGCCGCGAGTACGGTGCCGGCCTCTACGTCAGCGAGATGATCACGAGCCGGGCGCTGGTCGAGCGCACGCCCGAGTCGATGCGCCTCATCCAGCACCACGAGTCAGAGACCCCCCGCAGCATCCAGCTCTACGGCGTCGAGCCCAACACGGTGGCCGAGGCGGTCACCCTGCTCGTCGCCGAGGACCGCGCCGACCACATCGACCTCAACTTCGGCTGCCCGGTCCCCAAGGTCACCCGCAAGGGCGGCGGTTCGGCCCTCCCCTGGAAGATCGGCCTCTTCCGCGAGATCGTCGAGGGTGCGGTCAAGGCCGCCGGTGACATCCCGGTGACCGTCAAAATGCGCAAGGGCATCGACGACGACCACCTCACCTACCTCGAAGCCGGTCGTGCCGCGCAGGGCGCAGGCGTGGCGAGCATCGCCTTGCACGCGCGCACGGCGGCCGACTTCTACTCGGGCACCGCCGACTGGTCGGCCATCGCGACCCTGAAGCAGACGATCACCGACGTGCCGGTCCTCGGCAACGGCGACATCTGGTCGGCGGCCGACGCGCTGCGCATGGTCGACGAGACCGGCTGCGACGGCGTGGTCGTCGGCCGGGGCTGCCTCGGCCGCCCGTGGTTGTTCGGTGACCTCGCCGCGGCTTTCCGCGGTGAAGACCTCAAGGCCGAGCCGACCCTCGGCGAGGTGGGCCGCGCCTTCCGCCGTCACGCCGAGCTCATGGTCGAGTTCTGGTCGGGCGACGAGGGGCGGGCCTGCCGAGACATGCGCAAGCACGTCGCCTGGTACTTCAAGGGCTACCCCGTGGGCGGTGAGGTCCGGGCGGCTCTCGCGCTGGCCGACTCGTTGCAGCAGATCGACGACCTGCTCGCCACGATGGACCCCGACGAGCAGTACCCGGGCGAGGCGGCCGAGGGGCCGCGGGGTCGTGCCGGCAGCCCCAAGCGTCCTGCCCTGCCCGACCGGTGGCTCGAGAGCCGAGACCTCGACGAGGCCTTCAAGGCCGAGCTCGCCGCCGCCGAACTGCACCACAGCGGCGGCTAGGCACGCCCGTCCGCGACATCCCTTCCCGTCCCGACCGAGAGGCCCCGGTGTCCACCGAAGCCCTGCCGAGTGCTGCCCCCGGGTACGACCCCGCCGACTCCGAGCGTTGGTTGCCCGAGCAGCACTCCAACCGGCGCAGCGACTTCGCCCGCGATCGGGCCCGTCTGTTGCACTCGAGTGCGCTGCGTCGCCTGGCGGCGAAGACGCAGGTGCTGAGTCCGACCGCCGGCCTCGACTTCGCCCGCAACCGGCTGACGCACTCGCTCGAGGTCGCGCAGGTCGGTCGTGAGCTCGCGACGAGCCTGGGCCTCGACCCCGACGTCGTCGACACGGCCTGCCTCGCGCACGACCTCGGCCACCCGCCGTTCGGGCACAACGGCGAGCGGGCCCTGAACGAGTGGTCGTCCGACATCGGCGGCTTCGAGGGCAACGCGCAGACCCTCCGGCTGCTGACCCGCATCGAACCGAAGGTGATCGACGCGACCGGGCGGAGTTTCGGGCTGAACCTGACCCGCGCGAGCCTCGACGCCAGTTGCAAGTACCCGTGGCCGGCAGCCCAGGGCATCCCGGACCCGGGCGGTCGGATGAAGTTCGGCTTCTACGACGACGACACGGCCGCCTTCGAGTGGCTGCGCCGGGGCGCCCCGCGACGGCGACGGTGCGTCGAGGCCCAGGTGATGGACCTCAGCGACGACATCGCGTACTCCGTCCACGACTTCGAGGACGCCGTCGTCAACGGGTACGTCGACGTCGCGGCCCTGGGGGCCCGGGTCGACCACGACTCGCTCGTCACGGCCATGCACGCGTGGGTCGGCGGCGAGCTCAGCCGCGACGAGCTGACCGAGGCCTTCGACCGGTTGCAGGCACTGCCGTTCTGGCTCGAGTCGTACGACGGCAGCCGGTTCGCGCAGGCCCGCCTCAAGAACCTCACGAGCCAGCTGATCGGCCGGTTCGCCGGCTCGGCCACGCAGGCGACCCGCGACTCGTATCCCGGTGACGCCCTGATGCGCTTCGGGGCTTCGGTCGTGGTCGCCCCCGACGTGATCGGCGAGATCGCCGTGCTCAAGGGCATCGTCGCGGCCTTCGTCATGACGAGTGACGACCGGCAGCCGATCTACCTGCGGCAGCGCGAGGTGCTCACCGGCCTCGCCGACGCCCTCTGGCAGGCGGGCCCTTCCGAACTCGACCGGGGCTTCGCGGCCGACTGGGCCTCGGCCGACGACGACGCCGCGAGGCGTCGGGTCGTGGTCGACCAGGTCGCCTCGCTGACCGACCAGAGCGCCATGGCCTGGCATGACCGGCTGACCGCCGGCCGCTAGGGGCGACCCCCCCCGAGGAGGCGCGGGTCCTCCCCAGCCCCACCGCGCCTCCTCGTCCTCCCGCGGTCGGCCCACCGGGTCGGTGCGGTCGGTGGCGCGATCTAGAATCGACACGTGCCCGGCCTGATCAAACGCAACGACATCGACGAGGTCCGGTCGCGCACCAACATCGCCGACATCGTCGGCGACCACGTCACGCTCAAGGGTGCCGGCGTGGGGTCGCTCAAGGGCCTCTGCCCGTTCCACGACGAGCGCAGCCCGAGCTTCCACGTGCGGCCCCAGGTGGGTCGATACCACTGCTTCGGCTGCGGTGAGGACGGCGATGTCTTCAGCTTCGTGATGAAGACCGACCACACGACCTTCCAAGAGGCGGTCGAGCGCATGGCGGCGCGCATCGGCTTCGAGCTGCACTACGAAGACGGCGGTCAGGCCAGCGACCACGGCAACCGGGCGCGACTGATCTCTGCGAACGAGGCCGCCCGCGAGTTCTTCGTGGACCACCTGACGGCCGCCGACGCCGAGCCCGCCCGGCGCTTCCTCGGCGAACGGGGTTTCGACCCGGCCGCGGCCGAGAGGTTCGGCGTCGGCTTCGCTCCGAAATCGTTCGACGCCCTGCGGTCTCACCTCAAGGGGCTCGGCTACCGCGACGAAGAACTCGTCACCGCGGGGCTGCTGAGCCAGGGCGACCGCAGCCCCTACGACCGCTTCCGGGGGCGGCTCGTGTGGCCGATCCGCGACGTCACGGGGTCGACCATCGGGTTCGGCGCCCGTCGACTGCTCGAGGACGACAAGGGCCCGAAGTACCTCAACACCCCCGAGACGCCGATCTACCACAAGTCCCAGGTGCTCTACGGGCTCGACCTGGCCCGTCGTGACATCTCGAAGGGCAAGCAGGTCGTCATCGTCGAGGGCTACACCGATGTCATGGCGTGCCACCTGGCCGGGGTGACGACGGCCGTGGCGACGTGCGGGACGTCGTTCGGCGTCGACCACATCAAGCTGCTGCGTCCGATGCTCGGTGACGTCAGCGGGGCCGACACGTCGACCGGCGGCGAGGTGGTGTTCACCTTCGACCCCGACGAGGCGGGCCAGAAGGCGGCGTCCCGCGCGTTCGCCGAAGAGCAGCGGTTCGCCGCACAGACCTTCGTCGCCGTCGCTCCCGACGGGCTCGACCCGTGCGACCTCAGGCTGAACCGTGGCGACGACGCCGTGCGTCGGCTGATCTCGACCAAACGTCCGATGTTCGAGTTCATGATCCGTCGGCTCATCGACGGGCACGACCTCGAGACGGTCGAGGGTCGCGTGTCGGCGCTCCGGGCGGCCTCCCCGGTGGTGGCCGGCATCCGTGACCGGTCGATGACGCAGGGCTACGTGCGGTCGCTGGCGGGTTGGCTGGGGCTCGACCCGGCCGACGTGGCGCGGTCCGTCGACGACGCAGGTCGCGCCTCCTCGGCCCAGAACGCGCTCGAGCGGTCGCAGCCCAAGAGCGTCACCGACGGCCGGCAGTCGATCACGAGCCTGCCGCCGGTGCCCGACGAACCGGCCGGCCCGAGCCTGCTGACGCTGCCGGGCGACCTGACCACCCGGACCGAGCGCGACGCGCTCATGGCGATGCTGCAGCACCCGGCGACGGTCGGCTTCGAGCTCATGCAGCGGGCGGCCCGGGCACGCATCGAGAACAGCGCCCTGGCGGTCGTCCGCGACGCGATCGGGGCGAGCCTCGACCGCTTCGACTCGGCCGACTGGCTCGACGTCGTCCTCGGCCAGACCCCGTCGCCGTTCGACGCCCTCGCCAAAGAGCTCGCCGTCGCCCCCATCCCCGAGCGTGAGGGGCGCGAGATCACGACCTACTGTCGCGGCATCGTCGTCTCGATCGTCGAACGCGACCTGATCCGTGAGAAGTCCGAACTGCTCGGGCAGTCCTTCCGCACCGACGTGAAGTCCGAGCCCGAACGCTGGCGCGAGATCCAGGTGCGCATCGCCGCGGTGGAGGCCGAGCGCCGGTCCATCCGTCAAGAGTGACGCCGTCGGCCGTGTCTCCGGTCTCGGTTTCTGAACGCGCATACATCGCGTGCGCCCACCAGCGGGCCCGACCGGACCAGCTGGCAAGGGTTCGTTGCGGGCCTGTAAACAGTTGCGCGATGAGTCCGTCTCAGGCTCACGTGTGTGTTACCAATGGACGTTCCCTGAAACGGCCGCGTCCACAGCACGGCCCGGGGCTCCTTGCACACAGAGAAAGAGGTAACCGGATATGACATCCGACTCCACGCTCGCCCGACGCGCTCTCGCCGTCGTCGGTGGCGCCGCTGCCACCGCACTCGTCCTCTCGGGCTGCGCCTCCGGTGGTGACGCGACCGACGCCCTCGACGGTCTCAGCATCGGCACGACCGACGTCATCACGTCGCTCGACCCGGCCGGTTCGTACGACAACGGCTCGTTCGCCGTGCAGAACCAGGTGTTCGGCTTCCTGACGAACGCCCCGTACGGCAGCCCCGACGTCGAGCCCGACCTGGCCGAGTCCGCCGACTTCACCAGCCCGACCGAGTACACGGTCAAGCTGAAGGACGGACTGACCTTCGCGAACGGCAACGCGCTCACCTCGAGCGACGTCAAGTTCAGCTTCGACCGCCAGCTGGCCATCGCCGACCCCAACGGCCCGTCGTCGTTGCTCGGCAACCTGGCGAGCACCGACGCCCCGGACGACACGACCGTCGTCTTCACGCTCAAGTCGGCCGACCAGACCTGGCCCCAGGTGCTCTCGAGCCCCGCCGGGCCCATCGTCGACGAGGACGTCTTCTCGGCCACCGGGCTGACCGACGCCGACGACATCGTCAAGGGCAACGCCTTCTCGGGCCAGTACACGATCACCGACTACTCGCAGAACGAGACGATCGCCTACGCGGCGAACGACGCCTACGACGGCGTGCTCGGTGCTCCGAAGACCGACTCGGTCACGGCGACGTACTACACCGAAGAGACCGACCTGAAGCTCGCCGTCCAGAACGGCGACGTCGACGTCGCGAACCGCAGCCTGAGCCCGACCGACCTGGCCGACCTGGCCAAGGACGACGCACTCACCGTGCACAACGGCCCCGGCGGCGAGATCCGCTACCTGGTGTTCAACTTCAACACCATGCCCTACGGCGCCACGCAGCCCGACGCCGACCCGGCCAAGGCCCTGGCCGTGCGTCAGTCGGTGGCCGACACGGTCGACCGTGCCGCCCTCGCCAAGGACGTCTACAACGACACCTACACGCCGCTCTACTCGGTCGTCCCCGACGGCCTGACCGGCGCGACCAAGCCCCTCGAGAGCCTCTACGGCGACGGCCAGGGCGGCCCCGACGTCGACAAGGCCGCCGCGGCCCTGTCGGCCGCCGGCGTCAGCACCCCGGTGTCGATCGACCTGCAGTACAGCCCCGACCACTACGGTGCGTCGAGCGACGAAGAGTACGCACTGATCAAGTCGCAGCTCGAGGCGAGCGGCCTGTTCACCGTGAACCTGCAGTCGACCCTCTGGGACACCTACAGCACCGAGCGCCGCGAGGACGCCTACCCCGTGTACCAGCTGGGTTGGTTCCCGGACTTCTCGGACGCCGACAACTACCTGACGCCGTTCTTCAGCGCGGACAACTTCGTCGGCAACCACTACGACAGCCCGACCGTCCAGGGTCTGCTGACGCAGGAGATCGGCGAGCAGGACGCCTCGGCCCGTGAGGCGACCATCGGCCAGATCCAGGACGCCGTCGCGGCCGACCTGCCGACGCTGCCGCTGTTGCAGGGCACGCAGGTCGTCGTCTCGCAGTCCGACGTGAAGGGCGTGGACGACACGCTCGACGCGTCGTTCAAGTTCCGTTACGGTGCGCTGAGCCGCTGACGCGCCTCCCCGTCTCCTGAGCCCCGCCGGTCCGCCGGTCGGTCTCGGGGGCCGGGGGACTCCGCACCACGGCCGTACGCCGAGGGGGCGACCCGCGACACCGCGGGGCGCCCCCTCCGGTCTGCGACCGGCACCACACCATCGAAAGGCCCAACGACGTGACCCTGATCACCGACGGCTCCCTCACGGCGCCGCCCACCTCCAGCCCCGGGAAGTCCCGAAGTTCCGGGGGCGGCGGCCTCGGACGCTACATCGTGATCCGCGCGATCCTGATCGTGCCCACCGTGTTCATCCTCGTCACGCTCGTGTTCTTCCTGATGCGCGTGGTCGGCAACCCGATCACGGCCTCCGTCGGCGGCCGTCTCACCGAGGCGCAGCTGCAGGAGCGTCTCGCCGCCGCCGGCTACGACCGCCCGGTGATCGTCCAGTACCTCGAGTACCTCGGCCAGATCGTCCGGGGCGACTTCGGCACCACCGCGACCGACAACCGCGAGATCAGCGGCATCCTGCTCCAGTACGGCAGCGCCACCATCGAGCTCGTCTTCTACGCGTTGATCGTCGCGCTCGTGCTGGGCATCCCCCTCGGCATGCTCGCCGCCTACGTCCGCGACCGCTGGCCCGACGCCATCCTGCGCGTGCTGGCGATCCTGGCCTACGCGACCCCGGTCTTCTTCGCCGGCCTGCTGCTCAAGCTGACCTTCTCGGTCTGGCTCGGCTGGCTGCCCCTCGGCGGTCGTGCCAGCACGCGCGTCGCGATCGCGCTGGGTCGCATCGACAACCCCACGGGCATCTACATCGTGGACGCCCTGCGCACCGGCAACTCGACGATCATCGTCGACGTCCTCTCGCACGCCGTGCTGCCCGCCCTCGCGCTCGGCGTCCTGACCGCCGGCATCTTCCTGCGCCTCGTGCGCACCAACGTCATCGGCACGCTCGGGTCCGAGTACGTCGACGCGGCCCGGTCGCGGGGCGTCAGCGAGTTCCGGCTCGTCCGGGCGCATGCGCTCAAGCCCGCCCTCATCCCGATCATCACCGTCATGGGCCTCCAGATCGCGATGCTGCTCGGCGGCTCGGTGCTGACCGAGACGACCTTCGGCTGGCGCGGGCTCGGCTTCCAGCTGCAGCAGTACCTGTCGGCCCGCGACTTCATCGCCGTGCAGGGCATCGTCGCCGTGCTCGCCGTGATCGTCGCCGTGACCAACTTCGTGGTCGACGTGATCGCCGCCCTGATCGACCCCCGCGTGAGGTACTGACCATGACCGATGCAGCCGTCGCGGCCGACCGCCGCGAACCCCTCTACAAGCGCCTCCCCGTCGTCGCCCAGATCCGCCGCTCGGTGGGACTGCAGCGCGGCATGCTGCTGACCGGCGTCGTCATCGTCGCCGTGTTCGTGCTGCTGGCGATCTTCGCCCCGCTCATCGCCCCCTACGGCTTCGGCCAGCTGCGCGGTGCCACCGAGGCCTTCCCGCGCCAGGCGCCGCCCTCGGCCGAGCACCTGTGGGGCACCACGGTCGGCGGCTACGACGTGTTCAGCCGTGTCATGTGGGGCACCCGCACCGCCGTGGCCGTGGTCATCGTGGCCGTGGTGCTGTCGATCACGATCGGCGTGACGCTGGGCCTGATCTCGGGCTACCTCGGCGGGTGGCTCGACCGGGTGCTCGTCGTCATCGCCGACGCGGTCTACGCGTTCCCGTCGCTGCTGCTCGCCATCGTCGTCTCGATCGTCATCAGCGGCGGCCAGTCGAGCCTCTGGGGCGGCATCGTCTCGGCGGGCATCTCGATCACCGTGGTCTACGTCCCGCAGTACTTCCGGGTCGTCCGCGCCGAGGCCACGAGGCTCAAGGCCGAGGCGTTCGTCGAGTCCGCCAAGGTGAACGGCAGCAGCACGGGCCGCATCATGTTCAAGCACGTCCTGCGCAACGCCACGCGCAGCCTGCCCCTGATCCTCACGCTCAACGCGTCCGAGGCGATCCTGACCCTGGCGGCCCTCGGCTTCCTGGGCTTCGGCATCGGCCCGACCGCGGCCGCCGAGTGGGGCTACGACCTGAACCGCGCCCTGTCCGACACGGCCAGCGGCATCTGGTGGACCGGCGTGTTCCCCGGTGCGGCGATCGTGCTGATGGTGCTCGGCATCACGCTGATGGGCGAGAGCCTGAACGACCTGGCCGACCCGCGCCTCCGGACCCGCCGTCGCGCGAAGCGCAAGACGAAGGCCACCCGAGGTGCCGAGCAGGCCCCGACCACGACGAACGACGAGGTGACCGCATGACCGCCGACACGACCACGACCGGCCGACCGGCGGCTCCGCGCGACGAGCGCCCCGTCGCCGTCGGCATCACCGACCTCGAGGTGACCTTCGCGACCGACGGTGGCGACGTCGCCGCCGTGCAGGGCGTCACGCTCGACGTCCGCGCCGGCGAGGTGCTGGCGATCGTCGGCGAGTCCGGCAGCGGCAAGACCGTAACCGCCAAGACGATCCTGGGCCTGTTGCCCGAGACGGCGGTCGCCACCGGTGCGGTGCTGCTCTCGGGGCAGAACGTCCTCGAGGTCGGCCCGAAGAAGGTCCGCGAGCTGCGCGGCACCGACGTCGCCATGGTCTTCCAGGAGCCGTCGACCGCGCTCAACCCCGTCTACACGGTGGGCTGGCAGATCGCCGAGGGCCTGCGGGCCCACGGCAAGGTCGGACGCAAGGAGGCGCGGGTCAAGGCGATCGACATCCTGCGTCGCGTGGGCATCCCCGACCCCGAGACCCGCGTGGACTACTACCCGCACCAGTTCTCGGGCGGGCAGAAGCAGCGCGTGGTCATCGCGATGGCGCTCGTGCTCGACCCGTCGGTGATCGTCGCGGACGAGCCCACCACGGCCCTCGACGTGACCGTGCAGGCCGAGATCCTCGACCTGCTGCGCCGCTGCCGCGACGAGTTCGGCACGGCCATCGTCCTGATCACGCACAACATGGGCGTCGTCGCCGACCTCGCCGACCGGGTCGCGGTCATGTACCTCGGCAAGGTCGTCGAGCAGGCCCCGGCCGTCGAGCTGTTCGCGAACCCGCAGGACGACTACACCAAGCGCCTCCTCGGCTCGGTGCCGAAGCTCGAGGCCCGCGGTCACACGCAACAGGAGCAGCCCGCCGACAGCGAGGTCGTCGTCCGCGCCCGCGGACTCGAGATCGAGTACCCGGGCCGCCTCGGCCGCGGCGGCTTCCGGGCCGTCAAGGGCGTCGACTTCACGATCGCCCGCGGCGAGGTCCTCGGCCTGGTCGGCGAGAGCGGTTCGGGCAAGACCACGATCGGGCGGGCCATCGCCGGGCTGACGAAGGTCACCGGCGGGTCGCTCGAGGTGCTCGGCATCGAGATGAACGGGGTGCACGAGCGTGACTTCAAGCCGAAGCGCGCCGACATCGGCTTCGTCTTCCAGGACCCCGCGTCGAGCTTCAACCCGCTGCTGACGATCGCCGAGTGCGTGGCCGAGCCGCTCATCGTGCACGGTCGTGCGAAGGACGCCCGGGCCGCCCGTCCGCGTGTGGACGAACTGCTCGAGGCGGTGCAGCTGCCGAAGTCGTTCGCCGACCGCTACCCCCACGAGCTCAGTGGCGGGCAGCGCCAGCGGGCGAGCCTCGCCCGGTCGCTCGCCCTCGACCCGACGTTGCTGATCGCGGACGAGCCCACCAGCGCCCTCGACGTGTCGGTGCAGGCCCGTGTGCTCGAGCTCTTCACCGAGCTGCAGGCACAGCTGGGCTTCGCCGCCCTCTTCATCAGTCACGACCTCGCCGTCGTCAACATGCTGGCCGACCGGATCGGCGTGCTGTTCCACGGTGACCTGATCGAGAGCGGACCGAACGACCAGGTCCTCGGCGCACCCGAGCACCCCTACACGCAGCGCCTGCTGGCGTCGTTGCCGGTGCCCGATCCGATCGAGCAGGCCTCGCGTCGTGAGCGGTTGGCCGCCCTGGACCGCCGGGCGGCGGACGACGCCGCCCTCGGCACCGCCACCGACGGGGCGGCCTGACGGTGTCGGGTCGCGAGCTCGACCTCGACCAGCCGGTCGTCACCGACGACCTGTCGTTGCTCTACCCGGCGCGGGCGGGCCACCCGGCCGTGCGAGCCGTCGACGGTGTGACCCTGCGGGTCGAGCCGGGAGAGATCGTCGCCGTGCTCGGCGAGAGCGGCTCGGGCAAGTCGACGCTCGCGATGGCCCTGGCCGGACTGACCGGCACGGGACGCGTCGACGAGGGGCGCCCGCGTCTGGTCGGCGGTACCGCGCGCGTCTTCGGCCAGGACGTCGGCAAGCTCTCGGGCCGACGGCGCGACCGGCTCTCGGCCATGGTCGGCTACCTGGCGCAGGACGACGGCGAGCGGCTGAGCCCCGACCTGACCGTCGGCGAGGCCATCGCCGAGCCGATCTACCTGCGCGACCGGAAGTTCGACCGCACCGAGGCCGGGCGCATCGTCGCCACGCTCGTCGACGGCGTGCACCTGCCGCTCGGCACCATGCTCAAGCAGACCTGGGAGCTCAGCTCGGGTCAGCGCCAGCGCGTCGCCCTGGCGCGCAGCCTCGTCCTCGAGCCGCCCCTGCTGATCGCCGACGAGCCCGCTCGCGGCGTCGACGTGCTCGTCCGCCAGGCCGTCCTCGACGTGATCAAGAACCTGCACGAAGGGCGTCAGTTCTCGGCGCTCGTGGTCACCTCGTCGGTCGCCGAGGCGCGGGCGATCACCGACCGAGTCGCCGTCATGCGGGGCGGTCGTCTGGTCGGGCTGGGCGACATCGACGACGTGCTCCGGACCGGCATCGACCCGTACGTCAAGGTGCTCTCGCAGACCACGCCGATCGACATCATCCGCCCCGAAGAACGCGAGTCCGGGCGTCCCCTCGACCCCGACGCCGAGCGCCGCGGCGACCAGGCGCCGTGACCACCGAGCCGGCCTCCGGCCCCGCCCTTGCGGACGACGCCCCCGCCGCGGCGGACGACGCCCGCGAGACGAGCCCAGGAGGCGCGCGCGGCCACCGTGCGGTCGTCACCCCGGGCCCCGTCCTCGCGCCGGGGCGTCGCCCGACCCCGGGCGCCGTCTCGGTGGCCCCCCGCCCGACCCCGGTCTTCGTCGACGCCGTGCGCGCCGGGGGAGCGGAGATCGTCCCGCTCGGCCCGGACACCCGTGGACTGGTCTGGCTCTCGTACCGCGACCCCGACGGCCTCGCGCGGGCCCTGGACGAGAACCCGGGCGTCGAGTGGGTGCAGCTGCCCTACGCCGGGGTCGACGCCTTCGCCGAGGTCATCGCCGCGCGCTCCGATCGCCCGCTGCCGCTCTGGACCAGCGCCAAGGGGGCGTTCGCCGAGCCCGTGGCCGAACACGCCCTCATGCTGGTGCTGTCGTTGCTGAGGGTCGTGCCCCAGCGTGTGCGCGCGACGTCCTGGGCCACCGAACAGCAGGGCCGCTCGCTCTACGGTCGGCACGTCGTCGTCGTCGGCGCCGGCGGCATCGCGATCGAGTTGATGCGCCTCCTGGCCCCGTTCGACGTCCGCGTGACGATCGTGCGCCGGTCGATCGAGCCCGTGCCCGGGGCCGACCGCACGCTCCCCGTCGAACGCCTGGACGAGGTGCTGCCCACCGCCGACGTCCTCGTCCTCGCCGCTGCGGCCACGCCCGGCACGTCGGGCCTCCTCGACGCCCGTCGGCTCGCCCTGCTGCCCGAGACGGCCGTGCTCGTGAACGTCGCGCGGGGCAGCTTGGTCGACACGGACGCCCTGGTCGACGCGGTCCGCGCCGAGCGCCTCTGGGGAGCCGGGGTCGACGTCACGACGCCCGAGCCGCTCCCCGACGGTCACCCGCTCTTCGGCGAGCCGCGCGTCATCGTCACGCCGCACCAGGCGGACACCCCCGAGATGACGGCCCCGTTGCTGGCCGAACGCATCCGGCACAACGTCCGGGCGTTCCTCGGCGACGGCGAGTTCGTCGGGGTCGTCGACCCGCACGACGGGTACTGACGTCGGGGTCGCAGGCGTCCGACGCGCCGCCTCGCCACCGTGGTCCGTCGGGGCCTCAGATCTTTGCTAGAGTTGTATCCGCTGTCACGGACGAAAGTCCGGGGCGGTTGCCATTCCTCGATAGCTCAATTGGCAGAGCAGCCGGCTGTTAACCGGCAGGTTGTTGGTTCGAGTCCAACTCGGGGAGCGAAGGCCCAGAGGCTCCACCCTCTGGGCCTTTTCTCTTTCCCGGTCCGTCGCAGGCTTTCTTCTCTCGCCCGTTCCGTCCCAGGGCCGAACGCGACGGAGGCGCGTCCTGCGGTTCGCAGGACGCGCCTCCTTCGTCTCGGGTCGGCTCGGTCCGAGGTCAGTCCTCGAGGTGGTCGACGCCCGGCAACCAGGTGCTGCCCGGCTGGCCCCAGCCCTTCTTGCGGACGGCCTTGGCGGCCGCCTTGTGGAACGGGTGCTCGAGCCGGTCCGCGTAGAGGATGCCGTCGAGGTGGTCGTACTCGTGCTGGAAGATGCGGGCGAGCCAGCCCCAGGCCTCGATCTCGACCTCGTCGCCGTCGAGGTCGGTGGCCCGCAGCACGACGCCGTCGGCGCGGCGCAGCGGGAACCTCTCGCCCGGCAGCGACAGGCAGCCCTCGGACTCGGAGTCGTCGTCGAGCGGCTCGATCGAGAGCGGGCTCTGCCAGAGCGTCGGGTTGATCGCGACGCCCCGCCACAGCTCGCCGTCGTCGTCGGTCCACGAAAAGACGAACAGGCGCTTGCCGACGCCCACCTGAGGGCCCGCGAGGCCGACGCCCGGGGCGGCGTCCATCGTCTCGAACATGTCGGCGACGAGCGCGCGCAGCTCGTCGTCGACGGCGGTCACCTCGGAGGCGGGGGAGTGGAGCACGGGGTCACCCGTGATGGAAATGGGTCGAACGGCCATTCGTCCAGACTATCCAGCGCCACGGCGCTAGCGTGGACGCCGTGACGACGGACATCGGGGAGCTCACCCAGCAGGTATCCCTGACCCCCTACCAGGCGCTCGGTATCCCCATCGCCCTGATCGGCGCCGTGTTCCTCTCGATCGGTGCGCAGCTGCAACACCAGGGCGTCGCCAAGGTCGAGCGGCGGATCGGTGCGGCCAAGAGCGGCATGAACGTGCGCCAGGTGCTCGCCCTGGTCGGCCGCCCCTCGTGGGTGCTGGGCACGCTGATGCTCGGCCTCGCGATCCTGTTCCAGCTGACCAGCCTGCGCATCGCCCCGTTGCTCGTCGTGCAGCCGCTCGGTGCGGTGGCGCTCGTGATCACGGCGGTCCTCAACTCCCGGTCCACCGGGCGACGGCTCGACCGTCGCGCCAAACGGGCGATCCTCTTCTGCGTCGGCGGGGTCGGGCTCTTCGTCACCGTGGCGGCCTTCACGGCCATCGAACCCGAGATCACGACCCGGCAACTCGTCACCGTGCTCGTCGTCCTCGCCGTCGTCGGAGCCGTGCTGGGCGTCGCCTTCGCCCTGCTGCGTCGCCGCCGCAGCGCGCTGTTCTACATCATCGCGGCGGGAGTGCTCTACGGCTTCGTCGCCACCCTCGCGAAGGTCGTCCTCAACCGCGTCTTCGCCGGCAACTTCGACTGGTTGACGATCGTCTGCATCGTCTTCCTGCTCGCCGCGGGCCTGCTCGGCGGGTACTTCGTGCAGAACGCCTACTCGTCCGGGCCGCCCGACCTCGTCATCGCCGGCCTCACCGTCGTCGACCCGCTCATCGCGGTCGGCATCGGCATCGTCGTGCTGGGCGAGGCGCAGAACGCCCCCGCGATCGCCGGGGTCTTCTTCGTCATCGCAGCCGCGATCGCGGTCTACGGCGTGTTCCAACTCGCCAAATACCATCCCCAGACCCGAGCCTGAGCTACCGTGGGGTCGTCTCGTCCGTCGGTCTCCCGACCGTTCGGATGCCTGACGCGACGCACACCTCACCGAGCACGAGAAGGACGCCACGACCCGTGACACCTGCCCCGACGCCCTCGGAACCCGGCCGACCCGACGACGCGACGTCGGACGCCGACGCGACCCGCGCCTCCTCGGGGCCGTCCGACCGGCTGACCGTCCTGATCGCGGGCGACACGTTCCCGCCCGACGTCAACGGCGCTGCCAACTTCACCGAGCGGCTCGCCGTGGGCCTGGCCCAGCGCGGCCACGACGTGCACCTCATGGTGCCGGCGGCCAGCCGCCACCACGGCACCTTCCTCGAGCAGCACGGCGGCGTCACGTTGACCGTCCACCGGCTGTACTCGACCCGCTGGCCGCTGCACGACTGGTTGCGCTTCGCGACCCCGTGGCGGGTGCAGGAGCACGCCGAGAAGATCTTCGACGAGATCCACCCCGACGTCGTGCACATCCAGTCGCACATCGTGATGGGCCGAGGCGTGGCCCAGGTCGCCGAGCGCCGGGGCGTGCGCATCGTCGCGACGAACCACTTCATGCCCGAGAACCTGCTCGAGCACACCGGCCTGCCCAAGGGCCTCCGGGCGAAGGCGACCCAGATGGCGTGGAACGACGCGAGCAAGACGTTCCGCAAGGCCGCGGCGATCACGACGCCCACGCAGAAGGCCGCGACGTTCCTCGAGAAGTCGGTCGCGGTCACCGGTGTGCTCGCCGTCTCGTGCGGCATCGAGGCCGGCCACTACACCGCCCTCGACACCCGTCCCGAAGAGAACCGCATCGTGTTCGTCGGCCGGGTCACGGCCGAGAAGCAGATCGACGTGCTGCTCAAGGCCATGACGTTGCTCGACCCGGCCCTCGGTGCGACGCTCACGATCGTCGGTGGCGGCGACCTCTTCAAGCAGCTGCAGGCGACCAGCCGTGACCTGGGTCTGGCCGACGTCGTGACCTTCGTCGGGTACCTGTCCGACGACGAGTTGCGCCACACGCTCACCGAGTCGACGGTGTTCGCGATGCCGTCGATCGCCGAGCTGCAGAGCATCGCCAGCCTCGAGGCCATGGCCTCGGGCCTGCCGATCGTGGTGGCCGACGCGATGGCCCTGCCGCACCTGGTCGACGAGGGCGAGAACGGCTACCTCTTCCGTCCGGGTGACAGCCGCGACCTCGCCGACAAGCTCACGACGGTGCTGACCGCACCCGACGACGAGTACCTCGCCATGCGCCGGGCCAGCCTGAAGATGATCGAGGGGCACGACATCGAGCGCACGCTGAGCGTGTTCGAGAGCCTGTATCGTGGTCAGCCGGTGGTCCCCTCCACCGACGCGGCGTCCGACCGCGCGCACTGACGGTCGACCGCGGCACCGCCCCGGCCGACCCCGGTTCGCACCGATGGGCCGTCGCGAGGGGCGGTAGCTCAGCCGGTTAGAGCAGTCGACTCATAATCGATCGGTCACGGGTTCAAGTCCCGTCCGCCCTACTCGGCGTCTTCGGGCGCGATTCGTCACCGCCCTGTCGGCCCTACCGGCTCGTGCGGGCGCCGAAGCACACGGCTTGCCCCGCCGGCGCCGGCTCGGTCAGCCCCTCGCAGGGCACGGGCCTCCGGGCCTGCTGTGAGCGCGGCCGCGTCGTCGCGTGGTGCGCGCCGTGCGTGGCACGATGTCGTCCATGTTCACCAAGCGGCCCCGACGGCCGGAACCCGAACCCGACGCCTGGGGCGGCGATTCCTCCGACGACGAGGGTCGATCCGGTCCGGCGCGCATGGGGGTGGGGGCGCAGGTGTACGTGCTCGACTCGGACGAAGACCCGGCGACGCCGTTCCCGTACGGCCCGACCGGCATCGTGGTCCGGGCCGGCGGCAGCGCGTGGCAAGGTGTGTCGGCGATCGGCGGATCGGCCCGCACCTGGTGGGTCGAGTTCGACTCGCCCCAGATCGACCGCGACGGCGACGGACCCGTCTCGCAGGCGCAGGTCGCGGAGCGCTGGCTGCGCCTCGCCCCCCTCGCCTGACCGCCGCCCCCGCCGCACCCCTGCGCCGTCGGACCCCCGCACCGCCGGACCGCCCTCCGCTCCGCACGGCCGCCCGGCTCGCACGGCCTCTCGTCCCCCGCCAGCCTCACCCGTCCTTCCCGCACGACCTTCCCTCCCGCGCACCCCAGCCCTCCGGCCCCTCCCGCTTCGGACCCCGTCGGGTGGTCGGCAACTCCTGTCTCCTGTGGCACCGGTCGCCGTGGGTCCTGTGTTTCCGGGCCTGGGCTTTGTCGGTGCAGCGCGAGTCCGGAGTTGCCGACACGGGCCGGTAACTCCTGTCTCCTGCGGCACCGGCCGGCGCAGGGCCCGAGTTTCCGGGCCAGGGTGTTGGCGGTGCAGCACCCGTCCGGAGTTGC
>NZ_MJGS01000001.1:176019-444732 GCF_001864945.1 Frigoribacterium sp. MCBA15_019 | reverse complement strand
CCGGAGTTGCCGACACGGGCCGGTAACTTCTGCCTCCTGCAGCACCGGTCGCCGTGGGTCCCGTGTTTCCGGGACTGGGCTTCGGCGGTGCAGCACCAGTCCGGAGTTGCCGACACGGCGAGCGCCGCACACGCAGGTCCGGGCCGGGGCCGGGGTTGAGGCCGGGGCCGGGGCCGGCGTCGGCAGCGGCACGTTCCGACGGCGGTGGCGCACCCGGGAATGCCACGCCCCACCCTCCGGTTCACCGAAGTGCATGCAAACGCATGCAGATGTTCTAAGGTGGAGCAATGCAGTTCGGAATCTTCAGCGTCGGCGACATCACGACCGACCCCACCACCGGCGTCACCCCGACCGAGGGCGAGCGTCTGAAGGCGATGGTCACCATCGCGAAGAAGGCGGAGGAGGTCGGCCTCGACGTCTACGCCGCGGGCGAGCACCACAACCCGCCCTTCGTGAACTCGAGCCCGACGACCCTCCTCGCCTACATCGCCGCGCAGACCGAGCGCATCGTGCTCAGCACGGCCACGACCCTCATCACCACGAACGACCCGGTCAAGATCGCCGAGGACTTCGCGCTGCTGCAGCACCTGGCCGGCGGTCGTGTCGACCTCACGCTCGGTCGCGGCAACACGGGCCCGGTCTACCCCTGGTTCGGCAAGGACATCCGTCAGGGCATCAACCTGGCGATCGAGAACTACGCCCTGCTGCACCGTCTCTGGCGCGAGGACGTCGTCGACTGGAAGGGTCACTTCCGCACCCCGCTCCAGGGGTTCACGGCGACCCCGCGTCCGCTCGACGGCGTCGCGCCCTTCGTCTGGCACGGCTCGATCCGCAGCCCCGAGATCGCTGAGCAGGCCGCGTACTACGGTGACGGTTTCTTCGCCAACCACATCTTCTGGCCCGCCTCGCACACGAAGCAGATGGTCGAGCTCTACCGCAGCCGCTTCGAGCACCACGGGCACGGGCGTGCCGACCAGGCGATCGTCGGTCTCGGCGGTCAGGTCTTCCTGGCAAAGAACTCGCAGGACGCCAAGCGCACCTTCCGCCCCTACTTCGACAACGCCCCGGTCTACGGCCACGGCCCGTCGATGGAGGACTTCACGAGCCAGACCCCGCTCACCGTCGGCAGCCCGCAGGAGGTCATCGACCGCACGCTCGGCTTCCGCGACTACGTCGGCGACTACCAGCGCCAGCTCTTCCTGATGGACCACGCCGGCCTGCCCCTGAAGACCGTCCTCGAACAGCTCGACATCCTCGGCAGCGAGGTCGTGCCCGTCCTGCGTCGCGAGTTCGCCGTGAACCGTCCGGTCCACGTGCCCGACGCCCCCACGCACGCCTCGCTCGTCGAGGCCGCGACCCGGGCGTCGCAGTCCACGACCGCACCCACCGCGCACGACGCGCTCACCGCGTCGTCCGCCCGCTGAGACACGCAGGAGGCGCGCCATGAGCACCAAGAAGATCGTCGCCCTGTCCGCGGGGCTGAGCCAGCCCTCGTCCACCCGTCTGTTGGCCGACCGCCTGGTCGAGGCCACCACGCGTGACCTCGTCGGCCGCGGCTCGTTCGTCGAGGTCGAGGTCGTCGAGCTGCGTGACCTCGCGCACGAGGTGACGGACGCGATGCTCACCGGCTTCGCGCCTCCTGCCCTCGCCGAGGCGCTCGAGAAGGTGACGAGCGCCGACGGCGTCATTGCGGTCACGCCCGTCTTCTCGTCCTCGTACAGCGGCCTGTTCAAGTCGTTCGTCGACGTGATGGACCACAAGGCCCTCACGGGTACGCCCGTGCTGATCGGGGCGACCGGTGGCACGGCCCGTCACTCGCTCGCCCTCGAGTACGCGGTGCGACCCCTGTTCGCCTACCTCCAGGCCGTCGTCGTGCCCACCTCGGTGTTCGCGGCGTCCGAGGACTGGGGAGAGGGCGACGGCACCTCGACCACGCTGCCCGAGCGCGTGACGCGTGCCGCGGGCGAGTTCGCCGAGCTCGTCGCCCGGCACGAGGGCGCTCTCGACGACCCGTTCGCCGCGGTCGTCCCCTTCGACGAACAGCTGCGACGCCTCGCCGTGGGCGGCGACGACCCACAGCCCTGAGACGTCGGACGAGGAGGCGCGGTGCCGGTCTCGACCACGTCCCGTCCGCCGGGGCATGAACCGCGCCTCCTCGGCGTTGCCCATCGTCAGACCCCAGGAGGACCGATGACCGACAGCACCGACAGCACCGACAGCACCGCCGGCGCCACCCGCACGCCCGAGGACGCGGCCGCGCAGGCCGAGCTCGATCGCTTCCACACCCTGCGCCGCACCCGCGTCCTGTCGCCGCAGGGCCCGCTCGCCCTGACCGGTACGCAGTGGGTCGACCTGGAGCAGACCGTCTGGGGCGTGCCGGGCCGCTGGGCGCCGACGCCGCAGGGCGTGTCGGGACTGGCCCTGACGGCCACCGCCGCGGACGGCATCCACGTCGACGGCGACCTGGTGGACGGCACCGTGATCGTGGCGGGTGACGACTCCCCGGCCCCGAGCAGCCTCCGGTTCTCGGAGACCACGACCGGCACGGTGATCGCGAACGACGACCACACCGGCTACGCCCTGCGCGTCTGGGACTCCGCGTCGGACGCGGTCACGGGGTTCGGCTCGATCGACGCCTTCCCGTTCGACCCGGACTGGGTCGTCACCGCCGACTTCGTGCCGACCGCGGCGGATGCCCAGATCGACATCCGCCACCAGAAGGACCTCGACCTCAGTCGCCCCAAGCCGCTGCCCGGTCTCATCCGGTTCACGCGCGACGGGGTCGACCACGAGCTCGCCGCCTTCCCGTCGGGTGACGGCGACCGGTTGCAGCTCGTCTTCGGCGACGCCACCAACGGTGACAGCACCTATTCGGTCGGGCGGTTCCTGTTCCCGACCCCGAACGGCGACGGCACCATCACGCTCGACTTCAACAGGGCCGTCCTGCCGCCCTGCGCCTTCTCGTACGCCTTCAACTGCCCGATCCCGCCGGCCCAGAACCGGTTCGCGACGGCCGTCGAGGCGGGCGAGAAGAACGTCCTCGACTCCGCCGGGCACCCGCTGCACTAGGAACGGGCCGACGGTGTCGGCGCGGGGTGGGATGATCAGGCGGTGTTCTTCCTGCTGCGTCGCCTGCCCGACGGCGACGTCGAGCTGACGCGGTACGAGCGTGGTGCGTCGGGCCGTCTCGAGGTGGTGGGCGTCGAGACGATCGCCGCGTCCGACCTGCCGACGCGCGTCGCCGGGCTCGAAGGCGAGGCCTCGCCGCGCTGGGTCTGGGACGACACCCCGAGGTGGTACCCGCGCCTCCTCGACGCCGGGATCACGGTGGCCCGCTGCGTCGACCTCCGCCTCGTGCACGCGATCCTGCGGCGGTCGACGGCAGCGCCCGGCTTCCCGGTCGGAGGCGCGGCCCCCGGCCCGTGGGACGTCGCCCAGGCGGTGCCCGGCGAGTCCGACGGCCTCTTCGAGGTCGTGCCCGAGTCGCTGCCCGACCCGGCGGGCGAGTTCCTGGCCCAGCGAGAGGCGATCGAGGCGTCGCCGACCCGCGGTCGACTCGAACTGCTCGTCGCCGCCGAGTCCACCGGCGCGTTGATCGCGGTCGAGATGCGACACCGAGGCATCCCGTGGTCACCCCGGGTGCACGACGAGCTCCTGACCGCCGCGCTCGGGCCGAGGCCCTCCCCGGGTGAGCGCCCGGCTCGCATGCGTGCTGCCCTCGACGAGGTGCGACAGGCCCTCGACGCCCCCGACCTCAACCCCGACTCACCGGCCGAGTTGATCCGCGCCCTGAACCGTGCCGGTGTCCTGGTGCAGTCGACGCGCCAGTGGGAGCTCCAACGGCACGAGCACCCCGCGATCGAGCCGCTGCTGCGCTACAAGAAGATGCAGCGGCTGCTCGTGGCCAACGGCTGGGCCTGGCTCGACGCCTGGGTGCACGGCGGGCGCTTCCGCCCCGACTACGTGCCGGGCGGCGTCGTGACCGGTCGCTGGGCCACGAGCGGAGGAGGCGCGCTGCAGCTCCCCAGGGCGGTCCGAGGCGCCGTCGTGGCCGACCCGGGCTGGAAGCTCGTGGTCGCCGACGCCTCGCAACTCGAGCCGCGCATCCTGACCGGGTTGTCGGGCGACCGCTCGATGGCGCGGGCGGGGTCCGGCGACCTCTACGAGGGAATCGTCGCCAGCGGAGCCGTCGCGACCCGCGCCGAGGCCAAGGTCGCCATGCTCGGCGCGATGTACGGCGCGACCCAGGGCGAGAGCGGCCGGCTCGTGCCGCGCCTGGCCCGACGGTTCCCCGACGCCATGGCATTCGTCGAGACGGCGGCCCGCACGGGCGAGGCCGGGGGAGTCGTCGACACGCTGCTCGGACGCAGCTCACCCCGGCCTTCCGACGATCCGGATGCCGCCGGTGGTGCCGAGGCGGGCGCCCTGCCGCCCGAGATGGGCGTCCGGCCGGCCGATCGCGACGCGCGCTCGTGGGGGCGGTTCACCCGCAACTTCGTCGTCCAGGGCACCGCCGCCGAGTGGGCTCTCTGTTGGATGGGCGCGCTGCGCCGACGTCTCCACGTGCGGTGGGGGACCGGCGTCCAGGCACCCCACTTCGTGTTCTTCCTGCACGACGAGGTGGTCGTGCACGCCCCCGCCGCCGCGGCCGACGAGGTCGCCACGCTGGTCGCCGAGAGCGCGGTCGAGGCCGGCCGACTGCTGTTCGGCGACGCCCCGGTCACCTTCCCGGTGACGGTCGCCGTCGTGGACGACTACTCCCAGGCGAAGTGACCGCGCGGCACGTCCGAGACGGCGTCTTCATTCGCAGGTGTTACACAGTTGTGATTTCTCAGGCGGGTCGGTCATAATTCACAGAACGGGCTCCGGTCCGTGTACCACCGGGCCTCGGCTCGCACAATCGAAGAACGCACACGAATCACGTCTGACAGGTCGATGGGGAAGTCGCACCTGAACCAGATGGAGGAATCGTGGCTGCTGCAACCGCTCGGGGAGTGCTCTACGTGCACTCGTCCCCTCGTGCACTGTGCCCACACGTCGAGTGGGCCGTCGGTCGTGCCCTCGGGCACGGCGTGAACTTCGCCTGGGTCGACCAGCCCGTGCTGCCCGGTGCCCAGCGCACCGAGTTCTCGTGGCAGGGCGACGAGGGCTCCGGCGCCCGCATCGCCTCCGCGCTGCGCGGTTGGGAGCACCTGCGCTACGAGGTGACCGAAGACCCGGGTGAGACCCACGACGGTGGTCGGTGGATGCACTCGCCCGACCTCGGCGTCTTCTTCGCGCAGACCGACACCGCCGGCAACACGGTCATCCCGGAAGACCGCATCCGCTACGCCATGGACATCGCGGGGTCGAACGCCCTCGAGCTGCACCGCGAGCTGCGTCTCGCCCTCGGCCAGGCCTGGGACGACGAACTCGAACCGTTCCGCTACAGCGGCGAGGGCAACCCCGTCGTCTGGCTGCACAAGGTCGGCTGACCCGCTGCGGCCCGGTGACGTGCGGCCCGGGCGCACCAGGTGACGACGCAGGAGGCGCGGGTGGCGTGATCACGCCACCCGCGCCTCCTGCGCTGCTCGCCTCGGTCAGACCGAACGGAACCCGACGACGGCGTTGTGGCCGCCGAAGCCGAACGAGTTGCTGATCGCGACGATCTCGCCCTCGGGCAGAGGGCGGGGCTCGCCGACGACGACGTCCATGTCGATCTCGTCGTCCATCTGCGTGACGTTGATCGTCTGCGGTGCGACGCGCTCGTGCAGCGCCTTGACCGTGAACAGCGCCTCGATGCCGCCCGCACCGCCGAGCAGGTGACCCGTGGCCGCCTTGGTCGCCGAGACGATCAGCTTCGAGGTGTGGTCACCGAACACGCGCTTGATGGCGTGGTACTCGGCGATGTCGCCGACCGGGGTGCTCGTCGCGTGGGCGTTGACGTGGACGACCTGGTCGCGGTCCACCCCGGCGTTCTCGAGGGTGGCGATGACGGCCCGGGCCGCACCGGTGCCCTCGGGGTCGGGAGCGGTGATGTGGTACGAGTCGCTCGTGACCGCTCCGCCGATGAGTTCGGCGTAGATGCGGGCCCCGCGGGCCAGGGCGTGCTCTTCCGTCTCGAGCACGAGCGCGGCGCCGCCCTCGGCGAGGACGAAGCCGTCGCGCGTGACGTCGTAGGGACGCGAAGCCGTGGCGGGGTCGTCGTTGCGCTTCGAGAGGGCCTGCATGGCGGCGAACGAGGCCAGGGGCATCGGGTGGATGGCCGCCTCGGAACCGCCGGCGACGGCGATGTCGGCGAGGCCGGACTGCAGGTGCTCATAGGCCATGGCGATCGACTCGGTGCTGGAGGCGCAGGCCGAGACGACCGTGCGGGCTCCGGCGCGTGCGCCCAGGCTCATCGAGATCGCGGCGGCGGGGCCGTTCGGCATGAGCATGGGGACGGTCATGGGCAGGACGCGTCGCGGGCCCTTCTCGCGCAGGGTGTCCCACCCGTCGAGCAGCGTCCAGACGCCCCCGATGCCGGTGGCCCAGTCGACGATGAAGCGCTCGGGGACGACCTCGGGCGAGCCGGCGTCGGCCCAGGCCTCGCGGGCGGCGGTGAGCGCGAACTGGCTCGACGGGTCGAGGCGCTTGATCTCTCGACGGTCGAGCACGTCGGCGGATGGGGTGCGTGCCTGGCCGGCGAAGGTGACGGGCAGCTCGTACTTGGCGACCCAGTCCTGCTCGAGCGTGGTGATGCCCGACTGGCCGGCGAGCAGGTTCTGCCAGCTCTCGGTGGCGGTGCCACCGAGCGGGCTCGTGGCGCCGAGTCCGGTGACGACGATCTTCTTGGTCATTGACGTTCCTTCTGGGAGGGCCGGTCGGTGGGCTGTGCCGATGTGGAACGACGCCGTGACCCGGGCTGCAGCCGAGGCTGGTGGCGTGGGGTCGACGGCGTCGAGGGCACAGCGGCGGGGCCCGGTCGCCCGAGGGGCGACCGGGCAGCCGACGTCTTAGTTCTGCGCCTTGTGGATGTACGTGACGGCGTCGCCGACGGTCTTGAGGTTCTTGACCTCTTCGTCGGGGATCTTGACGTCGAACTTCTCTTCGGCGTTGACGACGATGGTCATCATGGAGATCGAGTCGATGTCGAGGTCGTCGGTGAACGACTTGTCCATCTCGACGGTGTCGGTGGCGATCCCGGTCTCGTCGTTGACGAGCTCGGCGAGGCCGGCGAGGACTTCTTCGGTGGACAGTGCCATGGTGTTGTCTCCTTGAGGGGGTGTCGTTGTGACCGGGGTAAAGCCTATACAGCGCCCCGCGGTCGGGCGGGCAGCGGCGCGCTAGGGCAGCACGACCACCTGGGCGCCGAACACGAGTCCGGCACCGAAACCGATCTGCAGCGCGAGACCGCCGCTGAGTTCGGGGTGCTCGTCGAGCAGTCGGTGGGTCGCGAGCGGGATGCTCGCGGCCGAGGTGTTGCCGGTGGTCGCGATGTCACGACCGATCACGACGGACTCGGGCAGGCCGAGCTGCTTGGCGAATTCGTCGATGATGCGCATGTTGGCCTGGTGCGGCACGAAGGCCGAGAGCTGGTCGGCGGTGACGCCCGCGCGGTCGAGCGCCTCTTTCGCGACCTTCGCCATCTCCCAGACGGCCCAGCGGAAGACCGTCTGACCCTCTTGGCGCAGGGTGGGCCAGGGGATCTCGCCCGCGCCCTCGCGGTACTCGGTCATGGTGTTGGTCATGCCGATGGCGTCCCACTTGGAGCCGTCCGAGCCCCACACAGTCGGGCCGATGCCCGCGCTGTCGGACGGGCCGACGATCGCGGCGCCCGCCCCGTCGGCGAGGAGGAACGAGATCGTGCGGTCGGTCGGGTCGATGACGTCGCTGAGTTTCTCGGCGCCGACGACGAGGACGTACTCGGCGAGGCCCGACTTGACGAACGAGTCGGCCTGCGCGATGCCGTAGGTGAATCCGGCACAGGCGGCTGAGATGTCGTAGGCGGCGGCGGGGTTCGCGCCGACGCGCTCGGCGAGCAGCGACGCGACCGACGGCGTGACGACGCCCGCGCCGATGGTCGACACGAGGACTGCGCCGATCTGGTCGGGACGGATGCCCGACTTGGCGATGGCCTCGGTGGCGGCGGCCTCGGCGAGGTCGACGACCTTGACGTCCTTGCCCGCACGGCGACGGGTGACCACGCCGGTGCGCTGCTGGATCCACTCGTCGCTCGAGTTGATCGGTTCGATGATGTCGGCGTTCGGCACGACGTTCTCGCCGCGGGCGGCGCCGAGCGCGTAGATGCGGGTGAACTGCGCACCGGTGGTCTGGTTGAGCTGGGGGGTGGTCATGCTGCTCCCTCGATGAGGTCGACGGCGGCCTGCAGGTCGTCGGGTGTCTTGACGGCGACCGAGGGGACACCCCTCAGCGCGCGCTTGGCGAGGCCGGTGAGGGCTCCGGCCGGGGCGAGTTCGACGATGCCCGTCACACCGGCATCGGCGAACGACCGCATGGTCGCGTCCCACCGGACGGGCGACGAGACCTGACCGACGAGCAGCTCGACGAAGCGGGCCCCCGAGTCGACGGTGCTGCCGTCGTGGTTGGTCCAGAGCGTCAGCGAGGGGTCGGCGGCCGTGACGGTGGACGCAGCCGACCTGAGGCGCTCGACGGCCGGTTGCATGTAACGCGTGTGGAAGGCACCGGCGACCTGCAGGGGCACGACGCGGCTCTTGGCCGGCGGGTCGGCCGCCAGCTCGGCGAGGGCTGCGGTCTCGCCGGCGACGACGATCTGGCCGCCACCGTTGTAGTTGGCGGGGAAGAGGCCCAGAGCGTCCAGGCGGGCGAGCAGGTCGGCTTCGTCGCCGCCGAGCACGGCGCTCATGCCGGTCTCGACGAGGGCGGCGGCGTCGGCCATCGCCCGGCCACGCTCCGCGACGAGCGTGACGGCGTCGACGTCGGTCAGCACGCCGCCGACGGCCGCGGCGGTGAACTCGCCGACCGAGTGGCCCGCGACACCGGCCACCTTAGAGCGGTCCACGTGGCGGAAGAGAGCACGGGCGGTCAGGATGCCCGCCGCGACGATGAGGGGCTGTGCGACGGCCGTGTCACGGATCGTGTCGGCGTCGGACGTGGTGCCGTGGGCGACAAGATCGACGCCGGCCGCGTCGGAGAGCGACGTCAGCAGGTCGCGCTGGTCGGGGTCGGCCAGCCAGGGGTCGAGGAAACCAGGAGTTTGGGAGCCCTGACCGGGCGCTACGACAACGATCACTGGTCCATCATGCCAATGAGTCGCGGGTCTGCGGTGTAGCAACTCGACCAAAGATGCGCATGAACGTTGTCGAAGCGCACAGCCGGACCCTCGGGCGGCCCGACGGTCATTTGCGTCGGACGCCGGACCCGTCGGGGTCGGCGATCGATCCGAGCACGAGCGCGGACTGCAGGATGAGTGCCTCGCGGGCTCCGGTGGCGTCCCACCCGATCACGTCGGTGACGCGCTTGAGGCGGTAGCGCACGGTGTTCGGGTGCACGAAGAGTTCGCGTGCCGTGGCCTCCAGCGAGCGTCCGTTGTCGAGGTAGCACCACAGGGTGGTCAGCAGCTCGGTGGAGTGCGTCTTGAGCGGCTTGTAGATGCGGTTGACCAGCGTCGACCGTGCCACCGGGTCTCCGGCGAGGGCGCGCTCGGGCAACAGGTCGTCGGCGAGGACGGGGCGGGGCGCGTTGCGCCAGGCCCGGGCGACGGCGAAGCCGGCGAGGGCGGCCTTGGCGCTCTTCGAGGCGTCGACGAGGCTCGGCACCTCGTGTCCGAGCACGAGGTGCCCGTCGCCGAAACCGGGTTCGAGGGCTCGGGCGATCTCGGTGAAGCTGGGGTGCGTCGAGGAGGCGCTGCTCTCGTCGAGCGGGTCGGCACGCCCGATGACGAGCACCAGTCGACTGCCCTGCACGCCGATGAGCACGTCGGCCTCTCGGTGGCGGGCCGTGCGCCGCAGCATGTCGACGTCGAGCATCCGCGGAGCCGTTCCGACGAGAACGGCGACCTCGCCGTGACCGTGCCAGCCGAGGGCGGCGATCCGGCTGGGCAACTCGTCGTCGTACTCGCCACTGAGGATCGAGTCGACGACGAGGGCTTCGAGCCGGGCGTCCCAGAGGCCGCGGGCCTCGGCGGCCCGGGCGTACACGTCGGCGGAGGCGAAAGCGATCTCGCGCGAGTAGAGCAGGATCGCCTCGCGCAGCGAATCGTCGCCGTCCTTGACGCGTTCTTCGACGACCTCGACGGTGATGCGGATGAGCTGCAGCGTCTGGGTCAGGCTGACGGAGCGCAGCAGTTCACGCGGGGCGGAGCCGAACACGTCCGCCGCGATCCACGGGGTGGACCGGGGGTCGGCGAACCAGCTGATGAACGAGGTGATGCCGGCCTGGGCGACGAGCCCGACCGCCGAGCGGCGCCCAGGAGGCATGTCCCCGTACCAGGGCAGCGTCTCTTCGAGGCGCTTGATGGTCGCGGTGGACAACTCGCCCGAGACCGTCCGCAGCCACGCGAGAGTGCGCTCTTTCGTGGCCGCGGACGGCTGCAGGGGCGAGATGGGCACCCGCTCGGTGCTCACGGGGTCGTCAGGCCTCCCCGCCGGCGGTGCCGCTGGTGCCGGCGGTGACGTCGTGCAGTTGGTACCGATCGATTGCCTGCTGGACCACGCCCGGGTCGACCTCGCCCCGACGGGCCAGGGCCTGCAGGGTGCGGACGACGACCGACGGGCCGTCGATCTTGAAGAACCGGCGAGCCGCGGCACGGGTGTCGCTGAAGCCGAAGCCGTCGGCACCGAGCGTCAGGTAGTCGCCGGGCACGTACTCGCGGATCTGGTCGGGCACGGCCGCCATGAAGTCGCTGGTGGCGATGAACGGACCCTCGGAATCCTTGAGCTTCTCGGTGACGTAGGGCGTCTTCGGCTCGTCGTTCGGGTGCAGGAAGTTGTGCTCTTCCGCGGCCAGGCCGTCGCGACGCAGTTCGGTCCAGCTGGTGACGCTCCAGACGTCGGCCGCGACGTTCCAGTCGTCGGCGAGCAGCTGCTGGGCCTCGAGCGCCCACGGCACACCGACGCCGGATGCGAGCAGCTGGGCACGGGGGCCCAGGTTCTCGGCGTCCTTCAGTTTGTAGATGCCGCGCACCACACCGTCGACGTCGAGCCCCTCGGGCTCGACGGGCTGGGCCATCGGCTCGTTGTAGACGGTGATGTAGTACATGACGTTCGGGTCGGAGTGCGAGGCGTTGCCGTGCTCGTCGGTGCCGTACATGCGGTCCATGCCCGACTTGACGATGTGGCCGAGCTCGTAGCCGAAGGCCGGATCGAACGAGACGACCGCGGGGTTCGTCGAGGCGAGCAGCGGCGAGTGGCCGTCGGCGTGCTGGAGGCCTTCGCCGGTCAGCGTCGTGCGACCGGCCGTGGCGCCGATGATGAACCCGCGGGCCATCTGGTCGCCGGCGGCCCACATGGCGTCGCCGGTGCGCTGGAACCCGAACATCGAGTAGAAGACGTAGACCGGGATGAGCGGTTCGCCCTGCGTGGAGTACGAGGTGCCGACGGCGGTGAAGGCCGCGAACGCGCCGGCCTCGTTGATGCCGACGTGGATGATCTGGCCCTGCGGGCTCTCTTTGTAGGCGAGCAGCAGTTCGCGGTCGACCGACGTGTAGTGCTGGCCGTTCGGGTTGTAGATCTTGGACGTCGGGAAGTAGGCGTCCATGCCGAAGGTGCGGGCTTCGTCGGGGATGATCGGCACGATGCGGTGCCCAAAGTCGGGCGAGCGCAGCAGGTCTTTCAGCAGGCGGGCGAACGCCATCGTGGTGGCGACCTCCTGCTTGCCCGAGCCCTTCTTGACGACGTCGTACGTCTTCGCCTCGGGGACGGCGATCTGCGTGTACTTGCTGCGGCGCTCGGGCACGTAGCCACCGAGCGCGCGACGACGCTCTTGCATGTACTGGATCGCGTCGTCGTCCTGACCGGGGTGGTAGTACGGCGGCAGGTACGGGTTCTCGTCGAGCTGGGCGTCGCTGATCGGGATGCGGAGCTCGTCGCGGAACTGCTTGAGGTTGTCGAGCGTGAGCTTCTTCATCTGGTGGGTCGCATTGCGGCCCTCGAACGATTTGCCGAGGCCGTAGCCCTTGACCGTCTTGGCGAGGATGACCGTCGGCTGGCCCTTGTGCTCGGTCGCGGCCTTGAACGCGGCGTAGACCTTGCGGTAGTCGTGGCCGCCGCGCTTGAGGTTCCAGATGTCGTCGTCGGAGTAGTCCGCGACGAGCTCGAGGGCGCGCGGGTCGCGGCCGAAGAAGTTGTCGCGGACGTAACCACCGCTCTCGGCCTTGTAGGTCTGGAAGTCGCCGTCGGGCGTGGTGTTCATGAGGTTGAGCAGCGCGCCGCTCGAGTCGTTCGCGAGCAGGGAGTCCCACTCGCGACCCCAGACGACCTTGATGACGTTCCAGCCCGCGCCGCGGAAGAACGACTCGAGCTCTTGGATGATCTTGCCGTTGCCGCGCACCGGGCCGTCGAGGCGCTGCAGGTTGCAGTTGATGATGAAGTTGAGGTTGTCGAGGCCCTCGTTGGCCGCCACCTGGAGCTGACCGCGGCTCTCGACCTCGTCCATCTCGCCGTCGCCGAGGAACGCCCAGACCTGCTGGTCGCTGGCGTCCTTGATGCCGCGGTTCGTCAGGTACTTGGCGACCTGTGCCTGGTAGATCGCGTTGATCGGCCCGAGGCCCATCGACACGGTCGGGAACTGCCAGAACTCGGGCATGAGGCGCGGGTGCGGGTACGAGCTGAGTCCGCCGGAGGCGTGCGACTTCTCTTGGCGGAAGCCGTCGAGCTGGTCGGTGCCGAGACGGCCCTCGAGGTAGGCGCGGGCGTACATGCCGGGGGAGGCGTGGCCCTGGAAGAACACCTGGTCGCCGCCGCCAGAGTGGTCCTGACCGCGGAAGAAGTGGTTGTTGCCGACCTCGTACAGAGCGGCCGACGAGGCGTAGGTCGAGATGTGTCCGCCGACGGAGATGCCGGGGCGCTGAGCGCGGTGCACGGTGATCGCCGCGTTCCAGCGGACCCACTTGCGGTAGCGGCGCTCGAGCTCTTCGTCACCGGGGAACTCGGGCTCGTCTTCGGGGGCGATCGTGTTGACGTAGTCCGTCTTGGGGACCATCGGCACGCCCAGGTGCAGCTCGCTCGACCGGGTGAGCAGGCTCTTCATGATCTCGCGGGCACGTTCGTGACCCTGCGCCTTCACGAGAGCGTCGAGCGACTCGCGCCACTCGGCGGTCTCTTCGGGATCGCGATCGGCCTTGTCGACCGTGTACGGGTCCTGATCGTTAACCGTCACCCTTGACCTCAATCATCTGTGTGGAGCAGCCGTCTCTTGGAGGGCCACCGCGTGGAGTGGACAAACAGATGTCAGGCCCGTCGTGCCCGGGTTCCGAGACGTACTCCGCCTGACGCGACCACTCTAGTTGCCCCGACCGACACAGGCTCGGCGCCCGCTGGGAACGCCCGGCCGTGCCCCCGCTTGAAATCCGACGCGTGAGGCGTAGGATCGGCGATCGTGTCAGTCGCCGACCGCCCGGGTCGACGCGAAAGGAACGCACCCATGGCTCTGGAGAACGCCATCCAGGCTCCCGACTTCGACCTGCCGAACCAGTTCGGCGAGCGAGTGCGGTTGAGCGACTTCCGGGGCGTCAAGCCCGTGGCCCTGGTCTTCTTCCCCCTGGCGTTCAGCAGCACCTGCACCAAAGAGCTCTGCACGTTGCGCGACAACCTCGCGATGTTCCAGGACCACCGCGTCGAACTGCTGGTCGTCTCCGTCGACTCGAAGGCGACGCTTCGTGCGTTCGCCGAGGAGAAGGGCTACGACTTCACCCTGCTGGCGGACTTCTGGCCGCACGGTGAGGTCTCGAAAGAGTACGGCGTCTTCCTCGAGAACAAGGGTTTCGCGACCCGCACGACCTTCCTGATCGACGTCGACGGCGTCATCCGCGAGCACTTCGGCACCGAGCCCGGCCAGGAGCGTTCGCTCGCCGACTACCGCGCCGCGCTCGACCTGCTCGTCCCCGTCACGGCCTGAGGCCTCGGGCGACGGACCAGGAGGCGCGGGTCGGCTCGCTCACCCGCTAACCTGTACTCGCTCGCCCGGGTCACCCGGCGCGAGGGCCTTTAGCTCAGTTGGTAGAGCGCCACGTTTACACCGTGGATGTCATCGGTTCGAGCCCGGTAGGGCCCACCATCGAAAGTCCTGGTCAAGATCCTTTTGGCACGGCCCAGGTACTCTGCCGCAACCTAGGCCCGCGTTCCGTGTTGGTGTGGTGTTGGTGGAGCCCCACCGCAGTCCCTCAACCATGGGACGCGGGCGACTGCGCCCGGAGGATCGGGGTGAGGCCGTGGGGCTTTTGGTTCGGTTAGCGCTCAAGCCCCTGAGCCCGCGCGGATCGCTGAGCGTCAGTGGGTGACGGAGACCTGAATCACTCGCGGTTCCTGCCCGAATGCCGGTGTTGGCGGCTACGTAAATCTCTGGTGGCCGGGGCGGCCTTGGATCGACGAGGTGATCTCCCGTCGGGCTTCGTATTGTGGCCGCCCGCAAGTCGGTCGTTCATCGGGACACATGCTCGGACCGAATTCGACCGACGGAGGTCAAGTGCCGTCTGGCCTGCGGATTCGCGTATGCCTGTCCCGCAAAAATGCCCGGTGATGGGGGTCTAAACGCTACAGTCGTCGGATGCTCATCGGATACGCCCGCGTCTCGACCTCCGGCCAGGATCTTGCTGCACAACGCGATGGTCTCAAAGCACTCGGTGTTAGCGATGAACACGTTCATGTTGACCATGGATTGTCTGGGACGACTCGAGCGCGACCGGGTCTGCGGGAGGCGCTGGCCGCGTGCCGTGCCGGCGACATCCTCGTGGTGACGAAGCTCGACCGCCTCGCCCGGTCGCTACGAGACGCGACGGACATCGCGGACGAGCTCACCAAAAAGGGTGTCTCGCTGAATCTCGGGGGAGCGGTCTACGACCCCACTGACCCTGTCGGCCGGCTGCTGTTCAACGTCCTCGGCATGGTGGCCGAGTTCGAGGCCGACCTCATCCGTGCACGCACTCGTGAGGGCATGGCGATCGCGAAGGCTGCCGGCAAGCTCCGCGGCCGAAAGCCCAAGCTCACCGCGTCACAAGAGAAGCACCTAGTTCAGCTCCACCGCACCGGCGCCCACACGACCAGCGAGATCGCCGAGCTCTTCGGCGTCGCCCGTTCGACGGTTTACCGCGCTATTCAGCGAGGCGGGCAGGAGAAAAGCGACTGACTCGATGCTGCTGCCTGCTGCGTAATCGACGCCCAAATGGTTTTTAGCCGGCGACGTGCCTGGTGTGGTGTTCATGCCTGCGGCTGTTGCTGGCAAATGACAGCGGTGTAACTACCACGGACGGCGGCGGCACCGAGCATTTGGCTATCAGCGGGCCGCTACGGGGTCCCCAGCGGCCTACCCCGGGGTCCTTAAGCAGATGAGTCCAAATGGATCCTCATCGGCGCATATCGCTAATGACGGCGGATGTCGGTAGAATGGAGGACATAACTAAACAGCCCCGATCCGCGGCAACGCGGTAGGCGCTGAACGTGGATCGGGGCTAGGTGTCTTTGGACGGACATCCTGACCTTACGGGCTCCGAAGCTCGGACGCGAGTTGCACGCGCCATCGCAACTTGACAGATCTGCTGACCAAACGGTGAGTGAAGGATCAGGTGGCCGCCACGGCCGACATCGACTCGTCTAAGGCGACAATTGCCTGTCTTCGCTGACCCGATGCCCAAAACTGGGTAGATCGGTTGCAGCACATGACCTCTGTAAGTGACCTTCTCGACGATGTTCGAGATCAAATCGAAGCGGATGACGACGCCCTCGCGGAAACCCGCGCTCGCCTCGCTTTCGCCCGTTCCTGCGGAGCGAGCTTCTACGGCGCCCTCCGCACTTATCGCAGCGGCTCCCTGGCCGTTCACTCCATGAACGCCCCTGTCAGCGATGGGGACGGCGGTGTGGTTCTAAACCGGAATTACTACCCGGGCCTTGGCCCGGAAGGAACCGGGGAGGAAGCACCGGCCGACGTCGTTGAGGAGCTTCGCGTTCACCTTGGGCCGTTGATCTGCGAGCGATACCCGAACGCGACCATCGGAACGTCGAAGCGGGGGCCGATGATCCGTTTCGGCCAGCCCTTGCCCGACGGATCTGACCCCACCGTCGACCTTGTGCTTGCCCTGACGCGTAAGGACGGCGCCGGAATTTGGATTCCGAACCTCGACGAAGACGCGTGGGACGCCTCCCACCCGGAGAAGCACTGCGAGCTGTTCAACAGCGGCGCCACTGCCTTCCGATCCACTCGACGGAAGATCACCCGACTGGCGAAGGCGTGGAACAAGCAATGGGGTACTCCCGGCGCTTCCTCCTTCGAGATCTCTGTCTGGGCGTACGAGTTTGTCGAACCTGGCCTGGGCATGGCGAAAGGGCTTTGGACACTTTTCGACAGCGCCGCCTCTCGCCTGGAAGACGGTGAACCCACTCCCGACCCGGCCGGAGTGTCGGCTGATCTGCACCTAGAGATCGAGGCCCACGTCATGGCCAGGCGCCTCCGCACAGCAGCGGACCGGCTGGCAGAAGCCTTGGCCGCCGAGAGCGATGACGACATCGCCGACGCAGTCAGCGCCGTTTTCTGGAAGTACCTCGACAGCCCGGAAGCCTCGACGTCGGGTCTGGCCGCGGCAGCAGCAAAGGTCCGCAAACCGACAACAGCCGCCGCGCTCGGCCTCGGAGTCGCTGCCACCACGACAGGGGCCAGCATCGCTCGCGCCTACGGCGGCGAAGCGTGAAGAAGCGCCGAGGATGGCAACCACTTCCATGGTTTGCCCGCCCGGCGCCTCGAATTCGTTTTATCCGTGACCTCGGGGCGGTCGCCGCGACAGCGGCATCCCGAAGCGCTGCCTACCCGGGCGGCTTTCACATCGAGTTGACTTTGCATCCGGATGGCATCCCACCACGGCAAGTTCGAATCGACTTTGCAGTCGGCTCGCCTGACGTTCCCCGCGTTCTTGTTGATGGCCCCGTAGATTCTCCTCATCGATACCCCGACGGCAGCTTGTGCATGTGGTATCCCAGCGACCCGCGAACAAATCGATGGGTCCCACAGGATGGCAGCGCCGACCTGATCACACGAATCGCGGTGCACCTCATCCGAGAAGCTTGGTGGCGGAGAACCGCAGAATGGATCGGAGCAGAAGTCGTCCACGGCCGGTCCGACCCACATAACGATCCACGACGGTCCCCTGAAAACAAGAGGTGAGCTATGTGCGTTGACAGCTTTTGGGCCAGCGCTCTGACCTGGCTGGCCGGCGACGGAGCTGCGACGATTATTGCGGCTGTTCTCGGCGCCGGCGTCGTCGTTGCTGGCTACGTTGTGCAGCAGCGCGCCGTCCGTCGTGAACGCCGTGCTGCGATCTACAGCGAAGCCATCCGTGCAGTTGAGGACTACCTCGAGGCGCCGTTCCTTGTTCTCCGCCGTGAGGAAACCAAACCGGCTCTGCGCGAGCTCACGACCCACATCAGCGACATCCAGTCCCGGATCGCCTACTACAGCGCTCTGCTCCGTGTGAACGCACCCCCGAATATCGCCGGTGAGTACATCGCACTCATAGCCGCGGCCCGAAGAGAGGCCGGCACAGCTATGACGGCAGCCTGGAACACCGACCCGATCCGACGTGGTGCTGATGTGCCGCTTGGAAGCCGGTTCGAGCGGGGCGACAGCGATGCAGCGCTGACGCGCCTCATCTCAAAAATGCGTTAGCAGTGTGGCGGCGTAAACGATGGCGGCGATATGTCCTAGTAGGGGATCGCTCACCGGGATCAAATTCGGACTGACCTAGGAAGGCGCCCAGAGCGCACTGGCCGCGTGGGATTGACGAGCTTTCGCGGCTGATCGACGACCGACCGCTCTAAGCAGCGCTTGAAAGCGAGTGCAGCATGGAGGCGCCCAAAGCAGCGATTGGTCCGGAAGGAGCAATTCCAACCGGCACATCTGTGATGAGGGCGTCGACAAGGGGTGAGGTGAAAGCCCACTCGGCCAACTTGGCTCGCACGGGGTCGAGAATGACGTCTCCGAGGCTGCTGAGTCCGCCGCCAATGGTGATCTCTTGAACGTCAAAGCTCAGCAAGAGCAACCGAACGGTCGCAGCGGCACCCTCAACAAGGTCCGCGAAAATAGCTCGAGCAAGAGGGTCTCCCTCACGAGCTGCAACCTCGATCTCGAGAACTGGGAACTGACCCTAAGAGACGACATTCTCGCGACGCTCTCTTCGACTACCGGAGGAACCGGGCGGATGCACGAATCATTTGACCCGGACCACCCCGAGGACTTCACGCGACCCTGGTTCTCGTGGGCCGATGCCATGTTCTGTGAGCTTGCTCTTCGCTACGCAGACATCTCCTTCAGCACGAGGTAGCTAGCCGAGTCGGCGTAGTCGGAGGCTCATCGACTTCGGTGGCACCCTGGTAGAGGCCTCGTCCGCCGGTGCGGAAGGCAACCCTCGGATAGTTGCGATCGCCGTCCAACTGGTTAGCGGCCTCTCCGAGCAGCTGGCCGAGGTCGTGCGGCACGGCGTCGGACACGCGGTCGGTTACAGACTTCGTTATCGAGGTCGTGAGGCGGGTCCCGGACCACTCGCCAACAAGAACGGGACAGCCATGAACAGCACCGCCAAGAACGGAACCCCAATGAGTTACGGTGCACAAGTAGACGTGAAGCGAGACGCATTGCGACGCCAATGGGCCCTCTTTGCCCTCTTCTTCGTGCCAGGGATCAGCATCTCGTCGTGGGTGACGAGAACGCCCGCTATCAGGGATCTCCTCGAAGCGTCGACGGCGGAGATTGGGCTGGTCCTGTTAGGGCTCTCTGCAGGTTCCATGATCGGCATTTTGAGCGCCGGTCCTCTCGTCGCCCGCTTCAGCACGCGCCCGGCCATGGTGGTCGGAACGACTCTCATCGTGCTGAGCATGCCCACCATCGGCGTCGGCGCATCAGTGACGCAGAGCGGCATCGTGACTGCGGGCTTGCTCCTGTTCGGTCTCGGGATGGGGGGACTCGAGGTTGCCCTGAACGTCGAGGGCGCCGACGTTGAACAGGCTTTGGACAAACCCGTTCTTCCTGCCCTGCACGGCTCGTTCAGCCTCGGCACGTTCGTCGGTGCCGTCGCCGGGATCGTCTTCACGGCCACCGAGTACCCCGTCCTGAACCACCTCCTCATCGTCAGCGCCATAGACCTGCTCATCCTCGTCGTCGCCATCCGCCAGATCGCCCCCGGCGTCGGCAAGACAGACCGGAAGGCCGGAGCGTCAGGCATGGCACCCGCCGGTGGGCTGCGTGCGTTGGTGCGCGACGGGCGCCTCCTGATCATCGGCGCGGTGGTGCTCGCGATGGCCCTGGCCGAAGGAACTGCGAACGACTGGCTGCCCCTGGTCATGGTCGACGGGCACGGCTTCGACGCCGCCCTCGGGTCCGCGATCTACGCGGTGTTCGCCGCGTCCATGACCATCGGACGATTCGGCGGCGGCTGGTTCATCGCACGCTACGGCCGCGCCGCCGTCCTCTGCGCAAGCGCAGTCGCTGGCGCCGCCGGGCTTGCCGTGGTGATCTTCGTCGACAACCAGGTCGCCGCTGGCGCTGCCGTCGTCCTCTGGGGACTCGGCGCCTCGCTCGGATTCCCGGTCGCCCTCAGCGCAGCCGGCGCCTCTGGCCCGAACAGCGCCGCACGGGTCTCCTTCGTCGCAACACTCGGATACGTCGCCTTCCTCGTCGGCCCCCCGGTGCTCGGTTTCCTCGGCGAGCACTACGGTCTCCGCGACGCCCTCATCGTGCCGCTCGCACTCGTCGTGGCCGCAGCGTTCATCGCACCGCAGATCGTCCGGCGTCGGGTACAACTGCATGACTCGAGCACTCGATGAGGAGTCGCCAGCTTCGGCCTTCGGGGTGGGAACACACTGCCAAAACCCGAGCGAGTGCACGTATTTCGCTAGCGTGACCGCATGACGATCTCCATCCCCAGCATCGAGACTCCGTTCCGACCGTTCCCCGACGACCGCTGGTCGGTGGATGCTGCCTCAGGCAGCATCAGCGTGTCCAGCATCCCGGGCACCGACATCTTCACCGATCCGGGCGGCGACGACGGCGGCCAGGTCACCTCGTCGACGCTGCACAACGCCGCAACGCTCCTCACCGACGCTCCCGCCGGCGACTTCCAGCTCAGCGCGCGCGTCCGCGTGCGCTTCGCCGGCACGTTCGATGCCGGCGTGCTCTTCCTGCGTTATGACCTCGAGACGTGGGCGAAGCTGTGCTTCGAGTTCTCGCCACGCGGGGAGGGCATGATCGTCAGCGTCGTCAACAACCTCGTGTCGGACGACGCCAATGCCTTCACCGTCGACGGTGATCACGTGCACCTGCGTGTCTCTCGGAAGGGAAAGGTCTTCGCCTTCCACGCGTCCCTCGACGGCGAACGATGGATGCTGATCCGCGCGTTCGCACTCCCAAACCACGACAAGCCGTTGGAGCTCGGGTTCGAGGCCCAGTCGCCCCAGAGCGACGGCTGCGACGTTGTGTTCGAGGGCCCACGCCTCGTCGAGAAGACCATCATCGACTTTCGCGACGAGTCGTGAGCCACCGCTCTGCTCGCTGCTGATCACCGTTCATGTCATCGAAGCTGCACCTATAGCGCTCGTTTCCGGGAAATTCCTCGAAGAGGGTGCCGATCTGAAAATAAGGCTCTAGCCACGACGACTAAGAAGGAACCGCCTGCGGAGGGTGCGTGTTGATCATCGCCGTACCACTCCGCCGAGCGGCTCTGTCAGCTGCCCTGGAGCGCCCGCAACGCGCGCAGGTGAACCGCTGCCCACGAGCGGAACGGTTCCCACGCCGCGGTGATCTGGTCAGTTGACCGGTCGTCGCCGTAGAGCCTTGTGATCTCGTCGCTCAGTTTGGCTTCGTGGCGTGGCAGCACGTCGGGGAAGTTCGCTCCGCGGATGACGACGAGCTCGGCCGAGAACGGTCCCATTCCGAGGATGCTCTGCACCTGGTCAAACGCGTCAGTCGGCTGCAACGAGCGCAAATGTGACCCGGCAAGCTGGCCGTCGAGAGCGGCTGCGGCGATGGCGTGCAGGTACTCCGTCTTGCGGTCGGGCAGATCGGGTGACGCTGCGAGCAGGGCGGTCGGAGACGGGAAGGCTCCGTCATCGCCGAGCTGCTGCGTGAGTCGTGTCTTGACGGCGGCCGCCTGTGGGATGTGGAGGCGTCGTGACAGGACCGTCCACACGGCCGCCTCATAGGGCGAGAAGAAGCCGCACGGCCGGAACCCGGGCAGCCTGGCCTGCGCATCAGCGATGACCCCGTCGCGCGCGGCGACGTCGGGCCAGCCGCGCCCGTCGATGTCGATCGACAGCAGCCGACGGACCTGGTCAGTCGCGGCATCGAGATCCCCCGGGCCCTCGACGACGATGCGGACGGACGGCCCCTCCTGGGTGACGACGGCATCCACTCGTTGCCAGTCCGCATCGCAGAGAAAGACGGTGTGGAGGCCCTCGGCCTTCGTCCGAGACACGAGCTTGTTGGGGGTGAAGCCCTCCCAGAACTCCTTGCTGGTGGTGAGCGACCAGGGCCCGACGATCTCGTGGACGGTCTCGAGTCGAGTCATGTCTCAGGCCTCGCCGGTCGAGCGTTCTCCGAAGAGGCGAGCCTCCCCTTCGGAGTAATGGCTGTTGACGCTCATGTGCTCGGCGAAGCGCTCGTCGTCGAACGCCGCGGTCAGGTCGCCGGCCGAGCGCCACTGCACGTACTCGATGATCCGATCGCTCCGGAGATCACGGAAGAAGCTCGTCGAGACAAAGCCGTCGAGGTGCCGGATGTGATCGCGCGTCTCGCTCTCGTTGTACTCGCCAATCCACTCCTGCTTGCCGCTGACGGGCGTCATCGTGATGATCTCGTGTGCCGGCTCGGACTGAGTCCTCATCGAGTCGAGGCGTTTCCCGCTGTCCGGGCTCGCAGTCACCGTGGTGCTGAACTGGTAGACCCCGTCGTCGAGAATGAGCCCGTCATGGAGCTCGCTGTCGAGCTGAGCGCGGCGGAGTTCTGCGGCGAAGCTCTCCGCGTCGCTGCTGCTTCGCCAGAGGAGCAGTCCCAGGAGGAGTTCGCTGTCCGGGGCGGAGGGCGGACCGAGCACGCGGCCCTGCGTCAGCCAGATCGCTCCGCCGTACCCTTGCCGCGGCCGTGCAAGCGCCCCGGCGGACGTCGCGAGGGCAGTCCACTCGCCCTCCGCGGCCCCTCGGGCTGTGTCTGCATTCACCATGATGACGAAGGGCGCCTCATCGAAGTCGATGCTGTCCATGTCGGTCTCGTCTGCCTTCTTCTGTCGGGAGTGATCGTCGTGCTCGTCGAGCAGTGACTGCGAGTCGCCTCGTCGGTGCGGGCAAGGGGTGGCACCCGGCGAGCGAGGAGCCTGATGCCCCGTCAGTGCACTGGCACTGCCGTCTCCGTGTCGGACCCCTGGGGCAGCAACTCGGACTTCGAGCCGCGGATGAACACGGCTGCGATGACCGCGGCGAGCACCAGTCCGATGGCCGCGGCCAGGAACGCCGCCGCGTAGCCGCTCGTGAAGGCGTCGAGTTCGGACCCGCCCCCGGCGTAGTCGGCCACGGTCGAGGCGTAGAGAGCGGTGAACACGGACAGGCCGATCGACCCGCCGATCTGCAGCGCGGAGTTCAGCGTGGCCGATGCCGCACCCGCGTCCTGCGGCTCGACGCCCGTCAGTGCGAGGTTCTGCAGGGGGACGAAGACGAAGGCCATGCCGAGACCCAGCACGATCAAGCCCGGCAGCACCTGTGCGGCGTAGGAGCCGTCGGCCGTGATGCGGCTGAGCCAGGCGAGTCCGATGGCCGAGATCAGAGGCCCGCCGATCATCATGGGGCGCGGGCCGATGGTGGACAGCAGCTTCGTCGCGACCGGCACCACGACCATGATGCTGAGCGTGATCGGCAGCGTCGCCAGGCCGGCGGGAAGAGGGTCCATCCCGAGCACGATCTGGAGGTGGAAGGACACGTACAGCAGGGCCCCGATCATGACGCTGCCGACGATCATCTGGACCAGGAACGCTCCACCTCGAACGGAGTCCGCGACCACGCGGAGCGGCAGCAGGGGCTGAGCCACACGGCTCTCGATCACCACAAAGAGCACGAGCAAGCCGGCGCCCAGAGCCAGGAACCCGACCGTCTGGATCTGTCCCCAGCCGCTCTCGGCGAGGGTGAATCCGTACACCAGCGAACCCAGTCCGAGCGTGACGGTGACAGCCCCCAGCAGGTCATAGCGGTTGTCGCCCTCGGTCTTGGACTCCTTCACCAGCAGCATGCCGCCGATAAGTCCCGCGATGACGAAGAACACGTTCACGAGCAGGCACCAACGCCAGGTGGCGTACTCAGTGAGCACGCCGCCGAGGACGAGTCCCACGGCCGCGCCCGCACCCGCGACCGCTCCGAACACGGCGAACGCAGTGTTCCGCTCGCGGCCGCTGGGGAACGTCACCGTCAGCAGAGCCAGGGCGGCCGGGGCCAGCAGGGCAGCGAACACGCCTTGGAGACCGCGAGCAAGAATCAGCTCAGAACCGTTCTGGGCCAGACCGCCGAAAGCGGAGGCAAGGCCGAAACCGAGCATGCCCATCAGGAAGGTGCGCTTGCGGCCCCAGTAGTCAGCGACGCGACCGCCCAGGAGGAGGAGTGCACCGAAGGCGAGGGCGTAGGCAGTCACGACCCACTGGCGCTCGATGTCGCTGAGGCCGAGTTCCTGCTGCGCCTGCGGCAGAGCGATGGTGACGATAGTGCCGTCGAGCACAACGACGAGCTGAGTGAGCGCCAAGACGACGAGCGCCCACCAGCGCTTGGCAGATGCAGATGTGCGGGATGCAGTCCGCGATGACACAGACATAGGGAAACCTCCGGGCTTCGATTGGGAACGCCGGAGGTTTTCAGCCCCGGATCAACTGCGCTCGCGCGACGGGTTGACCACACCGATGTAAATCGGTCAGAAAATCATTGTAACTCGAATCGGCCTCGTCTGTCAGGAACTGCTAGCCGCATCATGGGCTCAGATGTGGCCCTCGGTGGCGCGGATCTTCTGGGCTCGAGGAGTCAGGCACGCCTTCGGAAATGATGGAGAGGGGTCGGAGCTTGACGACCGACCGTAAGCAGGGACCTGGGGCTCCTTCATCGACTTGGGGCGGCGAGCGAGATGCCGTCGATCGCCGCGTGAGCAATGCGTCTGCGTGTTGCCGTCTCGACTCCTGCCTTCGCTAGCGCTTCGAGGCCACGGTGCGTCGCGAGGACGACACCCCCGAGGGCCTCGGCGTCTGCGGTGGGGTCGACGAGGCCGGCGCGTTGAGCTTGCTCGACGAGCTGGTGGCAGCTGTCGAGTAGGGAGTTGTGGGTGTCGAGCGAACGCGCGGCGATCGCGTCGTCCTCGGACGCGAGCTCTGCAGTGCCCTTAGCGAGCAGGCAGCCATATCGATCTGTGCCGAGCGTTGAGAGCAGCCACCCACGCAGCCGTTCGAGGGACTCCTCTTCGGGCCCGTCGATGAGATTGGAGATCGACGAGGATGCGCCGGCGCAGTAGTCATCGAACACACGCTGGAACAGGGCCTGTTTGTCACCGAAGGCGCCGTAGAGGCTGCCCTTGCTCAGGCCAGTTGCCCGTGACAGTTCATCCACGGACGTCCCATGAAATCCGGTCTCAGTGAAGCGCCGCTTGGCGGCATCCAAGACGTCTGCTTCCTCGAAGTTCCTTGGTCGTGCCATGCCACCACTTTACGGCGATCTGGACATTTGGTCCAGAACCCGTATTGTGGACTGTGTGTTCAGAACTATTGCAGACCCCGACCCGTCTGAGTTCGCCGGGAAGCGAGTCGTCGTCACTGGCGGATCGCGCGGCATCGGTGCAGCCATCGTCCAACGTTTCCTCGACGGCGGCGCCACAGTTGTCGCAACTGCACGGAGCGCCACTTCCGAGACGCCACCCGCGGCGAGCTTCATCTCAGGCGACATCTCGAGCAACGATGGCGTCCGGGCCTTCGCGTCCGGTGCCCTTGATGCTCTTGGCGGCGTCGACATCCTGATCAACAACGCCGGGGCGGCCCGTGCCTACCCCGAGGGCATCGACTCCATCCCGGACGAGGAGTGGCAGGACGCCCTTGATCTCAACTACCTCTCTGCGGTGCGACTCACAGGAGCGCTCCTGCCCGCCCTCCGCGAGGCCGGCGCGGGCAGCGTGGTCGTGAACATCTCGTCCGGTACTGCGCTTAGTCCGCAGGGGCCCACGGCCCACTACGGCGCCGCGAAGGCTGCCCTTGCCAATTACGGCAAAGCCCTGGCTTCCGAGCTAGCCCCTGCTGGTATCCGTGTTCTCACCCTCACCCCCGGGAACGTCCTGACACCAGGCGCTGACGCCATCCGACAGGCCATCGCCGACACCATGGGCGTCACTCTCGAGGCAACGACCGCGGGCGTGCCCCTAGGCCGCGCAGGGGACCCGCGCGACGTCGCCGAAGCCGTGGTCTACCTTGCCTCCGACCGGGCCCAGTGGGTCACGGGAACAAATCTCGTCGTCGACGGCGGGGAGCTCCCCACCTTTTAAATACGGGACTCTCAGCCTGTGCCCGACGCTGCCGCCGCACCGTCCTGCAGCGCTGCGCTGCGCTGTGACTTCGACGAGTCCAAGCGCACGTACCGAACCCTCAGACCGCCCCCACAGAACCGACAGGATCCTCATGACTGCCAACGCTGATGCCCGCCGCGAAGAGATCGCGAAACGGTACTTCCGCCTAGCTGACGCTGGCGATCCCGCCATCGTCGACCTCTTCACGGACGACGCCCAGATGTTCTATCCGAAGTTCGGCTACGCCCGCGGCAAAGCGCAGATCGGTGCCTTCGCCGGCGGTCTCGGACGCGGAGTCGCGTCCCTGCGCCACGACGTCGACGGGTTCACGGTCATCTCGGCCGGCGACCATGTCGTCGTCGAGGGAACCGAGCGCGGGACGACCACCACCGGCGTCGAATTCCCCGACGACAAATCCTCGTTCGGGCTCTTCTGCAACGTGTTCGAGTTCGAGGGCCTGTTGATCAAGCGAGTCCACGTCTACGTCGACCCTGATTTTGCCAACACTCACACTCAGGGCGTCGAGTGGGGACAGTCAGTTCAAGCGGACGTCGCAGCTCTCTAACCCCGCGAGAAGAACTGAGGGGGCAGGCGGTCACGGCCATCTGCCCCTCGATCTTTTCGTGCAGCGCTCGACGAGCGGCCTGCCGCGACACCGGTTGAAGCGGAGCACATTCCGCATGCAAATTTAGGGATTACCATGATCATGATCGCCGGACACGTCCACCTTGACCCCGCTGATGTCGACGAGTTCATGGTGGACGCGCAAGCCACCTACCCGGTCGCCGCCGCCAACCCCGGCAACGTCCTCCTCAGCTTCGCAGTCGACAACGCGGAGAAGGGCACCGTCACGGTGCTCGAGGAGTGGAAGTCCACGGACGCCCTAGCGGCGCACCTTGCCACACACCAGGTCCAACAGATCTTCGTCAAGTGGACCGCGCGCATGCGCAACGAAGTTCGGATGTTCGACGCGACGAACGAGCGGGACCCCAGGGCATAACGCGACTTCCTCGGGGGCGTCTCGTCGTCGTATGCAATCCTGTGCCGGTTTCCTGCGATGGCCACGATTACATGTCGGCGGCGAGGTTCGGTCCGATGGTGCGCATGGAGATCATGTGCACAGTGCGGCTGCTGATCCGGTATCCGCCGTTCGCGGGGACGAAGATGTCGTCGTACCAGGCGTTGGCGATGGTGCCAGTGATGTTGTCGGCCTGGAAGACAACGGCGTCGCCGTAAGTACGGGCGGTGAGTTCGCCAGTTGCCGTGCGTGTGGTGACGGTGTTGCTCATACGGTGCAGGGTCCGGCCGGCGGGTTCGTGGGTGTCACGCATGAAGGTGGTGAAGGTGTCGCCACTTGGCCACGAGGCGAAGCCGAAGTCGATGACGGCGTCATCAGCAAAGGCGGTGCGGAACAGGTCCCAGTCCCGAGTGTCGATGCCGGTCGCGTAGCGGTAGACGGCGTCGAGGACTGCGAGCCGCTCCTCGACGGTGACGACGGGCTCCGCGCTTATGGTTTCGGTGGTCATTCTCTCTCCAATTGGTTCGCCGACCGGGTCCGGCCGGGTGGGAAGGATGCAAGAACCGTCGGCGCAGAGCATGCCGGCGGCCAGGGCAATGAGCGGGCTTGTCATACGCGCAAGTTGTGAAGCAGGGCCACCAGCTGCGGGGTCTCGAGCGCACCGGGCACCGCGTAGGTGCCGTTCAGGACGGCGAAAGGGACTCCTCGGACTCCGAGCGCGGCAGCCTCCGCGCTGTCGGCGTCCACTGCGACGGCGTAGGTGCTCGCAGTGAGTGCGTCGTGTGCCCGCCGGGCGTCGAGGCCGGCCTCTGCGGCAAGCTCCGTAAGGGCGTCGATAGTGCCGATGTGACGGCCCTCGGCGAAGTAGGCGGCGAAGAGGCGGTCTCGCATCGGCTCGTCCTGCCCCATGACTGCCGCATGGTGCATGAGCTGCAGTGCCAGATAAGAATTCGTGGGCCGGATGCGTTCCGGCTCGTACGGGAGCCCTACGGCGGCCGCGACGGCACGCATTTCACCGAATGCGCGTGCCTGGCTGTCAGCGTCCATGCCTCGCGCACTAGCCAGATATTTCTTTGCATCGAATTCGATCGGGAAGTCGGGCTGCAACTCGAACGAGCGGTAAGTCAACTCGACGGCACCGTCGTATTGGGCAATCGCCTCACGCCACCGGGCGTCACCGATGTAGCACCACACGCACTGCACATCAGACCAAATTTGCACTCGCACCGTTTCTGCCACGACTCGCTCCCTAGCTCTACATCCGGTAAAGTGGGGGGGCACGCCGGTTAGTCCAGCATAAGTGGTGGGTCGCCCCGTTTACAAGAGGGGCGATGTGATCAAGAAAGGAAGTGGGGGATGGCAGAGCAGCCACGCCCGTTGCGCGCAGATGCGCAGCGCAATCACGACTTGATCGTCGCGGCCGCGTCCGCCGAGTTTGCGCGTGTTGGCTCGGAGGCGTCGTTGGAAGAAATCGCACGGCGCGCAGGAGTCGGATCGGCGACCCTGCATCGAAGGTTTCCGACGCGGCGCGATCTCGTGCAAACGGTGTTCGCCGAGCAGATACGACAGCTCTGCGACCGCGCCGTACCGCTCTCGGAGGAGCACACCCCCATGGCTTCGCTACGGGCCTGGCTCGTCGAGGTGGCCGTGTACAGTGCTCAGGCCCGCGGCCTCGCCGACACCATTCGATTCGATGATGCCGAGCCTCCGGACGGGTCGTGCGAGGCCGGACTTGCCGTCACTGCGGCGGTACTAGTGCGACGGGCACAGGATGCAGGGTCTATGCGCGCCGCCGTCTCCGCCTTGCAGCTTCTCACTCTCGTGAATGGAATCTCCATCGCGGCGAAAGACCACTCCGACCCAGCTGCGTCTGCGTCGTCGCTCACCCTCCTCGCGCTGGATGGAATCGCGACCCGTTAGTACGGGCGCCGCTGGTGGCACGTGCGGCCTACTGCTTGCCTTCAGCCACCCGGCTCGGAGTGGACCCAAGGAAGTCGCTTCACCGGGTCTGTCTTGAGCGTGTCCGCGTGTCCGCGTGTCCGCGTGTCTCGCCGACGAGACACAAAATCGATGGGCCCGTCGCGAGCTGACGTGTGACGATGTGGCTGCCGAGGTTTACCGCGTGCATCCATTGGTCATTTATGTCGGCCGACGTCACCCACAGACGCTCGTTTTCGGGTGCCCGATAGAGGATCGGCCACCGAGACTCGGCCGCGATGTTGGTCGATCTCTCGGAGCCAAAGCTTGGATGGGTCGTTCAGGTGCCCCGCGGTCCGATGAGGGGTTCGGAGCCGATCACTTCCAATAGGGCGAGGTTCTCAGCGTCTCGGGAGCCCGCTGGTGCGGTGTAGAGCACGAGGTGTTGGTCCCGCTCGGTGATGGCTAGGGAGTCGCAGTTGACGGTGATCGGTCCGGCCGGTGTGTGGCGGAAGGTCTTCTGCAGGGGCGGTGGTGTCTGGACGTCGTGTCGCTCCCAGAGCTGTGCGAACTCGGCGCTGCCGGAACGGAGGTCGTCGATGAGATCGCGGACGCTCGGGTCAGATGGGTAGACAGCCTGGGCGCTACGGAGTTGGGTCATGACACCTTCCCGGAATGCGGCCTCGTCGGAGATCCCGTAGATCGCCTCTGACTGCTGCCCACCGTTGAGGAAGGTCTTCCTCGCGAGGTTGCGATCGCGGGGAACGAGCAGGGAGAAGTCCTCCATGAGAGCTGCCGCCAGGTCGTTCCAGGCGAGCACTTCGAAGGTGGCCGAGAGGACGATTCCGGCGGTGTGGGGGAGTCGTTCGAGCAGGGTCAGGATGCTCGGCCGTACGTCGCGACTATGCAGTCCCGTCGGAGTGGGGGCGGTGCCGGCCAGCCGGTGGAGGTGGTCGGACTCTTCGGGGGTGAGACGCAGTGCGCCCGCGATGCCTGCGAGGACGACGGCTGAGGGCCGAGGCGCGCGGCCCTGTTCGAGTCGGGCGTAGTACTCGGCCGAGAGGTGAGCGAGGACGGCGACCTCCTCGCGCCGAAGACCTGGAGTCCTTCGCCGAGACCCAGACGAGAGGCCGACGTCTTCGGGGTGGAGACGCTCGCGGCGACTCCGGAGAAAAGCTGCGAGCTCACCTTTGTCCATGCCGCCATTCTCCGCCCGGTCAGGCCGCGGACCCTCGTACCGTTTGTGCCTGGATGCGGATTCCGGAGGCGAAGACGCTCATCACATGACGAATAACAACGAGAACATGCCGGTCGGCCTGCTGACCGGGAAGGTCATCTTCATCACCGGAGCCAGCCGCGGTATCGGCGCCGCAGCGGGCCGTCTCTTCGCGAGAGAGGGAGCATCTGTCGTGCTGGCAGCCCGCAGCATCGGGGCGCTCGACGCCCTCGTCCGCGAGATCCGCACCCAGGGTGGCACGGCTGACACCGTCGTGATGGACCTCGCAGATCGAGCCAGCGTCCGCGCGGCCATCGATCGCGTCGAGGAGCTCCACGGACGCCTCGACGGGGCATTCAACAACGGCGGCGTGAACCAGCAAGAGACCGGTCCGCTCGACACCACGTCTGACGCCGACATCGACGAGCAATTCGCCGTCAACTTCCGCGCACACTGGGTCGCGATGGTCGCCGAGGCGACCCTCATGCGGAAGTCAGGCGGCGGCGCGATCGTGAACACCTCGAGCATCGGCAGTCGACGTGCTGTGCCGCCGCTGCCGGCGTACGGGGCCATGAAGCGGGCACTGAACAGCATCACGGAGACCGCGGCGGTCACCTGGGCTGCCGAAGGAATTCGGGTGAACGGCCTGATGCCCGGTGGAACGGCGACCGAGATGATGGACGAATGGGAGAGGAAAAGCCCAGGGATCATCGAGGCGAACAACGCAGCCAGCCCCATCGGCCGCATGGCAACCGCTCTCGAAGTCGCCGAGGTCGCGGGGTTCTTCCTCAGTGATCGCGCCTCGGCGGTGACAGGTGCCATCGTGCCCGTCGACGGCGGCGCCGGCGCCTGAGACGGGGACGCGCACTCGTCCTGCGGCCGCACCTGAGTGGGCCTGTGGCCGTTCTCGTGGACAGGATGAGGCGATGACAGAGCTGCAGGGCGCCGCCGTGGTCTTTGCGCCCCTGTTCGCGATCTTCGGGGTCTGCTTCATCGTGTTCCACCAGCACATCTCCGACGCCGCTCGCAGGGCCTACAAGGATCAGGGGCGGCGGATCGGCCCCCAGACCCAGTCGCCAGGGCTGATGATCGTCGGCGGGATCGGCATGCTGATCATCTCGACGGTCATCGTGCCCTACGCCTTCACCAACGTTTTTCCACCGCCTCCTCCGCAGTAGCTCTCGACGGGAGCGCTGCCCGATAGCCGATCGGCTGCCGGACTCCTAGGGTGGGCGCATGAGACCCGAGAGAGAGCGACGACAAGGCAACGTGGCCCTTGTTGCGGCTCTCGTCGTCATTACGGCCGGGGCCGCAATTTTGGTTTGGTTCGTCAATTCGACCGGAGGGGTCAGCGCGCTCTGAGTCAGCTCGCGTTCCCCCAATATCTCAGTCCCGAACGCACCCGGTAGCGGACTGGGAAACGAGACGCTTGGCGAAGGCGCGGGGCAGCAGCACACTGAGGCGGTGATCTATTACGTCGCACCCTTGGTGCTCGGGGCATCGTTCGTGGGGCTCTGCTTTGTTCTGCGCGGAGAGCAGCGGTCTCGTCGGCGCAAGTAGATCTACGGCCCACTGCCCGATAGACGATCGATTAGAGGACGCTTTCGACGGGATCAGGGGGTGTCGGACGCCTGGTGATCGCTGTGCCAGCGGAACTCGGCCATGAATCGAGACAGGATCGGCACACGGATCAGCGCTCGATAGATCGCAAATCCGCTGACACCACCGAGGGTGTTCCAGATAAAGTCGTTGATGTCCGCCACGTGACCTCCGGAGAACAGCTTCTGCGTGACAAGTTGCAACACCTCGATCGTCAGGCTGACCGCCGCCGCGGTGAGAAGCACTTTCCATCCGGAAGGGCGGCGCATGACGAGTGGGATGAGGATGCCCAGCGGGATGAACACCACCACGTTGGTGAGTGCGTCTCGGAGTTCGTAGTCGTGGAACGGAATCAGCGCCAGTGCCGGCGACCACAACTCGCTGCGCGGGGCCGGGTCGAGGAAAATTGGAAAGACCGTGTTTGCGACGATTCCCGCGGCGTAGATGGCGATAGCGGCCGCGATGGTAGCCCGCGGCCATGTAAATCGCTGTCCTCGTGTCAGGAGAAACAGTTGGGCGGCGAACACGATGATGCCGAAGGGAATGGCAATCGGCAGGGCAGGGACTTCGCCGAACGGGTTGGGAGACATGTTGCGTGAAGCCTAGTGACGCTAAGCCGCTGCGGCGGATTGACGTCGATCGTCCAATAGGGGATCGCTCAGCGACATTCCTGGTTCTCGGCGCTATTCGTTCGGTCCGGCGTATGCGTGGGGCCGGTTCAGCGCGGCTTGCGTCGGGGAGGACTCGAGCCGCCGTGCATGCGCCCCGGTCCCCAGGGATTCAGCCGGTGTCGGTGATCGTGCCGGCGACGGCTGCGACCTTCGCTGTTCACAAAGGCCACGGTGGAGCTGGCCGATCGCGATCCCGAGGTCGCCGAAGCCGCTCGTTGCGCCTATCGGCACCTCGAGGACGAGTACGCCGGGTGCATCGAGCAAGCGCAGACAGCCGGGGAAGTGGACGCGACTCTCGACGCCCGGGCCCTGGCGACGTACTTCGTGGCGGTCACTCGCAGCATGGAGGTCCTCGGCACTGCCGGCGCCGACCGGTCGGTGCTCCTCGGTGTCGGCCGAGCGGCGTTCACCCTGCTCACTTGAAGCGCGAGGCAACCCAGACCCGGTCAAGTGCTTGTAGCGACCACGCTGGAGGTGACCGACAGGAGGTGGGCCGAAACTCGACGGGAAACCAGGGCGCTCGTCGAGCGCGACCTCGACTTCGTCCATCGGTGTGCCGTCAGGCCAGGCTCTGGAGCTACCTGTGCTGGTGGCGTCCCTGCGCGGCGATGGTCATGAAGCTCATCGCAGCCAGGACGATGGTGACCCCGACTGCCGCGACGGTGATGGCGTCGGGGTGGATGACCGATTGTCCCCGCAACGCCTGCCACAGGGCGATCGCGGTGACGGCAGCGTACGTCGCTCCGGCCGCGACGACGATACGGAGCCGATCGGCCTCACTGAGCGCCCGGGGGAGCGTGATCGCGAGGATCGGCAGCACCTGCAGTGCGTGCATGCCGATGAAGTGGGACACGCGGAGATCTCCGTGGGCGGTGTTCCAGCCGAGGAAGAAGATGCCGCCGGTCGCGTCGTCACCGCCCACGGAGTGGGAGCCGTAGGTCGACGATGTCGGGTCGGCCAGCTGGGCCGCAGTGGGGATCACCATGAGGAAGCCCACGGACAGGCCGACCAGGGCGATGATCAGTCCGAGCCTCAGGGACCACGCCAGCGCCCTGTCCTCGATCCGGGAGAACATGGCCAGGAAGGCTCCGATGACCAGTGTCGCGCAGTACATGAGGGTGACCCCACCGGCCATGAGCTGGTAGAAGAGCTGGTTCGTCGGAGTCGAGACGTTGAAGTGGCTTCCCACGCCGCGAACCACTTGGATCGAGATGACGACGATCTCCAGGAGGGAGGCGGCTGCGCCGATGGTTCCGGCCCACCAGCCGATCCGACGCAGGACAGGCCGCTGCACCATCGAGAGCATCCACGCAAGGGTAATCGCGTAGAGCGCGAGGGAGATCGAGAACTTGAGAGGTTTGGCCCAGATCGGGTCTCCTGCGAATGTCCGCGGATCGAGGATCAGCCCGACGAGGCACACCACAGCCCAGAGGCACATCACTGCGGTGAAGGCGACGAGAGGTCGGTGCCATCCGCGTACAGCGGTCCAGAGTGCGCGGGGACGGTCCTGGACGAGGCTCACGGGCGGGTGCCCGCTGCTGTCATCCGCTCGGAGATCGACCAGAGTCTCGCTGCGGTCTCCGGGTTCCGTGCCTGCTTCGACTGGCTGATCACCTCGGCCCCGCCTCGCATGTGCATCATCCGCTGGGGTCCGACGAAGGTGCCGCCGGGGAGGTCAGCTGAGGCGGCGAGCAGCGACGGCAGCGCACCGTCTTCCGGCTCCTGCCCCAAGATCGGGACGAGCCGGTCCCAGAGGTTGGGGCGCTGACCGGCCGGCCGGTCGTAGATGGCTGTCTTGACCAACCCCGGGTGGGCGGCCAGCGCCCGCACTCGAGAGCCCGACGTCCGCAGCCGCCGGTCCAGCTCCGACGTGAACAGCAGGTTGGCGAGCTTGGAGTCCGCGTACGCCCGGCTCGCCTGGTACGGGCGTCGGTGCCAATCGAGGTCGTCGAGGTCGAGACGAGCCATCCGTTCCGCCTGGGACGCGACGGTGACGACGCGGTCGGTGATGTGCGGCAGGAGCAGCGTCGTCAGGAGGAAGTGCCCCAGGTGGTTCGTGCCGAACTGGAGCTCGTGACCGTCGGCCGTCCGCTGGAGGTCCTTCGACTCGACGCCTGCGTTGTTGACGAGGATGGCGATCGGTTCGTCGATCCGGTCTGCGAAGTCGGGCACCGTCTCAAGCCGCGCGAGGTCGAGTGGCAGGACGCGGTGCGTTCCCGGAGTGCCGGGGAGGGTCGCTGCCATGGCTTGCCCCTTCTCCTGATTCCGGACAGCGAGGATGATGCGTGATCCGGACTCGGCCAGGGCGACCGCGGTCGCTCGGCCGATGCCGCTGGTGCCGCCGGTGATGATGACGGTCTCGTTGGTCGGTGCCTGGCCTGCTCTGGTGTCGTCCATGCCCCCAATGTAGACACCGGCCACATTGTTGTCAACGTCTACACTGTTCGGATGGCACAGCAAGCACGCTCCTACCACCACGGGTCGCTGCGTGAAGAGCTCGTCCGCGAGGGGCGCGCGCTCCTGATCGAGGAGGGGCAACAGGCGGTGACGGTGCGAGAGCTCGCGCGCCGCGTGGGCGTCAGCCATGGTGCGCCGCTCCGTCACTTCCGTGACCGGGACGCCGTCCTCGCCGCGATCGCCGCGGACGGTTTCGACGAGCTGCGTCGCTATCTCGAGGCCGCGCGGCAGGTGGGCACCCTCGAGCGCCGGCTCACGGAGTACATCCGCGCTCATGCTCGCTTCGCGCAGCACAACGGCCCCCTGATGCAGCTGATGTTCGCGTCGACCGACGACGGCACGAATGCGGGGCGCGACCCCGAGGCGCAGTCCTCGGCCGAGCGCTTCTTCGCAGTGGGCGCGGAGCTGCTTGGGGAGAGCAGTCCGGAGTCGATGGGCCCGATGCCGTTCCTGGTCGCGGCGACGACAGAAGGCATCAGTGCCTTGGCCGCCACCGGCCGGCTTCCCGAGGATCGCGTGGACGAAGTCGTCGTCGCCGCGGTGCGGGCGCTCCTGCCGCAGATCGAGCAGCAGCTCGGAACGGCCGCCCAGGGACCGGTCACCGCCCCCGACGGGTGAACCGGGACCGGCGCGCTCGAGTCGCGGCAGGCTCGGTGCCGCGAACGCGATGAGGGGCCCGGTCGCCCGGGCCCCTCATCCTGTGACATGCGGTACTAGACGCGGCCGAGCATCGCTTCGTTGAGGATGGTGCCGCCGAGCATCCAGCCGCCGTCGGCGACCTCGTCGAGGATGACGAGGGTCGTCGGGCGTGCTCGTTCTCCGTAGACGTCGACGATGGCGTCCGTGACGGCGTCCTGAAGCTTCTTCTTGGACTCAGGCGTGAGGGTGTCCGCGGGGACCTTGAGGTTGGCGAAGGGCATGGTGGTTCCTTTCGGTGGTGGCCCGGACGTTCCGGGGGTCAGAGGGCGGCGTTCGAGGGCAAGAGATCCTCGATGCCGACGCGGCGGTAGAACTCGGCACGGATGCGGTCGGCGACCGCGGACACGACTTCGCTGCCGTCGCGGGACGGGTCGACGTGCGACCGGAACGGGCGCGTCCCCTGGGGCAGGCCGACCAGACGCACGATCTCGTCGGCGACGTCCTGCACGTCGGCCTCGGGCGGCACGATCGCGGCGAGGCGATCGGTCAGCTCGCGGCGGAGCGTGCCGTACTCGGCGTCGTGGTCGGTCACCCGCGCCTCGTCCACCGGGGTGGTGGCGTTGGTGAAGTGGTTCGTGCCCGAGGTGAACGCCCCGGGGACGACGATCGAGCTGTCGATGCCGAACCGGATCGTCTCGGCCGCGTAGCTCTCGGCGAGGGCGTCCATGCCGGCCTTGGCGGCGAAGTACGGGGCGAGGAACGGAGGGTGCCCGCCGCGGGTGGAGGAACTGCCCACCCACACGACGAAGCCCGAGCGCTGGGAGCGCATGTGCGGCAAGACGGTGCGGGCTACCCGGTGGCCGCCGACCACGTTGACGTCGTACAGGGACGCGAACTGTTCCGGCGTGAAAGCCTCAGCGGCACCGAAGGCCATGTGGCCGGCGTTCTGCACGACGGCGTCGATGCGGCCGTACGCCCTGATGACGGTGTCGACCGCAGCGTCCACGGATTCCTGCGACTGGACGTCGAGCTCGACGGCGCCGAGCCTCAGCCCCTCACGAGAGGCGAGGTCGGCCAGGGCGTCTCGATGAGCCGAGTTCCTCCCGTCAATGGCGCGCATGCCCGCTGCGACGACGTGGCCTGCGCGTGCCAGCGATTCTGCCGTGAGTCGACCGAATCCTGTCGAGGCGCCGGTGACGAGGATGACCAGTGGCGCCGTCATCAGACCATGCCGCCGTTGACACGGATGGTCTGGCCGTTCACCCAGCGCCCGTCCGGCCCTGCAAGGAACGCCACCACGCCGGCGATGTCCTCCGGGGTGCCGAGGCGCTCGAGCGGCGGGACCTTGGCCAGGGTGTCGATCTGCTCCTGCGTCTTCCCGTCGAGGAAAAGCTCCGTCGCGGTCGGGCCAGGAGCGACGACGTTCACCGTGACGTCCCGGCCACGGAGCTCCTTCGCCAGGATCAGCGCCATGCCCTCGACCGCGCTCTTGCTCGCGACGTAGGCGCCGTAAGTGGGGAACTGCGTTCCGACGACGGATGTTGACATGCCGACGAAGGCACCCCCGGAGCGCAGTCGACGTGCTGCCTGCTGTGCGACGACGAAGGTGCCGCGGACGTTCGTCCTGTGCAGGGAGTCGAGGGCGTCGAGGTCCTGCTCGGCGATGGTCGACAAGCCGAGGCGTCCGGCCGAGTGCACCACGACGTCGACGCCCCCGAAGTCGTTCGCGACCCTGTCGAAGATCGCCGCCACGGCGTGCTCGTCGGCGACGTCGGCCTGCACAGCGACGGCATGGCCGCCGGCGCTCGTGATCTCGTCGAGGGTCGCGGCGGCCGCGGTACCCCCGCTGGCTGATGCGACGACGACGGTGAACCCGTCACGGGAGAGTCGGGTGGAGACGGCGCGGCCGATGCCGCGGGAGCCACCCGTGACGACGGCGACGCGCTGGGGATCAGTGCTCATGGTCTGCCTTTCGTTGCTATTGGTCGGCAATTTCGCCGATACGCAAGAACTATCACAGATACTACAAGTGATAGCAAGTGCCCTAGGGTGGGGGCATGATCCGATCCGACGACGACCTCCGGAGCGCCCTGCTCGCGGCAGCCGAGGAACGACTGGTCGCCGCGTCTGACGGCGAGATCGCCACACGAGCGGTCTGTGAGGCTGTCGGTGTGACCCAGCCGGTGCTGTATCGGCTGTTCGGCGACAAGCGGGGACTCCTCGACGCCCTGGCCGAGACGGGCCTGCAGCGCTACGCCGCCCGCAAGGCCGAGCTCGAAGCCACCGACGACCCGGCGGCGGACCTGCGCCGCGGGTGGGGTGACCACCTCGACTTCGCGAGGGAGAACCCCGCCCTCTATCGCCTGATGTTCGCGCCGCGACCCTGGGCGGGCGGTCGCGCAGCGGACGGTGTGAGGGCGCTGCTCGAGCGGACGCTCTCTCGGTGCGCGGCCGCGGGGCTTCTCCGTCTCGAAGTCGACGTCGCATCGGGGATGATCTTGGCGGCCAACGTCGGGCTCGCCCTCGACGAGATGACGACCGTGCGTCCCGCGCAACGGGCGAATGCGGTCGCCGACGCGCTCCGCGACGCCGTCCTCGGTGCCGTCCTCGTCGCGGGTTCCCCGCCGGCGTCGTTCGACGCTGCCACAGCCGCCCGGCGGCAGCTCCGTGCGCAGCTCGCTGAGGGCGGGCCTGGCGCCCTCCTCCCCGAGGAGTCCGCGCTCATGAACGTCTGGCTCACGCGCCTCGACCGAGAAAGCGACGGCCTCCGGTGATCTCCACGTTCCTCGTCGAACATGCGACCCTTGTTCGCATCGGCTTCTGGGTCGCCGTCGCGGCCGCCACTCTGCTCGCCTGGGTCCTGCACCGGTTCCGGCTTCGGCGTGTCCTCCTCGGCCTCTCGGCTGTCGCACTCGTCGCGGTGCTCGTCCTGACCTTGCTGCCCGACGGGGCTCGGCCCGGCGGTGTCACCTGCACCACACAGTTCAGCGTCCCGTTCCAGGGCATCGAACCGCTCGCCAACGTCGCGATGCTGCTGCCGCTCGTTCTCTTCCTCGGGACGGCGACGAACCGGCCGCTCACAGTCCTCACCGGTGCGGTCGCCCTCTCCGCCGTCATCGAAGTCGTACAGGCCCTCGCACCCGTCCTCGGTCGCCGGTGCGACACGAACGACTGGTTCATGAACATCGTCGGAGCGATCCTGGGCGCGGCCATCGCTCTCGTCATCTGCGCGATCGACCGGCGCCGCAGGGCAACCGCGTCGTCGGGATGAGTCACTGGCCGCCAGCGGTGCGCCCGACCCGCGGCCGATATGCCTACTGGCGATCAGGGCGTGATGTGCACGGGCTCATCGGCAATGGTGAGGATGGTGGTCTTCCCTCTGCAAGCGGGGGCGCTCGATGTAAGAAGCACCTAGTACGGCTCCTTGAAGGTGTCCGATAGGGGATCGTTTGCCGGTCGCTGGGTCATTCCTGGCGGGCTACCGACGCCGCGTACCGCCAGGCCGCTCCTGACGGTCAGCCGGCGATGCGGTCTAGCTCGGTATGCACCGAGAGGCTCGCCCTGCCGCCTCGTGCAGCGCGACCACGCACACTGCCAGCACTAGTTAAAGGTGCCCGGAAGATATCGCTACTGCAGGACCGATGCCCGACAGCCCATCAGCTCGGGGAGGGGCGGGTGTCTCACATGCATCTCGCACATGGGGCACCTTCGGAACGGCCATGCAGGCGAGGGCGCCGTCACCGAGTCTGGAGGTGCTCACGGCCGCAGGACGATCTTTCCGGTGCTGCCGCCGGCCTGGCCGAGGCGGTGAGCTTCCGCCGCGTCGGCCAGCGCAATGGTCCGGGCAATGACGATGCGGACATCCCCGCCTCCCACGAGCGATGCGAGGCGGGACCGAGCCGAGAGGCGGTACTCGGTGCCGGCGTCTTGCCCGGGGCCGTATCCGATGAGCTTGATGCCGGCGCCGAATCGTCGCTCGGACCCCGTGATCGATGCGATGCGCGACCGGTCACCCACGAGTTCGAGCGACACCTCGAGTGCCTCGTTGCTTCCGACGGTGTCGATCGCGGCGGTGACTCCCTGTGGCGCGGCCGCACGAACGCGGTCGGCGAGGCCGTCGCCGTACGTCACGGGGATTGCACCGAGTCCACGCAAGAGATTGTGATTGCGGAGCGCCGCGGTCGCGACGACGTCTGCGCCGGCATGGATGGCCAGTTGGGCTGCGATGAGACCGACTCCTCCGGCTCCCCCGTGGATGAGTACCGTGTCACCGCCAACGACACGGGCGGCGGCGATCGTGTGCATGGCGGTGAGCCCGGCCAGCATCATCGCGCCCGCTTCCTCCCAGCTCACGCCGGCGGGTTTCGGCGTGAGCGACATAGCGGGCACGACGACGTGGTCCGAGTAGGCGCCTGTAACGGGATACACGATGACTTCGTCGCCGACAGCGACTCCCTCGACATCCGACCCGAGAGCCGCGACGACGCCCGCGCACTCGACACCGAGGCTTGGCAGCGGCTCGGACAGGCCCGCAGCATCCCTCTCGTCCTCGTCGACCTCGTGGAACGCACCGCTGTAGAGCTTCCAATCGAGTGGGTTGACGCCGACCGCACGGACTTCCACGACGACCTCGCCTGCGCCTGGGGTGGGGACGTCGACGTCTTGGACGATGAGGACCTCTGGTCCTCCGAAAGCGCGGGGACGGACGATTCTGGACATGGGATCTCCTGTGTGCTGATGCCGCCGCTCGTGCGGTGGCTATTGGGCCGGCGGCCCGTCTCTATGCTCCCTTTCGACCGTAGTTTTGTGAAGCGCAACCTTTGCAACACTGGCTTGCGTCAGACACAATCTGAGCGTGCGCGCCGAACAGCTTGATCTGAACCTGCTCCGAGTGCTCGATGCGCTCATCCGCACGAGCAGCGTCTCGAAGGCCGCCGAGTTGTTGCACCTATCCGTGCCGGCCACCAGCCGGGCGATGCAGCGTCTGCGTGGTGCCATGCACGACCCGATCCTGGTGCGAGCGGGTCGAGGCATGGTCCCGACGCCTTTCGCGACGAGTGTCGGGGCCCGGGTCCGAGGGCTGCTCGAAGAGATCGACCACCTGCGGTCGGACACGATTGGCAGTCCGTCGACGTGGCGTCGATCGTTCTCGGTGCGGATCAACGACGCCTTGACCCCGGTGATCGCACCGCGGCTCACGCGCCTTGTCGCCGCTGAGGCGCCCTCCGTGCAGCTCGCGTTCGTCGGTCAGGACTCAAAATCCGTCGACTCGTTGCGAGACGGAACGCTCGATCTCGATGTCGGCGTGCTCGATGGCAGCCCTGCCGACGTGTACACCTCGGTGTTGTTCGTCGACGTGTTCGTCGCGGTCGTGTCCGCCTCTTCGGCCTTGGGGCGGCAAGAGCGCCTCTCGATCGACGATCTCTGTTCGGTCCCACACGTTTCCGCTTCGCGGAGGGGACTCGATCACGGACCTCTCGACGAGGTGCTCGCACGCACAGGTCGTGCTCGCCGGGTCGTCGCCGTCGTTCCGTCGTACGCAGTCGGTGCGTTGATGGCGCTGGAGGACGACCTCTTGTGCCTTGTTCCTTCGCGATTGGCGTCACATCTCCAGGATCGAGGTGTTCCGCTTCGTGCCCACCAGGTGCCGGCGACCCTCCCAAGCGCAACGGTGGAACAGCGATGGCATCAGCGGGCCGAGGCCGATCCGGCCTCGCGCTGGCTGCGGACCATGATGCGTACGGCCGTCTCGACTCTGCCGCCACCGCGATGACGATGCGGGCGCTGCCTCAGCCCCGCGACGAATGGGACGTGATCGTTAGGAAGTCTTCCTCGGGGATGGTGAACAGGCCGCGGCGGAACGGAAGCCCCCAGTGGTTCGGGTCCGCGACGAAGGACAGCTCGTCGACGAGCGGTTTGGCGTCCACGGGCTGCCAGGGGTGGAACATTGCCGCGAGTCGCCAGGGGTGGAAGTCGTCAGAGACGCGAGCCTGATGGGGCTCGTCCGCAGTGATGGTGGCCCATGCGGTGAACTGTCGGACGGGTGTCCGGTCGACGAGGGTCGTGCGGGGTGAGTAAAAGAGCATCTCATCACCGCGTCGTGGCTGCCGGAGCTTGCCGGCGGCGCCGTGCTCGGCCTGGGTGAAGCCGCCCCTCACCGCTTGCTCGACGTGGTCGAGGGTGACCGCGTTGATCCAGAAGCGCGGTGCGGGCTGGGTGCCGCGGGCAGGGTCGTTGCCCGCAGCGATCCGTGACGTCATGCTGATCGCAGTCCCTCGGTCAACCCGGTCGTAGGTCGTCCCAGGAGGCGGCGGAGGTCGTCCCCAACCCGGGCGAAGGCGCCTGCGGCGATCGTCTCGTCGAGCCCGACGATGAACGCTGCGGCATCGGCGGCCAGGCCGCTGCTCTGAAGCAGGTCGCGCATGGTCCCCGGGCTGACGGGCCGGTAGACCACTTCGCGCCCGAGGACCTCGGACATGGCCTCGGCGATGTCGTCGTAAGAGTAGTCGACGTCCCCGGACAGGCTGTAGGTCCGACCCTCGTGACCTTCCGTCGTCACCACGACCGCAAGTGCTTCGGCCAAGTCCTTCCGGGTGGCCGCCGCCACGACGGCACCGCCCGCGGCGGCGGTCAGGACGCCCGTGTGGCGGGGCCCTCCGAGGGACTGGAGGAAGTTCTCGACGTACCAGGTGTTGCGAAGGACTGTGTGGGTGACCCCTGATGTTGCGAGAGCTCTCTCGGTCGCGAAGTGATCTGCGTTGATGGGGAACTGGTCATCGTCGGCCCGCACGCCGCTGGTGTAGTAGACGTGAGCGGTGTTCGCGGCTCGGGCGGCGTCGATCACCGTCTGGTGCTGGCTCGCTCGGTCGGGGTCGCCGCCGGAGATCAAGACGACTTCGTCATGCAGTGTGACGAGCTCGGCGACACGCGCCGCATCTGACATGTCCACGACCGCCGTTTGGAACCCGGCGGCGTCAAGTGCGGTGAGGCGCTCTTTGTTTCTGCCTGCGGCGGTGACGCTCCCCCGGGGGAGGCCGCGGTCGGCGAGGGCCTCGAGGAGGTGCCCGCCGAGCGCACCAGTCGCTCCGAAGACCAGGATGCTGCGCTTAGGCACGGTCGTGGAGGGTGATGAGGTAGCCGTCGAGGTCGACGAGAGTAAAGGTGCGCCCGAACGGCCCGTCGATCGGCGCGGACGCGATGGGGTGGCCATCCGCCACGAGCGTGTCGTGGATGTCTTGCACGTCGGTTGCGTGCAGCCAGATCGCTGCGCCGATGCCGGGCTGAGAGACGGAATCGAGATCGGTTCCGGGTACAAGGTCTCGAAGTGCGAAGGCGATGGGCTTGGTGTCGAACACCACCGCGTGCGCGGGCCCGGACGGGGACTGGACGAGGCCGAGGTAGCGCTCGTAGAACGCCTGTGCCGCGGCGAGATCGCGGACCTGGAGTGAGATGAAGTCGGGACCGGTGACAGCCATGATGCCTCTTTCGATGTAAGTTTTCTGACATCAATCAGGCTATGTCAGACTACTGACATGAGTCAAGAAAAAAATGCGATCGATCTGGAGACATCGATGGGGTACCTACTGAAAGAGGTCTCGATGGCGCTCCGGGTGGCGATGGAGGACATCCTTCGCCCTCTGGGCATGACGGTGACTCATTACTCATGTCTTGAACTGCTCGCTCAGCGGCCGGGGATGACCAACTCCGATCTGGCTCGAGGGGCCTTTGTCACCAGGCAGTCGATGAACGTCCTGCTGCAGGCTCTCCAGCGCGACGGCCTCGTCAGCAGGCCGACGCATGCCTCGAGCGGCCGCGCCCTCCCCGCCGAACTCACGGTGAAAGGCCGGAAGCAACTCAAGACCGCGACGGCGGCCGTCCGAGCCATCGAGATCCAAATGCTTGCGGGAATTACTGACCGAGACAGGGAGCTCTGCTTCCGGGCCCTGCGACAGATGATCTCCTCTCTTAAACCGTCTATGCCCGTCGGGTGACAGCTGATCTTGCGGCGGCACAGGCGTCGTCAATGAGAGCTGTTGATGTCTTCTTAGGAGACGGTGGAGGAACGAGTGACCAGCGAGGGCGTCACGACATGTAGTCCCTCGACGTGCTCACCGGCCAGCCGCCGGAACAGAAGGCGAGCTGCCGTCCTGCCGAGTTCCTCGAAGTTCATGTCGACCGTCGACAGTTGCGGGCGGCTCTGCTCAGCAAGTGGCCGCCAGTTGTCGTATCCAATCACCGCGATGTCACCCGGCACACTTCGTCCCTGTTCGCGAAGGACATCGAGGGCACCGCGCGCGATCTGATCACTGCCGCACATTATTCCGTCCAGATCAGGAGCACGATCGAGCATCATCAGCGTCGCTTGCCGCCCCCATGCTTCGGTCCACGACCCGAAGGCGGGCTCCACCACAGGCGACAAGCCACGAGAGCGCAAAGCCTCGAGGGCGCCGTCTGCCCGCTGTGATGAGGCGAGATACGTGGGATCGCCGCCGATGTAGACAAGTCGCCGGCGACCGATGTCCATGAGATGCATGGCTCCGTGTCGGCCGCCTTCGACGTCGTCCGTGATGACCGAGACGTCGTCGGGGTCGGAGGAGGGCCCGTAGGCATAGACCACTGGAACAGGTATCCGCCCGGTGAGGGGAGGCCTCGGATTGGCACGATCCGCTACGACCAGGATGCCGTCGACTTGACGGTCGAGCAGGCTGCCGACGTAGTGCTGTTCACGGATCGCGTCACCACGGGCATCACAGAGGAACACCGACAATTGCTGGGCTCCGAAGGCATCCTCGGCACCCATCAGCATGGGGAGACTGAATCGTCCCTCGAGATCGTTGGTCAGGAGTCCGACCGTGTTCGTCCTGCCCGACAACAGCCCGCGCGCGAGAGAGTTCGGGCGAAACGAAAGCTTCTCCGCCGCGGCGAGGACGGCGTCACGGGTGTCTTGGCTGATGCCGTCGCGATCGTTCAAGGCTTTCGACACCGTGCCGACCGAGACCCCGGTGAGCTGGGCGACATCTGCCAGCGTCGTTCGACGCGTTTTGATGCCGAGGCGTTGATCCGTCAAGGTTCGGCTCCGTTCGCAACTGGTGCTTGACGACCTTACCTCAGGAGCCCTACAGTCACGCAAAGGTTTTCGTAAACTTTCGATCGAGATCGATCATCCTCAATGAAGAGAAAGGCAGGGCAGCATGCCCGTCACCTCACCGCACCGTCGGCGCCGTCTCGTCGTCGCCGTCGTCAGCCTCGCCGCAACCGCAGGTCTAGCCCTTAGCGGTTGCTCCGCGAGCGACACCAGTTCGAACACTTCTTCCGGGTCTGCCACCGGGAGTGACACCGGCGCCGAGCTGACGATGTGGACTCGGGCTGGGACCAAGACGCAGAGCCAGGCCCTGGTCAACGCATACAACGAGACTCACAAGAACCAGATCAGCCTGACGATCATCCCCGATGACAACTACCAGGCCAAGGTCGGCTCCTCCGCGGGTTCGGGATCACTGCCCGACCTCTTCTCGTCGGACATCGTCTACCTGCCGAACTACACCTCCAAGGGCTTGTTCGCGGACCTCACTGAGCGCATCGACGCCCTGCCCTACGCCGACCAGCTCAACAAAGCCCAAATCCAGGCGGGCACGTACGAAGGGAAGAAGTACGTCCTGCCGAGCGTCGTCGACGCTTCCGTGATGTTCTACAACAAAGACCTCTTCACCCAGGCCGGCCTGGATCCAAACACACCCCCGACGACGCTCGCCGAGTGGGTCGCCGACGCCGAGAAGATCTCCGCGCTGGAAGAGCCCGGCGTGAGTGGAACCTACTTCGGTGGAAACTGCCCGGGCTGCATGGCCTTCACGATGTGGCCTTCCATCTGGGCATCCGGCGGCTCCGTCATGAACGATGCCGGCACGAAGGCGACGTTCGACACCGACGAGGCAAAAGACGTCTTTGCCTCGTACCGCGACCTGGCAAAGGTCGCCGGCTCGGGAACCAAGGACGAGACCGGAGCGACTTGGACGGCACCGTTCCCCGACGGCAAGGTCGGTCTCATGCCCATGCCGGGCTCCACCCTGGGCACCATGCCCGAGAACACCGGTGTCTCCGGCATCCCCGGTGTCGACGGAGGAGAGTCCTCGTTCGTCGGCGGCGATGCCATCGGCATCGCGCAGAGCAGCAAGAACCAAGACGCGGCATGGAACTACCTGCAGTGGACTGAGACCGAGGCAGCGCAGGTCGACATCATCGCCAAGACCGGCGGTCTGGTCACCCGCGCCGACTTCGCCGACAACAGCTACTCCTCGGCAGACCCGCGGGTCGTGAAGATCAACGAACTCGTCGCGCAAGGCCAGACGCCGTCAGCTCTGAACTACGGCGCCGCGTTCAACGACCCCAATGGTCCGTGGCTGTCCCTGTTTCGGGACCAGGTTTTCGGCAGCGCGGCCGACCTCAGCACCGACAACGACGCCATCACCGCCAAGCTCACGAACTGAGCGCCGCCGGCCGAGGCTGACTACTGCCCAGCCCCGGCCGGCACCTCCCACCCGACCCTCGCGCCCTTCGGCGTGATCGCACCTGCACACCCGTTCGGAGTTCCCGTGCTCACAGCTACGTCCACCATCGACTCGCCACAGCGACGTCGACCCCAAGCCGTCAGGACGACCCGTTCGTTCCACACGCGACACCGCCGGGCTTTGATCGGATGGGCGTACGCGGCACCGGCAGCCGTCTTCGTCGTGCTGTTGTTCGTTGTTCCCTTGATCACCGTCGTGGTGATGTCCTTCAGTGACTGGAGCCTCATCGGTGGGAACGCCGGATCGAACTTCCCGGAAAACTACCTCAGCTTCGCCTCCGACCCGCTCTTCCTGCCCGCAGTCGGGTTCACGCTGCTGTACACAGTCGTCGCGACAGGCATCGTGCTCGTGTTGTCACTGGCCCTCGCCCTGTTCGTGCAAGAGGTGTCGCGGGCGAACACCTTCGTCCGCTTGGCGATCCTGCTGCCCTCGGCACTGGGCGTCGCCAGCGCGTCGTTGCTCTTCGTCGGCCTCTACAGCCCGAACGTCGGACCCCTCAGCGGCATCGCACAGTGGCTCGGCCTGAGTGACCAGCCGCTGTCTTTCGTCGACACCCCCACCAAAGCTTTCTGGGCGACAGTGGTTTTGGTGGTCTGGCGCTTCACCGGCTTCTACATGCTGATCCTGCTCGTCGGCCTCCAAGCGATACCTGTCGAGCTCTATGAAGCCGCACGTCTGGACGGCGCAACTGCCATGCAAGTGTTCCGCCGGATCACTCTGCCGTTGCTGCGCCCCTCGATCATGCTGTCGCTCGTCCTCGGAGTCACAGGATCGCTACTTGCTTTCGACCAGTTCTTCATCCTCACCCAAGGTGGCCCCGACAACTCCACCATCACCGTCGTGCAGCTCATCTACCGCGCCGCGTTCCAAAGCTTTGACCTCGGGCAGGCTGGCGCGCTTTCCGTCGCCACCCTCATCGCGCTTCTCGTGCTCAACGCCGCACAGATCGTCTTCCTCAGGGAAAAGGACCACTCATGACCGCCCTACCCTCTCGCACCCGCACAGGCGTGCCGACACAAACCGGAGCAGGGCCCAGATGGTCGCTGTACCGACTCGGACACGGCACCCGAATGGTGCTGACGATGCTCATCGTCCTCGCCTTCGTCTCACCACTCGCCTGGGCGGCCTACGCCTCCGTCAGCCCCCAAGGCGACAGTTCCCAGCAGAACGGTTACGGGTTCGGCAACTACGAAGCCCTCGTGCATTTCCAAGCCGGCCTCGGACGGTACTTCCTCAACAGCCTCTTCGTGGCACTGCTCACCGTCGCGCTCGTACTCTTCATCAGCACCCTCGCCGGATACGCGTTCGCCCGCTTCTCCTTCCCCGGCAAGAACGTCTTATTCATCCTCATCCTCGGCATCTTGATGGTTCCCGCGGCGTCGCTGCTCATTCCGCTCTACGTCCTCTTGAACACCCTCGGCTTGTCCAACTCCCTAATCGGTCTCGCCCTGGTCCTTGCCATGTACCAACTGCCATTCGCCGTGTTCATGATGCGGATCGCCTTCGAGGGGCTCCCCATGGAACTGGAGGAAGCAGCGGTCATGGACGGTGCGTCCAGCCCCCGCACCCTTTGGTCAGTGCTGATCCCCTCGGTCACACCCGGCATGATCACCGTCGGGCTGTTCGTGTTCCTAGCATCCTGGAACGACTTCGTGGCACCGCTGATCCTCATCAACGACCCCGACAAGGCCCCGCTCCCGCTTGCCATCGCATCGATCCGCCAGCAGACACTCGGGTCGATCGACTATGGCGCCACCGAGGCCGGTGTGGTCGTCCTCGCGATCCCCTGTGTGGTGCTCTTCCTCGTGCTCCAACGCTTCTACGTCCGCGGTTTCATGACCGGCGCCCTGAAAGGCTGACCATGACCCTCACCACATCACCCACGACTCCCATCGCACCCACGCTGCCGACGGAGACCGAACGGACACCTGCATCCCTGGACCGGTCGGCTCTGAACCCATCCGGCTACTGGGGGCACTGGCAGAACGTGAACAGCACTGTCATGATCGAGCACTCCAGGTCGTGGATGGAGCGCCTCGGCTGGGTCGACAACTTTCGCGCCGCAGCAGACGGGACGTTGCCTGAACGCCGACGCGGTCGCGAGTTCACCGACTCCGACGTCTACAAGCTCATCGAGGCCATGTCCTGGGAACTTGGCCGGAAACCGGCTGACGCCCGACTGCGAGCCGAGCGCGACGACCTCGTGCGCGTCGTCGCTGCCGCGCAGGAACCTGATGGGTACCTCAACACGATGTTCGGCCGGGCCGGGCAGTCCCCCCGCTACTCGGACCTCGAGTGGGGCCACGAACTCTACGACTACGGCCACCTACTCCAAGCAGCGGTCGCGGCCACCCGCGTGGACGGGCCTGGACTCCTTCTGGACGTCGCCCGTGCCGCCGCCGACCACATCGTCACGACCTTCGGTGACGCCGGAGACCAGCGGTACTGCGGGCATCCGAACATCGAGCCGGCGCTGGTCGAATTCGGTCGCCTGACCGAGGACGAAAAATACGTCCGCCAGGCAGAGCGTTTCGTCGAGCGCCGCGGCAGCGGACGGCTGAGCGGCGGCGAGATGGGACAGGAGTACTTCCAAGACCTCACCCCCGTCCGCGAGACGCTGGCCCTGCACGGCCATGCCGTCCGGGCCCTCTACCTCGCCGCCGGCGCTGTCGACGTCGCCGTCGAGCAAGGTGACCACGAGCTGCTCCGCACCCTCGAACGGCAGTGGGAACACACCGTACGTCGCCGAACGCACGTCACGGGGGGCATGGGGTCACGGCACACCGGAGAGGCTTTCGGTGACGACTGGGAACTCTCACCCGACCGGGCCTATTGCGAGACCTGTGCCGGCGTCGGATCAATCATGTTCAGCTGGCGCTTGTACCTGGCCACCGGAGACCAGCGCTACAACGACCTCATCGAACGCACCCTGTTCAACATCATCGCCACCTCTCCTGCGCCAGACGGTCACAGCTTCTTCTACAGCAACCCCTTGCAGCAACGCGTCGAGGGAGAGCCGATCGACATCGACACACCAAGCGTCCGGTCCGCAACAAGTGAACGTGCCCCGTGGTTCGACGTGTCCTGCTGCCCCCCGAACGTCTCCCGCACCCTCGCCGTTCTCTCCACCTACGCGGTGACGAGCTCCGCCTCGGAAGTCCAGATCGTGCAGTACGCCTCCGGCACATGGACCGTAGACGTCGACGGCGGTCCCGTCACCTTCCGGGTGGAGACCGACTATCCCCGTTCCGGCACCGTGACCGTTGTCGTCGAGGACGCCCCGGCCGCAGGAGTGACCATAAGCGTGCGAGTGCCCTCCTGGGCCGGCACGCCTCTCGTTCATGTCGAAGGATCAGCGGTGGCGATCACCGCAGAACGCAGTACGGAATTCAACGGCGTCGTGTCCGGGGACACCCTGCAGGTGACGTTCGACATGCGCCCCCGGTTCATCGGTCCGGCCCCTCAGGTGGATGCACTGCGTGGGTGCCTCGCGGTCGAGCAGGGCCCGCGCGTCTTCGCGCTGGAGGGCATCGACCTGCCCGCTGGCTACGACATCGCGGACATCGAGATCGACCCGGCTGCGGATCTCGCCACCGTCGGCCCGGACCTCATCGAGGCCCGCGGGTGGGCCAGGAGCGACGACCCGGCAGCCGGATGGCCCTACGCCACGCAGGAGCCCGCACACGACGACGCGGTCCCCGTTCGGCTGCTTCTGCGCCCCTACGCGCACTGGGGGGAGCGCGGTCGAACCACGATGCGCGTCTGGCTGCCCGTCATCGCCTGAACCATCCGACGCAACGACAAATCACCAACCCACCTGCAAGGTGCGAACAAAGGAGTTCCCATGCGCCGTCGTCTCGGCACACTCGCTGTACTGGCTGCCTTGCTCGCAACCGCCACGATCGGTGTGACCGCACCGACACCGGCGGTCGCAGCAACGAATGCCACGGTGGCCAACCTGCCACTGCTGCCCGGAACCGGCGCCGACCCGGACATCCACACCTACCAGGGCAAGTACTACATGCTCTACAACGGTGACCACACCGGCACGGAGGTGCGGATGCGCGTTGCATCGAGCCTCGCCGGTCTCGCCGACGGCTCCGAAATCAGCGTCTGGACACCTCCCGCCTCGATGCCCGACATCTCCTCACATGTCGGATGGGGCGGATACCTCTTCCCCTCCGGTGGACGCTGGTACATCTACATGCAAGGGGACGACGGCGACCAGAACCACGGCAAGTCCTTCGTCCTCGAGAGCGCCAACAGCGACCCCACGAGCACCTACACGTTCAAGGCGTACATTCCCGGAGTCGTCAACGGCCTGGGTTACGCGGCGGGACCGGCGCTAGTGGGATCGCAGCTGTACCTGTTCCAGACCTATGAGGGGGGCATCTGGGCGGCAAAAGCATCAAATCCGTACACGTTGACAACCGGATGGTCCAAGGTCGCGCAGGCAGCAACATCCGGGTGGGAGTGCGCCAACGGCAGGTGCATCGACGAGGGCTCGAACATCGTCGTGCACGGCAATAAGGTCTTCAACATCTTCTCGGCCGGTGGGTACGAGAGCCCCGACTACTGCGTCGGGATGATGACTGCGCCTCTGGGCGCCGACCTGACGCAGGCATCGTCGTGGACGAAGTCCTCGGGATGCGTCTTTAAACGCAACGACTCGGTCGGCGCGTACGGGCCCGGATCCATGACATGGTTCACCTCGCCCGACGGTTCAGAGGACTGGGTGGCCTATCACGTGAAGACGAGCACGGCCGTCGCGTTCGACGGCAGCGACCGCCGCCTGATGGCCAAGAAGGTCACGTGGAACAGTGACGGGACGCCGAACTTCAGCCAGCCCCAGCAGCCCGGAGCCAGCACCTTGCTCCCGTCCGGTGACTCCGGGGTCAACAACTCCGCCATCGCCGCCGTGTCCTCCGGAGGCAGCGTCTCGTTCTTCGCTCGCACCTCCTCCGGGGCCATCGCTCAACGCGCCGGGGGCGCCTCTAGTACGTCCGCTTGGTCGGCGTTGCCCTCGACCGGTAGCGCTGCCGTCCTTGCGGCTGCGGCAGAGTCAAGGGTTGCAGGCACCATCGACGTCTTCACCGCTCGCGCCGACGGAACTCTCGCGCACGCCTACAACACCGGTTCCGGCTGGAGCGGCTGGGAGAACTTCGGGGCCCCCACCCCAAATGGGCTCGGGTCTGCACCCTCGGCAACGTCGTGGGGTCCGAACCGGCAAAGCGTCTACGTCCGCGGAAGCGATGGCAAAATCTACGAGAAGTGGTGGTCCCCAGAGCAGCAGTGGTCGTCTTGGCAAGATCTCGGCGCTCCTGCCGGGGGTGCATTGTCCGCTCCGGTCGCAGTGTCCCGCACGACAGACCGTGTCGACCTCTTCGTCCGGACCGCGAACAACGCGATCGCAACGAAGTCCTGGAACGGGTCAAGCTGGTCAGCATGGCAAGACCTCGGGCAAGGAGCGGCCGGGCTCGTCTCCGCTCCGAGCGCAGCAAGCTGGAACGCGGGACGCATGCACATCTACGCACTGGGTCGAGACGGCAACATCTGGGAGCGTTACTGGACGAGTGCCGCCGGATGGGCCAACTGGCAGTCGATCGGCAAGCCAAGCAGTGGCGCAGCATCCGCCCCAGCCGTGACCTCCCGGGTCGACGGGACGACCGACGTGACGGTCCGTACGCCATCCGGTGATTACGCGCGAGACACCTGGAACGGATCGTCCTGGTCAGGCTGGACAGATGCCACAGCTCAGTAGACAGACGAGCGAGAGCAGGGCTCTGAGTTAGGCGCAACCACGAAGGGCACGGCCGTCTTCGCTTCGGAAGACGGCCGTGCTGTTCGGTGCGAAGTTGAGCGGAAGCAAGGAACGAGACATGCATCGACGCGAGGAAGGCACCCCGGGCGACGAACCTCAAGCCGCTGGTCGAGGTAGCGATCAGCTAGAAGCTTTCGGAGCCGTCATGTTCGTCCTGAGCGGCTTGTGCACCTGCCTCACCCTTCTTCACTCCCTATCTCCTCGCATCAGCGACGCTGTCGGCATCTGGGGGAGTGTGCTGACGCTCGGGGGGCTGTGTTTCCTCGTGTTCGGTGCAACGGATGAGAGACCGCTACGTCACGCGCCCGCGGCCGAGGTTTTCCTACTCGTCAGCGCGTGCGCCGCAGTCGCACAAAGGCTGACCGTCATGCCGCGACCGGTAATTCCTGCGCTCGGACAAGTGCTCGTTGCCTCGGCACCATTCATCGGTTTGCTTGGCGGTGCATGCGTCTCTGCCGCGACGATTCACCTCCTTGTCAGGGGTCGTCGCCAGTCAAGGGCGCCCCACATCCGCGCATCCCTGGGTCTTGGGCTTCTTGGCGTCGGCGCCATAACCGCGAATGCTTTCTGGGTATGGAACGGCGGAATCGGCAACTCACAATGGCCGACCCTCGCATACGCAGGAATAGCACTTACGGCCCTCGGTGAATTTCTGATAGCAAGCGCACTACGGCGTGGACAACTCCTCATCCCGTCTGCCCGGTAGGGGATCGCCTATTGGACACCTGGACTGGGCATGACGAGGTGCATCCCGGTTCGTCCGGGGGCGATGTCGACGAAGCCGCGTTGCTCGTAGAGGCGTCGGCCCGGTGGATCAGCCGTGAGGGTCACGTAGGCCCCCGGAGGCGCGTGCTCAGCGATGTGAGCCAGGAGGGCGTCGAGAATGGCACCTCCGGTCCCTCGGCCTTGGTGCGCGGGGAGGGTCGCTATGTCGGCGATGAGGAAGTACCAGGCGCCGTCGCCGACGACACGTCCCATCCCGACGACGTTCTCCAAGGTGTCGATGACGTGCCGGAAGGTCCAGGAGCCGGTCAGCGCGCCGGCACCCTGGGCTCCACTCTTGGGCGACAGGCTGCTCTCGACTCGCAGCCGGAGGTAGTCGGCCAAGGGTGGCGGCCCATCGAGGATGCGGTAGTCACGGTGCAGGGGCATGTCTCGAGTCTTCCCGACGAGAGGCAGCAGCCCAAGGAGCGCCGGGGTGCAGATGGGTGCCGGGGTGCAGATGGGTTCTGTGACCAGCCCAGTGTCAGCTGCTACTTGCGTGGTCTTGACGACCGATGCGGTCACATAAGTGCACTCGAGAGCGAGCGAGCAGAGAAGGACCCCGAGACCAGCTGGGTTTCCAGCTGTACGCGTTCGAGACGCCGGCCCTTGACGGCGCACTCGTAGGTCGTACCCAGCAGGTTCGTGATGGGGATGAGTGCCACCCCAGCGCGGAACGGCACGGGGTCTTGGCTTCCGTGATTTTTGGCCAGGTCGTCGACTGGTCGAGCGCGGACGGTTCTCGGTGGGTTGCCCGGCCGATAGCTCAGGCAACGTGACTAGTTGAGCAACTTCGCCAGCAGTCGCTGAAGTTCGGTCTGCTCGTCCGTGTCGAGGCGCACGAGCCATTCATCGAATTTCACGGAGAGAATCTCGAGCGCCTTGTCGAGGGTCTGTGCGCCTTCAGGGGTGAGGGCGAGGCGGTGCCGGCGAAGGTCGGCGGGATCGATCTCTCGTCGGACAAAGCCCTTGGCTTGAAGGTTTTTGAGGTACACGGTCACGCTGGGCTTGGGCAGGACGAGCCGCACGGCGAGTTCTGCAGGGTAGGGGCAGTCATCGATCTCGCCGAGGACGAAGAACTCCTTCGCCTCCAACCCGAGCGACTCGATCTCCGGAGCGCAGTCGTTCATCACCCGGGTCAGCACCTGGTGGTTCAACGACCAGATCCGGGCGGCGCTGGAGGTGTGCATCGAGGCTCCTGGTAAAAAGTGGTATAGGTCTGAACTAGTTCCAAACGAAACTTTCGTAGTCTCGGACAATCTTGCCCGACGAACAGTCTACTACGGGGCCCTCAGCCCCCGGAAGGATCGACCCCCATGTCGACCACGCAGGACATCACCTTCAGCAACGACACCTTCGACCTCGCCGGCCAGCTCCACCTGCCGGACGGTTTCGACCGAGACGGCTCCTACCCAGCGGTCGTCATCTCCACGCCCGGGAGCAGCGTCAAGGAGCAGATCGGCGCGAACTACGGACGAGGCCTCGCTGACCGCGGCTACGTCGCGCTTGCTTTCGACCCCGGATTCCAGGGCCAGAGCGGCGGCCACCCCCGCGACCTCGAGAACCCGGCCGCGCGCGTCGACGACATCCGCTTCGCCGTCGACTACCTCACGACGCTTCCGTACGTCGACAACTCTCAGATCGGTGCCCTCGGCATCTGCGCCGGTGGCGGCTACGCGGTCAGCGCCACCATGACCGACCACCGCATCAAGGCCCTCGGCACAGTCGTGCCCGTCAACGTCGGGCGAGCATTCCGCCAAGCCGACACCTCCTCCAAGGGCTCCGCGATCGCGATGATCGACGCCGTCGGCGACAAGCGCACCGCGGCCGCCGCCGGCAAGGACATCGACCGCAACATGTGGATTCCCGACACCGAGGACCAGGCAACGGCCTTCGGTATCACCGACATCGACACGCTCCAGGCGGTGCGGTTCTACCGGACCCCGCGCGGCTACAACGAGAACTCGACCAACCGCCGCTACTTCACCAGCGACGCCATGATGCTCGGCTACGACGCGTTCAACCTCGTCGACGAACTCCTCGCCCAGCCGCTGCAGGTCATCGTCGGCGGCCGCCTCGGAACGACGTTCTCCTACTCCGACGGCCTCGCCCTCTGGGAGAAAGCGCCCAACGCCAAGAACTTCCACGTCATCGACGGGGCGGGGCACTACGAGATGTACGACGAGCCCGAGTATGTCAACGAAGCCGTCGAGACCCTCGACGTCTTCTTCCGGGAGCACCTCGCCAGCTGAATCTCTCGACAGTGTGCGATGCAAACACCTGCATGCAGTGCCGCATGACCTACCGAGCGCTCGACGCCAAGGGGCTCGACTACCAGATGGTCGACGTCACCGAGAGCGCCAACGCCCTCGAATTCGTCAAGGAGCTGGGCTACCTCACGGCCCCCGTCATCGTCGTCTCCGACCACGACCACTGGGGAGGGTTCCGCCCCGACCACATCGACCGCGTGGCCGCCGGGGGAGCGACCGAGAGCGAAGCAGTCGAGGCGTAGCCATGGACGAGTTTGGGTGGGCCGAGGAAGAGGTACCGCCTCCCACCGATGCTGACGCGCCACCCCTCTACGACGACCCTTCCAGCGACGTCGAACCGTGGGAGCTGACCGCCTCGGAGAAGCGCATCTATGAGGCCGGGTTCACCACGGCGTACCTCATGCGAACCAGCGAGCTCGAGCAGCTCGCCCGGGAAGTGGATCGATTGAACCACGAAGCTGACCGCCTCTACCGAGCCGCCTACGACCACCGCAACTGCTCCTGCTGGAAAGGCCGCCACCACACAGTCACACCGCCCGCACACCCCCACCGCCAGAATTAAGGAGACCACCATGACCGACACCAGTCCCACCCAGGCCACGATCACGGTGACCCTCGAGCTGACCGCGGACGACGCCCGCCGCATCCTCGTCACGGCCCTTCAAGACGCCGCCCGTGCATCAGCCGACAACGCCCTTCGTGCCGGCGACTCCAGCGACCCCGACGTCGAATGGGCCGAGAGCCAAGAGCGTCAGGCCCGCGCCGCACGGGCCCTTGCCCAAACCGTCGAGGCACAGCTTCAGACCCAAACCGCGGGCCCCGAGGGGCAGGAGTGACCGGCACCCGCACCCTGAAGGCCACCGCCACCCGCGATGGGCGGTGGTGGCTTGTGCGGCTACCCGAACTCGACGCCGTAGGCCAAGCACGAACCGTTCGAGAAATCGCCGACGTGGCAACGGAGGTTGCAGCCCTCCACCTCGGCGTTTCACCGGACAGTGTCGACGTCGACGTCACCGTGCACGTCACCGAAGAGGCGGAACGGCTCTGGGCTGCAGCACTCGAGGCCGAAGAGCAGGCCCGGGCCTTGCAGCAGCGCGCAGCACAACTGCGCCGCGACGCCGTCCGCACCGCCCGCGCAGACGGCTACAAACTCGACGCCGCAGCAGCCGCCTTCGGCGTCAGTCCCGGCCGCATCCAACAACTCGCCAAGACCCCACTCCCCGAGGCATGACCTGGCCGCAGCCCGACAGGTGGGGGAGTGGTCTGTTCGTCGTTGCTAGCTCTTGATAGCTTCCGCTAGCTCATCCGCCACCGCCACCAAGGCATCCCAGTCATAGGAATCAGCCTCGCGCGGGCGAAGGAAGTTCACCCGGATCCGCAACGGCTCCTCCGTCCCCACGAACAAAGCGTTCCCCGAGGCTTTCGCCAGCTCGCCCTGGACGTCGAGCAACGTCCCTGGACCGTCGAGGTCGTGGGCCTTGAGCTGCTTTCGCGCTGTGGCGATCGACTTCGACAGGGTCTTCCGGGTGGCGGAGTCGAGGTTGCCCGTGCCCCATTCCCTTGCGAGGGTGTGCAGTCCGGCGAGGAACTGCGCGGCCTCGGCGTAAACCAAGTCATCCCGGGCGGAGACGCGAGTGAAGCGGTTCGCTTCGATCTCGACCAGACCGTAGGTGTGCAGCTGCGCGATCGCCTCCCGCACCGGGGTGCGAGACACCCCCAACCACTTCACCAACTGGTCATCATTCAACCGCTCGCCCGGCTCGAGAGTGCCGTCGACGATCGCGGCCAGCATCTTCTCGAAGACGACATCTCGGAGGAGACGGCGTGGGCCCGCTTCAGGGGTGGCTGTGGGAATCGGCATGCACCGATCTTAGCACATTGTGCGTTTGGTATACCGAGATGTTGTGAGCTGTGAGCTGTGAGCTGTGAGCTGTGAGCTGTGGGCTCAGCGGCCTTCGGTCTTGGTGGATTCTTGTCCGAAGTCACTGATGATCTGGGCGAGTTCCGCAATCGCGGGAGCGCTCATTCGCAGCCGAACCGTGACCTGTCGCGCAGCCCCATCCGTGAGACGCATGTTGATCACGGATTGCTGACCAGGGGCCTCGGACACAGACCATGAGGCATCACCATCGCGAGGGTGGGCGTCCGACATGCCCCAATTTTCGCAGCGGACATAGCTTTTGGCAACTAGTTGTGATGTCTATGCTAGACGCTCTAACTAGATGAATTCCTAAACGATTCCAGCAAGAGAGACGGAGCCTTGTGGGAAGCGCCGACTCGAGTCATGTCTTGTCGGGCGACGATTTATGTCGTCGGTTCAAGGGGGTCTTCGTCCGCTGGGTCGTCGAGGTAGTCCGCTATGTCCAGGCTGAGGAGGGCTATGGGAGACGTGGGGGTGGGCATGAAATTTTGACCTTCGTAGAAGATGGCCTGGTGGGTCAATCGACCACCAGTGCCTGGCGAGGTCTAGGCCCGACCCCCGGAGGCTATGCCCAAGCCAGCTTGGCGCCTAACGAATGCGCTGATCGCGCAGGGCGACGGGTGGCTGGGAGCAGCAGCTGCGCAGGAGTCGAGTCGGCTGCGCTCCTTGATGATGCGCCGCAGGCAGTTGCCAAGGCGCGAGTGTGGCCACCGGTCCGGCGTAGAAAGCGGGGCCGGATTTGCAACCCGAATGCGCCGGCCCCACCGCGGGGTGCGGAACCCGAATCCTGTACCCCGGTTTTTGGCGGCTAATCCCCGCCTACTACGCGCAGAAGGTACGCCCTTCATCGTCGTGGCGCTGCAGACCGTGTTGATGACGAGAGAAAGCACCCCCACCGGTTCGGGCCGGCAGGGGTGCTCCGTCTCTCCGCGACAGGCGTCGGGTAAGGCGCAAAGGTCGCTACGCAAGGCGTCGGGGTCGAAAGATCCAGGAGGGACAGCCGCGGACGGTACCCGTCGTACCTGCACTCCTTGTCAGACTTGATCGGTGAACACGCGATCGGTCCGGGTGGCTGAGTGTGGAACACTGACGGTCGCGCCCGCCCCCGGCGGCAGGGCCTCGCCGGGGTGGCTGGACATAAGGCGCGTTATCGGCTACTCGATGATGTTGTTACTGTCGGCTCATGCGTGTCTTTATCAGTTGGTCTGGAAATGCCGAACGGGCCGTAGCTGAGGCCCTAAAGGATTCTCTTGAGATCGTTTGCAACGGTCACGTCCAGGTTTTCGTTTCCAGTCTGGACATCGCCAAGGGAGACCGAGGCCTTACTGCCATCGCATCAAGCCTTAGCGCGACTGATTACGGCCTTGTCGTTGTCTCGAGAGCAAACCAGAACGCCCCTTGGATCAACTTTGAGGCCGGCGCTCTAGGGAGGGCTCTAGAGGCCCGGGTCGCAACTGTTCTGGTGGATCTTCTGCCCTCTGACCTGACTGGACCGGTGCAGCAATTTCAGGCGACGCAGTTGAGGCACGATGAGGACCTAAAACGGCTCTTACGAGAGATTGCGGGCCAGGCGAATGGCGCCCAGAACCCGCATGCCCTGGAGGTGCTTATCAAGTCAGTCTTTGACGGCCTCAGCTCATCTTGGCGGCCGCAGAGCCATGAACAACCTTCCGAGCCGCAACGAGATGTAGGCGAAATGGTTGCCGAGATCGTGTCAAAGGTAAGGAGCATCGACAAACGCCTGAATCGCATTCCTGACCCATCGTCTGAGGGCAGAGTCGGTGGTCGCCTACCCAAGCTTGAGCGCGATTTGCGAGACGAAGTGCGAATCGTGACGGGTGGTGCCGTCGAGGTTTTAGGAGTGTTTTCGACCTTGGGTGGGACAACGCATGTCCTGGCCAAAGCGCAATCCAGGGCAACTTCGGCTGATCGTGCTCTCGTTGAATCGGTGATCGAAGGACGAGTGCTTGGAGTTCAGGTTAGTTGGCACGACACGAGGCAGGCGGACGCTCTGGGGGAGGCCCTAGATCTCTCTGGCGAATAACAACGCCAAACAAGCTACACTCGACATAATCAACAATATCGGCCACATAGGAGCCGATGAACCATCGCTTATGCCTGATCCTCAGATGTTCGTTTCTGAGTAAATCCGGGGCGCTAGTGGTGGTGCCTGGGTCTCCAGGGCCGCGACCTCTACGAAACTCGCGATCGAGATAAATACCAACGAACCCTGGGTCTAAGCCCTTCAGGCACGCCTCGGTGAGCTGACACGACTTGTCGGGGGCTCAACACTTTGTCTGGTGTGGGGGTGTTCGAGCTCTACGCTGACCCCTTCGTCGGTGTCGACGAGGCGGTGCGTAAACGCGTAGTCAGCAACTGCGGCATCGAAGCCCACGAGGGGCGGGAACCAAACAGGCCCGACGCCGAACCGTTGGTCGGCCACGCCACAGGCCGGATGTCAGAGGCCGAGTACGTGCGTTCTGCCTTTGCCGACGTCTGAGACGCGACGCCCCCGGGCTGTCGGTACTGAAGCCGCGGCGCTCTTCGACCGGCTGAGACCAGGTCATCCGGACGTGGTCGTCGCCGCCACGGAAGGCAAGGGCGACACGGTCGCGGCCGACATACTTGTCGCGCCCTTGTCAGTCCTGACCCATGTGTCTCGCGCGATGACAAAATGTGCTGGCCCGCGACCGGACGCAGCTCGTGGCCTCCGCGTACCGGGGTGGGCTCGTCCGGTAACGAGGAGACCCCCGGGTACTCTCCGTCAGAAGCACTCGGTTCCTAAGTACCGAGTTCCCGAGCCTTCCGAACTCGCTCGATGGCAGCTGTGTCGGCGTCCGAGCCCATGTGGTGGCCGTAGGTGTCAAGGGTGAGCTGCGTCGTTGCGTGACCGAGCCAGGCAGACACCGTCTTGATGTCCACGTTGTTTTGCAGCCAGGAAGTTGCAGCGGTGTGGCGCAGGTCGTACTCGCGGTGCCCGTGGGCTGTTCCCGCCCAGTCGAGGGCTCGTTTGAAATTTCCGTTGTTTAGCTGGGCGCCGGTCGGGGTGATGAACAGCCGTTCGTTGCGTTTGCGACCATTGCCGTAGCGCGCGGCGATGGCCGGAGCGTTCCCCAGCAGAGGGACGCGTCGGATTCTCCCGCTTTTAGTCTGCTTCTCTGCGTAACCGTCGGACTGTGAGCGGCGGACGATGATGGCGTCGAAGGGTTCCGTGACCACGTCACCAACTCGGAGAGCCACGAGTTCTCCCCATCGAAGTCCCGTCTCGCGGAGGAACTCGACGTAGTCGGCGTATCTCGGGTGCATGTCTCGTTGGGCGGCGAGCATCGACTCGAACTCGTCAGGTGTAAAGGGTCGAACGGCTTTGTCGACGCGCCCGTCGCCTCGGGGCAGGCGCGCGGTCTTCACTGGGTTGTGGGGGGCGTAGCCCATAGCGACCGCGTAGTTGAAGAGCGACATGGTGCTGTCCCGGATGCGCTTCACGGTGGCGTGAGAGCGGCGCTTGGACAGGGAGGAGTAAAGGGCAAGGAGCTCAGATGACTGAACGGACCGGATGGGTCTGCGCGCAAGCTTCTCCGGGATGTGGAGCCGCAGGTTGGCCTCGTCCGTGTCGACGGTCTTCGCGGAGATGGTGCCGGCCCGCGACTCGTTGAACTCCAGAATGACGGCGGCAACGGTGATGTTCCCGGCCTTGTCGTCCTGCCAGTCGTTCGTGACCAGGGCCAGCTTCTGCTTCCCCTCCCACTTCTGGGCGTCCTCCTTCCTGTCGAAGGTCGCCATCGATATCTGCTTGCCCTTGAAGTAGATGCGGGCCCGCCACTTGTTCGACTTGTCGTCCTTCTTCAGCATCAGACGTTCGTTCCGCTGGCCGGCAAGCCGTCGAACCAGGCATCAACTGCTGCCCGGCTGAAGCGCACCGAGCGCCCGACCTTGCGGCCGACCGGCCCGTCACCCTTCTTCCGCAGGTAATGGATAGTGCGCACGGGTATCTGGATGTAGGCGCTCAACTGCTGCAGCGTCAAATACTCGTTGTACGACATGGAGTCGAGCGGTTCTTCGGTCATCGTGATGGTCATGCATGACCCATGCGCGGCACCTCGATGAACAGAACTGGCTGGCCTAGGCGACCTGTGGCCTGGTCGTAGGCGCATCAGAAGTGGAGTGGCGTCAACTCGCGCGCGTCCCATTAGGTGGGGCTCCTCACCGACATACATGCACGTCAAAAAACTGGGGACGCGCACCAATGTCGGGTCACTAGGTTGCCGTAGGGGCGGCTCTGAACGGTGCCGCCAGGCGCACTGAAATGGCCTGTCAGCTGGCCTCGACGAAGGGTCCACGGCACGCCTCCGCGCGCAGATTCACGGGACGAGATTCGCGAAAGTTCCTTGGTCACACTCAGTGAGCTGAGCGAGACGAGTATCGCCCACAGCGCCGCTCATCGCTGGCGCCGTTCCACCTGCACTTTCAACTGCTTCGCACTTGACCCTCGTTCCGGCGCCCTCTTCCGGTCCACTCCGCTCCCCGTCAGACTTCCCGCTGCGCGAGAAGCGTCTCCGCCCCGCCGAACGCTGGCGCGTCCGTCACGGCTGCGATTCCCTCAGCTCACTCGTTCGCTGCTGGAACCCACCTGCCGGTGGGCGGGGACTTCGCTGCCGTGTGCAGCTCAGGGGCTGGTTGACGCTGTGAGCGTCTGCCTCGCCTGGCACGCCACACCACTTCGTGATGCGTCGGGAACCGCCCTCCTTGTGCGCGCAGCCTGCGTGCTCGCCTTCACCCCTGCCGGGGGCCTCTCCGATGGCTGATTCATGCGCACAGGGTCAGCTTCTTCCGGGACCGGTCCGTCACCCGTCACGCTCCACCGCACCGGCAGACGACCCGCAGCCTGTCCGCACTCACCCGGCCATGAGGAAGCCCCCGGCAGGGAGCCACCTCGACACCGGATCGATACCCGCCACGCCCCACCGCCCCGGCGACCGAGACGACACGAAGCCTCGGCAGGTGCGGCACCGGAACACACAGGCCAGACGAGCCGGATGACGCACCGGGAGGCGCACCGGTGGACGCCTCAGGGAGACGAGATGCCAAACGTCCGGGTGCACGCACCGAGAGACGAACTGCGACACCCCACCCGTGTGCGGCCGCCGGCAGGCAAGGTGCGGCAGCACCTTCGATCAGGCATCCGCCCTGGGGAGACGAACGGGGTGACGAGCAGAGGACCGAGCCGCTGCCACGCGTGCCGTGCACGCGGTGGACGAGATGATGGACGAGCAGGTCATCGTGACCGTGCGGGGGTGAAGCTGATGCAAGGAGAGGGTCGCGAAGCGACCCGGACGGGACGTATGGGGAGAGCGCGCGAAGCGCGCGGTGTGCGGCGCCGGCGCGGAGCGCCAGGCGTGCCGCGTCGTTGTCGAGGTGGCTGAATCGTGCGTGCGGGTCGCGGTCTCGGGATGGCCGGGTGAGGTGGGCCGCGGTGTCGAAGTGGTGGCGTCAGGAGGTCAGACGAGAAGGGTGTCTCATCGCGGTGGACGGAGTCATGTTCGTGAAGGGGAACGGGGGAGGGAGCGCCAGCGACCGACCCTCTCTTCTAATCGGGCTGCCCTCTCATCTAATGGCCTCCACTCGTCAGATCGGTGTCGCCAGTTGGTCGTCAGGTTCGGCGACCGCCGGGCTCGCACGGGTCGTGCTCGCGGGGGTGGGGCTGGTGGTCGGCGACCGCCGTCGGGGTGGCGCGCGACATCGCACCGGGGAGAGCGATGTGCGTCAGTGGCGCATGAGCTTCTCGTGCACGTCGGGGAGCACGACGCGCAGCTGCTCGAGCTCGACGACGTCACTGCCGGTCGGCAGATCCAATCCGGTCAACTCGCGGGCTTCGGCCATGACCGCTCTCTCGTCTGACGTCGGCGACCGCAGCACGTCCATCGATCGGAGCCAGTCCCACAGCTCGGTGAAGGGCTGGCGCGAGTAGCCCTTGAAGTCGTCTCGAGCGCGGGCCCACGCTTCGTGCCGGTTGGCTCGGATCGGCAGCCTTGATCGGACGTGCTCGGGGAGGTCGCGGAGGATGCGGGGGTCGGCCGTGGAGTTGAGGAGCTCCTGCTCGAAGTAACGGAAGGCGACGTCGTCGATGCCAGCTGGCAGGGCGTGATGCTCCATGGTCATCGGCCAGAGGTGGGTGGCGAGTTGCGGTTGAGCACGGGGTGGGAATCGAAGTCCGGGTATGCCTCACGAAGCCGAAGGGTGTCAACGACATCCATCTCCCCGATCGGCGTTCGCTGCTCGTAGCCGAGTGCGCGCACCTCGAGCAAGGCCTCAACCTCCACCGCGTTGACCGGCCGGAGCACGCCTTGCTCGCGCACGTCTGCGTACAGCTCCACGAATCTCGCGCGGGGGTAGCCCTTCATCTCGTCGTTGGCGTACCGCCACGTGCTGTCGAGCGAGGAGGTGAGAGGGAGCCGGAACCGGAGCTCGTCAGGGATGATGCCCTCGAGCCAGTACCTGCTCTCGGCGTGGGCCGCGCTGAGGAGGAAGTGGGTCTCGGCGATGGAATCTCTGAGGGGCCGATCGGCTCGCTCGGTCATGGACTGGTCCTGTTCTCGCTGGAGCTCAGATGATCCGCAGCGCGCGCTTTGCTGGCGGCGGCGCGAGGACGGTGATGCCCGCGGCGGCGCAGGCGTCCGCGCCCGTCAGCTGCTCGGCGTCGACGACAGCGAGTGATGCGTCTGGGCCCTTCGGTCCGAACAGCGCCCAGGAGTTCGCGGCTGCCTCGGTCGTGAACCGTGATGCGTACCGGACGCCGTCGAAGCCCGCCTGGCGGAAGGCGTCGGCCCAGGCGTTCGTGACGTCGTAGCGGACGGTCGTCGTCAGCTCTCGGGTGACGCCGTGGCGGACGGCTGCCTTGTCGAAGACGGCGGCGTACCGCCGCGGCTCGGGAGGAACGATGGCGGAGACGGTGAACGCCGCGGCCAGGTCGGGCGTGACGGTCTGGTCAGCGGACAGGCGCGGGCCGAGGCTCTCGCGCACGGCAGTCTCGACCGCGTCGGCGAAGTAGCAGGTGCCGTCGTCGCCGGTGTCGGGCAGGTCGAAGCGGCCGGCGCCGGTAGTGCCGAAGAACCACGGCCCGAACTGGACGGAGAGCGCCCGCCACTGTCGCGCAGCGGGGCCGTCGACGGCGGGGAAGCTGGTGAGGTCCTGGCCTGGCTGCGGCGGCTGCTGCTGCGCGAGTGTGGTGCGACTCGTCACGACGCCAGCAGTGCGCCGGCCTGGCGCGCGAGTGCTATGACGTCGTCGACGTCGCCGTCCCGCAGGGCTTGCGCGGGGGAGCGGTCGCCGAGCTCAGGGCGCGGCTCCCGCACCCAGATGGCGTCGCCCCACACGTCGGCGCGACGCGGGTCGAGGACGGCGAGGACACGGGCAAGGTCCGGAAGCGGCGTGCCGTCGGGGCCGTCGAACTGGAACGACGGGTAGAGACGGTGGCCGTCGGACGTCGTCACGCAGAGCACGTCTCCGCGGCGGACCTGGCCGTCGATCGACTGACGGCGGATGCCCTTCCAGCGCCCGAGGCTGGTCGTGTCATAGAACGGGCCAAGCGCATCGTCGTAGACGTTCGCGCCGGGGACGCTGGCGAGCATCCGTGTGGCCATGGCATCGACTCCGCCGAGGACGTCCATGACGGGGCGGAGGTCCACGCCCTCGAGGTGGTCGCGGATGGCGGCGAGGAGTTCCTCCCGCTCTGCGATTCCGGCAACGGGCTCGACCTCGTGCTCGGTCTCGAGGCGGGCCTCAGGGGCTATGCCTGTCATCGTTCCTCCATCGTCAGTTGCGTCAGTCAAGCATACCGCGGCGTGCGTCAGTTGCGACAGTCTGCTCTGGCCGCGCATGGGTTCGGTCCCCCTAATGTCGAAGACCACCGCCCGCCAGCGCCGCCGGAACCGTTCGCCCTTCGCGGGTGCGACCCGCCCCGACCTCCGGATGCTCCGCACCCTCGCCACCGGCATAGAGCGGCACACCATCGGCGTGGTCTTCAAAGCCGGAAACGTCTCCTGCCGGTGCGGTCACCGCCTCGGCCCGCCGCCCCGCCCGGAGCACATCGTGCGCATCCGACCGATGACGGCGGAGTTCCTCGCCAAGCAGCCGGGGCCGGCAACCTACCGGCCGCGCCTGGCCGCGTGACACCCGCAGAGGGGCTGCCGCCACGGCACACGCACACGGTAGACAGGTCGGTGGGACGACACCTGTCGACGATCACCGACCGCCGTCCCACGCACAGCACCAGGGGGAGCACTACCGCATGACGACGACGCAACGACCGATCCGCGCTGCCCTGGCGACGCTCCTCACCACAGCTGCACTCACCGTGGGCGCCGCCGCCGTCGCGGTACCGGCTTACGCTGCCTGCCCCGAGGGTTCCTACCCGATCACCGACAGCTCCGGCGGCGTCTCATGCTCCGCACCGGTCATCACCGCGCCAGCACCCGCCCCCGCCCCAGCTCCGGCCCCGGCCCCGGCGCCAGCAGCCCCGGCGCCCGCCCCCGCCCCTGCGCCGGCAGCGCCCGCCCCCGCGGCACCCGCACCGGCAGCCCCCGCCGCACCCGCCGCACCTTCCCCCGGCGGTGGCACCGGCTCGCCCAACGCCCCGTCAACCGGCACGGCACCCACCACCGGGCAGAAGACGACCTCCGGCGGCGGCGCGGCTCCGACGGGCGGCGCCCCTGCTGGCGGTACCTCAGGCACGAGCTCGGAGACAGACCCCACGACGACGGACCAAGGCGAGGGCGCTGTCCCATCGTCATCTCCCTCCCCAACTTCGACGGATGGGCCTGACTCGGTCCTCCGGCTCGTCGACGTGTCAGACGGGGACGACGACGCCAAAGCAAACGACGGTGCAGCTGCAGCTCCCTCGCCGTGGCCAGTCGTCATCAGCTCCCTCGCCGCAGCCGTAGTCGCCGCGGGCACAGGGACGTTCGTCCTGGCTCGGAAGTACGGCTGGGCGGGCCTCGGCGCGAAGGTCCGGGCTATGCTCCCCGGCCGCCGCCCGCGCAGCTGACGTGCCACGCCCAGCTATCGCCGGCCAGACCGGCGGCCCCACCCCACGACCCGACATTCTCAGAAGGAGTTGATGACCATGGCTGACGACCTCAGTACCACCACCGCGTCGCGACGACCGAGCAAGAAGCACGTCGCCATCGGCCTCGCGGCGCTGCTCGTCGTCGCCGGCGGCATCACCATCACTTCGGTGACCGCAGCCAACGCCGCCGAGGAGACCGCGCGCCAGTGCGAGCTTGCCGTGACCGGCAGCAAGACGGCCGCCACGACGGCCGCGACGTCGGTCGAGCAGGCCGACGCTGCGCTCGAGGTCGTGAAGAGCGTCGCGCTCCCCGGCGACGAGGGCTGGACGAGCGCCGACTACGCCGCTCGCGCTGGCGCGGAGGCCGTCGAGGCCGTCCCCGCCGTCGAAGCGAGCGAGGGTGTCGAGGCGGTCGCCGCCGTCGACGCGGTCGACGCGCGTCCCAGCGGCGCGGACCTCATCAGCACCGTCACGGACGGGCGCACGGGCCTCGCGAAGGCCAAGGCCGCCAGCACGTGCGAGGAGCGCGACCAGGCCGCGACCATCGAGGCCGCGACAAAGAAGGTCACCGCCGACGCCAAGACGCTCGACGCGAACGTCGCCGCCCTGACGGACGACTTCACGGTCTTCCAGGGCGAGGAGCGCACGCGCGTCGCCGCCGAGGTCGAGGCCGCGCGCATCGCCGCGGAGGCGGAAGCTGCACGCCTGGCCGCGGAAGCCGAGGCTGCCCGCGTGGCAGCTGAAGCTGAGGCCGCTCGTGTTGCCGCGAACCAGCGTGCGGCCGCAGTCGCACCCTCCGTGCCACGCAGCTCCGGCTCAGGCCCCGCGCCGAAGAGCGCGCCGGCCCCCGCCAACCGTCCGGCTCCCGCGCCGGCCCCTGCTCCGCGTCCGGGTGGTGGCGGCGGCACCGTGGGCCCCGGTGGTGGCGGTGGCATCGGGCTCGGTGGCAACGGGGGAGCCTGTTTGACTAGCAACGGCATGGGCGGAACGATGCCCTGCTGAGGTCCGTCAGCTGTTCGCGACCCGCAGCAGGTAGCCAACCGCGGCCCGCCAGTCGTCTGTGACGCCCTCGCCGTCGCCGGCTGGTGTCCGCACGGTGAAGTGGCGCCACGGCTCGTCGAGCGACCCGGGCAGCTCCATCAGCCGGCCGATCGGCGTGGACCCGGTGGCGACCTCCCACCGGCCTTCGCCGGTCGAGAGCAGCGTCACCTCGACATCACCGACAGCGCGGATCTGCGACTGCTGCGCCAGGTCGACACCGTCACCCGGTTGTTCGCCCTCGCCCATGGCGTCATCGTAGGGGGCATGCGGTGTCCGCGGGCGGCCGTAGCTACTCCTCGGGCCAGACGATGGTTTCGCCCATTCGGGCCAGGAACGCTGAGTACTCGGGGATGGTCAGCGTGCTCCGGCGTGCGGCGTCGGCGATGAAGTCACGTGCTGACCACAGAAAAAGGGAGCCGTCGGGGCGGACCCCGGACCGGATCGACATGTCTAGCGTGCTGAGGCTTGCCGCGACGGCTTCGGCACCATCCGCTCGAGAGTCGGTGATGCGCTGGTCGACGTCTTGTTCGACGGCGTTCAGGTCCCCAGGTGTTGCCCCTCTTGCAGTCATATGGTGGGGCCGGTGCCGTGGGCTGCCGGCCGCCAGCAGAAGTTCGATGGGGCTGAGGGCACCGCCGCGTATCCGGTTCAGCATGTACACCTGGTCGCCCGCCGCTTCCACTTGTGCCTCGAGCAGATCGTGCCTGCGTCGCTTGACGGCGAAGATGCGGGTGTTGTCGAGGGCGCGGAGCTCATCGACCGGGAGGATGGAACTGTAGATGCTGCCCCACACCAGCCGGTCGAAGCTCTTCCGCCCTGACCAGTGGCTCCTGATGCGACGCCGGATGTCACTTGCGCGACCGACGTAGAACTGCTTGATGTCGTCGAAGACCATGACGTACACGCCCTCAGCTTCGTGCCAATTGGGCAAGGCGTCGACCTGTTGAAGGCTGGGCGCGGACGCCAGGACGCGTTGCAGAGCTTCCTCGAACTCCTTGGTGCGGAGAGCCTCGAAGTAGGTCATCGAGAGGTCGTAGTTCCGAAGGGCCTCATCTCGCTGGACTAGCAGGTAGAGGTCGGAGTGGCGCCGGTGCTCATCGTCTCTGTAGGCCCAGGCCACCCCTTCCCAGAACTCGTCGCTGACAGACTCGCGACGAACGCGGCTATGCGGGACACGGCTGGGGTAGCCGTACATGGCTCGGGTCATTCTGTGCCCGAATTTCGACCGGGTGAGGGTCTCGCCGAAGTGCTCCGCGAGGGGCGTTGCGTTGCGGGCCCGCCGCGCGTCCGCCGGCTTCACCGGAGCCCTTGGCGTTCGGGTGCGCACGAAAGTGACCTGACGGCCGCATCCCCAGATCCCGTTCGTACCGACGTCGACTGATGAGTCATGACCCTGACGGTACCCACCCTGCGGGGCTGGGCACGACCGCCGCGCATGGCCCGCTTGGAAGCCCGACCCCGGAGGAAGCACATGGCCAACGGCCTGGACATCACCGACATCCGCATCATCGCCCAGGCTGCCGAGGTCGCCATGGCGCCGCACCTCGAGCTCCGGCAGAAGGACCCGCACAACGTCTGCACCTGGACCAACTCGGAGCCATCACCGAGAACCTCGTCCCGGCCGGCGACGGCAAGTACGACCGCGAGACCGTCGACGGCCGCCAGGAAGTCCTCGCCATCGCCCGTCGCCGCATCGACACCTATACGGCCGAACGCGCCGAGGCACGGACCCTCCTCGACTCCGTCCGCGCTGGCATCGCCGACCTCGGCAGCTACGCCGTCGCCCGCTGGTCGACGAGGCAGGAACTGGCACTCAAGGCGGTGGCGGAGTTCGATCACCTGCGGGCCGAAGGCCGCAGCCTCTCCGTCGTGGAGGTCGACGCACGATGAAGAAGCTGCCCAGCAAGCTCGCCACGGCCGCGCCAGCCGGCCCCCGCGACGCCCTCTGTGAGCGGGTGACCGCCACCGGCACTTCCCCGCATCACGTCCGTCAGTTGACCGACCAGGGCATGTTCCGCGGTGGCGGCGCCGACGGGCCCGCCGCCTGCGGCGCCACCGTGGCCTGGGACACAAGCGAGGTCACCCTCGAGGACATCCCCGGCATGGTCGAGCGGTCCCACGCGAGCTTCCGCCTGTGCACGGCGTGCGTCGCCGCGGTGATGCCTTAGGAGTAGCTCAAGCCGCACATCGTCACTTCCCAGCTTGCTCCGGCGTCTGCGTGACGTTGAGAGCGACGAGCGAGCGCTGCCACCCCCTCTCCCATTGCACCATGGTGCCGACGAGCGCCTCGAGCGCGACCTCAGACTCGTCGACGAGCTGAGCCACATCGGGTGTGAACGGGTTCAGGGGATTGCCGAAGTCCATCTGCCAAACGGCTTCGTGCTCCTCGGTCTCTTCGCTGTACAGCACCCATGGGTTGACCTGCGGCACCCCACCGTCGATGGTCTGCGGTCGCATGCGGTGGAACTCGGTGTTCCTGCGCCCGACGACCTCACGCCAGGTCTCGTTCTGCTCGAGCGTGACGAGGAGGGCGGCGAGCTCAATGAGCTCGGGCGTGCCTGTGGCCGCCGCGTCTTTTCGCAGCTCCTTCACGCTGGCCTTGTTCATGGCCAGCCAGGCACCGTGCTCGGTGAAGGGCGGGCTCACGACTGCGGCCGCGTAGCCGTCCGACGCACGCGCGTACGGAGTCTCACCGCGGAGGTGCATGAGGCGTGCAGTCATGTTTACGAGACCGTGCCCGACGAGCAAGCAGTAGTGCGCAGTGAGGTCAGCCATCGCCCGGGCAGCCATGTGGGCGCGCTCTTCCTCCCAGCGGGCGCGCCAACGACTCGCTTCGAGGGCGGCTGTGCACGCGAGCCCGAGCTCCTCACCGGCAGCGGCCATGCGCCCGACAAGCTCAGTCATTCGCCCGCGGGTCACGCCGGCGCGCACAGCATGTATCTCCGCCATCTCCCACCGCCGGCCGGAATGCTGCCACTGACGCGATGTCTCCCAACGCAGGCGCTGACTCTCGGGAGGGGCATCGTCGCCACCGGCGAAGAACGTGGGGAGGATGAGGGCACTGGTCACGACAGGAAATCCTCCTGCGGAGGTGAGCCCGTTGCTGGGGTAGGTCACTCGTCCATCATGCCCGCGGCGACCGCCGGCCTAGACCTCCTGGATGGCCTGCAGTGCAGCGTGGTACTCGTCGGGGAACGCGATGGCGATGTCAGAGGCGAGGTCCGTGTCGGGGTGGCTGATGACCGTGATGCGGAGGCGCCCCTTCTGAGCGTCGGTCAGCGGGAGCCGGACGATCGGCCGGCCGTGCTGCATGGCCTGTTCCGCTCGGACGGTGTGCTTGATGAGGAGCTCGAGCGGGCCCTCGACACGAGCGCCATCGACGCACCAGACGGAGCGGACGACGTTGGCTGCGTCTTCGACCGCGGGCCCGTCGACGCGGTGGAGGATCGGCTTCGAGCCTTCGGGCTGCTTGTAGTAGCGGACCTCACCCGTGCCGAGGACACGGCGCACGTGGTAGTTCCCGCGCCAGTGCTCCTCCGGCTCGCCGTCGGCGTCGAACCACCGGGTCTCGGAGACGCCGGCGGCGTTGATCACGGTCGTCGCTCGGATGGCACCCCGCTGGTCGTGCCAGATGAGCCGGCCGGACTTCGTCTGTCCGGCGAAGCTGAGCGGGTCGCGGAGGTCGTGGTCCGGTGTCTCGAGCTGCACGCCGAAGAGCCAGGCCTCACGGTGGTCGTCGCGGATGACGGCGTCACCGTCGGCGCGGTGCAGTTCGCCGTCTCGCCAGTAGGAGACTCCGTCGGCGTGCACACGGCGCTCGTTCCAGCCGCCGGCAGTGTCGTACGGGCGGGTGCGGGTCAGGGTTGCGGGGGAGTTCATGCAGCCTCTCTCACCTGAGCAGCAAACTGCTCGAGGGTCTTGGTGCTTCGGACAGGGGACAGGTGCATCCACGACGCGATGTCGTCGGATGTGACGGGTCGGCCCGCTTCGAGCTCGGCCACGTAGCGGCCGTACGCCTCGTCCCGGGTCAGGGCCGGAGCGCGCTTCGCAGCCGGCGCTGTCCGGGCGCGCGGGGGAGCGGCAGCGGGGGTGACCGCCGCGGGCGCTGCCGGGGTAGGAGCTGAGGCCGCGGGCACGTCCGGGGCGGACGGAGCCTCAGGGGTGCGCTCGAGAGCGGCGGCCACTTGGGCCACCGGCGGAGCAGCCGGAGGAGCCACGGGCACGTCGACGGGGCTCGGCACCGCGACCGGCTCGACAGCAGGAGCCGGCGCCGCCACGGCCACGGCCTCCGTCACGGGCACCTCGGCCGGTTCGTCCACCGAGACGCCCTCCGCCTCGTCAGGCGGCTGCTCCTCGAGGAGCGGGACGGTCACCGGGATGGGGAGCGAGCCGGTGGTCTGGCTGGCCTTGTGCAGGATGAGGACGAGGAGGTGCGTGGACAGCAGCAGGCCGAGCGGGGGCACGGCGCCGATGAGCTGCAGCTCCCACGTCTCCGGGGTGCGCGCGGTGGCGTGCAGTGAGTTGATCCAGATGGACAGGGCCCCGAAGGACAGCAGGACCGCCCAGGGGTACCAGGAGCTGCGGGGCTCGATGGGTGCTGTGGGGATGGCGGAGCCAGTGGCGATCGCGCGGGCCTTCCGCCGGCGGTGATGAACAAGCAGCATCGGGGGACCCCGGCCGGAGCTCGTATATGTTCACCTCGAGCCGGCGCCATAAGGTGGACGGCGCGTTCATGACAGAGACGGTCGGGATGGCGAGGTCAGGCATGGCGAAGTCATGCGCGGCACAGGCCAGCACGACCTCCTGCCGGTGAACTGACCTCAGCGACGGTCGGACGACTGTCGAAGGTAGGTCACCGCGAGATAGACAGTGATGAGGCCGCCCGCGAGCGTGAACCACGTCGGCACACGCGTCAGATCTCCGATCAGCAAGACAGCCGCGGCCACGACCACCGCAGCAGCGGCGACCAGCAGGACACACAGTCCCGGCTTCGAACGACCAGCATCTCCGCGCTCAGACATGGCTCCGCCATGTCACACGCGGGTCGTCAGGCGAGGTGGTTGCCGCGGGGACGAGGAGCGAGGCGTCGGAGCGATGCTGGTAGCGAGACGCTTGCCCGGCGCGACGTGCGCCTCTAGCTTGAAGCCATGCAAGCCAGGACGCTTTTGGCCGCAGCCCTGGCAATCGTCCTTCTCGCCGGCACCGTGGGATGCGCTACCGGCGGAGGGTCAGCCCCAGGGGCTTGCGTCCCTCGTGTAGAAGTGAGCCCGAAGAGCGCTGCACCAGGGGAGACCGTCACGCTGTCGTCGGAGGACATCTGCGAGACGGCACCGCCGGCGAATGGGTGGACAGTCGAAGTGGGGCACGTCGGCGACGGTGATCCGGTCTACTCGGTGACCACAGTGGACACCTTCGACGGTCTGTTCCGGTTTGAGCTGACGTTGCCGCGGGACTTCCCAACGGGCGAGGCATACGCCGGTGTCGCCGACTGGGACACGAGCAACTGCGCCGACAGCGGCAGCTGCGCGAGCCCAGGCGCCACCTTCCAGGTTGCTGACTAGCTGGGGCGGCGGAAAGTCAGACGGTCGTCAGGCACGACGGTCACCGCGGGGACGGTGGGTGGTGCGGGTGGCGAGTCTCTACGTGCGGGCGGTCACGAGGACAATGAAGTGAGACGGCGGGTACGACTCCTGCGTGAGGACGTAGGCGGCGACCACGCGCGAGGAGTTCGGCGCCCCCGACGAGGCGTTCCCATCTCCGGGGTCAAACCTCACGGCGAAGCCAGCCTCCTCGACGAGCCGTTGAGCCTCGAACGTGTCCAGCCCGCTCAGGTCGTGGTCGCTGAGGAACGCCTGCGCTGCGTCACCCTCGAGGTCGACTTCGAGGTAGTCGCCCGAGGGCTCCGCACCCGGTTCGTCAGGCACAGGCGGCATGTAGAGGTCGTTCACGCCCGGTGTCGCGCAGGCCGACAGGGACAGGGCGGCCGCGAGGGCGACGACGGCGGTCAAGCGGTGACGTTTCACGGGCGGCTCCAAACGGTGTCGGGGCGGGCAGCGGAGAGCGGGTCGGTGAGCGGTGCGGGTAGCGAGCCGGCTAGGAGCTCGCCCAGGCGAAGGCAGCCGCACCGATCAGCAACATCGCCAAGCACACGACCGCGGAGACGAGCCCCAGGACGATGCTGCCCGCCTTGAGGTCCCGCATGTGCCTGATGCTGACGACGATCCCTACGAACGCCAGGATCATCATGACGACGGAGATGCCCACGAGCTGATCCTGACATGGTTCGGCGGGGCCCCGGCGCAGGTCTTGCCTACGACGACCTGAGGCCTTGCACGTAGGTCAAAATCTCCATCCCCAGCGTCGAGTCGTGCGGCCAGGAGTCAGAGATCTGCTGAGCCAGGGGAGCAAGCCGCTGAGCACGCACCTCATTGTCCGTTGCCTCGCGGGCCAAAAGCAGCATGCGGCGCGCCGCGACCAGGTAGGGCTCCGGGAAACGACTCGAAGCCGCTTCCGCCATTGCCGCCTCAGTACCCGCAATGAGTCGGTCCAGATTCATGGTCGTCAGCGTAGGACGAGCCCTAGGCGTGCGGCGCGAGCAGCAGGGGCGGGGGAGGATTGAGGCCCCAACCCATGGGCGGGCAGGCCCCAAGGCGGTGTCTCCTTGGTGGCCCCGCGGGAGGCCGCCATGGCGTTCAGGCAGACGGCCGCCTGGACGTGACGGCGCTTAGCGTTCTGGTACCGGGCAAAGAGGAATGCCGGGCCGGTGGCTTAGGAACGCATGAACCACGAACGACCGCTCGACCTCGCTACCGCGAAGGACGTGCGCCGGGTAAGTGCGCGGTCTGGCTAACGGACATGCGACCGTCGCCCCCGTGCGCTCCGACTATTCAAGGAGCAGCGCCACAGCTCGGTCGTCATGCATGGCACGGCTAGCGAGGCGGTAGGCGGTGTCAGACGGGGACGCCGGGGATCGTTATGAGCGCGATAGCCAGCGCGGCCGCCACGGTGCCCAGGATGACGATCACGACTCCTGGTCCAGCAGTGCCACCGTCCCGTCGCCGCACGATGATGACTCCGCCGACGATGCCGACGAGACCAAGGACGAGCAGGGTAATGGCGAACACCAAGGGAGGCCTTCCGATTGTCGGGATCAGGGGTGGCAAGTTGTGGCGGTAGGCGTGGAGTCAGACGGCCGTCTCTGGGCCTAGGCGGGGTTGGCGCGGGCCGCATCAGGGCCGTCGAACGTATCCTCAAGCGCCAGTGCTTGAGCGTAGAAGACTTGGCTCACGATGCTTTCAACTTGTTGACGTTCCTGCTCGGTCATCTCGAGCCAAGGCTTTTGGGTGGCGCCAGCTCGGACTCGAAGGGCTACCCAATGTCTGGCGGCCGGTGTGACTTGCTGCTCGATCATCGGCGGCAGGCCGCTGGCCCCTGGTGCTCGGTCCTCACGCATGAGCGTGTCCCTTCGCTTAGTGCTTTCAACTGAGATCGATCCGTTCGCCCCTCGAAGGCGGTTCATGTGAGGGCTGGGGAACTGGCGCCGGTGGGCGCCCTCTCTCCACGTTGTCGAGACAACCTGAGCGTGACGTGATTGTGGTGATAAACGGGGAAATCACCGGTAAAACGCCACGCCTTGAAGTCACGACCACGAAGTAGACACGGCCTGCGCAGCCACCGGGAAGTGGGTTGCCGTACACCCGGATGGGACTCGGGACGATTTGACCGTGGCCAGGCTTTGCGACATTGGCGCGGCCTGAAGTCGATGAACGTCGCGAACTCACTTTCTTAGGCGTCCGGTCGCACAAGGCTGAGATGGAAGAGGAGCTCGTCCCATCAGGAGGTCTTTACTTCCTGCCGATGAGGCGCTCTAACCAAGCCTCCCAGGACTCATCTCGGGCTTAGAGCTGACAAAAATGCCTCTTGAACAGGGATTTCCTTGAGTCGTAACCAAAACACCAGAAAACCACTCCAGAGCACATACCTAGGGAGGGGGACTTGGGGGAGGGAGGAGGGGAAGCAAGGCCCGAACCCCCTATCTATCTATCCATAACTAAATCTTGGTTTTTTGGTTATTAGTAGGTAAAGGGGCCTCAGATCCCCTGGAAATCAAGGGTCTTGTCTCCCAGAGGCGTCTGGGAGCGTTGGTTACCCGTGGTTCAGCCGAAGCACGTCCCAGCCGTCCTCATCGAGCCCGCACAGAGGAGGCATGACCACCTCACCCTTCATCCACTCCTGGGCCGCCGATGCCCACTCCTGGCTCACGGCCTCGACCTCCTCTATCGCAGCCCACGTAGCGCCCCTCGTCGCTCGTGCTCGCGGCTACCGGGCCGTCACCGAGCGCGAAGCGAAGAGGTTCGCCCGCGAAGAGAGGGTCGGCAACGCGAACTCTCACCGGTACCAGCAGATGAGCGCGCGGCTGCGAACCGACGACCTGCTCGTCGTTCCTGCCTTCTTCGCAGTCGCCGTCGCTGACGCCGCACGGGACGGCCGCCCACCGATGCCGTCGTGTCTGTTCGGACTGACGGATGCTGCGCGCTACGAGATGCCGCCCCTGTTCCTCGCCGGGAATGCCGTCGACCTCGACTGCCACCCTGCGCTCCCGGAGCACGCCTTGACTGGAACGCCCATCCTCGTCGTCTCCGGCATTCTGACCAGCGACGCCATCCTGACCGCCCAGCTCCTTCACGCCGGTGTCCACCGCCACGAGCTCGAAGTCACGGCCGATGAGACCGTCCACGCTGCTCGAGACCGCCTGCGCGACCTCATCACAGAGCACGTGCCTCGAGACGACCTAGTTCTCGTGCTAACGGTCCCCGCCGGGACCAACCTGTCGCAGACGCACGTCTGGGACCGCTTCGCGGAGCCCTCCCGCCCCGTCATCATCGGACTGGAGAGCGACCGCGGTGACGACTGGGCGACCTGGCACGCGCGAAACACGCTCCGGGGCACCATCGGCGCAGCCGGCATGAACCCCGAGAACCTGAACGCCGGGCCTGGCGCAGGAGTCACAGACCACACCGTTCTGGGCGACCTCTTGACGGTGGGATGGACGCAGCTTCGCAACGACACCACGGCCGCTTTCCCTCCTCAGCCGATGCGTCCCCGGACCGCGATGACCATCGGCACCCGCCTGGTCGCCGACGACGGCTACAGCGTCGAAGTGCTCGTCGAGGACCCCATCGACGCGTACGGTCGGCCTGGAGCGCGTCGATGGGAGACGGAGACCCGCATCGGCGGCAGGGTGGTCAAAACGGAGACCTATCGTGCCCCGACCTATCTCGAGCGCGAGACGGGAATCCTGGACCCGGCTAACGAGGTCGGCGACAACAGCCGCGTGACCATCGAAGCCTCCTGGCTCTCTGCCGACGGGAGCCCCCGCGTCGAGTACGTAACTGGGCCCCTGAAGGTGCTGAACTACCCGCCGAACCGATGGGATGCAGACGGTCACGCCACGTTCTCCAAGGCGCTGGGCCTCCTACAGCACCCCGAGTGGCCGCCCGTCAAGCATGGACGGGAGTGGCTCTCAGCCGTCAAAGCCAACGACGCCGCGAGCTGCACCCAAGCGACGCGATGGACCGCCATGGGCTGGGTCCCCACGCCCGGCACGGACGTCTGCTCCTACATCTCCGGCCAGACCGTCATCACGCACCGGCCCGTAGACGCCGCCCGAGTCCTCTCGGGCGTCACCGAGGACCGCCTCAACGGCGCCAGCCACTTCACCCTGCCCGAGGCCGACAGCGCCCCCTTCAGCGACACCTGGACTGCCCGCGTTCGCGAAGACATGGACTCACTCATCGAGCACTACATCGACCTCGCGCCCTGGACGGACAAAGGCACCGCCGGCACGGTCCTCGCCGCCGGGCTCCGCTCCTCGAACCCCCTCCCCACCACGGTGGTCCTCTACGCCCAGGGGCCATCCGGCACGGGGAAGAGCTGGACGGCATCCCACATCATGGGCTTCCACCAGGCACGCAAGACCTGGACCGGGAAGCACCTCCCCGGCAACCTCACCGACACCTTGACTGCGACCGAACTCGCCCTCGCACACGCTCCTATCTGGGTGCTCGATGACCTCGCCCCCTCTGCCAGCCCGCAGGAAAGCACCCGGCAGCAGGCCGCCGCAGGCGACATCATCCGCAACGTCCACAACCAAACCGCCAAGCGCCGTTCGAGTTACGACCTCAAAGCGCAGCAGACCTTCACCCCCCAGGCGCTGCTCATCGTCACAGCGGAGAACCCGGCCACGGTTGCGTCCGTGCGTGACCGGACGCTCGTTCTCAACTTCGACGTCGGCAGCCTCAACTCGCCCGCCGTCGACGCGATGGACGAGTTCCGAGACAAGAACCTGGCTGCACCCCGCCTCCTCGTGGCAGCTGTGCAGATGATGCAGCGGCGCGCGTCGGAACTCGGATGGGCCGGACTTGTCGCGGAGCTCGAAGTCGCGCGGACGGAGGCGAAGGTAGCCGTGCGGCGCCGAACGGCCACGCTCAAGCTCGGGGACAAGTCACCGGAGCGTCACGTGGAGATGACCGCGGACCTGCTCCTGGGCCTCGTGCCGCTTCGCCAGCTCGCCGAACGAGTCGGACACACCCGCATGCTGGAGCTCCTGGCCCCGGGGACCCCAGGCAGCTTCGTCGATGGTGTCATCAGCGTCGGCACCCAGTCGCTGGCAGAGATGGCCGAACAGAGCCCCGGGGCCATCGCGCTCGAGAGCATCATCTCCGTGTTCCGCCAGGGCAAGGCTCACCTCGAACTCGAGGACACCCCCGGAGACAAGCCCCTGCCCAACGGGTCCGACGCAGCCAACCGGGCCCTCGGATGGAGCGCCGACGCCAACGGCAAGCTCCGCCCCCTCGGCATCCGCATCGGCATCCTCACCCGTCGTCGGAAAGGCGGCCCGAACGACCTGGTCTACATCGACCACAACGCCGCCTTCGAAGTCCTCAAGTCCACCTTCCGCGACACCTTCCCCCACGGTTCCACCGCGAGGGGAACGCTCGGTCAGCTGGGAAGCGAGGGGTACTGGTACCCGGGCATCAACGTCACCAGCTGGAACATCAAGCTGCGCCCGGGGAAGACCGACCGCGGGATTCCGCTCACCCTCCAGACGGTCCTCGGAGAAGAGATGCAGCAGGTCGAACACTGACAGACGCAACGGCAAGAAATGCGCCGCACACGTAGGGCGCATGACAACCAACAAGCAGTCACGAGACCAAGCCGGCCGATTTGACGCGGCGATTCACAGCCGACCCGAAGTCCGCCTCGCCCTCGAAGCGTCTGAGTACCGGGGCCCGAACGACCGCCGCAGCTACGACACCTACGCACGCGCAGCGAACGCGACCGGGGGCGCCGTGTTCGCTGCCTTCGCAGATGCATCGACGCACTACGACTGGAGCCTCGCCTTCGATCCAGAGTGACCTTGCATACAACTCCGTCTGTGTCTCTCGTCGGGCCGCAGATGGTCACTTGCGAGCGAGCGGCTTGGGGCACCGCTCCCGATGCTAGCTAGCATCTGGGTGCTAGCTAGCATCCGGATGCTAGCTAGCCCGTATGCAGAGCGCTGCTGAGCCCGTCGCTGTCGGAACGGTGGCATCGGCGCTATCGGTCCGTGTTTGCAGGCGAGACGTAGCAAGCTAGGAGACTCTCGACGAGCCGTAGACGATCACTTGCGAGCGAGCGGCTTGGGGCTCCGGTCCCGATGCTGGCTAGCATCTGGGTGCTAGCTAGCATCTGGATGCTAGCTAGCATCTGGGTGCTATCCAGCATCTGGATGCTAACTAGCCCGTAAGCAGAGCGCTGCTGAGCCCGTCCGTGTCGGAACGGTGGCATCGGCGCGCTAGGTGCGCGTTTGCAGGCGAGACGTAGCTAGATAGCACCTGCCTACAAGGCTTGACGCTCGCGTGTGAGCACCGATCGGCTGTCGGAGCGGCAACCGAACTCTGCCGTAGGAGGGTGACCATATGCGCCGCAGCGCAGCGCTCCTCCCAGGGCTCTTGGCGGGCTGCTAGCCGCGGACCGACAGACGCCGGGGCCACCAGCCTGCTGTCCGACACGGCGATACATTGCACGGGGCGTCTCCATCGGCGAAGATCGCGTTTCGGGCAATCACTAGTGAAGAGAGGGAGAACATGGCGAGCGATGCTCTCCAAGAAGGACAGCATTTCGTTCGCAGCCTCGGCACGACTGGAGACAGCATGGCCGTCTGGGGTGCGGACGATATGTGGGCTGCGACAGGCTGGTCTCTGCTGACCGTGGACGTCGGCATGAAGGGCGGAACACCACTCGGCACCCTCACCTACATAGAGACGACGAGCAGTCGAACCACGGACGTGGCGGTTCGGTGGGACCATGTGCACGACCAGCTTCAATGTTTCGTCATCGACCGAGAGACAGCGCGTATGGAGCGCGAGGTCATCGAGCGAGATGCGCGGGCCCGCATCGGAGCCCTCCTTCGCATCAGCGCCGAGGTGGGATGGCGCTTCGCATCGAGCAAGATTTCAAGGGCCGACATCTTCGAGGCGGCAGGGCTCTCGACGGTCGCAGTACGAAGTTCTCCTGCCGAATGCTACGGAGACGTCTAGGTCGCATTTCCTCGTCTGGACACCGCGATGCATGTTTGTTTCGACCCCGCATCGTCCATGAACAAGGACCTTGGGCCGGTAAGCAAGTCTCAAGGCTGAAAGCTCATCTCGCATCTGTCACGACAACCGGTTCGGCAGACGGTGTGCCAGCCGGGGCGACGATCCCCACGCCCTGTCGAAGCCCACCTCGACCAGGAGCGGTGTGTGTCTGCCACCGGTGAACTGCGCCCACCGATACCCAACTCCGCCCTTGGCATAGGGCTAAACGACCAGGTAGCCGGCTCGAGCTGAACCGACCCGGTCGACGAGCCCGCGGACGCCTGGCCATGGCGTGGATGCTGGCAGAAGTTGTCGCGGCAGGGGGCGTCGCGGACCCAAGAAGACGTCCGACCGGATTCAACCCGATGAGCGGGTCGTGATTGGACCGCCTACGCTCCGAACGGATGCAACGCTCCACAAGTGGAGCGTTGCTAGTCTCCCGGCCGGATCCGCGTCTGTGTGAGCCGGTCGACCACCTGACTCGGCAGGCACCCGTTGTCACCAAGGACGGCACGGACATGCTTCCTCTGTTCGGTCTCGGACATGCGCCCGGTCGCTGCAGCCAGAAGGTGCATCCAGACAGCGGTTACGTCGCCGGCTATTCCGAACACCACCTCGGGCGGCGTCAGATAGACGTAGGGATTGGCGCCTGAGGCATGTTCAGGGTCGACCGCAAGCCGTTCCGACAGGAGTACGACCACGCTGCCCGCGGGCGCGTGGTCGGCGCCGCGGTCATGGGCAAGCTGGTCGAGCTGCGTGTTCGCCTGACGGATGTCTTTGGCGGGGAGCAGCCCGTCTTCGCGTTCCTCGGACTTCGCTTCGACGGTAACCCACAGCGCGGTGCCCCATTCCCACGCGGAGTCGCAACGCGCCTGTCCTTTCGGCTTTGACGCCGAGGCGCCCAGGTACTTGCCTAGGATCGTGAGCCCCCGCTCGTACCTTGCGGCCTCGTTCTGCGCGAGCGCAGCCTGCATCTCCGCGAGTTCAGCCGTGATGGCGCCCGGACGCATGCGGCCCCGAAGGCGCGCGACGATCTCGTTCACGGCAACCACATCCATCGGAGAGTCCTCAACCTCGCCGCCGGCTGAGAGTGGCAGCATCTCGCGCAGCCAAGTTCCGCGGTTCGCTGCGAGGCCCGCCTCGCGGACAAGTTCGCGCGCCCGCGCCCGCTCCGTTTCGTCCTTCGCTCCGAGATGCAACCAGACGCCTGCGAGATAAAGCAGAAGGCCGCGGTAGCCGCGAGTCGCTTCGGGCCCGACGTGGACCACTGCCTCTCGGATCTTTCCGCTCGCCCCGATCCAGTCGCCGCTGTACGCGAGGTTCCAGGCATCAACTTCAAGCGGCGCCGCCTTCCCGAGCGGCTCCGCTGCCGGGGGCTCGATCTTGAAGGCGTCTTCTCGGAACTCCGAGACCATCTCCTCGCCGTTCTCTCGCCATTCCTTGTCGTGCGCGAGGAACGTGGCGACGTTCTCGACGACGACGTCCGGATTTGCACCGCGGCTATTGGCCCAGCCGAACTGAACTTCTGCTTGGACTTCGGGCTCGAGAGCCGAGATGTTGTCTTGCCGGCTAAAATACTTCGTGATGTCCGCGCCGCGGACGATGACAACCGCGTAGTCGTTCGGACCCCGGGTGCTTCGTCCGGCGCCCTGCACGATACGAGTCCTGATTCGTTCTGACAGCGCCGCGTTAGCCTCCGCGCGTTCGCTGAGGAACTTCTCTTGCAAGCCGACGGCGTCCGGCTTGCCGTCGAGGACGACGATTCTGCACGCGTGGTCAGGGAGGTCCATGCCGTCGTAGCGGTTCGCGAGCCCGAGTATCCCGGTCTTCGCTTTGGCGAATTCCTCAAGGCCCTTCTGCTCCAGCTCGTCGCGGCCGAGCACGGGGACGTCTTTGCCTGCGAGCGACTCCGCGGTTGCCCGAGCGCGTGCGACGGTGTCCTGGCTGAGGACCAGCGCCTTGTCGGTGAGTCCTACGAGGCGTTTGGTGAGGGCCGTCCCGTCGCCCCCGGCGGCCAGGTCGGGGAAGACGAACAGGCGCCGGCCGGATCTCGGTGGGGTCTTGCCGGGCAGCGGCATTCGTGTGACTTCTCGGCGGCCGAAGGCACGCTCGAGCTCTCCGCCTGCACCGAGAGTCGCGGACAGGTAGACGCGCTGTCCAGCCTGCGTGAACACCTTGTTCTCGAAGGTGGGCGGAATCATCGGACGTATCTGGATGCCGCCGTAAGAGAGGTAGACGAGGCATGAGGCCAGTCCAGCGCGCACCATCGATAATTGGAACTTGTATGGTTTCGCAAGCTTGGCCAGGGCCGCATCCAGCGCGGCGAGCGCGTCCGGATCTGCCGCCGGGAGGATCAGCCTCACCTGATGATGCGCGCCGGGGTCGGGGGCGCTTTCAAGCCGTTGGAGCAACAGGCCGGAGAGGAAGGGCCTCAGGGCGGCTAGCACCGCCAGATAAGCGTCTTCATCGGCCGACCGCCGGATGTCAACGCCGTATTCGTGCCCGACGAACTGTTCACCGGCATGGGCGTCGTCAAAGATGACGAGTCGGGGGACGGGCACGTGGGGATTGCTGTTGAACATCGCGCTGTACGTCGTGACTCCGATGGCTTCGGAGCTCTCGACGGCTGTCTCGTCAGCGAGGTTCCAGCTCGTGTGGCTGCCGATGAGGAGCGCGACCGGTACGCCTTCGCGTTTCGCCGCGGCGGCCACCTGCTTCGCGAGCTGCTTCGTGGGCGTCGCGTAGAGAACGGGGCCTTCTCCTTTGCGCCGCACCCACTCTCCGATGAGCAGGCCCGGGAGCGTCTTGCCGGTGCCTGTCGGGAGCTCCAGAGCTAGGTCCGGCGTCGTCTGATGCTTCTCGGCATACGCACGGATGACGTCGCCCTGATGCAGCCAGAGGGACGGAACGGCTTGGCTAGTTCGAGGGAGCGCCCCGCGGAGGTACATCTCCTCCGGCGTCTCGAAATGCTGAGGAGCCTTCTTCGCCTTGCCAACGAACGCCATCGTGAACTCCTAGGGGCAGGCCCCGCGTCAACGCGCAGAATAACTGCGCGAGACACATTCTCACGTATGCCGTCCCTGCGCCGGGACCAGGGGCGGTCAGCGCCGCAGCTGTGTAATCCTCTCGATGATCTCCGTTGCGCGTGCACCAATCATGTGATCGTCGCTGATCACAAAACCAGTGTTCGTGAAGAACTTTTCCCGCTCCTCATGCCTAGACGATTGGTCGACAACCCCCGCCACGTACGCGCACCGGCGCGCGAGCGCCTCGTCGGCGAACGCCTCCAGCAAGTCCAACCCGACGCCACGCCGCCGCGCGGTAGGGGTGACGTAGATGCGAGTCAGGAATGCGTGCGGACCGGTAGGCAGCTCGAGGGAATCGAACGAAGGGTTGTCCCGATAATCGAACCCGAACGTGCCTGTGACGACTCCTTCGATGGCGCCGTCATTCCAAGCGACCAGGTCGAGGTGGGGAGGTTTCGCGCTCCGGTACCAGTCAGACGTTCCGGAGGGCAGGTCGCCGGCCGCCGACAGCATTGAGACGAGCTCGGGGCGATCGGCCGGGTGGATCGCACGTACAGTCACAGGACCAGCAGAACACGTGAACGCGCGCCGCCGCTACTCGAACCCTGCGCCGACGGTCCGCAATCGATGCGGTGAGAGCCCGCATCGAGTGTCACATCGATTCTCTTTTCTCAGGGTGGACCTGATTGTCGTGGAACCCGTGCGAGTCGACACGCTATGACCTGGTAAGTAAATCCTTGCCTGCGCAGTTCTTTCGCTTGTGGCACTTCGGCTCCGGACAGCGGCTGCTTGCCAAGAGCAAGGCCCAGTGTTCTCAGGTGCCGTGAAACTGTGACTCTGTGCCCTCCACACGTCGGCCCGGGTCTTGACCGAGCGCAGTTCCCCCCGACTTTCTTTCGCCGCGTGTAGCACCAGCCTGGCCTTCCCGGCGACTGCGACCCCGTTCTTAGCAGGTCCACAAATCCCGCCGGATAGCCTGTAGCTTTTAGTTTAGGCTAGGCGGCTTCCGGGGGAAGCGTCGTATCGGCCTTAGGGGGAACCATGAAACTAACGTCAGTCTCGATCTCGAACTTCAAAGCCATCAAGGAGGCGGAGCTTGAGATAGCCGACTTTAACGTCCTTGTCGGCAACAACGGCTCCGGAAAGAGTTCAGTGCTGCAGGCCCTCCACTGGGCGCTCCAGGCCGTCAGGCACCCCGAGGTGAAGCCAAGTGCGGATCCCGCTAAGGGCTCGACACTTTCCGAACGTGACGCCATCTACACACCCTCACCCGACTATTTGGATGCGGGCCAAGGTGCCAGGTACGGCAATAGCGGCAAGGTGCGGCCCCAGTTGGATCTGAACCTGGGGGCAGTCATGGACGACGGGGAGACGCTAACTGCGCATATGTGGATAGCTGCTGCTCGCAACGAGGGCATCTCGGTTAACGCCCCCTCGAAGAATCAGGTCGTTTCGACCATTCGTGATCGCAAACGTGAGATCAGCGCCTACATCCCCGGAGTCGCCGGTATCGCGGCATCGGAGGAGAAGCGCTCCAAACTCGTAGTCCATCGGTCCGCCGCAGCAGGAGATGCTAACACGATGCTTCGCAACGTGTTAGCGCTACTGGACGCGGAACACGATGGCGAAGCAAGTCTGCTCCAGAAGGTTCAGGCGTACGTCTCGCAGGTCGTCGGAGAAGTCTCGTTGCGAATTGACTTTAATGAAGATAAGGACACCAGCATCAAAGCGCAGTTCCAAACTGAGCAGATTAAATCCCTCGACCCGAAGCGTTTCACGCCTCTCGAATTCGCGGGAACGGGACTGCTGCAGGTGCTCCAGATCTTCGCCTATCTTGTCTACTTTCGTCCTCGATTGTTGCTGGTTGACGAACCCGACGCCCATTTGCACCCGTTAGCACAGGAACGATTGATGCGGGTGTTGGCGGGTGCCGCTCTCGAAGAGGGCGCCCAGGTAATCCTCACGACTCACAGCCCTTCGATAGTTCGAGCGCTACCTCCGGAAGCCAAGGTGATCTGGATGAAGGACGGCACGGTTCATCCCGAAGGCGACACAGAGGGACGTGCGTTGATGGGATGGGGTCTGCTCGATCGGCGCGTTCTGCTAATGACCGAAGATTCCAACACTGGCATGCTGCGCAACCTTCTGGCTCAGTGGCCGGACCTGGAACGAGTCACTGCCATTTGGCCCCTCGACGGAAGCTCCAATCTACCTCCCGCCTCGGCAATGAAGGGGCTTGAGAAGTTGTTCGGCAAGAGCATCCCAATCGTGCTCCACAGGGACCGCGACTTCATGATGCCGGCCGAGTCGACAGCTTTTAGCTCTCCATATGAAGAAAACGGATTAAGAATCTGGCTGACGCAATATTCCGACGTCGAAGCCTACTGGGCGCACCCTGATGTCGTTGCCGCCCATTTTAACGTATCTCGTGACGTCGCCCAGGCTGTGATCGACCGTGCTGTTGAGTCCGCGTCTCAGAATCAGAAGGGTCTGAAGGAGCGTCGGAGGAAGAGGAACGATGCCTTATCAAAGTTGAACAGAAAAGGTGACCTCGAGCACTACAGCGACGTGAGTGTTGCCGCTGAAACGGAGGCTGACGGCCCGCAATTCGGCATCTTAGGGAAAACGATAACTGCGCAGATCCGTGAGTCTGCGCAGAGCAAAGGCTTAGTTGGTAGCGGGACGTTCGGCAACACGGTGCCTGCTGCTTCGCGCGACCGAATGGCCCTTGACCTGAAAGCAATTCTAACGGAAGCGGCAAAATGACGGGAGTCTTGTCTCACTGAGCCACTGGTTACTCAGTCTGGCTCGCTAAAACCCGTCACGATTGCGCTGGGTTGTCGAGTGGTTTGTAATCGACGCAGCCCACGGTTCCCCAGAACGCGGCAGGGCCGTGGTCCGAGTCCGCAAACAGTAGATCGGGGATTTCCGCTTCTGGCTTCTCGAGGGCCGGCATCCCGAGCCAGCGACAGCGTCGATGAAGAATCTCGCGTAACTCGAGATATACAGTTTGTGTCGCGACCCGATCGGAGTGCTGGCCGCGGTATTGTCCCAAATACGGCTATTAAAGTTCGAAAGAAAGCGGGTTGTCTCCTCGCAGTCTCCCTGGACCGCGATGTGGCATTCCCGGCGCCGACTCGGTGTGCACTAGGTCCACCTAGCTCGCAACCGAGGCGTCGCGCTTGACTAGGGGAGGTCCCTCGTAAACCTGGTGAGACGCGCGAGGATCTCCGGCCACTCTGTCGCCCCGACGACGTCGGAGGCGTGGATGCCGATATTCATGGGCGAAAACCTCTCTTAGCCAGGCGGCGGGGTGACGAAGAGGGTCGCCGTTTTGGTGACTCGCCCGCCGAGGAAGCGGGCGATGCCGATCTGGTACACCGAGCCTCGGTTGGCGTTGGCGGTCTCGAAGTCGAAGCTCATGCGGGTGTCCTCACCGGGCGCGCTCGGTGCGCGCTCGCCCCGGGTCCCATGCGCGGCAGCCGCTACTTGATGTCCTCCACCGACCAGGTGATCGAATGTGCACCGCCCATGGTGCGCCGCCCGCGGTCCTTCTTGGCGTTCGTGTAGCCGACCTCGGTGACCGTGGACCCCTGCGGGGCGAGGAGGAGGGCGCACACGTCAGCTTCGTCGCCGGCGGCGAGGGCTGCCTTGATGGGGCCGCTGCTGTCCGGGCACACCTCCCACGACTCGCGAGACTGGCCACCGAGGATGTCGCGCTGCCGGGCGGGTCCCTTCACGAGGCCGTCGTCGGTGCCGATCGCCCACATCTGGTTCTTGAACATGCCGGTGCTGTCCCCGTCATCCTCTGGCTGCTCCCAGGTGCCGTCGACCACCTTGACGGTGAACCGGGCGAGATACGCGTCCTGGTCACCGGCGTCGAGCTCCCACGACGTAATCGTCTCCTTGGACACCGGCTCGAGGGACTCGGCGGTGATCGAGACGGTGCCGTCCTCGAACTCGCTGGATCCCCACAGATCCGTCTCGAGAGGCTGCCCGAGCGTGGTCTGGGGTCCGGAGCACCCCGCGAGGAGGAGCAGGGCGGTGGCGCCGGCGGTCAGGGTGGCAGCGAGTCGTCGTTTCATGGGGTCCTCGGGTCTCGAGTGGCGGCGGTCGCCGGTCTCATGCGCGGCAATCAGGCAGCGCCGACGAGCTCGCGGACGTGCTGGTACAAGGTCGCCTCCGAAGCCTGGCGACACATCGCCTGGTCCAGGCCGAAGCCCCGCGGTGGTCGCACCCGTCTGGTCCTCGGGGCTCGAGCTGTGGCGGTGCCCACATGACGCCCCCGAAGGCGGGCTTCCGCGCCACTGAGGCCGGCCGCCAGGCTGAGGGCATGTCCTGGGGGAGAAACATCACGCTGTCCGTCGTCGCGATCGCGCTCACAACCACGCTCGTCAGCTGTTCGGCGGCCGCCGACACGCTGAACGAGCTCGCGGCGGCGCCCCCGACAGCAACAGCCACTCCCGAAGCTCTCGAGGGTGACCTCAACGGCGACGGGAAGCTCACCACCTTCGAGACGGAATGGCTCGCCAAGACCAAGGCGGACGCTGCTGTTCGGAACTACGCCCTGGCGGACGGCACCGTCATCCAGGTCGACCCGTCGCAGACTCTTCCGGAGCAGGTACGCAACGACATCGTCGCGCAGTTCGCGGAAGACATCGCGGTCACCACGTCCTCAGTCGAAGGCGATGTGCGAGACGCACGCCGGCAGGTCATGATCGATCGCGTCAACCAGGTGAAGGCCGCAACCGGTCGAGACGTGATGGTCGTCTATCCGTCCCTTAGTCTCAGCAGCCCCGACGCCGGCAAGACGGACACGCAGATGGTGTGGTCGAGCGTGAACAGCGCACCTGAGGACGGCAACCCCTTCACCGGCCCCGCCTACGACGTCGATCGAGACGCCTACATCGCGAAGGCCACCGAGGTCGCCGGAGACAAGTACGACGTCATCGTCCTCGGCTGACGCCGACGTCTAAGTCAGCCGTCCGGCAGGGCGTTGCGCGCGCCGTGCCGAGCGCGACCTTCCGACCCTCTTCGCCAACGTCGAGGTCTACCGCCAGGCGGCCGCAGAAGGCCGCGAGAACGCGGACCGGCTCCACGATGTCGCCACGGCTTACACGGCTACCTACTCGGCGCACAAGGCCAGCTACGAGGGCATGAAGGCCGAGGTGGCGGAAGCGCGCGAGCGCATCGACATCCTGCGCCGCACGAGCGAGTCCGGCGACCACGCGACGTGCTTCTCCTGCCAGCAGCACCTCACCGCGGGCGACGCGCAGAAGCTCATCGAGGCTCAGGAGGCGGCCATCGTCGTCCTCCAGCAGCGCATGGACGAAGCTCGGACCGCTGCCGTCGCAGCGAAGGAGCAGGCGGCCGAGTACGACGGCTACCGCCAGCAGCAGCTCGCCGCCGTGCAGCAGAACGACGACGCGGCCTCTCAGCAGGCGCGCGCAGTGTCGGACGCCGAAGCCCTCATCGCCAGCCGCGCCGAGCGGGAGACGAGCGACGCACGCGCCGTCGAGATGATGACCGAAGCCGGGCGCGAGGAGGCGGCCGTCCTCGCGGCGGCCACCCCGGGCCCACACCGAAACCATGGCCGCGGCCGCAAGCGCCGAGGCCGCCGCCGTCCGCGAGGCCCAGGCCGAGCTCGACGCCGCAGCCCCCATCGTCGTCGCCACCGCGCAGCCGTCCGACGAGGAGACGGCGCTCGAGCACGCTGTGACCGCCGCGGAGGCCCTCGCTGCATCGGAGCTCGCGCAGGTGGATTCGGCTCGGGAGGAGCTGAGCAAGGAGCGCACAGGCCTCCGCGAGGAGGCCAGCCGCTACGCCGCTGAGACCGCACGCCGCTCCGAGGCCGTCAGCCAGCGAGCCGCGCTCGAGGAGCGCCTGACCGACATCCGCCGCGACCGGGGAGTCGCCGTCGTCGACCGTGACCTGCACGACCAGCTCCGCACCGCGTACAGCCCCGCCGGCATCCCGGCCATGGTCCTGGCCGGCATCATGGAGAGCCTGAACGAGGCGGTCAACGCCTCGCTCGAGCGGCTGTCGAGGGGGCAGCTGACGGTGTCCATCCGCACCACTCGCGGGACCGCCAAGGGCGCCGCCCAGAACCAGGTGTCCGTCTACGTCGAGACCTCCGAGGCGGGCCTGCTGGCTTACGAGTCCCTCTCCGGCGTCAGAAGTTCCGCGTCGACGTCGCCATCCGCATCGGCCTCGCTGAGGTCATCGCCCGGGGTACCGGCACCCCGATCGAGACGTTCCTACTGGACGAGGGCTGGGGCACGCTGGACGAGTCGGGCATCACCAACATGGTCTAGATGCTCTTCCGCCTCTCCGAGGAGGTCAACCTCATCACCGTGTCGCACATCGGAGATGTCCAGGACGCGTTCCCCTCCCGGGTCGAGGTCAGCATGAGCGGCGCCGTGAGCTCCGCGCAGGTGATCCGCTCCTAGCGCCGGAAGCGGCGGAGGTCTCCCAGCGAGGTCGACAGGGGCACCTGAGCCGCTTCCGGCGCACGGTATTGTTCGACGGCAAGTGGAGGATCTTCGGGGTGCTGAGATGACGAGTGGGTACGCAGGCGACCCGAACAAGGGCCCAATGTCGGCCGACCTGTTCGGGACCTTCACGAACGTCCGGCCGCGCTACGCGCGCGATTCGAGCGGGCATGTCACGGCCTACGACGTCGAGCGAGATGGAGTCGTTCTGGGGCGGCTCTGGTGGGACTCCACAGTCGACGCCGCGAGCTACGTCCCCTCGCCTTCGCAGGGCGATATCGCGATGAACGTGGGCATGGGCTGGATGCGGAGGCTGTCGGACGCGAAGGCTCGGGGCCTCCCCGTGCAGGAAGCCGTGGCTGAGTTGCTCCTGCCGGGAGCTGTCCCTAAGCATTTCGGGGCGCTCGCTCCCGGGTCGCGTCGCGAATTCACGTCCCCGGACGAGGTCCGGATCTTCTAACTTGGCAGGGCCCGGTGGTAGCGAGCCGGCCCGATGACGCCCATCGCGGGGCCGTCGTTCGGCCCCGACATGCTCGACCGTCGAGCGGCTAGACGAGCTCGAGAGCTGACAGGCGGCCCGTGTGGCGTGGTGCCCTCGACCCTGCCTCACGCCTGCAGGGCGAGCCGCAGGCCCCCAATCGTGCATCTATGCCCTAAAATCGGCCCTGCGCTAACCACGAATAACCACGGATCACCAGAGCTTGGTTACACATAAAAACCCCTTTGACCAGGGGTTCTTCGTCAGAATTACCATGAACCACGATTTCGGCGAGAAGTGGATGTATAGAGCCAGGGGATAGAGAGACGTGAAGGTATAGGACCAGCCCCTTAAGTAGTAGTAGTAGAAATCGTGGTTATTTTGGTTAGAGAGAGAGATAAGGGCCTTGGATCCCAGTGACTGGGCGGAAGTTGCTGTAACCAGAGCTCTGGTAATTCGTGGTTATTCGTGGTTAGCCGTGGTTCAGGGTTTCACCGGCCCTTCGCGCGCCGATTAGGCACCAATGTGCCGCGCATGAGCCGAGCATGACGCGCCGCACGAGCACCCTCGCCACCCGCACCGCTGCCCTGGCACTCGCGCTCGTGGCCCTCACCGGCTGCACGTCGACGGCCCTCGCCACGACCGACCCCGCCAAGCAGGAGACGGTCGCCGCTCCCGCGACCGAGGTGCTCGACCTTCTCGAGACGCTTCCGGTGAAGGGCAAGTCGCCCATGACCGGCTACACCGGCAACCGCGAGGCTCTCTTCGGCGCTGCCTGGCTCGACGTCGACAGCAACGGCTGCGACACCCGCAACGACATCCTCGCCCGGGACCTCGACGACACCCGCACCAGCAACGGCTGCGACATCGTCGACGGCATCCTCCACGACGCCTACACCGGCGAGAGCATCCCCTTCGAGCCCGGCCACGTCATCCAGATCGACCACCGCGTCAGCCTCGGCAACGCATGGGCCACTGGTGCCCAGCAGATCTCCTACGACGCCCGCGTCGCCCTCGCCAACGACCCGCTGAACCTCATCGCCGTGAAGGGCAAGGCCAACCAGCAGAAGTCCAACGGCGACTACGCCACCTGGCAGCCGAAGCAGAAGCCCTACCGCTGCGAGTACGTCGCAGCCCAGGTGCAGGTCAAGGCCAAGTACGAGCTCTGGGTCACCCCGGCCGAGCACGACGCCATGGTCACGACGCTGAACACCTGCGGCGCCTCCGGCTCGCTCCTCGCCCCGACCCCCGCCCCGTCCACCGAGGTCCCCGCGCCCGAGACTCCGGCCGCCGACGAGGCAGCTTCCGCCACCGTGCACCCCGGCGGCTACTGCGCCGAGCCGGGCGCCATTGGTGTCGCCGCCACCGGCAAGACCTACACCTGCGGCAAGGCTGGCGCCGACGCCAGCGGCCGGTTCCACTGGAACGCCTGACCGCCGCACACGTAGGTGGCATGACGAGCTTCGAGGTCCAGCACCCGCGCGCCACCGACGGCACCTTCGCCACGAAGGACCAGGGCGCCCCCGAGGTTTCCCTCAACGGCTGGCCCGTCGCAGAGGCCGCGACACGTTCCAGCATCTGGTCCGATGCCCTCGAGCGTGGAACGGCCGATCGCGCGCCCGTCGGCTCGGCGCAGACCGCCGCCGCCCTCCGGAACACCCGCGGCGAGGCCGACGGCGCCGTCCGCCGCGTCATCCTCCGCGCAGACACCCTCGGCCAGCGATCGACCACCCGCGACTTCGACGTCGTCGGCCCCAGCGACGGCCGACCCATCCTCGTCGACGTCCGCGGAGGCATGTTCCGCCTCAAGGTCACCTCCGGCCACGCGATCGTCCGCGCCGACTCTGGGCACGGCAACGTCGTGACGGTGAGCGACGGCGCCACGGCTACCGTCCTCGTCGAGAACGACCGCAAGATGAGCCTCCGCGCCGAGCACGGTTCCGTCGTCGACCTCTTCGCCGGTGTCGATGCCCGCGGCTACCAGCACGTCGAGGAGGGCGCGCTCGTCACTGCCCGCGGCCACCTCGAGCGGATGAGCGGCGACTTCACCACCGCCTGAGCGTCGCCGCACACGTACCAGGCATGACCTTCCTCGAAGCAGACCACCCGCGCGTCGACAACGGCACGTTCACCGACAAGCCGCAGACGTCCCCGGAGGTCAGCCTCGGCGGACCGGCGAAGGACTGGGGCACCGTCACCGTCAACGAAGGCTCCCGCACCCCGTGGGGTACCGCCGACAGTGTCACCGACATCGCCCCCGGCATCGTCTCCGTCGGCACGCCCGGGCACGGCGGCCTCAAGCTCAGCCGTGAGCGTCGCGCCGCCATCCCGAAGCCTCTCCGCGACGTCGCCGGTATCTGGTTCGAGGAGGACTGTGAGTGGTGGATCGTCGCCATGCACCACCCCGAGGCCTTCCCGCACATCGAGGACGGCGTGGCTGAGAAGCGTGTCCGCAACTGGTTCCCCGACGCCTACGAGGCGGCAACCGGTACGACGATCGCGCCGGGGGAGTCCGACGTCCGCGACGAGGCTGTCTGGGCCGAGGCTCACGAGAACGACTTCGTCCTCATCTCCGCCAGCATGGACGACGACCGTCCCGGCGTCGTCCGCGTCATCGGCCGCCGCGCCTCCGACGGCACCCGGCAGACCTTCTACGTCCCGAAGGATGAGCTCGATGCCCGCCGTCTCGCAGCGGAGCCTGGCCAGGGGCACCGCGTCATCCTCGACCCGGCCAGCGACGAGACCTCCGGGCCCGACGTCGAGCCGGAGAAGGTGCCCACCGTCAAGCACGCCGGCTACAGCACGCCGGCGACGCCAGGAGCACGCGCCCGGCTCGCCACCGACCTCGCCAAGCGCTGGCGTCGTGACGACGGAACCGTCGAGACGCTTGAGGACATCCGGGGTTGAGCACGACAACGTCCGCCGAGACTGCAGCACACGACCGGTCGCCAGCGCCGCGAAGCCGAGCCTCCTGTGCGAACCGAAGACGCCCCACCACCGCGGTGAAGCGCACTCGTGCGCCAACCGGCACGACATCAGCCTGCGCTACCGAGGCCCCGAGCGTGCCAACGCCCGCACCGTCCTCGGCGACGTCGTGAAGCGGGCCCGCACCACCGACCTCGCCTCGAGCGACAGCCTCGACGACCTCGACGTCGACGGGCCAGTGCTCGTCGACCACCGAAGCGCACCGTTCACGGGCGGCTTCTGGCACTAGACCTCAGCCCTCGGGCTGCAGCCCGTCGTCAGACGCCGTGACCTGGCTAGCTCAGCGGCAGAGCACCTCCCTGGTTCGGAGGAGGCGCTGGGGTCGGCACCCAGGCAAGGCTCCATGCGGGCGTGACGTAATGCAGACGTGCCGGCCTGAGTAGTCGGTGTCCTTCGGGGCGTGCGGGTTCAAGTCCCGCCGTGCGCACAGGGCCAGCTCGAGCCTCGATCGAGCATCCGGGTGTGGCGCAGCTTGGTAGCGCACCTCGTTCGGGACGAGGGGGTCGCCAGTTCGAATCTGGCCACCCGGACAAGCTCGGCCGGTCGTCGGAACTCCGACGGCAGTCCGATCCGATTCAGCCGGACGCCTGCGGTGGGCGAAACCACCGCTCCATGCCTTCGTAGCTGAGATGGATTAGCACGTGACTCGTAATCACGGGAGGTCGGCTCGATACCGGACCGGGGGCACCAGCATCACACCGCGCATCTCACGCGGGGCCGTACCGGCTCCGGCTCCTATCCGGCTCGCCGTAGCGGATGACGCGGGTTCGACTCCCGCCGGCCCCACCACCCTCGCGCCATGGACGGCGCCCGATCCCGCCCAACGAAGGAGCGATCATGACCTTCACCCCGACGACCCTCACCCCCATCAGCCAGGCCGGCATCCTCAGCGCCATCGGTCGTAAGGCCCCGGAGCAGATCCGTGAATGGTCCGCCGCGGACACCGACCGAGCGTGGGCCCTCGACGTCGCTGACAAGCTGGCGGTCTCCGGCTACGTGACCCTCGCCGACGTCACGGAGGACGAGCTGGTCGACATCACCCGGACCGTCTGACGCAGCGAGCTTCGGCCCGCCCGGCGCCTCAGCTTGCGAGTGCTCGCGCTCGCGCATCACGGAGCCACTCCCACACCGCAGGCTTCGTTCGGCCGGAGAAGCCGCTGTCGGTCACGTCCACCACAACGATGTGACCTCCTCGGGTGTGCTCCGCTAGGTCGTCGGCGAGCATGCGCGCGTCGCCACTGCTGAGCAGCAGTCGCACGGACTTCTGCACGCTGATCCACTGCCCCTCCGACTCGGGCAGGTAGCCGTGGTTGAAGAAGTGCCGGATGCCCTCATGACCTTCGCGGTCGAGGTCGTAAGTGATGAGGAAGACGCGAAGACCCATGCCAGGAACGTAGCGCCTGCATGGGGATCTACCAGCTACTGCGCGCTCGTGGCCCAACGGACACGGCATCTGCCTACGGAGCAGAGGATTGGGGGTTCGAATCCCTCCGAGCGCACCACGACAGGTCCCGTCTGTCGCCCCGCACCCCGGTGCGGTCTTGCCTGCTGGGGTAACTGGCATCCCGCGCGATTCTGGATCGTGAGACTCCTGGTTCGAGCCCAGGGCAGGCAGCTCTCCGTGCACACGGCACGGACCCCTCTGGCGACGTTCCCGATTGGTCAGGGCTCGGTCTGCAAAGCCGCTGGAAGCGGGTTCAATTCCCGTCGTCGCCTCCACCTCTTCATCCACTGCTGTCGCGCCGCACACGCATAGCCACACAGAGACAGGGAAGAGAAGGACTTGGGGCCATGACGTCCGTAGTCGTACTGAACGCGAGCTTCGAGCTGCTCGGGATAGTCCCGCTCCGCCGAGCGATGACCTACCTCGTCCGCGAACGTGCGGTGATCGTCGAGTCGGTCCCGGGCGCCTCGATCCGGTCGGCTGAGGCCGACTTCCCGCTCCCGCGCGTCGTCCAGTTCCGGGAGATGGTCCGCGTGCCGTACCGCTTCCGCGCGGCAACGTGGTCGCGCCGAGGCGTCCACGAACGTGACAACCGCACCTGCGCCTACTGCGGACGCAGCCGCGTGGGCACGACGGTCGACCACATCATGCCGGCGAGCCGGCTCACGCGAGTCGAAGCGGACACGTGGCTCAACACCGTCGCCGCCTGCCTCAAGTGCAACGGCTACAAGGCCAACCGCACCCCGGAGGAGGCCGGCATGCCGCTGCTCTTGCAGCCGCGTGAGGTCACCACGAGGGACACACTCCTCGTGGCCGTCACCGCCACCGGCGCCGACGTCGTCGCCCTGGGCCTCGTCGCGTAGCAGCGGCTGCCGGTCGCTCTAGGCTCACGTCATGGAGTGGACACGCGCAGGGCTGACGGCGGCAGGCTTCCACGGCTTCGTGCCCTTCGCGGACCTGCCGGCGTCGCCCGTCCCGCCTGGCGCCGGCACCTACGTCGTCGTCCGGCCTGATGCAGGACCACCTGTCTTCCTCGAGGCGAATGCTGGCCGTGTGGTGCCCGGCCGCCGGCACACCGAACCCATCACGACCCTCGAAGCAGCATGGGTCACGGGCGCTGAGGTCGTCTACATCGGCAAGGCCGACCTCGGCTCGAAGGGCGACCGAGGCATCGCCAAGCGCCTCGACGAGTACCGGCTCCACGGTGCAGACCTCGGCGGCAGCCACAACGGTGGCCGCTACCTGTGGCAGCTCCGAGACAGCGCCACCCTGCTCGTGGCCTGGCAAGAGAGCGCCGACGCCCGCGCCACCGAGACAGAGATGCTCGACGACTTCATCGACCAGTTCGGCAAGCTCCCCTTCGCCAACCTCACGAACGGCCGCAGATCCCGGCACAGCCGCAGCCGTCCGCCTCGCGTAGGAAAGGCGTGATCACGCGACTGGATATGGACATTCATTGGGCCGCGGGATATGGCGCGTGAGTTTACGCGACTGGCCTGGGTAGGCCGTCTCCATGTGTCATAGGTGGGCAGCTTCAAGGGAACCCGTGCGCAGGTCGCCATGGTCCACCAATCTCGACGGACCCTGTTACGGGTTAGCCTCTGCGAGAACTCGTGACGCTGAGCACGAACAGATTGACAGTCGACAACGCAAATGTGGCCTAATCGCTCACGATCGCGATCACATTTGGTCTTGCTCAAACCGAGGATATGCACGGCCCATGCTCCGCGCACAGTCCGAGCTTTGTGTTGGTGTGGTGTTGGTGACGGGCTGCGCATCACCGCCTTCTCTTGCACGCAGCTGCACTCCTTACCCCGGAAAAGCGGCAGTTCTGCGCAACTACAGGCAAGAACCTAGGCCCCACGCCACGTTTACACCGTGGATGTCATCGGTTCGAGCCCGGTAGGGCCCACCGCAAAAAATCCTGTTCAGCACACATGTGCTGGGCCCAAGGCGTTCCGCTGCACTCCAGGTCGCCGCCCCGTGTCGGTGTGGTGTTGGTGAGCCCGACTGTCGCGCTACAGGCGATGAAGGTGGACGACTGCGCGCGAGTGAGCGGTGTCGGGTTGGTCGCAGCCGCTCTCATGACACCGGGAGTAGACGTTCAGCCCGTTGTGCTCGCCCAAGTACTCGAAACCGCGGCGCTTGAGCGCTTTCGTAGAGGCGATGTTGCCCTCGGCTACACGAGCCGTCACGCACTGCTCTCCGAACAGATCGGCAACCTCTGCCGTTCCGAGGCCGAGCATTTCCCCGGCGATTCCTCGCCCCCAGTGTCGTGGCGCGACCCAGTAGCCGATTTCGACCGATTGCTCCCGCCGGGTCATCGTGAATAACCCGACAGGACGGCCGGCAGGACGACCTGCCTCGTCTACAACGAACCATCGTGCAGCACCGGCCTGAGTGACCTCGTCCTGTTGCAGTGCCGCTTGGGTCCGCTGGTCGATCTGCTCAGGGTCCAGGCATGACCGTCGCCGACGTGACGTATGACGCGCGGGTCCTGCGCCAGGGATGCAAAGAACGGCAGGTCATCCACCTGGAACGGTCGCAATGTGATGTCGGACGGCCCCTCAGAGTCGTCCGCCGGCGGCATGGGCCGCATCAGTCTGCGGCGACCCGTACCTGCACGCCGCCGGTAAGTGAGGCGAGTTCGCCCGGACTCAGCGGCACCACAGTGTGCGGGGTGCCGGCGGCAACCCAGACGGTGTCGTAAGCGGAGAGCGCGACATCGACTACGGTGCGAACCGGCGACGGGTGCCCCACAGGTGCCACCCCACCTATGGCTTGCCCTGTGACGGAACGGACCTGCTTCGCATTCGCCATCGCGATGCTGGTGGCTCCGACCTCGGTCGCGAGGATGTCCGTGTCAACGCGGTGCCGACCGCTCGTCATCACCAAGATCGGGTCGCCGTCCGCGAGGAACAAGAGGCTGCTCGCGATGGCCCCGACCTCGCATCCGAGCGTGGTCGCGGCGTCGACCGCGGTGCGGGTGGAATCCGGAAGCTCCCGGACGGATGCGGTGAGGCCCGCCTCACGCAGGTGTCGTTGAACGATCTGGCTGCGTTCGGGGAGCTGCTGCTCATCGGTCATGGTGGTCATGTCCTTCCTCGGTGCCGGTGCCAGTGCTGGTGGTCGGGTAGTGCATAACGAGGACGATCTGCGCAGGCCCGCCAAGTGCGCTGAAGCGGTGCGGGACGTCGCCGGCGTAGCGATGACTTTCGCCCGCGCCCAGCTCGAGCCCTCCGTCAGCTGGGCCGACGAGCACGCGTCCGTGGATGACGGTCACGGTCTCCTGGACGCCGGAAGCGTGCGGGACGGATTCCTGCACCTCCTCCGTGACCGTCGCTCGGTAGATCTCGACGCTTACTGGCTCGAGGTTCCACCGGTCGAGCAGGGCCGCGGTGACCGAGGTGCCGCTGACATGCGGGTCATCGGCGCTGTCGCGATCGGGCATCAGTGCCCCGAGCGGCGCATCCAGTGCCGTGGTCAGGGCGAAGAGTGTGTCAAGACGCGCTCCCCGGAGATCGTGCTCCAACTCCGAGATAGTGCCCTTGCCGACACCGCTCCGACGGGACAGTTCGGACAAGGACACGCCGTGGCTGGTGCGCAGCAGCCTCAGCCGTTCACCCATCGTCTTCGTCATGCAACCTCCGTTCTGTTTACAGAACGCTACCGCTCACTGTTCTCGATTGGCAACACCCACGTCCGGCTTGACCGTGAAACAGGGCTGTCGGCGGGCGGCCTGACGGGCAGCGAGGACACCGATCACGCAGCGCCGCGAAAGGGCCTTCCGAACTCACGGAGGCGCAGGGTGCAACCGTCGCGCGGAGGGACCACAGCGATGTTGGCTATGACTGCGCATCACCAGTCTTTGGTGGCAAGTCACCTCCATTTCTAGAGCGGAGGTCGCCGACGGCGTCGACGGTCGCCCATCATCACCCTGCGCTCGAGAATCCCGAGACGACAACAACGTCGTCTTAATAGGGCACGGGTCACCGCGAAGTCACTTGGCTGCCTGATGGACCGGTGATTCTGCTCGGGGTTTTCAAACAAGAACACCGAAGATACGGACAGCCAAGGTGGCCTGAAAGGTCGTCACCGGCGGTTCTCAGCGTCATACTTTTCGCGGGATGTGCGCCGGTCGATGAGCAGTTGGATGGCGGGGTCATGCTGCATCCAACGCGCATCGGCCCGGTATCGCGCGGCCCCTACGACGCCGACCAGGACGATTCCCGTCACGACGGCCGACGCGATCACTACGAGGCGATTCATGCGCCGACCGTTCGCTTCCCGGGGCGGCTGCCCGCAGCTCGCGATTTCTTTCTCGATCGCACGAGCATCCAGACGCCGACCATGGCGGCGAGTGAACCGAACGCAATGCCGCTCAGGGGGCCGGCGGGCCCCGGGTCCGTGACGGGATCGAGGGACATCAGTGCTGACTGGGCCAGGGTGAGCAAGACGAAGCCTGCCGCGAGGTTCGTCAATTTGACTGCCTCGGCGAGAGGGTCGCGGTTGCGCCGCGCCGAAACGACTCCGTGAACTGCCAGGCCGATCTCCGCGAAGGTCACGGCGGCGAGGATGATGGCCGGCCATTTCTCGTACCTGGTTTGTTCTGCAGAGCCCGTGACCAGTGGCATGAAGCTCACTATGAACACCACGGAGAGGGTGACCAGGACGACTCCCGTGACGCGGTAGGTGCGTTCATGCATCCGTGCGGGATCGACATCGGCCGCCTCATCGGCCGCCGCCTGGATGACGGTCCGTCGGACGACGACGTGGCAACGGATGATCTCGACCTTGAGGGCGACGACACCGATGGCGAAGACGACCGTCCCCAGCAGAGAAGTCGAGGGGGCCAGTACGAAGAGGACACCCTTGCCGACCGCCAGCACAGCTGCAGCCGGGACGGACGCCATCGTGAAGAGGACGGCGCGTCGGCTCTGATCGCGGAGGAGCGCTACAGCGTCGGCGCGGCCGATCGGGCGGAGCGCGGGCACAGTCAGTCCACCCCGGGGGAGACCGTGGACACTGCTCGGACGATCTCGCGATCGCCGAGAGGTTGCACGCCGCGCGAGTTGTGGTGGTGTGCCGCGTCGAGGGCCTCGACTTGCTCAGGAGAGAGCGTCACGGGCTGCTCGAAGACGACCCAGCGGATTCCCTCGGTGCAGGGCGGGGTGGTGAGGCTGCCCTCATAGGTCCACGTCGAGGCGGTCGCCGGGAGCAGGTCGGCGATGTCCACGATTGCATCCGCACCGTCCTCCGCCGTCGCGGTGTCGATGACGGGCTGCCATTCATCTGACCGAGCGCCCTCCTCGGCGAAGAGGGCGAGGACGAGGAGGCGGCCGGCAGAGTCGGTGTGGACCAGGTGGATCTCCGCGGCGTGCGCGACACCGTCCACCGTGTGCTCTGCGGGGGTGTGCGCGTGGATCTGCAGGAGGTCGTACGAGGCGCCCGAGAAGATGACGGTCGATCCTCGGTCCTCTGCGGTGACCTGGGAGGCGAGTCCGGTGTCCGCCTCCTCGATCTCGACTGCGCCGGTGAGGACGGTCGCCCCTGCACCGCTCGGGGCGTCCCGGGGCAGGTCGATGGGGGACTGTGGGGTACCCGTGGAGCACGCGGACCACTCGGGTGACAACGCGGCCCATTCGGCTGCGCCGCCGTCCTCGTCGTAGGACCAGTGCGTCGTCGAGCTTGACGCGGTACCGGTGGATGCCGGCGGGTCGGAGGCTGGTGCCGAAGGCGCCGTGCACGCGGCGAGGGTGAGGGCGGCCGCGCTGACGGATGCCACGGTGAGAAGGCGGTGCATCAGCGGGTCAGCGCGTCGGCGCGCTCGCACGCGTCGTACACGGTGTCGTACTGGCGGTCGAGGAGAGGAGCGATCTGCTCGGCCCGTCGTACCGCCGACATCCGGTGCGCGGGCCAGGCCAGTGCCCACAGCCCGAGACCGACGACGCCGAGACCGATCGAGACGACCGACGGACCGCTGTCCAGGAGGAACACCGAGCCGGCGAGGAAGACAGCGCCGACGAGACCGAGGACCACCGCCACCGCGGTCGCTCGCACGGAGCGCGAACGCTCGAGCGCCTCGATACGAAACAGAGCGCCCTCGGCCTCACGCTGCAGCTCACCCAGCACCTGACGACCGCGGAGGGCCCGGTCCCGGGTGAGCTTCAAGGTCGACGTCGACGTCGCGGGCACGATCGACGTGGCCGGGCCGCGCCACGCCTCGACGGCCCAGCCGAAGGCCCTGTAGGTGTCGCGGTGCAGCTGCTCGTGGCGAGCGGGGACGCGGACGGTGGCGTACTCCCGGGCCGTGAACGACGGGGTGCTCGGCTCCGCGTCGGCGGAGGCGGCGAAGGCCGCGGCGGTGATGCTGTCCATGAGGTCGTCTCCTGTCCGACGATCCGGCGGGTCCGGCTCGTCGTCTCCTCCAGGCTCCTGCCCACGCCACCCGGTCATGTCGTCCCGAGCGATCGTCCCCATCTGCTGCGATCGCTGTAGGTCCCGGCGGGCCGTCCTGCCAGGATCGGGGCGTGCCTTCTCCTGCCGGCGTCCGTCGCGCCGAACGCCTCGTCCTCGTCGTCGTGCTCCTGGCGCTGATCGTGAACCTCGTGGCGCCGTTCTTCCACGATGGACCGGTGCTCCCGGCCGTCGCCTCCGGCCTCGCGTCGGTGCTCGGCGTCGGCCTGCTCCGGCGTCGCCCCGTCGCCGCCCTCGTCGTCGTCTCGCTGGCAGGCATCGTGGCGTCGCTGGGAGGCGCGGACCCGACCGGAGCCTGGTCGATCGCCGTCTTCGCGGCGTTCCTGCAGAGCCTCCGCCGCCTCCCCGCCGTCCTGGTGGGTTCGGTCGTCGGCGTGACCAGCGCCGTGGCGGTGGCCCTCCACGAGGGGCAGGTCAGCCTCGAGAGGCCCACCGCGTCCATCGCGGCGGTGTGCGGCATCGCCGCGGCAGCGGCCGGCAGCGCCGTGCGCTCCAACCTGAGGTGGCGCGCCGAGCTCGAGGGGCGGGCGCGCGACGCCGTCGAGAACCGGCGCGCCGCCGTCGACCGAAGCGTCGCGGAGGAGCGCCTGCGCATCGCCCGCGACCTGCACGACAGCATCGGTCACCACATCGCCGTCGTGAGCGTGCACCTCGGCACCGCGCAGGTCACCGTAAGCGACGCGGACCGGGCGACCCGCGCCTCCCTGGACTCCGCGCGGGACGCCGTCAGGGCCGTGCTGGTCGAGACGCAGGAGGTGCTGCGGGTCCTGCGACTAGGCGACGCTCCGTCCGATCTCGCACCCCCGCCCGATCACGCCGGCATCCCTTCCCTCGTCGCGTCCGCACGGTCTGCCGGGCTCGTCGTGGACACCACCCTCCGGGGGCTCGATCGCCCGCTGGCCCCGGTCGTGAGCACCGCCGCGCACCGGATCGTGCAGGAGGCGCTGACGAACGCGCTGAAGCACGGCGGCGGTCAGGTGTCCCTGCGCGTCGAGATCGCGGAGGCCGTGCTGATCGAGGCGGCGAACGTGCGGGCCGACGGGGGAGGACCCGCCACCGGGCTATGCGACTCCGGTGGTCACGGGCTCGTCGGCATGACGGAGCGCGCCGCGTCGGTCGGCGGGCGGGTCGAGCACTGGGTCGAGGGTCAGGTGTTCTGGCTGCGAGCCGTCCTGCCCGCCGACGCGGCCGGCGCCGGCGCAGCGCTCGAGGAGGCGCGACGGTGATCCGGGTCATGATCGTCGACGACCAGGACATCATCCGCGCCGGTCTCGCCGCCATCGTCGGCGCGCCCGAGGACCTCGAGGTCGTCGCCCAGGCGGCCGACGGGTTCGAGGCGTTGCGGACGCTCGCGACGACCGCGGTCGACGTGCTGCTGGTCGACCTCCGGATGCCGGGCATCGACGGGGTCGAGACCGTCCGGCGGGTCCGCCTGCTCCGGCCCGCCGCCGAGCTGGGGATCCTCGTCGTGACGACCTTCGACGAGGACGAGAACGTCCTGCGCGCCCTCCGTGCCGGGGCCGACGGGTTCTTCAGCAAGAGCGCGAGCCCGTCCGAGATCGCCGACGGGGTGCGGCAGGTCGCGGCGGGGGGCCGTGCGCTCTCCGACCACGCGGTCGGGGTCGTCGTGAACCACGTGGCCGACGACCGGGCGGTCGTCGTCGATCGAGCCGTGGCGGACCTCGTCGCGACGCTCACCCCACGGGAGCGCGAGGTGGTCGAGGCCATCGTCTCGGGGCTGGACGGGGCCACCATCGCGGCGCGCCTGCACCTCTCGCCCTTCACCGTGAAGACGCATGCGAACAGGGCCATGGCCAAAGTCGGCGCGACCGACCGGGGGCAGCTCGTCTCGTTGGCCGTCCGGGCGGGGATCATGCCCACGTGACCGTCACGGAGCGCGCGGGGCCGAGAGCCTCGACGCCGCGCTGAAGGCGGTCAGTCGAGGAAGGGCGGCCGGCCGACGAGGGCGAGGACCTCGTCGGTCCTGGCGACCCGACCGAGTCCGGGCACGACCCGGGACAGCACGTGGTCGTGCGCCTCCCGGGACCTGTCGGTGACGGCATCCGAGACGACGACGACGTCGTAGCCGAGGTCGTACGAGGCACGGGCGGTCGACTCGACGCCGAAGCTCGTGGCGAGGCCCACCACGACGACCTGCTGCACCCCTCGCGCGGCGAGCTCTTCGTGCAGGCCCGTTCCGGCGAGGGCGCTCCACGAGCGGCGGACGACGCGGACGTCGTCCGGGTCGGAGCCGAGTTCGGGCCGCACCGTGGCGAACGGCTCGGGCCAGTTCTGTGCACCGTCCTGGTACGTCGTCCGACCGGGCGGGGTGCCGTCGACCGAGGCCAGGACGACCGTTCGGCCCGTACGGCGCCACGCGTCGGTCAGGCGCGCCGCCCTCGCCACGATCTCGTCGATCGGGTGCGCACTCGGAGCCGAGGTCGTGCCGTGCTGCAGGTCGACGACGAGCAGTGCGCTCGTCGCGGGGATCTCTTCGAGTGTCATCTGTCCTCCTGGGGTGTCCACGGGGCGAGCCAGAGTCCCGTGATGGCGTCCACCAGGCCGGTGGCGGCGGCGGGCCACGTGCCCCGGGGCGTGGGGAGGTCGTCGGCCAGCGCGCGCTCGCGTTCCGCGACGGTGTGCACGATGAGCTGTCGGGCCATGTCGTCCCGCTCGCTGCGTACCTCGGGCGGCAGCTCGGGTCGGCACCGCTCGAGCCCCTCGAGGACGAGCCGGAGCGAGCGGGTCTCCAGCGCCTCCTGCTGGACCACCTCGCTGAGGGCCGGATCGGTCATCAACTGCGCCACGAACCGGCCGTACCAGGTGGGCTGCTCGAGGGAATCGAGGTGGTCGATCTTGGGGCGCACCATGCAGTCCACCCAGTCGCGGACGTCGGTCGAACCCGTCACCCGGATCGCCATCTCCTCGCGTCGCCGGTCGATGTCGGCCGAGTGTCGGCGGGCGACCGCACGCACGAGATCGAGTTTCGTGCCGAAGTGGTAGCCCACCGCACTGTTGTTGCCTTGGCCTGCCGCCTCGCTGATCTGGCGGTTCGACACCGCGACGATGCCGTGCTCGGCGAAGAGCCGTTCGGCGGTCTCGAGCAGCAGCTCGCGGCTCTGGGCGGAGCGTCCGGTCGCTTCGGCCCGGGGGCGTCCGCCGTGAGGGCCCATGTCCGGTCGTGCTCGGGAAGAGAGTGAGGGCCTGGTCATGGACCCAGTCAAGCCCGGCACTTGCAGTCAGTCAAGTGACTGACTTAGATTGCTCGACACGCAACGGCGCGTCCGCACCCGACCCGGAGGACACGCATGAGCGCTCCTGCAGAAACCACCCGCACGACCACCGTCCCGTCAGGGTCGGAGGCCCCGCCTCCCGCCGCCTCGCCCACGCGCATCGTCGCGGTCCTCGCCTTCGCGGGGATCGTCGTCTCACTGATGCAGAGCCTCGTCATCCCCCTCGTCCCTCAGCTGCCGCAGCTGCTCGATGCGTCGGCCGCCGACACGACGTGGGCGATCACCGCCACCCTGCTCGCGGGGGCCGTCGCCGTCCCCACGGTCGGTCGACTCGGCGACATGTACGGCAAGCGCCGCATGCTGCTGCTGAGCATCGTGCTGCTCGTCGCCGGATCGGTCGTCGGAGCCCTGGCCACGAGCCTCGTGCCCATGATCGTGGCTCGCACCCTGCAGGGTCTCGCGGCCGGCGTGATCCCGCTCGGCATCAGCATCATGCGAGACGAACTCCCGGCCGAGCGGCTCGGCGGGGCCACCGCCCTGATGAGCGCGTCCCTCGGCGTCGGCGGGGCCCTCGGCCTGCCCGTCGCCGCCCTGATCGCCGACAACGCCGACTGGCACGTGCTCTTCTGGGCCGCGGCCGTCCTCGGCACCGTCGCGCTCCTCCTCGTGACGCCCCTCGTGCCCGAGTCCGCCGTCCGGGCCGGCGGACGCTTCGACCTCGTCGGCGCGGCCGGCATCTCGGCAGGCCTGATCATGCTGCTGCTGGCCGTCTCGAAGGGGGCCGACTGGGGTTGGACGTCGCCGCTGACGCTCGGGCTCGGCCTCGGTGCCGTGGTCGTCTTCGTCGCCTGGGGTGCGTACGAGTCGCGCACGCCGGGTCCGTTGGTCGACCTGCGCACCCTCGTCCGCCGACAGGTGCTCCTGACGAACGTCGCGTCGCTGCTGTTCGGGTTCGCCATGTTCGCGATGTCCCTGGTGTTCCCGCAGGTCATCCAGCTGCCTGTTGAGACCGGGTACGGTCTCGGGCAGTCCCTGCTCGTCGTCGGGCTCGTGATGGCCCCCTCGGGCCTCGTGATGATGGCGGTGGCTCCTCTGTCGGCGCGCATCTCCGCGACGGCAGGTCCGAAGTGGTCGCTCATGCTCGGCGCCCTGCTCGTCGCCGTGGGCTACGGCATCGGCATCGTCGTGCTCGACGAGGTCTGGCAACTCGTCGTCATCTCGATCGTGGTGGGCGCGGGCATCGGCGTCGCGTACGGCGCGATGCCGTCGCTGGTGATGGGTGCCGTGAAGGCCTCCGAGACGGCCTCGGCGAACAGCCTCAACACGCTGATGCGCTCGATCGGCACATCGCTCTCGAGCGCCGTCGCCGGTGTCGTCCTCGCCCAGCTCACCCTCGATCTCGGAGGCGTCGCCGTGCCCTCCGAGGACGCCTTCCGCCTCGTCATGGGCGTGGGTGCGGCGGCGGCGCTGGCCGCCCTGCTCGTCGCCGCGTTCCTGCCCCGCTACCGCGCCCCCGGCTCCCGGCGCTGACCGGGAGCCGCTGCCATCGGAGCTACTGCGATCGCAGCAGCCGCGATCGGTCCTCGTGGACGACGTCGAGTCCGCGACGTCGACCGAGACTCGAAGGGACGCAGGGCACGAGCCCGCGACCACCTCAGAGGAGACGCAGATGACCACGATCAGCACCCCCGTCCCGGCGACCATGCACGTCGCCACCGTCACCGGCCCTGGCATGGTCGATCTCGTGGAGGCCCCGGTGCCGACGCCGGGTCCGACCGACGTGCTGGTGAAGGTACGGGCGTGTGGCATCTGCGGGTCCGACGGCTTCTACGTCTCGCTGGGCGGCCTTCCGGGCCTCGAGGGCCGGACGCCTCTCGGCCACGAACCCGCCGGTGAGGTCGTCGTCGTCGGATCCGCCGTCGAGGGCGTCTCGGTCGGCGACCACGTGGTGGTGAACCCCATGGTCGCCCCCACGGGCATCATCGGCAGTGGCGGGACGACCGGCGGTCTCGCCGACTACCTGCTCGTGCAGGACGCCGTCCTCTGGCGCAGCCTCCTGACCGTGCCCGAGCACGTGCCGTTCGAGGTCGCCGCGCTGAACGAGCCGATGGCTGTCGCCCGCCACGCGGTGAACCGCACCGGCGCGGGTCCCGGCGACCGGGTCGTCGTGTTCGGCGCCGGCCCGGTCGGGCTCGGCGTCGCCATCAGTGCGATGGCCGCCGGTGTCGAGAGCGTGGTGGTCGTCGACGTGGTGCCCTCGCGGCTGGAGAAGGCCACCCGCATCGGCGCCGACGCCGTCATCGACTCCTCCGTCGACGACGTCCTCGAGCGACTCGTCGAGCTGCACGGCGAAGGCCCGGCACGTCGCGGCGTGCGGAAGGCCGGCAGCACCGTCTACCTCGACGCCACCGGCGCGGCCCCTGTGCTGCGCACGATCTTCTCCATCGCCCGTCACGGAGCCGTCGTCGGCATCGTCGGCGTGCACAAGGCCCCCGTCGAGGTCGACTTCGGCGAGTTGCTCGGCGCCGAGCTGACCATCGTCACCTCGATGGGCTACCCGACCGAGATCTTCGAGGTGACCGCCGACATCGTCGAGAACTGGGAGAAATACGCCGTCATCGTGAGCGACCGCTACCCGTTCCAGGACGTTCAGGAAGCGCTGGTCGCCGCTGCGACGCCAGGTGCCGCCGACAAGGTGGTCGTCACCTTCGCCTGAGCCCCACCCGTCATCCGTCAGACCCACGCGAAGGAGAAGAACATGCGAATCGCAGTCGACATGACCCGGTGCCAGAGCTACGCGCAATGCGCGTTCCTGGCCCCCGACGTGTTCCGGTTCGAGGGCGAGGAGGCCCTCGTCTACGATCCCGACCCGTCGGAGGAGTTCCGGGCACGCATCGAGCAGTCCGCGGCGGCCTGCCCCGTGCAGGCCATCCGGCTCGACGGGGAACACCGGAGGCCCGCCCCGGAAGCCTCCGCACCGACGGCCTTGACGGCCACCGATCGGGTGGTCGTGGTCGGGGCGTCCCTGGCCGGCCTCACCGCGGTCGAGACCCTCCGATCGGGAGGCTTCACCGGCCTCGTCACCGTCATCGGAGACGAGCCGGACGAGCCCTACGACCGGCCGCCCCTGTCGAAGCAGGTCCTGCTCGGGACGGCCGGCGCTCGGGGCACGCGACTTCCCCGCGCCTCCGATCTGGACGTCGAGTGGCGCCTCGGCGAGGCGGCGACCGGTCTCGACCTCCGCGCCCGCACCGTCCTGCTGGCCGACGGTGGCCGCGTGCCCTACGACCGGGTGCTCATCGCGACCGGCACGCGAGCCCGCCCCTGGCCCGTCGCTCGTGACGCAGGTCTCGACGGAGTCCACACCCTCCGGACCGCCGACGACGCGGAGCGTCTCCGCGCCCGCCTCGTCGCGCGCCCCCGTCGAGTGCTCGTCATCGGGGGAGGGTTCACGGGCTCGGAGATCGCCTCGGCGTGCCGGCGTCTCGACATCCCCGTCACCCTGGTCGACCGGGGTCGTGCGCCGCTCGCTCGAGCACTCGGTGACACCGTCGCGGACGTCCTCGCCGACGTGCAGCGCGAACACGGTGTCGACCTGCGGTCGAGCACCACCGTCACGAGCCTGCGCGCGGATGCGCGCGGGACGGTCACGGCGGCCACGTTCTCCGACGGGTCGGAGGTCGACGTCGACGTGGTGGTCGTCGCCATCGGCGCTCTGCGGAACACCGAGTGGCTCAGCGGGTCCGGAGTCGCGGTCGGGCCTCTCGGAGTCGACTGCGATGCCTCCTGCCGCGCGCTGGGACCGGACGGCACCGTGCTCGACGACGTGTTCGTCGCCGGTGACGTGGCTGCCTTCCCGCACCCGTCGGGCGACGGGCGGAGGGTCTCCGTCGAGCACTGGGGCAACGCGGTGAGCCAGGCGTCCGTCGCGGCCGACAACATCCGGACCGGCGGGCAGGCCCGGCACGACGAGGTCCCCGTGTTCTGGTCGAACCAGTTCGGCCACGTCATCAAGTCCGTGGGGATGCCCGAGGCGGCGGACAGCGTGGTGATCGCCCAGGGGTCGACCGCTCGGCGAGCGTTCGTGGCCGTGTACGGAACCGGCGACCGAGTGGTCGGCGCCACGGCCCTCGACCACGTCAAGTGGGTCGAGCACTACCGGCGACAGATCGGCGAGGGGGCCTCGTTCCCGCCCGAGGGGCGAACCGTCGACGACCCGCCCGACGCCGAGCGTACCGTGCGCCCTCGGTCCCGCATCACCCGGCCCGACACCTCCGCTCAGCACTCCGACGAAAGGACCACCCCGTGAACACCTCTCCCGATTCCCGCCCCGGCTGCCCGGTCTCAGGCGGCTCGTCCGCCGCGAGCGCGACGTGGGACCGGTTCCTCGACCACGAGAACCGGCACGATCCCTACCCCCTGTACGCGCGCCTCCGCGACGCCGCGCCGGTCCAGCGACTCGACGACGGGGCGTTCCTGATCACGGGCTACGACGAGATCCTCCAGGTGGTCCACGACCCTCGCATCAGCTCGGATCCGCTCGCCGGCCGCGACGAGGTCGGCGACGCCGGCCCCGGGCTCACCGCCGCGTTCGTGATGCAGGACCCGCCCGCCCACGACCGTCTCCGACGCCAGACGATGCGGCACTTCGGGCCCCCGCATCACGCCGGCTACATCGACTACCTCCGCGCCGACATCAGCCGGACGGCATCCGCCCTCGTCGACGCCTTCCCTGCATCCGGTGCCGTCGATCTCGTCGAGGCCTTCGCTTACCCATTGCCGGTGATGATGATCTGCGACGTCCTCGGCGTTCCGCACGAGGACGAACCGCGCTTCCACGCCTGGAGCATGGCGATCATCGCGCCTCCCGAGGCGACCACCCCCGAGGAGGCCGAGGCCCTCCGGGAGGAGGCGTCGACGGCGACCCGTGAGCTCGGTGCCTATCTGGCCCACCTCGCCGAGGTCCGTCGAGGAACACCGCAGGGCGACCTGCTCTCCGGGCTGGTCAACGACCACGGCACCGAGGGGCCGATGTCGACGAGCGAGATCATCAGCACCACCATCATGCTGCTGATCGGAGGGCACGAGACGACGGTGAACATGATCGCCAACGGTGCCCTGACGCTCCTGCGGCACCCGGAGGAGCTCGACCGACTCCGCGCCGACCCGAGCACCATGCCTCGTGTCTTCGAGGAGCTGCTCCGGCTCGAGCCACCCGCTCAGGTCACCCCGAAGTACGTGGCCCTGGAGGACGTGCGCGTCGCCGACGTGACGATCACGAAGGGGTCTCCCGTCTGGATCGCCTGGGCGGCGGCGAATCGCGATCCGCGGCACTTCGCCGACCCCGACCGGTTCGACCCCCTACGCGAGAACCGGGACCACCTCGGTTTCGGAGCCGGAATCCACGCGTGCTTCGGTGCCCCGCTCGCCCGCCTCGAGACCCAGATCGCCCTGGCCGAGCTGTTCATCCGACTCGAGGACGTCCGCCTCGTCGAGGACCCTCCTCCTTACCGCCGCAACCCGCTCCTGCGGGGTCCCAGCCGGCTGGACATCACGTTCGGCCGGGTGCTGCCGGCCACGACGGTGTCCTGACGACGTGTCTCGACCACCACACCGGACGGCGGGCCGACGAGCAAGGGCAGCGGCCGGCCGAGGCGGGGCGGGGCGTGCTCGTCCACCTGACCGTGCTCGCGGACGGTGGCACGGCGCGCGTCCGCCCGTCGGCGGACGCGCGTGCCCCTCGGGGACGAGTAGCTACGGGGAGGCGATGTACGCGAGAAGGACTGCCCCGAAGAGGATCGGCACGAGCGACAGCAGGGCGATGACGATGCCGCCGATGACACTCGGCTGGCCCCGGGCCTGGCACTCTGTCGATGTGACGGGGCATTCGACGAAGGTGACGACCAGGCGGTGGGTCGCCGTCGGGGTCGGGCTCGGCGCCGCTGCGCTGCTGGCGATCACCGTCGTCCTGCTCCTCGGACGCTACTCGTTGCAGGCGCTGGGGGCGACCGAGGGCGATGCGCCGACCGAGGCGCAGATGGGCTTCCCGGCGACCGCCGTGGTCACGTCGACGGGCAAGGAGTGCGGGTCAGGTGGCTGCTGGACCGTCTTCGACGTCGAACCAGCCGACGGCGTGACGCAGGCACGACTGAGGGCCGAGCTCGACGCGCAGCTCGGCGACCGCCTCCCGGGCACATTCCTCGACCCCCGCAGCATCAACGTCTACACGGAGGACTCGGGGAACGGGTTCGAGGTGCGGGGTGACTTCTGGAGCCGGCCGGCTGCCCCGTGATCGGGTCGATGCGCGGTGGCGGTGGCGGTCCTGTGGCGGTGGCGCGGCACGGGCAGCAAGCCGGACGGCCACCTGGACATCGCGACCCGTCCGTTCCGACGGCGACCGGTGTCGTGACCGCGGGGGCAGACCTGTCGGTAGCCATTTGAGTAGCGTCGAGGCATGACCGACCACACAGACGAGGCGCGCGGCATCGTCCCCGAGGACGACCTCCCGCCGCACCAGGCCGGCGACTACGGCGACGCCCCCGTCGGCCCACGAACGCCTCGTCCGTCGCCCGGTTTCACCCCGCGGGCCCGCGCCGCGGTCCTCGTCGCGCTGATGATCGTCGCGCTGCCCGCCGGCGGAATCATCGACATCGCAGTCCAGCTGCGGGAGTCGTTCCCGACCGGGGGCCCGAACCTGGACCGGACGGGCGTCCTGATCGGCTTCCTGGTCGGGGCCGCGGTCGGCGTCGGATTCCCCGTCGTCGTCGCGGTGAGGGAGGTGCGGGCGCGGCGGCGGGACCGCACCCGTTCGCGTGTGGTGCTGATCGCCTCCCTCGCGATCCTGGTGATCGCGTTGCCGACCCACGGTATGGTCCTGACCTACCAGACGAGGAAGACCGTCGAGCTCGCCCTGCAGAAGGGACAGCCGCCCACGGAGCTCGAACGGAGGACAGAAGAGCGCGACGTCCAGGCGGAGCTCGCAGAGCTGGGTGACGAGACCGTGCGCGCCCTCGGGGCCGACCCCGATCTGAAGTCGGTCTCGGGCGAGCGGGCCGGCGGCGTCCGACGTGACAGCTGCCACCTGGACAACCTCAGCAGCGGTGTGGAATGGACCTACAGCTACGACTGGCGGAGCACCACCGGCCCGGACGGGACCCAGCCGGCACCGGGAGCCGAGGCGGCGCCGACGGCGACGGGCGACGTCGCTGCCGTCGTCGAGCTCTGGGAGTCCCGCGAGGTCAGGGCCGTGACCGAGGGCGAGGAGCCCGGGCGGTTCCGGGCCGAGGCCGACTGGCTACGGGACTACCCGACCGTCTACGCGGGGCCCATCGTCCTCATGGTCACCACGTGCTTCGTCGAGGCGTGACGGGTCAGGCGCGACGATCGGCGCTCGCTCGGGCAGCCGCCGGGGTATCGTCGCGGCCGTGACCACGCGCCTCCCTCGGATGCCCTCCCGCGCCTCCCTCGACACCGTCCGGGTGCCCCTCGCCGCCAGGCTCGTCCTGCCCCGAGCGGCGGTCCCGATGTTCCTCCGGGTGACCGGGGCGAACCGCACCTTCGTGATCGAGGCCGGTGCGCGACGGCGCATCCGTCGGGCGTCCCTCCGGCCGGCACCCTACGGCCCGCCTGCCGTCCTCCGGGACGACGTCCGGGTCGACGTCGAGCAGCGCGGCGGCTGGCGGGTCTACACGATCACGCGGCGGGACGGCGCGTCGCGCGGCACCGTCGTCTACGCCCACGGCGGCGGCTGGGTGGGCGAGATCGTGTCGCAGCACTGGCACCTCGCCGCCCAGCTCGCCGCCGAGGCCCGCACGACGGTCGTCCTGCCGATCTACCCCCTGGTCCCGTACGGGACGGCCGAGGAGGCGCGGGTCGGCATCCTCGACCTGGTCGCCTCGGCAGACGGCCCGGTCGCCCTCGCCGGGGACTCGGCCGGCGGTCAGATCGTGCTGTCGGCCGCCCTGTCGCTGCGGGACGCGGGCGTCGTCGTCGCCCGCACGGTGCTGATCGCCCCCGCGCTCGACCTGACCTGGGGCAACCCCCGCATCCCCGAGGTGCAGCCGTCCGACCCGTGGCTCGGGACACCCGGCGGACGCGTGCTGGCCGAGCACTGGCGGGGCGAGCTCGACCTGCGCGACCCCGTCGTCAGCCCCCTGTTCGGCGACCTCGCAGGGCTCGGACCGGTGACGGTGTTCACGGGGACGCGGGACGTCCTGAACCCCGACGCGCACCTCCTGCGCGACCAAGCCGCCGCGGCCGGCGTCGAGCTCGAGTGGCACGAAGGCGAGGGCGACGTGCACGCGTACCCGCTGCTGCCCACCCGATCGGGTCGTGCCGCCCGCGCGCAGATCGTCCGCACGCTGCACCGCTCGCTCGCGACCTGAGCCCGGGGGCGGCACCGAACGCGGTGGCCCGACGGGGCCGGGCGCGTGCTCCTGCCTCGGCGCGACCAGGGGCGGCTGTGGGACAGCCACCCCGGCGGCGACCAGCGATCAGCGGCGAGCGGTGCTGCGGCGACCCGAGACGGCGACCCAGACGACCAGGACGACGATCGCGCCGATGATCGAACCGATGATGCCGGCGGGCTGGAAGAAGCCGTCCGTCGGGTCGTGCTGGAACAGCAGGAAGCCGAGGAACCCGCCGACGAACGAGCCGATGATGCCGAGCAGGATCGTCATGGCGATGGAGAGGCTCTGGCGGCCCGGGACGACCGCGCGGGCGATGAACCCTGCGATGAGGCCGACGACGAGCAAGCTGATGATGAGACCGATCATGGTGTTCTCCTTCCGGGAGAGATGAGCGACCGGCACCGTCGGTGCCGTGGCGTCGCATGACTCAGCAGACCACCCCTGCAGGTGTGGCGGCACACCCCTCGGGGTGGGATGGTGTCCTCATGCCCCTCGCTCCGACCCGGTCGATTACCGTCGCACTCGTCGACGATTACGACGTCGTCCTCGCCGGCCTCGCCCACATGTTCGACCGCTACCGCGACCGCGTGGTCGTCGCCGAGGTCGACGCCACGACGTCGTTGTCCGACCGGGTCGACGTCGTCCTCTACGACTCGTTCGCCCAGCCCGAGTCCGACCACCACGAGCTCGCCGAGCTGGTCGCCAACCCCGCGGCCGGCAAGGTGGTCGTCTACACCTGGAACTTCCACCCCGAGCTCGTCGAGGCGGCGCTCGCGCAAGGCGTGCACGGGTACCTGTCGAAGACCCTCGCCGCCCGCGAGCTCGTCGAGGCACTCGAGGCGGTCCATCGTGGCGAGCAGGTCGTCAGCGACGTGCGGGGGCGCGCGCCGAGCGCGCCGGGCCTCGACTGGCCCGGCCGCCGCGAGGGCATCACCGATCGTGAGTCCGAGATCCTGGCCCTGATCACCCAGGGCAAGAGCAACGCCGAGGTCGCGGCGTTGACCTACCTCAGCCCGAACACCGTCAAGTCCTACATCCGGTCGGTCTACCGGCGGATCGGCGCGACGAGCCGGACGCAGGCCGTGCTGTGGGGCGTGCAGAACGGCTTCCGCCCGGACCACCACCGCATCGACCACTGGCTCGGCGGCCCGTAGGAGGCGCGCTGCGGCCTGGTCGTCGGACGCGCGGCTCAGTGCGCCAAGGTTTCGCCGTCCCACGACACGGCGGTCCAGCCGCCCTCGGTCGAGCCCTCGAGGACGACCGAGCCGGTGTTGCGCAGCCCGTGGGTGCGGCTGAACTCGGCGTCGAGGTTGCGGGCGGTGTCGGCCGCCCAGACGCAGATGGCGGCTTCGTGCGAGACGAGCACCGCGGTCGAGTCCGCCGGTGTCGAATCGACGACCCGATCGACCGCCGCGTGGAACCGGGCCGTGAACTCGGTGCCGCTCTCGCCTCCGGGGATGCGCGCCTCCGGATCGGTCCACCACTGCTGCATGGTGCCGGCGTACCGGGGCAGGGCCTCGGCGTAGGGCAGCCCCTCCAGGTCGCCGGCGTCGATCTCGTGGGCACCGTCCACCTCATGGTGAGGGAGACCGAGGCCTACGGCGACGATCGCGGCGGTCTCGCCGGCCCGGCGCAGGCGCGACGAGTGCACGGCGACGAGCGGTTCGTGAACCAGGGTCGTCGCGAGGTCGGCGGCCTGTTTGCGGCCGAGCGGAGAGAGCGGCGGGCCCGGGGGTCGCGAGCCGATGGTGCGGGCGACGTTGTCGGCGGTCTCGCCGTGGCGGATGAGGAGGAGGCGCATCGTGGCTTTCTGTCGGGGCGGCACGTCCATCGTGCCACGGTGCCCGCCGGCTCCTAGCGCGCGGTGCGATCCGCCAGCACGGCCCGGGCCGCCATGCCGATCACGGCGCTGTAGGTGGGGTAGGCGAAGCGCACCTCGGCCAGGGTGGCGACGTCGACACCGCCGGCCATGGCGGTGGTGACCGCCTGGACCACCTCGACGGCGTTCTCGCCGACGGCGTGGGCGCCGAGCACGAGTTCGCGCCGACGGTCGGCGATCAGCTTGAGGAACCCCGTCTCGCGGTCGTCGATCACGGCCCGGTCCACGGTCGAGTAGGGGATCGTGACGACCACGCACGATTCGTCCGCCTCACGGGCCTGTTCTTCGGTGAGGCCGACGCCGGCGTAGTCCGGGTCGGTGAACCCACCGGCCGGCAGGAGGTGGTGCGGCGTGCGACGGTTGGCGCCGAGGACGGCGTTCTCGGCGGCGGCCTCGCCCTCGAACTGGGCGGCCTGGACGAGCATGTCGCGGCCGTTAGCGTCGCCCACGGCGAACACGTGCGGCACGACGGTCCGGAAGTACCGGTCGACGGGGATCGACGAGCGCTCCACGTCGATGCCGGCCTTCTCGAGACCGAGGTCTTCCACGTCCGCCGGCCACCCCGTGGCCATGATCACGACGTCGAACTCGGCAGAGGACGAGGCGTCGTCCTGCCGCCAGGTCAGGACGATCGACCCGTCGTCGGACCGGGCGAGGCCCTCGACGCCGTCGATCCCGGTGCGCACGTCGATGCCCTGCTCGACGAACGCCGCGGAGACCGCCTCCGAGATCGACGCATCCGATGCCATCAGCACCCGCGGGGCGACGTCGAGGAGCGTGACCGCGCTGCCGAACGCATCGAAGACGGTGACGAGCTGCGCGCCCGTGTTGCCCGCGCCGATCACGGCCACCCGACGGGGGAGGGTCGGCAGGTCGAGGACGTGCTCGGGCACCGTTGCGAGTTCGCTCCCCGGGATCGGCAGTCGGCGCGAATGTCCGCCGACGCAGACGAGGATCGACTCCGCCGAGAGGGTGCGGCCGCTGTCGAGGACGAGGGTCGAGTCGTCCACGAACCGGGCCCGGCCCTCGTGGACCAGTTCGACGCCCGCGGCTTCGAACCGCTCGGCCTCCCGCTTGATCGACCGCACCTTGTCGACGCGCTCCCGGACGCGTGCGACGGTCGACGCCCAGTCGATCGTCGGGGGAGCGACGTCGACGCCGTAGACGTCCGCATGTCGGGTCTCGCGGATGAGCCGGGCCGTCTTGGCCAGCACCCGCGTGGGCACGCACCCGGTGTTCACGCAGGTGCCACCGACGCGCCCCGCCTCGACGACGACGACACGAGCCCCGAGCTCGGCCGCCCGCAGGGCTGCCGCGGTGCCTGCCGGACCGGCGCCGATGACGGCCACGTCGTAGTCCTTCTCCGAGATGCCCATGTGCTGCCTGTCCCTTCGTCGCGTCGGTCGTCTGGGCGAACTCAACCAGGTGCGGATGGGCGGAAGCCGTCGACAACAGCGGAGGCTAGGGAGCGTCCTGGGCCGGGGGCGCCGGACGGGGATGCCGGATGGTCGACACCGTGCCCGTCACGCACACCGCGCTCGCCAGCCCGAGGGCGACGAGGAAGAGGACGCCGAGCACACCGGGAGATCCCTCGCGCATCATGCCGAGACCCGAGCCCACGAAGCAGGACAGCCACACCACGGCCGAGATGCCCCACCCGACCGCCGATCCCCGGAACGTCGGCCGGTGCAGCCTCAGCCGGCCTCGGTCCTGTGTCGTCTCGTCGTCCATGGAGCCCCCTAGTCGTCGTCGACCTCTCCACCGTACGTCCACGTCTCGGCGCGCTCAAGACGTCGGCGCAAGTCCCGGGGGCGCGTGTGACGGTTTGAGACGACGGGTGTCGCGTGGCGTCACGCGACTGGTCGGGGGGTCGACACGTCCGTAGGTTCGGGCCTCGACGAAAGGTTCGCCCATGCTCCGACCTCCTTCCCGACGCCTCCCCGTGGTCGCCACGACCGCCGCCGCGCTCGTCGCGCTGCTCGCCGGCTGCTCGGGCGCGGACTCCGCCGAGGTCGTCGACCGTGGCCCCGTCCGCGGCGGCACCCTGGTCTACGCCACCGACCGCGAGCCCACCTGCCTCGACCCGCACAACTCGGGGGACATGCCCCAGACCTACGTCGCCCGGCAGTACCTCGACTCCCTCGTCTCGCTGCAGGAGGACGGCAGCGTCGTGCCCTGGCTCGCCACCTCGTGGACGATCTCGGACGACGGCACGCAGTACGACTTCACCCTGAAGGAGGGCGTCGAGTTCCACGACGGCACACCGCTCGACGCGCAGGCCGTCGTCGACAACTTCACCCAGATCCTCGACCCGGCCACCCAGTCGTCGACCGACCTGCTGTACCTGACCGGGTACTTCGAGAGCGCGACCGCCTTGTCCGAGCACGTCGTCCGCATCGACCTGTCCCGCCCGTACTCGCCGCTGCTCGCCGCCCTGTCGCAGGCGTTCTTCGGCATCGAGTCGCCCACGGCGATGGCGCGCGGCCTCGAGGAGAACTGCGAGTCGCCGGTCGGCACCGGACCGTTCGAGGTCGTCGCGTGGAACCACGGCCGCGACGTGCAGCTGGTGCGCAACGACGACTACGACTCCGCTCCCGCCGACGCGAAGCACCAGGGCCCCGCCTACCTCGACGGCATCACCTGGCGGTTCCTCAAGGACAACACCACCCGGTACGGCGCGCTCGGCTCGGGCGAGGCCGACGTCATCTTCAACGTGCCGCCCGAGAGCCAGCAGCTCGCCGAGGCCGACCCGACGATCAGCCTGCAGGAGTTCGTCCACTCGGGCTCGCCGTTCAGCCTCGACCTCAACACGACCAGCCCGGTGTTCGACGACATCCGCGTGCGGAAGGCCTTCGTCCACGCCTCGAACGCCCGCGCCGCCGTCGAGAGCGCCTACGCCGGCGTCTTCCCGTACGAAGGCGACGCCGTCTCGTCCGGCACGCCGCACTACGACGAGACCTACCACGAGCCGTTCCCGTACGACCCCGACGAGGCGAACCGCCTGCTCGACGACGCCGGGTGGACCGGCCGCGACGCCGACGGATACCGCACCAAGGACGGAGAGACCCTGACCGTGCGCCTGCCCTACAACGCGGACGGTGCCGAGACGCCGCCCGCCGACCTGACGATCCTGCAGAACATCCAGGCGATGGAGAAGGAGGTCGGCATCGAGGTCGACCTCGAGGCGTTGGACTCCGCCAGCATGAACGCCGTCTGGGGCGACCCCGACGCGTACGACCTCATCGGCAACTACTGGAACAGCCCCACGCCGCACGTGATGTACATCAAGTACTCGAAGGCGACCCTCGACGTCGGCAACGGTCAGAACTCGGCCTTCGCCTCCGACGACGAGCTCGACCGCGTCCTGATCGCGGGCACGGCCACCACCGATCCGACCGAACAGGCGGCGCTCTACTCCGAGGCCCAGCGCATCCTCACCTCGAAGGCCTGGAGCCTGCCGCTCTACCCGATCCAGACCCGGCTGGGCATCTCGAACCGGGTGAAGGACGTGTGGATCGAGCCCTCCGAGGGCGAGCCGGTGCTGTCGGACGCCTACTTCGTGGACGGCGGCGACCGATGAACCCCTGGGTCCTCCGCATCGCTCGTCGCGTCGCCGAGTCGGTCGTCCTGCTGCTGGCCGTCGGCACCATCGTGTTCTTCCTCGAGCACGCCGTGCCCGGCGACCCCGCCGTCGCCATCCTCGGGGGCGCGGCCGCCCACCCGACACCCGAGGCCGTCGCCGCCGTGACGGCCCAGTACGGGTTCGACCGTCCCCTGCTCGCGCAGTACGGGTCGTTCCTGCTCGGCCTCGTCCGGCTCGACTTCGGGGAGTCGTACACGCTCAAGCAGTCGGTCGTCAGCGTGATCGGCGGCCAGCTCGGCTCGACCCTGGCCCTCACGGCCACCGCGCTCGGTCTCGCCTGGCTGCTGTCGATCACGTCGACGCTGCTCACCGCCGGGAGGCGCGGCCTCCTGGGCCGGATCGGCTCGGTCGTCGAGACGGTCGCGGCCGGTCTGCCGCAGTTCTGGCTCGGCCTCGTCCTGTTGCTCGTCTTCGCGGTGCGCCTCGGCTGGTTCCCGGTGATCGGCACGGGACTGCCCGGACTCGTCCTGCCGGCCCTGACCCTCGCCATCCCGCTGGCCGGGTTCCTCGGGCAGGTCACGCGCGACGAGTTCGAGGACGCCCAGGACCAGCCGTTCGCGCTCTCGGCTCGGGCTCGTGGCCTGTCCGAGGCCGCCGTCCGGGCGCGACACCTCCTCCGCCACGCCGCCCTGCCGGGCATCACTCTCTCGGGCTGGGGACTCGGCTCCTTGATCTCGGGCGCGGTCGTCGTCGAGGTCGTCTTCGCCCGCCAGGGAGTCGGCCAGGTGCTCGTCACCGCGGTGAACGCGCAGGACCTCCCTCTCGTCATCGGCATCACCTTCGTCGTGGCCCTCGTCTACGTCGTCGCGAACGTCCTCACCGACGTCGCGTACGTCGCCGTCGATCCCCGGCTGTGCACCACGATCGGAGCACCCGCATGAGCACCACGTCCACCGCCACCGCGGCGCCCCCTGTCCCCACCGCGACCGACCGACCGACCGGTCCGCACGAGGCCGGTCCGCACGACGCCGACCCGGTAGCCACCGCGCCCGGCCCGCGTCGCGTGCGCCGCGCCTCCCACCCCCTCCGCCGGGTCTCGACCTGGGTCGCCGCGGCCTTCATCGCGGCCGTGCTCCTCGCGGCGGTCCGGCCGAGTCTGCTCGCACCGGCCGACCCCCTCGCGATCGACCTCGCGAAGAGCTTCGCGGCACCGAGCGCCGAGCACGTGTTCGGCACGGACCAGTCCGGGCGCGACGTCTACTCGCGCGTCGTGCACGGGGCCGGGCAGTCGGTGCTGATCGGCGTGGGGGCGACCGCCCTCGGGCTGGCCGGCGCCACGCTGCTGGGCCTGCTCGGGGGACTCGGCGGTCGGGCCGTCGACGCGGTCGTCACCCGCGTGATCGAGGTGCTCTACGCGTTCCCCGGCATCCTGCTCGCCCTCATCCTCGTCGCGATCGCCGGCAACTCGGCCGGGACGCAGATCCTCGCCGTCGGCGTCGCCACGATCCCCGGCTACGCCCGGATGGTCCGGGGCCAGGTGCTCGCCGTGCGGGACTCGTCGTACGTCCAGGCGGAGCGAGCCCTGGGCCACGGGCCGGCCCACGTGCTCGTCCACACCCTGCTGCCCAACGCGTTCCGGCCGTTGACCGTGTTGGTCACCCTGGGCATCGGCCAGGCGATCGTCTGGGCGTCGGCGCTGGGCTTCCTCGGCATGGGCGTCCAACCCCCGGCCCCGGAGTGGGGCGCGATGCTCAACGCCGGCCGCAACTACCTGCAACAGGCCTGGTGGCTCGACTTCTTCCCCGGCGTCGTCATCGTGTTGCTCGCGTTGTCGCTGACGGCCGTCGGCCGCAGCATCCAGACCCTCACCACCCCGGGAGGCGCGCGATGAGCCCCGAACCCGTCCTCGACCCCGAGGCCGTGCGACTCGACACGGCCGGCCCGCTCGTCGACGTGCGGGGCCTGTCGGTCGCGTTCGGCGGCCACCCGGTCGTCCGCGACGTCTCGTTCACCGTGCAGGCCGGGCGCTGCACGGCCATCGTGGGGGAGTCCGGTTCGGGGAAGAGCGTCACCGCCAAGGCGCTGCTCGGGCTCAACGGCCACACCGCCGCGACGACCGCCTCGACCCTCCGGCTCGCGGGTCGCGACCTCACCGACCTCGGCGACCGCGACTGGCAGCGCCTGCGCGGGCGTGAGATCGGTTACGTCCTGCAGGACGCCCTCGTCTCGCTCGACCCGCTGCGCCGCGTCGGGGCCGAGATCGCGGAGCCCCTCCGCGTCCACCGGTACGGCGATCGACGGGCCCGCGAGGCCCGGGTGATCGAGCTGCTCGAACGGGTCGGCGTCCCCGAACCGCGCCTCCGGGCCCGCCAGCTGCCCTCGCAACTGTCCGGAGGTCTCCGGCAGCGCGCACTGATCGCCGCGGCCGTGGCCCTCGAGCCCGCGGTCCTGATCGCCGACGAGCCGACCACCGCGCTCGACACGACCGTCCAGGCGCAGATCCTCGCCCTGCTCGACGAGTTGCGCACCGGCGGGGCAGGACTCGTCCTGATCAGCCACGACCTCGGCGTGGTCGAACGTCTCGCCGACGAGGTCGTGGTGATGCAGCACGGCGTCGTGGTCGAGCAGGGGCCGACCGACCAGGTGCTCGGGGCGCCGAGCCATCCCTACACGAAGCGTCTGCTGGCGGCGATCCCCACGGCGCACGCCCGCGGCAGCCGCCTCTCGTCGGCGGCACCGGCGACCCTCGCGGCGCGTCCCGCGGATCGGCCCGTCCCCGCCCCGGGCACCCCCGTGCTCGAGGTACGTCACGTCACCAAGCGCTACCGGGGGCCGGATCGCGTCACTCGCACGGTCGTCGACGACGTCTCGTTCACCCTGCACGCCGGCGAGACCCTCGGCATCGTTGGCGAGTCGGGTTCGGGCAAGTCGACCACCGCCGCGATCGCCCTGGCCCTGACCGCCCCGGACGAGGGCGAGGTGCTGTTCGAGGGCCGGCCCTGGTCGGCCCTCCTCGAGCGGGAGCGGCGACCCGATCGACCGCGCATCGCGACGGTCTCGCAGGACCCCCTGAGCTCCTTCGACCCCCGTCGGTCGGTCGGCCAGCTCGTCACGGGAGCCCTGCGCGCTGCGGCGAGCGCGCGGGGAGGTCAGGGTGCCGCGGCGACGGACGCCCGTGCCCGCGTCGACGACCTGCTCGCGGGGGTCGGGCTCGACCCCGGCCTGGCCGGCCGCCACCCGTCGACCCTCTCGGGCGGCCAGCGCCAGCGGGTGGCCATCGCCCGCGCATTGGCCACCGACCCGGACGTGCTCGTCCTCGACGAGGCCGTGAGTGCCCTCGACGTGTCGGTGCAGGCGCAGGTGCTCGACCTGTTGGCCGACATCCGCGCCCGCTACGGGACCTCGGCCCTGTTCATCTCGCACGACCTCGGCGTCATCCGGCACGTGAGCGACCGCGTGCTCGTCCTGAAGGACGGACGGGTCGTCGAGGAGGGGCGGGTCGAGCAGGTGCTCGAGCGTCCCGTCGCCGAATACACGCGCCGTCTGCTCGCCGCCGTCCCCGGGGGTGGCCTGTCCGCCGCCACCACCACCCACACCACCACGACCACCACCGATCCCACCGGAGACCCCCGATGACCGACACGACCACCATCGCACCGACGGCCACGCCGACCCGCGAGGACCTGCTCGCCCGGTTCGAGCCCGTGTTCGAGCGCATCGCCGAGGGCGCCGTCGACCGCGAGCTGAAGCGCGAGCTGCCGTTCGAACAGGTGCGGCAGCTGGCGGAGTCCGGCTTCACGGCCGTCACCGTGCCGGTCGGGCTCGGCGGCTCCGGCGCCCGGCCCTCCGACCTGTTCGCCCTGCTCGTGCGGCTGGCGCGGGCCGACTCGAACCTGCCGCAGCTGCTGCGGGCGCACTTCGCCTTCGTCGAGGAGCTGTTGCTCGACACCTCGGACGACCTCGTGCGGCGCGGTCTCTGGTTCGAGCAGGTCGCGGCGGGCGAGGTGTTCGGCAACGCGAGCCACGAGCGCAGTGCCGCCCGCGTGGGATCGCTCGTGACGCACCTCGTGCCGGACGGTGACGGCTGGCGGCTCCACGGCGAGAAGCACTACAGCACGGGCACGCTCTTCGCCGACTGGACGACCGTGACCGCGACGACGCCGGCCGGCCGGGTCGTCGGGGTCACCGTGCGGGTCGACGACGACGGGGTCGACGTCCGCGACGACTGGAACGGGTTCGGCCAGCGGCTCACCGGGAGTGGGACGACCCGGTTCGACGGCGTGCGGGTCGAGCCGTCCCAGATCCGGCCCGAGCGCGACGAGCGGCGGACGCCCCTGCCGGCCTTCCTGCAGACCGTCTTGCTGGCCTCGCTGGCCGGCGTCGCGTCGGCGGCGGAACGTGATGCCGTCGAGTTCGTGCGCACCCGCACCCGCGCCTACAGCCAGGGCGTCGCGGCGACGGCCGCCGCCGACCCGTTGGTCCAGTCGGTCGTGGGGCGGGTCTCGGCGGACGCCCTCGCGGCCGAGTCCCTGGTGCTGAGCGCGGCCGCGGCAATCGACCGTGCCCACGACGCCGTGGTGGCCGGAGATCCGGACGCGTTCGACCGCATCGAGGCGTCCGAGCTCGTCACCATCCGGGCGCAGGTGACGGTGGTCGAGGTGGCCCTCCGGGCGACGACCACCCTGTTCGAGGTCGGCGGAGCCAGTGCCACCGACCGCGACCGGGCACTCGACCGGCACTGGCGGAACGCGAGGACGCTCTCGTCGCACAACCCGGTCGTGCTGCAGCAGCGGGTGATCGGCGACCGTCTCGTCAACGACGCCCCGTTGACCTACTTCTGGTCCACCGGGCAGGCCTGAGGGAGCGGCCCGCGCGGGGCGCAGGTGGGGCAGCGACCGGTCATCGGCCCGCGACGATCTCGTCGGCGTTGTCGAGGATCCAGTCCATCAGGGGCACGAGGCGCGCGGCGAGGTCGGTGCCGCGCTCTGTCAGCGAGTAGTCGACCCGCGGCGGGATCGTCGCCTGGGCGGCCCGATGGACGATGCCGTCGGCCTCGAGGGTCTTCAAGGTCGAGGCGAGCATCTTCTCGCTGACGCCCTCGATCTCCCGTCTCAACTGGCCCCACCGCATCGGCCCGCGTTCGAGCGCCAGCAGGATCAGCACGCCCCACCGACTCGTCACGTGGGTCAGCACCACGCGGCTCGGGCACTCCGCCGGGAAACGGCCGGAGGGGGCAGGGCGGGCAGGGTTCACGATTCCGACGTCCACGTCAGTAGCTTACGAAAAGGTGCGTACCTGCACATGGGAAGTCCCGGTGGATCGTCGTCGTTGTCCCCGGCACGCAACCGAAAGGAACACCATGTCCACGATCGTCACCGCCGCCTCCGGTCAGCTCGGCCGCCTCGTCGTCGAGGCCCTCCTCGCCCGCGGCGCAGCCCCCGAGAGCGTCGTCGCCACGTCGCGCGACGTCTCGAAGCTGGCCGACCTCGCCGAGCGGGGCGTCCGCACCGCCGAGCTCGATTACACCCGACCCGACACGATCGCCGCGGTCATCGACGCGGGCGACGTCGTCGTCCTGATCTCGAGCGACGCGGTGGGCCAGCGGGTCCCGCAGCACGCCGCCGTGATCGACGCCGCGAAGGCCGCCGGTGCCGCCCGCATCGTCTACACGAGCGTCCTCGCGGCATCGACCTCGCCCCTGATCCTCGCGCCCGAGCACAAGGCGACCGAGGAGCACCTCGCCGCCTCCGGCGTCCCCGCCACGCTGCTGCGGAACGGCTGGTACACCGAGAACTACGTCGGCGAGATCCCCACCGCCCGCGACTCCGGCGTGGTCGCCGCGAGCGTGGGTGACGGCCGTCTCGCCAGCGCCAGCCGTCGGGACTACGCCGAGGCCGCCGCGGTCGCGGCCCTCGACGAGTCGACCGCCGGTCGCACCTTCGAGCTGTCCGGCGACCACGCCTGGGACTTCGACGAGTTCGCAGAGGCGCTCTCGGTCGTCACGGGCCGGCCCGTCCGCTACGAGTCGCTCACGCCCGAGCAGCACGCCGAGCGCCTGCGCGGCTTCGGCCTGGACGAGGGCACGGTCGGCTTCGTCGTCGCGCTCGACGGGAACATCCGCGACGGGCTGCTCGCCGACACGAGCGGCCACCTCTCCGGTCTGATCGGCCGCCCGACGACCCCGCTCGTCGAGGCCCTCACCGCCGCCTCGGCGTAGTCACGCCGACCGCCGGACGGGAGACCGCAGGAGGCGCGGTGCCGGGACGACCGGCACCGCGCCTCCTCGTCGGATCGGTTCCCGACGCGGGTGGGCCGGTCCCGGCGTCGCCGGTCGGGTCCCGGTGTCTAGGCTCGGGGCATGGCCACACTCGTCCTCGTCCGACACGGACGCACCACCGCCAACGCGAGCGGCGTGCTCGCCGGACGGACGGCGGGCGTCCGGCTCGACGACGTCGGACGCGAGCAGGCGCGGCGCACGGCCGAGCGGCTCGCCGTCGTGCCGCTCGTCGGCGTCGTGTCGAGCCCCCTCGAGCGCTGCCGTCAGACGGCGAGGGCGATCCTCGACCGCCAGTCCGGTACGCCGGTGACACCGATCGACCGCGGCATCACCGAGTGCGACTACGGCGACTGGCAGGGTCGGCCCCTCAAGGAGCTCGCGAGCGAGTCGCTCTGGTCGGTCGTGCAGAACCAGCCGTCGGCCGCGGTGTTCCCCGGTGGCGAGTCCCTGCAGACCATGCAGGCCCGGGCGGTCGCCGCGGTCCGTCGTCACGACGCCGCGTTCGAGGCCGAACACGGTCCGGGCGCCGTGTGGGTCGCCGTCAGCCACGGCGACATCATCAAGTCGATCCTCGCCGACGCGTACGGCATGCACCTCGACCTCTTCCAGCGCATCAGCGTCGGCCCCGCTTCGGTGTCGATCGTCCGCTACGGGCCGAACCGGCCCGACGTCGTCGCCACGAACACCGACTCGGGCGACCTCTCGTGGCTGCGGCAGGCGGCTCCCGCGGCCGACGCCGCCGTCGGAGGAGGCGCGGGTCCGGCGAGCGGCTCGTCCGCCGGCGACGAGCCTCCCGCGACCTGAGCGTCGGCGGCGGGGCGCTCGTAGACTCACGGCATGCCCTCCATCGTCCACACCTTCGACTGGCCGGACCGAGTCGTCGTCGGGACCGTCGGTCGCCCCGGTTCCCGTGCGTTCTACCTCCAGGCCCGTGACGGCGCGCGCGTCACGAGCGTCGGCCTCGAGAAGATGCAGTCGGCCGCCCTCGCCGAGAAGATCGACGAAATCCTCGACCAGGTGATGGCCGCCGACGGCAACCCGGTCAGCGTGCCCACCGGCATCCCGGTCGAGCTCGTCGACAACGAGCCGCTCGACCAACCCGTCGAACCCGAGTTCCGGGCCGGGGCGCTCAGCCTCGGCTGGGACCCGTCGACCGCCCAGGTCGTCATCGAGGCGTTCCCGCTGATCGAGGTCGACGACGAGGCCGAGATCGACGACGACACCGTGCTCGAGCCCGACGAGGTCATGGTCGTGCGCATCCCCGTCGGCACGGCGCGGGCGTTCGCCGCTCGCACCCTCGAGATCGTCGGGGCCGGGCGGCCGCTCTGCCCCTTCTGCGGTCAACCCATCGACCCCGAGGGACACGTCTGCGTCCTGCCCGGCGACGTCTGATGTCGTCGGCGTCGGCTGAGGACGCGCCGACCGAGGTGACCGGCACCGTGCCCTCGGACGACGTCGAGCTCGAACTCACCGGGCGCATCCGCACGGCCTCGAACGCGTCCTTCCTGGCCCGCCTCGGCGACGTGTCGGTCATCTACAAGCCCGTGGCCGGCGAACGGCCGCTCTGGGACTTCCCGGACGGACGGCTCGCCGACCGCGAGGTCGCGGCCTACCTCGTCTCCGAGGCCCTGGGCTGGGACGTCGTGCCGCGCACCTGGCTGCGCGACGGTCCGCTCGGCGAGGGCATGGTCCAGCTTTGGCAGGACGTCGACCCGGAGCAGGACGCCGTCGACCTCGTGCCGGTCGACGACCTGCCCGACGACGGATGGCGGCTCGTGCTCGAGGGGGACGGCGACGACGGGCCGGTGGCCCTGATCCACGAGGACAGCGAGGCGCTCCGCCGCATGGCCGTCTTCGACGTCGTGGTCAACAACGCCGACCGCAAGGGCGCCCACGTGCTCGCGCTGCCCGACGGGCGGCGGCACGGCGTCGACCACGGCCTCACCTTCCACGCCGAGCACAAGCTGCGCACGGTGCTGTGGGGGTGGATCGGCGACCCGCTGACCGCGGACGAGGCCGACGGGGTCGGCCGCGTCCGATCCGCCCTCTCGGGCTCACTGGGCTCGACCCTGGCTCCGCTCCTCACCCCCGACGAACTCGAGGCGCTTGACGATCGCTGCGCGCGCCTCCTCGCGTCGCCCGTCTTCCCCGAGCCGCACGGCCCTATGCCGGCGGTTCCGTGGCCCGTGTTCTGACGTACGACCCGACGACGGCCGCCCCGAGGTCGTCCAGGTCGGGGGCGGTCACCGTGCCGTCGACGCGCCGCGCCATCCCCTCGACGAAGCGGGCGAGCCCCGGGTCGTCGCCGAGCCGGAAGAACGTCGTGTGCGCGCCGAGCCGGCGGGCCACGTCGAGCTGCTCCACCGCCCGCAGGATCGTCACGGGGTGCGGCGGGTAGTCGAAGAAGACCTCACCGCCGGGTTCGAGGTGCGAGGTCGGCTCGCCGTCGGTCACGATCAGCAGGACGGGCTGTGCCGTGGGGTGCTTGCGGAAGTGCCGATTGGCGAGCAGCAGCGCGTGGTGCAGGTTCGTGCCCTTGTCCCACTTGGCGTCGAGGGCGACGAGCTGCTCGATGGGCATGACCTCGGCGTGCCGGCCGAACCCGATCAGCTGCAGGTCGTCTCCACGGAAGCGCGACGTGATCAGGGTGTGCAGGGCGAGGGCCGTGCGCTTCATCGGCACCCAGCGGTCCTCCATCGCCATCGAGAACGACGTGTCGACGAGCAGGGCGACGCAGGCCTGCGTCCGGGCGTCCGTCTCGTGCACCTCGACGTCGCCGATCTCGATCCGCACCCCGCCGTCGGTCCGGCCGCCCGCGGCGGCGGTCCGCGTGACCGCGTTCGTGATCGTCCGGGTCACGTCCCACGGCTCGGTGTCGCCGAAGGCCCATTCGCGACTCGCGCCGGAGCGATCGCCGAGGGCTCCCGCGGACCGCAACTCGCGCCTCCCCGCTCGTCCCGACATCTTCGCGGCGACGTCGCGCAGCAGTGTCTTGCCGAGCTGTCTCATGGCCCGGGGCGTCAGGGCCAGCGTGCCGTCGGCGCGACGGCGGAGGGCACCGGAATCGCGGAGGGCCTTCTCGAGCCGCCGCAGGGCCGCGGCGTCGACGGCGGCCTGCTCGCCCAGCTGGCGGCGCAGGGCGTCGAGGTCGACGTCGTTGAGCGACGACCCGCGCGACTGCTGGGCCAGTTGTTCGGCGAGCGCGTCGAGGTCGGCGAGGTCCTGGAAGACCCCCGTGCCGTCACCGAGCCCGAGGCCTTGCTCGCCGTCGAGACCTTCCGCTCCGCTCCAGTCCTGGCCCGGCCGGAGCGATCGCAGCGTGCCGTCCAGCTGCTCGAGCGACTGCATCAGCTCGGGCGAGCCGAAGGCCTGCTGCGCCAGCGCGTCCAACTCGGCACGCTGCTCGGCCGACATCGAGTTGCGCAGCCGCTGGGCGGCCGCGGCCCGGGCGGCGAGGGCGTCGATCAGCTCGTCGACGTCGGACGGCTGCTCGGGGAACGAGTCGCCGTGCTTCGCCATGAAGTCGTCGAACTGCTCAGGGGTGTCCTCGCCGCGGGCGTGGGCGTCGAGCAAGGCGTTGAGGTCGCGCAGCATCTCGGCGACGGCCGCGCGATCGGCGTCGGTCGCGTTCTCGAGGGCACCCTTCATCCCCGCGAACCGCTGGTCGAGCATCTCGCGGCCGAGGAGGTCCTTGATCTGCTCGTACGCCTGACCGGCTTCGCCGCTCTGCCAGCGGTAGTCCGACAGCTCGGCGACGGCGCCGGCCGGGGACGGCGGCAGGCTGTCGAGCTGGAGCTGGGCCAGGGCTCGGTCGCCGTCGTCCAGGTCGACGTCGCGGGCGAGCTGGGCGCGTTCGGCTCGCAGGGCCCGGTCGAGCAGTCCGCGGACCTCCTGGAGCGTGCCGTCCAGGTGGTGGTCCCGGGTGAGGGCCCGCCGACGTTCGGCGACCTGTCGGGCGAGGTCGTCGAGGCCGGTCTGGTCGCGGCCCCCACGGCGGAGGAACTCGCGGAGCGCCGCCTCGGCGCTCGTGCCGGCCATGACGTCGCGCCCGACGGCGTCGAGCGCCTCGGACAGGTCAGCAGGAGGCGCGAGCGGGTCGGGACCGTCGGCGTACCTCTGGTAGCGCGCGGCCCGGTGCAACCGCCGGTTCGCCCTAGCCACGTCGCACCTCAGAACCCGTAGGCCGCTTCACCGTCGCCGCTCTCCTTGCTCACGCGCCGGGCCAGGAAGAGGCCCTCGAGCGCCAGCTCGATGGCCCCGGCGCGCCCGCCGTCGGACGTCGCGCCGAGCCGTTCGGCGACGCGATCGTAGAGGTCGTCCTCGCCGAGCGAGGGCAATCCGGCCAGGAAGTCCCGGGCGGTCACCTGCTCACCAGTCGTCACCATGACACCCGACTCGAGGGCGTCGACGAGGGCGTCGAAGTCGAGCCCGCGGAAGTGGGCACGGACGGTCTCAGCGGTCGCCGTCCTCAGCAGGTGTTCGAGGACCTCCTCGGCCCGGTCCTCCTCGCCCGACTCGAACTCGATCTTGCCGCCGAGCACGTCGACGGCCGTCTCGAGGTCGATCGGGCGAGCGACGGCCTCGTCCTCACCCTGTCGGGTCGCGCGGTGCAGCGCCGCGGCCGCGATGGTCTCGGCCCCGGCGATCGCGAAGCGCGCGCTGACGCCGCTGCGCTGGTCGACCGAGGGGGACTGGCGCAGGGCCCGGGTGAATCGGGCCAAGATCTCGACGAGGTGGTCGGGCACCTCGGCGACGAGGTCGGCCTCCTGGCGGACGACCGCGACCTCGTCGGCCAGCTCGGTCGGGTAGTGCGTCCGGATCTCGGCGCCGAAGCGGTCCTTCAGGGGCGTGATGATCCGACCACGGTTGGTGTAGTCCTCGGGGTTGGCGCTGGCCACGACGAGCACGTCGAGGGGCAGCCGCAGGACGTACCCGCGGATCTGGATGTCGCGCTCCTCCATCACGTTGAGCATCGCCACCTGGATGCGTTCGGCGAGGTCCGGCAACTCGTTGACCGCGACGATGCCGCGGTGGCCGCGGGGGATCAGCCCGAAGTGGATCGTCTCGGGGTCGCCCAGGCTGCGTCCCTCGGCCACGCGCATCGGGTCGACGTCGCCGATCAGGTCGGCGACGCTCGTGTCGGGCGTCGCGAGCTTCTCGACGTAGCGCTCGTCGCGTCCCCGCCAGACCACCGGCAGGTCGTCGCCGAGGTCGGCGGCTCGACGACGGCTCTCGGTCGTGATCGGCTCGAACGGGTGCTCGCCGAGTTCGGACCCCTCGATGACCGGGGACCACTCGTCGAGCAGACCCGCGAGCGTCCGCAGCAGGCGGGTCTTGCCCTGACCGCGTTCACCCAGCAGGACGATGTCGTGGCCCGCGATCAACGCCCGTTCGAGCTGGGGGATGACCGTCGACCCGAAGCCGTGGAGTCCCGGCCAGGGGTCGCGACCCTCTCTCAGCGCGTCGAGCAGGTTGTCTCGGATCTCGGTGCGGAGGGGCTTCGGGACGTGGCCCGAGCGCCTGAGTTCGCCGACGGTTCTCGCGGAGGGAGGCATCACCCCGGCGACGCTACGCTCCCGACCCGGACCTCGCGAGGGGCACCTCCTGCGAGCTTGCCGAGACGTGGGGGGTCGACGACATCCGTCGCCTGACGGTCAGCCCGTGGCGGCGCGGGCGGCCGCTTCGACGCGGTCGTGGTGTCGACGCCATCCGTCGGCGTCGCGGTCGGGCACGTTCGGGTCGGCGGGACCGTTGCCGAGGCCTCCGTCGATCAGCTCGCGGACGACGTCGGCGTGGCCCGCGTGCCGCGCGGTCTCGACGGTCAGGTGCACGAGGATCTGGTGCAGCGTGACGGCACGGCGGTCGGGTCCCCACCAGGGGACGTCGCCCGGGGCGTCCAGCGACAACGCCCGGACCGTCTCGTCGGCGTGGGCGTTCGACCGCTGCAGGAGATCCACGACGAAGGCGCGGCTCTCGTCGGGTGTCGCCCACAGGTCGGCTTCGGGCTCGCTCTCGTCGGTCAGCCACGGCGTCTCGATGCCGCTCGGTCGACCGAAGACGTCGCCGAGGTAGCCGAGCTGCACGGTGGCGACGTGCTTGACCAGCCCGAGCAGGTTGGTGCCGCTCGGCACCAGCGGGCGACGGACGTCGTACTCCGACAGCCCGTCGAGCTTGCGCACCAGGTCGTCGCGCGAACGGGTCAGGTACCGGCTGAGGTGTTCCTTCTGGTCCATGCCGACACTCTGCCCGTCGCCGCGCCCCCCGTCCACCGGCGGACCACCCCCGGGCAGGGCCGCCGGGAGGGGGCGACCTACTGCACCGCCGCCGTGAGACGCGCGACGTTGTCGAGCACCTGCAGGGGAGCGGGCCGCGTGAGCCAGCCCGCGAGCGTGATCTCGTGCGACTTCTCGCGGTAGTCCGCCTCGATCTCGCGGACCTGGTCGACGAAACCGGCTCCCCGCACCATGAGCGACACCTCGAAGTTCAGGCTGAACGATCGCATGTCCATGTTGCTCGACCCGATGACCGCCACGTCGTCGTCGACCGTGAAGTGCTTCGAGTGCAGCACGATCGGCTTCTCGTAGAGGAAGATGCGCACGCCGGCCCGCAGCAGCGTCTCGTAGTACGACCGCTGGGCGTGGTAGACGAGGAACTGGTCGGCGACCTCGCAGGCGAACAACTGCACGTCGACGCCGCGCTCGGCGGCCGTGGTGATGGCGTAGAGCATCGATTCGTCGGGCACGAAGTAGGGGCTCGCGATGATCAGCCGTTCTTGTGCGCCGTAGACCAGGGCGTTGAAGAGCCGCAGGTTGTTCTCACCGTCGAACCCGGGCCCGCTCGGCACGACCTGGCACTCGTAGGCGTCGTCGCCCGAGCGGCGTTCGACGAGCGGCTCGGCCTCGGCGTCGGTGGGCAGCTCGTCGGTCTCGCTGTACCAGTCGGTAATGAAGAGGGCGTTCAGGCCCACCGCGGCGGGCCCGTCGACGCGCACCATGAGGTCCTTCCATTGCAGGCCCCGCCGGATGTTGCCCCGCTTGTTGTAGCTGGGGTCGGTCATGTTCTGCGACCCGGTGAAGGCGACGTCGCCGTCGACGACCACGATCTTCCGGTGGTTGCGCAGGTCGGGTCGCCGCCACATGCCCTTCGTGGGGTGGAACGGCAGCATCTCCTCGAAGCGGATGCCGGCGTCCCGGAGCCAGGTGCGCGTCACGCGGCCCTGCGGGTTGCGGATCGTCGCCCAGTGGTCGTAGAGCACGCGGACCTTGACCCCGCGGTCGTGGGCCCGCTTGAGGGCGTCGAAGAAGAGGAAGGTCGACTCGTCGCGCGTGAGGATGTAGAACTCGACGTGGACGTACCGCTCGGCCGCGTCGACCGCCTCGGTCATGGCCGCGATCGACCCGGCGTAGTCCGGCAGCAGTCGGGCCGCGTTGCCGGGGATCAAGGGCATGGCGCCGAGCGTGCGGTTCAGCTGGACGACCGTGCCGAACCACGGCGGCTGGGTGTCGGTCGGCACGCGGTTGTCGAGGCCCTGCGTGTTCTCGAGGATGAGCGAGTTGATCTCGCGCTGTTTGTCCCGCCGATCCTTCGGCAGCTTCGTGCTGCCGAGCAGGCCGTAGAGGACGCTGCCCGGGATCGGCGCGACGAAGATCGCCATCAGCCAGGCCATGGCCGAGCTCGGACGCCGGTTGCGCGGCACGACCGCCACCGACACGATCCTGATGAGGATGTCGACCACCAGGATCACGGTCGGGAACGCCTTGAGGAGCTTGCGCCAGGTCATCCGCCGATCATCGCAGGTCGAGGCCCTGCGAGGCCGCCTCCGTTCGCCCCGGCGTCTCCACGGCGCCGGGGCCGGTCAGCGGCCGCTGCCCGCCAGGCTCGCCGACTCGCCCTCGGGGGCCGTCGCGAGGTAGCAGGTCACCTCGCGGTCGCCGGTGGCCCAGGTGTCCTCGGTCGGCGTGAAATAGCCGTAGTCGAGGGCCGAGTCCTCCCAGGTCGACCCGACGTAGTCGTCGAAGGCCTCGTAGCAGGCGTCGTCGCCGAGCCGCGTGACCTCGTCGTCACCGGGGAACGCGGCGTCGTCGAGGTTCGGCTCGGCGAAGACCTCGAAGTGGTGCACCTCGCCGCAGGCGGTCACGTCGACGAAGGTCTGCATGTCGTCGTCGACGCCGTTCGTCATGTCGAAGCAGTCCCCGGTGGTCAGCTCGGTCACGAGCTCGGACCCCGTCTCGACGATGCCACCCTCGCCGCCGTTGGCCTGGTAGAGGGCGAAGGACACCCCGCCGAAGGCGATGACGCCGACCGCGCCCAGCACGCCGAACAGCACGCCTCGCGACCGCTTCGGAGCCGGGACGGCCGCCACGGCACCGGGTGTGAACGCCTGCGGCGAGGGCCAGGCCGTGCCCAGGCGCGACTCGGGCGGGACCAGGGCGGCCCAGCGCCGCACCGTGGCCGAGACTGCGTCGAGCACGGCGGACGTCGCCTCACCGACGCCCACGCCGAGGGGGTCACGTCGCCGCTGGTCGAGGGACGTGGGCCCCGACGCGTCGATGCGCAGTGGCACCGCGAACCAGTGCGATCCGTCGTGCCCCAGGTCGAGGAACTCGGTCGCGCCCAGCCGGACGCGCAGCATCTCGGGTTGGCCGGCTCCCGGGACGTCGACGGCGCCGGTCGGGTAGTCGCTGGGCAGGACGCGCATCTCGAGCGGCCCGAACCGCTGCACGAGTTCCTCAGCCACGACGGACACGGGGGTCGCCCCCGAGGGTCCCGCGGTCGTCGTCTGGTCGTCTGGTCGGTCCACGAGGTCCCCCTGCTGCTGCGCGCACCGCATCCCGAGGCGGCCGTCGAGGGATGTTACCGGCACCCGGCGCGACGGCAGCAGCCCCCGTCGGCGGGCCAGGGAGGCGGGCCAGGGAGGCGGGCGTGCCTCGGGGCGCGAGCCGGCAGGGCCGGGCCGCACCGCACCTCCTATGCTCGGGGGATGTCGTCCGGTCACCCGAGTCCGCCCCGCGCCGACGTCGACCTGGTCGTGGTCGGCGGAGGAGCCATGGGCCTCGCGACGGCCTGGCAGGCCGCGTCGCGCGGACACGAGGTCGTGCTCGTCGAGCGGTTCGAGCAGGGGCACCACCGGGGTGCCTCGCACGGCGCGACCCGCAACCTCAACGTCGCCTACGACGACGCCGACTACGTCGCGCTCGTGCAGGAGGCGCGGGTGCGGTGGGACGCGCTGGCCGACGAGACCGGCACCCCGCTCCTCGACCTCGTCGGGGTCGTCAACCACGGTCGCCCGGCGATGCTCCGCCGCATGAGGGCCCTGCACGTCGATGCGGGCGTCCCCAGCGAACTGGTCGCCGCCGAGGACGCGGGGGAGCGGTGGAGGGGCATCCGCTTCGAGACCGAGGTGCTGCACGTGCCCGGCAGCGGACGCATCCGCGCCGCCGAGGCCCTGGAGGCCCTCGCCCGGGCGGCGACGGCCCACGGGGCGCGACTGCGCTGGTCGACGCCGGTCACGGCCCTGCACGTCGAAGGGCCCGAGCGCGTCCGGGTCGTCACGGCCGACGACGACATCGTCGCCCGCCGCGTGGTGGTGACGGCGGGTGCCTGGACCGAGGACGTCGTCGGCGGCCTCGTCCGTCTCCCTCGGCTCACCGTGACGCAGGAGCAACCCGCGCACTTCTCCGTGACCGACCCCGAGGCCGTGTGGCCGAGCTTCAACCACCGTCCCGATCCCGACCGGCCCGCCGAGTCGTGGTGGCCGAGCGTCGTCTACGGCATGCTCACGCCGGGTGAGGGCGTCAAGGCGGGCTGGCACGGAGCCGGCCCCGTCGTGCACCCCGACCGCCGGTCCTTCACGCCCGACCCCGAGCAGCTGGAGCAGCTGCGCCGCTACGCGCGGGAGTGGCTGCCCGGCGTCGACGCCGAGACGGCGGACCCGATCAGCTGCACGTACACGACGACCGACGACGAGGACTTCGTGCTCGACCGGGTCGGTCCCGTCGTGGTGGGGGCGGGCTTCTCCGGGCACGGCTTCAAGTTCACCCCGCTCGTGGGGTCGATCCTCGTCGACCTCGTCGAGGGCGGCGAGGCCCCGGCACGGTTCCGCCGGCTGGGTCGATCGTGACCCGCCGGGCCGCGACGATCCGTGGCACCGTGGCGGGCCAGCCCTTCGTCCGCCGGGGGAGCGGCGCGGCCACGATCCTGTTGCCCGGGGTCGGGCCGGGTCGCCACCACCCCTCGACCTGGGACCGCACCCTGCTGCGGCTCGAGACGGCGCCGCTCGTCCGCGAGGTCGACCTGTGGACGCTGGGCCGTCGCCGTGGGCTGCCCGCGGGCACCACGATGAGCGACCTCGCCGACGACGTGGCCCGGGCCGCGGCCGAGATCGGTGACGGTCCGGTCGACGTGGTCGGCACCTCGACGGGCGGCAGCATCGCCTTGCAGCTGGCCGTCGACCACCCCGAGCTGGTGCGGAGACTGGTCCTCGTGTCGGCCGCTCACCGGCTGGGCGATGGCGGGCGCGAGGCCCAGCGGCGCACCGCCGAGCGCCTCCGGGCCGGCGACGCGCCAGGTGCCTCGGCCGCCATGCTCGGTCAGACGACCACCGGCGTCCCCGCCTCGAACGCCCTGCGGCGCCTCGGACGCGTGGCGCACCACGTCGTCGTCGGCGACCGGCACGACGACCTGGTCGTGACGCTCGACGCCGAGGACTCGTTCGACGTGGGCGACCGCCTCGGCGAGGTCACCGCGCCGACGCTCGTCGTGGCCGGAGGCGCCGACGGCTTCTACCCGCTCGACCTCGTGGCACGCACCGTGGCGGGCCTGCTGGACGCGACGCTCGCCGTGCACCCTCGGTCCGGTCACCTCGGCCTGGGTTCGCGCGGGGTCGCGCGCGAGGTGCTCGCCCACCTGACCCGCGCCTCCTGACGCCCCGATCGTCACGGGCACCGGGCGATCGGCCGATCGGCTCGCAACGGGGAATGTGCCGGTCGGACCGGCGAGTCCGCCCGCCGCGAGGTCGTTCGTCACCTACCATCCGAGCATGGCCGACAACGTGCAGACCGCGAGCGTCGGGGGCATCGCACCCCTCGACGACGACGTCACGTTCCACCGGCGCCGTGTGACGTTCGTCGCACCCCTCGACGACACCGTCCCCGAGCCCTCCGCTCGCCCGGACCAGCAGGAGCACCACCCCGTGAACCAGACCCTCGCCCCCGTGGCCTCCCTCGACCAGGCGGACGTCACCCCCGAGCCCGCGACGCCCCGAGCACCCCGCCCCGTCTCGATCCCCTCGCACCGTGCCGACGTCGTCCTCGACGACGTCGTGCCCACCGACGCCTTCGAGGCCCGCCCGGCGAGCGTGGCCCGCCACTCGGTCGACACCTCGGCGATCACGCTGCCGGTGCTCGCCGTGTCGGTGCCCGACGACCTGCCCCAGCCTCCCGAGCGGATGACGCTCGACGACGAGGTCCTCGCCCGCCTGGTCGAGAAGCGCCTCGAGGACACCGCGACGATCGACCTGATGGCCGTCGTCCAGGCCCAGCTCGCCCTGCGCCAGGTCGAGGCCGCACGCTTCGCCTCGTGGGAGGACGAGATCACCCGCGTCGGCACGGACGAGGCGGCCCGCGCACTCGAGGCCACGCGCCTCCGCTTCACCGGGGTCGTCCCCGTCGTGCCCCCCGGGGCGATCCGCGAGGCCCGTCCCGTGGTCGAGGCGGGCCACGCACCGAACGCTCCGCTCGCCCCCGGCTCGGACGGCGACCGCCCCACGGCCTCCGCCCCGACCTCGTCTCCCGTCGTGGTCCCGTCGACCGGCCCTCGGGCCCTCGTCCGCGAAGCGGGCGAGACGGGGGCCGCGGCCGAAGTGGCCGAACCCGCCGACGAGCAGGCAGCAGTCGACGAGCAGGCAGCAGCCGACCAGGAGGCGCTGGTCGCGCCGACCACGACGGCCTCCGCCACCCAGGCGGTCGCCTCCGCCCCCGTCCCGCCCCTCCTGCGCCGTCCCCTCGCGCTCGTGGTCGCCGCCGCGGCCGCCCTGCTCGTCGTCGCGGCCGTCGTGCTGGCCTTCGTCCCGGCCCTCGCCGTCGCCTCGGCCGTCCTCGCGACCGTCGCCGTCCCCGTCGCGACCGGCCTCGTCGGCCTGACCGCGCTCGCGTCGGTCTCGACCCGCCCCGACGACGCGACGCGCGTCGCCCGCCGCGGTCCGATCGGCGTCGTGGCCGGTGTCGTCGTCGGCACCGTCCTGGGCTTCGGGCTGCTGCTGAGCGACCTGGGCTCGTTCGCGTGGCAGGGCTTCCTCGTGCGCGCCGTGGGCCTGACCGGCCTCTCGACGTCGGTCTCGGTCGTCGTCGCCCTGCTCGGCGCCGCGGTCGTGGCGTTCATCGTCGCGGTGATGATCACGGGGTTCCGCTCGACGGCTCGCGACTAGGCTGTCGAGGTGTCCACCCTCGCATCGGTCAACTCCGTCATCGAACGTCTCTGGCCTCTCGCGGGCGCCTCGTCGTGGGACTCACCCGGCCTGGTCGTCGGTGATCCTGACCAGCCCGTGACGCACGTGCACCTGGCCGTCGACGCCGTGCTCGACACCGTCGACGAGGCCGTCGGCATGGGCGCCGACCTGCTGCTTGTCCACCACCCCCTGTTGTTCCACGGCGTCTCGACCGTCGCCGAAGACACCACCAAGGGCGCCGTCGTCGCGCGGCTCGTCCGGGCCGGGTGCGGCCTCGTCGCCGCCCACACGAACGCCGACGTCGTCGAGACCGGCACATCGCGCGTGCTCGCCCACCAGCTCGGTCTCGTCGAGCAGCGACCGATCACCCCGGGCACGACCGAGGGCACGGGCCTCGGCATCGTCGGCCGTCTGCCGCACGCGATGACCCTCGTCGCCCTCGCCCGCCAGCTCGGCGACGTCCTGCCCCCGACCGCGTCGGGCATCCGCGTGGCCGGTGACTCCGACCGCGTCGTCGAGACGGTCGCCCTCTGCGCCGGTGCCGGCGACTCACTGCTGGCCGACCCGGCGGTGTTAGCCGCCGACGTGTACGTCACGAGCGACCTGCGCCACCACCCCGCCTCCGACGCCCGCGAGCTCATGAGGCTCGGCCGCGGCCCCGCCCTCGTCGACGTGTCGCACTGGGCGGCCGAGTGGCTCTGGCTCGACACGGCGGCCGAACAGCTCCGCCGCGAGCTGCACGACGTCGAGGTCACCCTCAGCGACCTGCGCACCGACCCGTGGGACTTCGCCGTCGTGCAGTGAGCACCCCGAGCCGTCCCCGGCGACGACGGCACGTCGTGACCCGCGAGACCTCGCGACCCGCGCCTCCTCGTCGCCCCGTCCCCGCCTCCCCCCGACCCCGAGAAGAGTCCCCATGCCCCTGATGAAAGCCAGCTACGAGCACCAGGCCCTGCTGCTCGACCTGCAGCAACTCGACACCGCGTTGCGACAGATCGCGCACAAGGGCGCCAACCTGCCCGAGATCGCCGTCCTCGCGTCGCTCGAGGGCGACGGCTCGCGCCTGCGCAGCCGCCTCGCGACCGAGCAGGGTGCGTGGGAAGACGCGCAGAGCGAACTCAAGCGCATCGAGTCCGACGTCGCCGTCGTCGAGGCGCGCGTCGCCCGGGACGAACAGCGCATCGCGTCGTCGTCGTCGACGAAGGACGTCGCCGCCCTCGAGGGCGAGCTCGCCGCACTCGCCAAGCGTCGCTCCGACCTGGAAGACCTCGAGCTCGAGGTGATGGAGCGCGTCGAGAGCCTGGGCGCCGTCGCCGCGGTGACGCAGGGCGAGCTCGACCAGCTCGACACCCGCCGCGTCGACGCCGAGACCGGGCGCGACGCCAAGCTCGCCGAGCTCGAGGCCGACCGGGCCGAGGTCGTCGCCAACCGCGAGACGATCGCGGCGACGGTGCCCGCCGACCTGCTGGCCCTCTACGAACGTCAGCGTGACCGCTACGGCGTGGGTGCGTCCCTGTTGCGCGGCGGCGTGTCGAGTGCCAGTGGCGTGGCCCTCACCGGCAGCGACCTGGCGGCCGTGCGCGCCGCGGCCGAGGACGACGTCGTGCTCTGCCCCGACAGCAACGCCGTCCTCGTCCGCACCTACGAGTCGGGCATCTGACCCCTACCGGTGCCCCGCTGGCCCCACGGCACCACGGGCGGGCGCCGCACCGCTAGGCTCGGTGTCGCGAATGGGTCGACAAGACGGTCGCGTCGGCGGGTGCGAACCCGCCGCCGAGGAACGTCCGGGCTCCACAGAGCAGGGCGGTGGGTAACACCCACCCGGGGCAACCCGCGAGAAAGTGCAACAGAGAGCAGACCGCCACGGGTCGCACCCTCGGGTGCGACACGGGGTAAGGGTGAAACGGCGGTGTAAGAGACCACCAGCGGCTCGGGTGACCGGCCGGCTATGTAAACCTCGCCCGGAGCAAGGTCAAAGAGGGGACGTCGAGGCTGCTCGCCGAGTCCCCGGGTAGACCGCTAGAGAGCTGCGGCAACGTAGTTCCGAGAGAGATGGCCGTCCATGGTGCTTCGGCACCGGGACAGAACCCGGCGTACCAGTCGGCCCATTCGCCTCACGCGAGAAGACCCCGGGTCAGGAGGCGCGCCTCCTGACCCGGGGTCTCGTCGCGTCGGTCGTGCGTCGCCTCAAAACGCCGGGTTCGATTCGGCGGCCAGGGCGGCGGCACCCATGATGCCGGCGTTGTTGCGGAGCTTGGCGGGGACGATCTCAGCCCGCAGGTCGAGCAGCGGCAGGAACTCGTCGTGGTGCTTCGAGACGCCGCCCCCGACGATGATCAGGCGCGGGTAGAGCAGGGCCTCGAGGTGCGAGAAGTACTTCTGCAGGCGCTTCGCCCAGTGCTTCCAGCTGAGGTCGTCGCGCTCCTTCGCCGCGAACGAGGCCTTGGTCTCGTAGTCCTTGCCACCGATCTCGAGGTGCCCGAGCTCGGCGTTGACGATGAGCACGCCGTCGTTGATCAGGGCGGTGCCGATGCCCGTGCCGAGCGTCGTCATGATGACGAGGCCCTTGACGTCCTTCGCGGCGCCGAAACGCGTCTCGGCGTAGCCGGCGGCGTCGGCGTCGTTCACGAAGTGGATGCCCCGGCCGAGCGTGGTCTCGAAGAGCTTCTCGGCCTCGAAGCCGATCCACTTCTTCGACACGTTGGCGGCCGAGAGGGTCTTGCCGTCCATGATGGCGGCCGGGAAGCAGACGCCGACCGGCACCGAGGCGTCGTCGAGGCCGAGTTCGTCGACGATCTGCTGGACGACCGCGACGATGGCGTCCGGCTCGCCGCCCTCGGGGGTGCTCTTCTTGATGCGGTCCGAGAGGAGCTCGCCGCTGTCGAGGTCGACGATCGCCCCCTTGATGCCTGTGCCGCCGATGTCGATTCCCACTGCGGTGCGTGCCATGGGTGGTCCTTTCTCAGGAGAGCGTGAGGATGTCGGCACCGCGTTCGGTGACGACCAAAGTGTGCTCGAACTGGGCCGTGAGGCTCTTGTCGCGGGTGGTGACGGTCCAGTCGTCGTCCCAGACGTCGGCGTCGATGCCGCCGAGGGTCAGCATGGGCTCGATGGTGAACACCATGCCGACCTCGATGACGTCGTCGTACTGCGGGGCGTCGTAGTGGGGGATGATCAGGCCCGAGTGGAAGGCGCGCCCGACGCCGTGGCCGGTGTAGTCGCGCACGACGCCGAGGCCGAAGCGTTTGGCGTAGGACTCGATGGCCCGACCGATCACGTTGACCTGACGGCCCGGGGCGACGGCCTTGATGCCGCGACGCAGTGCCTCGCGGGTGCGGTCGACCAGCTCGACGGTCTCGGGTGCGGCCTCGCCGACGACGAAGGTGCGGTTGAGGTCGCCGTGCACGCCGTTCTTGTAGGCGGTGATGTCGATGTTGATCAGGTCGCCGTCGACGAGGACGGTGTCGTCGGGGATGCCGTGGCAGATGACCTCGTTCACCGAGGTGCAGACCGACTTGGGGTAACCGCGGTACCCCAGGGTCGAGGGGTAGGCGTCGTGCGCGACGACGAACTCGTGGGCGACTCGGTCGAGTTCGTCGGTGGTCACGCCGGGGCGGAGGGCGGCCTCGACCGCGTCGATGGCCTGCGAGGCGATGCGACCGCTCTCGCGGATGAGCTCGACGGTCTCGGCGTCGTAGACGTCGCCGTCCGTGTACTCGGCGGGGGCGGCCTTGCCGACGTACTCGGGTCGGGCGATCGACGGGGGGACCGGACGCTGCGCTGAGATCCGGCCCGGGGTCAAGAATCCGTGGGAGTCCCGGGGCATACGATCAAGCTTAGGGGGAGCGCGACGGGCTCGCGTTCTCGACAGCCGCACCGAGAGGACGACACCATGGCCGAGTTCTGGTTCAACACGAAGACGCACGAGGTCGAAGAGGGCAAGGTCTCGCCGGCCGTCGACCGGGCCGGGCCCTACGCCACGCGCGACGAGGCGGCGCGGGCGATCGAGACGATCAAGGCCCGCAACGCCGCCCTCGACGCCGAAGAGACCGCGAACGACTGACCGGATCGAGCGCCCCGTCGACCGATCGCCGACGGGGCGCTCGGGCGTCAGACGGTCGTCGGCCGGTAGGTGATCGGCAGACGGCGGTCGCGACCGAAGGCCATGCCCGAGATCTTCGGACCGATCGCCCCCTGGCGGCGCTTCCACTCGGACCGGTCGACCAGCTTCGTGATCTCGGCCACCGTGTCGGCGTCGTAGCCGAGCGCGACGACGTCAGCCGCCCCGAGCGCGTTCGTGATGTATCCCTCGAGGATGCCGTCGAGCACCTCGTACGGAGGCAGTGAGTCCTCGTCCTTCTGGTCCGGACGCAGCTCGGCCGACGGCGGTTTCGTGATCGAGTTCTCGGGGATGGGCGCGGTCTCGCCGATCGACTCCGCGTAGGCGTTGCGCCACCGGGCGAGCTCCCAGACCATCGTCTTCGGGACGTCCTTGATCGGTGCGAACCCGCCGACCGAGTCGCCGTAGATCGTCGAGTAGCCCACGGCCAGCTCGGTCTTGTTGCCGGTGGTCAGCACGAGGTGGCCGTGCAGGTTCGACAAGCCCATCAACACGAGCGCCCGGGCGCGGGCCTGCACGTTCTCGGCCGCCAGGCCCGTGAGGTGCAACTGGTCCTCGAACGGCGCGACGAGGTCGGCGATCGGCTCGGTCGAGTACCGCACGCCGATCCGCTCGGCGACGTCGTCGGCGTCGCTGCGGCTGTGATCGCTCGACCACCGGCTCGGCATCGAGACGCCGTACACGGCGTCGGCCCCGATGGCGTCGGCGGCGATCGCCGCGCACACGGCCGAGTCGATGCCGCCCGAGAGCCCGAGGATCACGCTGCGGAACCCGTTCTTCCGCACGTAGTCGCGGGTGCCGAGCACGAGGGCGTTCCAGAGCTGCTGCCGATCGTCGGGCAGTTCGGCGACGTCGCGTTCGATCGTGGACGAGGAGGCGCGGCCCGCGTCGGCCCCGGAGCCACCGGCACCGTCCTCGGTCGGCTCGGTCGCCGCCTCGAGTTCGACTCGGCGGATGCCCTCGGGCAGCTCGGTGTCCGTGGCCGGTTCGGGGTCGAGGTCGACGACCAGCAGGTGCTCGTCGAACTGCGGGGCCCTGGCCAGGATCGTCCCGTCGCCGTCGACCACCACGCTGTCGCCGTCGAAGACCAGGTCGTCCTGACCGCCGACGATGTTCACGTAGGCCACCAGGGTGTCGTTCTCGACGGCCCGGCGGGTGACGAGCGGGAGGCGCACCTCGTCCTTGTCGCGGACGAACGGGCTCGCGTTGATGACGAGGAGCAGACCCGCGTCGGCGTGCAGCACGCGCTCGACCGGGCCGCCGTCGCGCCAGAGGTCCTCACAGACCACGAGGGCGACGTCGACGCCGCCCACCCGGACGACGAGCAGCTCGTCACCGGGGATGAACACGCGGTACTCGTCGAAGACCGAGTAGTTCGGCAGGTGGTACTTGGCGGTGGTCGTCACGACACGCCCGCCCTGCAGGACGCTCGCGCAGTTCTTGGCGATGGCCGTGGGGGCGTTGCTCGTGCCCAGCAGTCGGGGCTCGAACGGGCCGTCGGCGTGACCGACCACGACCGGCAGGTCGCCCAGGCCCTCGGCCTCGAGGGTCTCGGCCAGGACCTCGACGGCGTGCCGACTGGCCTGCAGGAAACTCGGCCGGCTGGCGAGGTCTTCGATCGGATAGCCCGTGACGCTCATCTCGCCCGCGGCGAGCAGGTCGGCACCGGCGGCGCGGGCCCGACGGGCCGCCTCGACGATCTGGGCGGAGTTGCCGGCGAGGTCGCCGACGACGGGGTTGGTCTGCGCGAGCGCCAAGCGGAGTCGGGGCATGTCCACTACCGTAGTGGCGGAGCAGAAAGGCCGTGGCATGGACAAACAGAGGGACTTCGTCCTCCGCACGATCGAAGAGCGCGGCATCAAGTTCATCCGCCTCTGGTTCACCGACGTGATCGGCACCCTCAAGTCCGTTGCCATCGCCCCGGCCGAGGTCGAGGGGGCGTTCGCCGAGGGCATCGGCTTCGACGGCTCGGCCATCGAGGGCCTGACCCGGTCGTACGAGGCCGACGTGCTCGCCCAGCCCGACCCGACGACCTTCCAGATCCTGCCCTGGCGAGGCGAGATCGATCCGACCGCCCGCATGTTCTGCGACATTACGACTCCCGACGGCCAGCCAGCCGTGGCCGATCCGCGCAACGTGCTGAAGCGCACCCTGGCCCGGGCCGGCGAGCGCGGCTTCACTTTCTACACGCACCCCGAGGTCGAGTTCTACCTGCTGAAGAGCGCCCAGCTCGGCGCCGACGGCCCCCAGCCGGTCGACTCGGCCGGCTACTTCGACAACGTCCCCGGCGGCACCGCCCACGACTTCCGTCGCCGCTCGGTCCGCATGCTCGAAGACCTGGGCATCTCGGTCGAGTTCAGCCACCACGAGGCGGGGCCCGGTCAGAACGAGATCGATCTGCGCTACGCCGACGCGTTGACGACGGCCGACAACATCATGACCTTCCGCACGGTCATCAAAGAGGTCGCCATCGAGCAGGGTGTCTTCGCCTCGTTCATGCCCAAGCCGTTCAGCCAGCACCCCGGCTCCGGCATGCACACGCACATGTCGCTCTTCGAGGGCGACTCCAACGCCTTCTACGAGGCGGGGGCCGAGTACCAGCTCTCGACCATCGGCCGTCAGTTCATCGCCGGCCTGCTCAAGCACGCCCCCGAGATCACGGCCGTGACGAACCAGTTCGTCAACAGCTACAAGCGCCTCTGGGGTGGCGACGAGGCACCGAGCTTCGTGACCTGGGGTCACAACAACCGCTCGGCGCTCGTGCGCGTCCCGCTCTACAAGCCCAACAAGGGCAACTCGAGCCGCGTCGAGTACCGTGCCATCGACTCCGCCGCGAACCCGTACCTGGCCTTCTCGCTGATGTTGGCGGCGGGTCTCAAGGGCATCGAAGAGGGCTACGAACTGCCGGCCGAGGCAGAGGACAACGTCTGGGGCCTGAGCGACGCCGAGCGTCGCGCCCTGGGTTACCGTCAACTGCCCGCCAGCCTCGACCACGCCCTGTCGATCATGGAGAACGGCGAACTCGTCGCCGAGACCCTGGGCGAGCAGGTGTTCAATTACGTGCTGCTCAACAAGCGTCAAGAGTGGAAAGAGTACCGGGCACAGGTCACGCCGTTCGAGCTGCGCTCGAACCTCGAGATCCTCTAGCCGACCGGCCGCCCCGCCCTCATGCCCCGATCCGCGACCGGTCTCTCCGAGCTGGCGCGGCTCGGGTTCTCCGACCTCGGTGCGGGGCGCGACCGGCTCGACCGCCTCGTCGCCGAGGTACCCCAGGTGCGCGACCTCCTCCCGTGGTTCGCCACGGTGGCCGACCCGGACGCGGCCCTCGTGCACCTCGAGCGGTCGGTCGAGCGTGATCGTGCCGGCGTGGTCGAGTTGCTCGATGGCGAGGCCGGCCCGCGCCTCCTGAGGGTCTTCGGCGCGTCCGAGGGGCTCGCCGACTTCGTCGCGCGTCGCCCCGCCGAGGCGACCGTCCTGCTCGATCCCCTGGACGAACCGCCGTCGGCGGCGACGTACCGAGACGACGTCCGCCGGGCGGCGATCGGGCTGACCGGCGACGAGGCCCGCGTCGCGTTGCGGGTCCGGTACCGACGCCACCTGCTGCAGCTGGCGTCGTACGACCTCGAGGCCGACGACCCCGTCGAGGTCCTGCCCCGGGTGGCCGCCGCCCTCGCCGACCTCGCGGGCGCCGCCCTGGACGCCGCCGTCGACGTGGCCCGACGCGAGGTCCCGTTCCCCGCCGCGGACGTCGACCGCACCCGTCTGGCCGTCATCGGCATGGGCAAGGCCGGTGCCCGCGAGCTCAACTACCTCAGCGACGTCGACGTGGTCTACGTTGCCGAAGGGGTCGACGGGCTCGAGAACGGGCGGGCCGTCGAGATCGGCAGCCGTCTCGCGATGCACGCCGCCCGCGCGATCTCCGACCTCGCCGTCGAGCCCGACCTCTGGGAGGTCGACGCGAACCTCCGCCCCGAGGGCAAAGACGGCGCCCTGGTCCGGACGCTCGAGTCGCACGTCGCCTACTACGAGCGCTGGGCGAAGGGGTGGGAGTTCCAGGCCCTGCTGAAGGCGCGGCCCCTGGCCGGCGACGTCGACCTCGGCGAGCGCTACGTCGCCGCCGTCGCCCCGTTCGTCTGGTCGGCCGCCTCGCGCGAGAACTTCGTCGAGTCGGTCCAGGCCATGCGCGAACGGGTCACGGCCCTGATCCCCGCGGGCGAGGTCGACCGGCAGCTCAAGCTCGGTCCCGGCGGGCTGCGCGACATCGAGTTCACCATCCAGCTGCTGCAGCTGGTGCACGGGCAGGCCGACGAACGGGTGCACCAGCGCTCGACGCTCGACGCGCTCGGCGCCCTGGCCGCGCGGGGGTACGTCGGACGTGCCGAGGCCGCCGAGTTCGACCGCGACTACCGCGTGCTGCGGTTGCTCGAGCACCGCATCCAGCTGACGCGACTGCGGCGCACGCACCTCATGCCGACCGACGAGAACGCGCTCCGGGTCCTCGCCCGCGGTACCGGCCTCGCGCCGGGTGCGGCCCAGCTCGTCGACCTGTGGCAGGGGGTCAAGCGTCGGGTCCGCACGTTGCACGTGCGCCTGTTCTACCGCCCGCTCCTCTCGGCCGTCGCGGCCCGTCCCGAAGAGGACCTCGCCCTCAGTTCGGACCAGGCGACGGCACGGCTCGCGGCCATCGGCTTCGCCGATCCGAAGGGCGCGCTGGGTCACATCGCGGCCCTGACGGCCGGTGTCTCGCGCCGGGCGAGCATCCAACGTCACCTGCTGCCCGCGATGCTGCAGTGGTTCGCCGACGGCACCGACCCCGACCTCGGCCTGCTCGCCTTCCGGCGCCTGAGCGACGGCCTGGGCGAGTCGTACTGGTTCCTCCGCATGCTGCGCGACTCGTCGGGGGCCGCCCACCGCCTGACGACCGTCCTGTCGTCGTCGACCTTCGCGGCCGACCTCCTCGAGCGCATCCCCGAGGCCGCGGCCTGGCTCGAGAACGACGCCGAGCTCCGGGCCCGCCCCCTCTCGAGCCTCCTCGACGAGACGGCCGCCACCCTCGCGCGACATCGCTCGCCCGATGCGGCGGCCACCGTCCTGCGCCAGGCGCGGCGCCGCGAGATCCTGCGACTCGCCGTCGGCGGCATCCTGGGCATCCTCGACATCGACACCCTCGCCCGGGGCCTCACCGCGGTGACGACGGCGTCGGTGACCGGGGCGTTGGCCCTGGCCCGCCGGAACGCCGGCGATCTCGAGTTCGCCGTGATCGCCATGGGGCGGTACGGGGGAGAAGAGCTCGGATTCGGCTCGGACGCCGACGTGCTCTACGTCTACCGGGCTCCCGAGGGCGACGAGACGGCGCACCGTCGCGCCCTCACCGTGGCCGCCGAGATGAGCCGCCTCACCTCGGACGCCCTCGTGCCGTTCGACCTCGACACCGGCCTGCGTCCCGAGGGGAAGAACGGGCCGGTGGTGCGCTCGTTGTCCTCGTACCGTGCCTACTACGCGCGCTGGTCGCTCACCTGGGAGGCCCAGTCGTTGCTGCGCGCGCGACCCGTGGCCGGCGACCAGGCCCTCCTCGACGACTTCATGGTCGTCGCCGACTCGGTCCGGTACCCCGCCGAGCTGACCGAGCAGCAGGTCCGCGAGGTCAAGCGCATCAAGGCCCGGGTCGAGTCCGAGCGCCTGCCGAAGGGGGCCGAGCCCTCGCGCCACCTGAAACTCGGACGCGGGTCGCTCAGCGACGTCGAGTGGTTCGTCCAACTGCTCCAACTCCAGCACGGGGTCGACGTGCCCGGCCTCCGGACGCCGTCGACGCTCGACGCCCTCGCCGCGGCCGTGGACGCGGGCCTGGTCGCCGACGACGACGCCCGGCGGTTGCACGACGCCTGGATCATGGCGTCGAGGGCGCGGTCGGCGGTCACCCTCTGGACCTCCCGGACGCAGGACGTGCTGCCGCGGGATCGTCGTCAACTCGAGGGTGTCGCTCGCCTGATGGAGTACCCGCCGGGCTCCGCCACCACCCTCGAAGAGGACTACCTCGCCGCCACCCGCCGGTCGCGCGCCGTGTTCGAGCGTGAGTTCTACGGCGTCGACGAGGCACCCGAACCACTCGGCTGACCACCCCCGGGCCGTGCGACACGCCCGGGGCGCAGCGTGACCTCGCGATCCTCGTGGGTCGATGTCGGCCTCTTTTCGTGTACCCCGTTTCGCGCGTCTGTACCCCTCTCCACATGTCCATCACGTTTCGGGAAGATGACCCACGTGTGGGGGTGGGGCAGGGTCGAGGGCCCTGTGGAGAATTGTTGCCCATTGGGCAATGCGAATGCGATGTGCCCGATCCGAGCCTCTGATCAGGACTTTCTCTCGATCGACGATCACAGCCTCGCGAACGACGGTCATCCGTGCCGAACCGAATGGTTTGGCAGTCGCCGCGTCGCGTTCGTGTCAGCACTTCTGTCGACAGCACCTTGCCGGACTCGACGTACCCCGACCCGGCGATCCCGCCCCCCGCGGTCGGGGGGTGCTTGTGAGTGGCCCGTGAGTGACTGAGAATTCCCCTAACCCGATAGACCAATTCCCCAGCGTTGCGGAAGTCGATCCCTTCTCACACCTCAGGTGGCCATCGTGTTGACCTTCATCCTGCAGATCCGATCCATGGCGGCCGGATACCCCGAGATCTACCTCTTCGCCGCCTACAGCGCCCTCATCTGGGTGCTCTGGATCATCAAGGTCCTGCTCTCCCGCCGCTACCGACCCTTCACGGGGGAGTTCCGCGGGACCACCAGCGTCGTCGTCCCCGTCGTGGACGAACCGCTCGACCTCTTCCGGGACGTCATCGGCCGCATGGTCGAACAGGGCCCCGGCGAGATCATCGTCGTCATCAACGGAAAGCCCAACCCCGAGCTCGCGGCCGTCTGTGAGGAGTTCGGGCCGCTCGTGCGCTGGGTGCACACGCCGATCCCCGGAAAGCGCAACGCCGTCATGATCGGCACCGAGCTGAGCCGCGGCGACATCACCGTCCTCGTCGACTCCGACACGGTCTGGACGCCGGGCACCCTCTCCGAACTGCTCCGCCCGTTCGCCCAGGAGAACGTCGGGGGAGTCACCACCCGCCAGCGCATCCTCGAGCCCGAGCGCAGCTGGATCACCCGCTGGGCCGACTGGCTAGAGAACTCACGCGCCCTCTACTCGATGCCGGCGCAGAGCGTGTTGGGGCAGATCGGCTGCCTGCCGGGCAGAACGATCGCCTTCCGCCGCGAGATCCTCGTGCGGGTCATGGACAAGTTCATGACGGAGAAGTTCATGGGCGTGTTCCTCGAGGTCAGCGACGACCGCACCCTGACGAACCTCACGCTCAAAGAGGGCTACCGCACCGTCTACCAGCACACCAGCCTGGTCTACACGGACGCCCCGTTGCAGCTGAAGAAGCTCTACAAGCAGCAGCTGCGATGGGCGCGCGGCAGCCAGTACAACACCCTCCGCATGATGCCCTGGATGGTCGGGCACGCCCCGCTGCTCGCGTTCTTCTTCGCGATGGACATCGTGCTGCCCTTCATGCTCATGGGCGTCATCGGGGGCTGGATCTACCGAGGGATCACCGGTCAGGGCGTGAACCTGTACCGCGGCATCCTCGAGGAGTACGGCGTGCAGACGGGCCTCATCAGCATCGTCGTCCTCATGGTGGTCTCGTCGGTCCTCAGCATGTCGATCCGTCAGATGCGCCACCTGGCCGAGAAGCCCTCGGACTTCTTCCGCCTCCCCGTGTTCATCATCGTGTCGACGTTCTTCCTCATGCCCATCCGGGTCATCGGGTTCTTCCGCATGGGCCACGCCAGCGGCTGGGGCACCCGGGCCGGGGCGTACGCAGGAGGCGCGGCGAACGACGAGATGCAGGGCGCGCTCGACGAGGTGGCCGAGGAGGCCCCCATCGACGCCCTCGAACGGCAGTTCCGCGACGGCGTCGACCCCGGGGTCGACACGCTCTTCGACTTCGGCTCGGCGACCGACGAGACCGACGAACAAGGAGCGGTCCTCGTCAAGAGCCGCAAGGCGGCCCTGGCCGCCGAGGCCGAGGGGGCGACCGCTCCGGCACCGGTGGCCGCTGTGACCACCGCCACCGCGCCTCCTCGTCGCCGCCTCAACCCCAAAGCCGGATTCCCGTACCTGATCGGCGCCGCCATCATCGCCCTGGAGGTCTTCTTCATTGTCTGACTCGACGCAGGACTTCGTCACGCCCGTCCACATGCAGTCGGGAGCCTGGTGGGCGACCTCTCACGGCAACGCCCGGCGCACCGCGCTCGGCGCCACCGCCGTGGTGGTGTTGCTCGCCATGATCTCGTGGCTCATCTGGGTCTCACCGTCGGACAACATCGTCCGCAGCGCCGTGACCGAGGTCACGGGCGTCGACCCGTCGATCAACGTCTCGTCGCTCAAGGCCGATCGATCCGCGCTGCTCGACCAGCTGGTCTCCGCCAAGAAGCAGCTCGCCGAGAGCAAGGCGGCCCTGGCCGACGTGCAGCAGCAGGCCTGGACGTCCGAAGGGCAGCTGACCGCGGCGCAGGCGAAGCTCGCCTCCGCCGAGTCGGCCCTGTCCCAGGCGCAGTCCGCCGCGGACGCGGCCCAGGGGTCGGGCTCGGGCGCGGCAGGCACCGCGGCCGGTGGACGAGGCGGGGGGAACGGTGCGTCCGGTGGCTCCGGGTCGGGAGGCACCGGCTCGAACGGTTCGACCGGTGGGGGCACCACGGGCCCCGTCACGATCGAGACGCCCTCCCTCGCCTCGATCGTCGATCCCGAGTCGCGCTACTTCGGACTCTTCACGGATCAGGCGCCGTTCAACTGGGCGACCTACGACGCGCAGGAGGCGGCGGTCGGTTCCGAGGCCAACATGGTCGGCTACTTCCAGGGCTTCGACCAGGAGTTCCGCGCCGACGCCGTCCGGTCGTCCTGGTCGCGGGGCAAGCTGCCCGTGCTGACGTGGGAGTCGCAGCCGATCAAAGCCGGCAACAACGAACCCGAACAGCCCGACTACAGCCTGACGAAGATCATCGACGGCAGTTTCGACTCGTACCTGACGACCTACGCCGACGACATCGTCGCGAACGGCATGCCGCTGGCACTGCGGTTCGACCACGAGATGAACGGCACCTGGTACCCCTGGAGCACCGACTACGGCAACAGCAAGGGCGCCGTCAACGGCAACGGGCCCGGGGACTACGTGAAAGCCTGGCAGCACGTCCACGACCTGTTCGAGCGGCAGGGGGCGAACGACCTGGTCGCCTGGATCTGGGCGCCCACGCGCATCGACCGTCTGGCCACGGGCAAGACCGGCGGCAGCGACCACACGACGCAGGCCTTCCTCGCGAGTCTCTACCCGGGCGCCGACTACGTCGACATCGTGGGCATGTCGGGCTACTACCGGCCGCCGTACGACGACAAGTCGCAGCCGACGTTCGACAGCACCTTCGGAGCCACGCTGAAGCAGCTGCGGGCCATCGCACCGGGCAAGAACATCCTGCTCGCCGAGATCGGTGCGAGCGAGACGGGTGGCTCGTCGGATCCCACGGCCACGAGCGAGAAGGCGCAGTGGTTCAACTCGCTCTTCACCGCGCTGGCCGATCCGGCGAACGCCGACATCATCGGCTTCTCGTACTTCGACCTCGTGGCCACCACGGTCGTCGACGGAGTGCGGTCGACCAACGACTGGCGCCTCACGTCGCGGTCCGACAGCCTCGCCGCCTTCACGGCGGGGATCACCCGACGCGACGTCGGTTACGACCTCCAGCCGTCGCCGTGACGACACCCACTCCCTTCCTCGTCTCCCGCCTCTCCCTCATCCCCAGGAGCGCATCATGAAGAAAGACGCCACCACCCCCGAGTCCGCCGTCGTCGAGACGGCAGCCGACACCCCCTCCGTGAAGCCCCGCATCAGCGTCATCGGCACCGGTTACCTCGGTGCCACGCACGCCGCGGCCATGGCCGAGATGGGCTTCGACGTGATCGGGGTCGACACCGACCCCGCCAAGGTCGCCGCCCTGGCCGAGGGGCGCGTCCCGTTCTTCGAGCCCGGCCTGCCCGAGCTCATCGTGAAGCACGTCGGCTCGGGCCGGCTCACCTTCACGACCGACCTCGCCGAGGCCGTCGCCCTGTCGGACGTGCACTTCATCTGCGTCGGCACGCCGCAGCGCCGGGGGAGCCACGCCGCGAACCTCTCCTACGTCGAGGAGGCGACCCGCAACGTCGCCGCCGCCCTGAGCCACGACGGCCTCATCGTGGGCAAGTCGACCGTGCCGGTCGGAACGGCGGCGCACCTGCGCGAGATCGTGGTCGGCGTCGTGCCCGCCGGCGTCTCGGCCGACCTCGTCTGGAACCCCGAGTTCCTCCGCGAGGGTCACGCCGTCGAGGACACCCTGCGCCCCGATCGCATCGTCTTCGGCGGGACCGACGTCCGCACCGAAGCCCTGATGCGCGAGGTCTACGCGATGCCCATCGCCACGGGCACGCCGGTCATCTCGTGCGACCTGCCGACCGCCGAGCTGGTCAAGGTCAGCGCCAACGCGTTCCTCGCGACGAAGATCTCGTTCATCAACGCGATCAGCGAGTTGTGCGAGGCGGCCGGTGCCAACGTGTCGACCCTCGCCGACGCCCTCGGTTTCGACGACCGCATCGGACGCAAGTTCCTCAACGCCGGCCTCGGTTTCGGCGGCGGCTGCCTGCCGAAGGACATCCGGGCCTTGATGTTCCGGGCCAACGAGCTGTCGGCCCACCGCGTCGTCGGGCTCATGCAACAGGTCGACGAGATCAACATGGCTCAGCGCCAGCGGGTCATCGACCAGGCGATCGACGCCTGTGGCGGCTCGGTGCTCAACCGGCGCATCGCGGTGCTCGGGGCGGCGTTCAAGCCGCACACCGACGACGTCCGCGACTCGCCTGCCCTGAACGTCGCGGCGGCGCTGCACCTGCGCGGCGCCCAGGTGCTCGTGGTCGACCCCGAGGCCACGCAGACGGCCCAGCGCAGCTTCCCGACCCTGTCGTTCGCCGACTCGGCCGCCGAGGCCGTGACGGACGCCGACGCCGTGCTGCTGCTCACCGAATGGCCCGAGTTCGTCGGGGCGGACGCGGCCGGGCTCGCCGAGCTCGCCGCCAACCCCGTGGTGATCGACGCACGCAACGTGCTCGACGCCGAGGTCTGGTCGGCCGCCGGGTGGGAGGTCCGTCCGTTGGGCGGCCGTCGCACCCCGGCCCAGCGCCGCGTGCTGACGCCGACCGCCGTACCCGCCTGACCGGATCGTCGGGCACGGGCTGACGGGCCGCTTCCCCCGGGAGGCGGCCCGTCCTGCGTCTGCCACCCGCGCCTCCTGGTCGTCGACGGCTCCGAGGAGGCGCGGGTCGCCTCATCGAGGCCCCCTGCGCCGGCGACGCGAGAGGCCCGCACCCTTCTGGGGGATGCGGGCCTCTCGTGGTGCGATCGGATCAGACGCCGAAGTACAGCTCGAACTCGAAGGGGTGAGGACGCTGCGCCATGGGCAGGATCTCCTTCTCGCGCTTGTACGCGATCCAGGTCTCGATGAGGTCCTCGGTGAAGACGTTGCCCTTGGTCAGGAACTCGTGGTCGGCCTCGAGCGCATCGAGCGCACCCTCGAGCGACGCCGGCACCTGCGGGATGTTCTTCGCTTCTTCCGGGGGCAGTTCGTAGAGGTCCTTGTCGACGGGCTCGTGCGGCTCGATCCGGTTCTGGATGCCGTCGAGGCCGGCCATCAGCTGCGCGGCGAACGCCAGGTACGGGTTCGAGGCGGCGTCGGGGACGCGGAACTCGATCCGCTTGGCCTTCGGGTTCGTGCCCGTGATCGGGATGCGGATGGCCGCCGAACGGTTGCCGGCCGAGTACACGAGGTTGACGGGGGCCTCGAAGCCCGGGATCAGGCGGTGGTACGAGTTGATCGACGGGTTCGTGAAGGCGAGCACCGCGGGGGCGTGCTTGAGCAGGCCACCGATGTACCAGCGGGCCAGGTCGGAGAGCCCGCCGTAGCCGTTCTCGTCGTAGAACAGCGGCTTGCCGTCGTTCCAGAGCGACTGGTGGGTGTGCATGCCCGAGCCGTTGTCGCCGAAGAGCGGCTTGGGCATGAAGGTCGCGACCTTGCCCCACTGCTCGGCCGTGTTCTTGACGATGTACTTGAACTTGAGGATGTCGTCCGCGGCGTGGACCATCGTGTCGAACTTGTAGTTGATCTCCTGCTGGCCGCCGGTGCCCACCTCGTGGTGCGCGCGCTCGAGCTCGAGGCCCGAGTCGATCAGCTTGAGGCTGATGTCGTCCCGCAGGTCGGCCGTCTTGTCGACGGGGCTGACCGGGAAGTAGCCACCCTTGTAGGCCGTCTTGTTGGCGAGGTTGCCGCCCTCTTCGACGCGGCCGGTGTTCCAGGCGCCCTCTTCGGAGTCGACGCTGTAGGAGCTGGCGTTCTGCTTCACCTCGTAGCGGACGTCGTCGAAGATGTAGAACTCGGCCTCGGGGGCGAAGAACGCGGTGTCGGCGATGCCGGTCGAGGCGAGATACTTCTCGGCCTTCTTGGCGACCTGACGCGGGTCTCGGCTGTAGAGCTCGCCGTTGCGCGGGTTGAAGATGTCGAAGACGAGGACGAGCGTGCGCTCGACGCGGAACGGGTCGACGTACCCGGTCGTGACGTCGGGGATGAGCTGCATGTCCGACTCGTGGATGGAGGCGAAGCCCCGGATGGAGGACCCGTCGAAGAGCTGTCCGACGGAGAAGAACTCCTCGTCGACCGTGGAGGCGGGGATGTTGAAGTGCTGCTGGACACCGGGAAGATCGGTGAAGCGGATGTCAAGGAACTTGACGTCGGTGTCCTTGATGAACTTCAGCACCTCGGAAGAATCAGTGAACATCTAGATGTCTCTCCAATGGGCTTGGAACGGATCGGATGCGGGACGCAGCCTCCGACGAGGCTACGGAGGGGCCGTTTCGCTGCGGTGTCCCTCATGTTTCCGGCATGTTACGGCTCGGCCCCTCGGTAGGCTCGGGGCATGCCCGATCGCACCGCGCCTCCTTCCCGCCCCGCCTCCGTGGGTGGCCCCGACGACGGGGCACAGCGCTGGCCCGGCGAGCGGCTCGGGCTGCCCGAGAAGGGGCCGCGCTCCGTGGCCCGACTCGGGCGGCGCGTCGCCGGGCTCGCCGTCGACTGGGCGATCGCTTACGCGGTGGCCGCGCTCTTCTTCGGTGGCGAGGGCCTCGCCATCACCGGGGTGTTCCTGCTCATGCAGATGCTCTTCCTCGTGCTGTTCGGCGGCTCGCTCGGGCACCTCGCACTGGGCATGCGTCTCGTGCCGATGGCCGGAGGCCGCATCGGCGTCGGACGGCCCGTCCTGCGGTCGGTACTGCTCGTGCTCGTCATCCCGGCCGTGGTCTGGGACCTCGACCAGCGGGGCCTGCACGACCGTGTCGCCGGCACGCTCCTCGTCCGCGTCTGAGGCGCCCCTCCGACCCGACCGACGCACGACGGCGCCCCTCCTGGTCGGAGGGGCGCCGTCGTCACGTCACGTCGAGGCGGAAGTCTCCGGGGTCAGCGCGGACGACCCGACCGCACCTTGAAGGGGTCGACGCCCTTGGGGATGGGCAGGCCGTTCTGACCGAGGGACTGGAGGCGGTTGCTGACGGCGAGCACCTCGTTGCGGTTGATCGAGGACTTCAGCTTGTTCATGCGTCCTGCGAGCTTGTGCAGGGGCACGGAGTCGGCGTCGGGGCCGACGTTGAGGACGTGGACCGGGACGTTCGGCAGGATGCGGGTGACCTTGCGACGCTCTTCGTCGACGAGTCGGCGCGTCTGACCGGCGCCACCCTCGGCGACGAGCACGACACCCGGCTTGCCGACCGCGCGGTACACAGCGGCCTGGCTGCGGCCCTGGACGGCCACGGGCATCTCGGCGGCGCGCCACGCACGACGCAGGCCGCTCTTCATGACGGCACCCACGGCACCGGGCTGCCCCTCGATCTGCGAGTACGCCGCGCGCTCGGCCTTCCGGCCCAGCACGATCAGCAGCAGCAGGAACCCGAGCATGACGCCGACGACGATGTACAGCACGAGGGCGAGCACGTTGCCGCCCGTGAGCAGCAGCGCCGCGACCACACCGAGCAGCACGGGCACGAAGAACGCCAGCAGCATCATCGGCAGCGCCGTCTTGTCGACGCGGCGGGTCATCTGGAAGACCTGCCACATCTGCTTGAGACGGCCGGGTTCCTTCGGCGGTTTCGGGGACGTGTTCTCGGGGGACGTGCGACGAGCCATGTGGACCAGGATACGGGGTAAGCGGTCCCGACGAGTCCTCCCCAGGGCCTCGGATCCGACGACGGTCGACAGAGGTCTCCGGCGGGACGACGGCGTCGGCCTCGGGACGACACCATCGCCTCATGACGAGCGAGTCGATCGGCCCTTACCGCGTGCTCTCCCGGCGCCTCGACGGCGGGGTGGAGCGCATCCTCGCCGAAGCACCCGGCGGGTCGCGCGTCGTGCTCAGGAGGCGCGGGTCGGGCTCGGCAGGACGCTCTCCCGTCGCCGAGGCGGTCGCCTTCGCGCGCGCGGACCACCCGCACGTCGCGCCCCTGGTCGACGTGCTGACGAGTGCGTCGGGCGAGCTCGTGCTCGTCTTCGAGGACCTCGGCGGCGACCCGCTCGCCTCGTGGCTCGCCGCCAGGGGGCGTCCCGAGCCGGGGGAGGCCATCACCCTCGTCGTGCCCGTGCTGGACGCGGTCCAGCACCTGGCCCGTCGGGGGACGGCCATCGGTGCTCTCGACGTCGACGACGTCGAGATCGACGCCCGCGGGGCCCCTGTGCTGGTCGGCGTTCGGCAAGCGGCCGCCGGGCCGGACGCCGAGCGCGCCTCGTTGCCCGTGGCGGCGCAGTTCGCCCGGGCCGTCGTCGAGCGCGCGGCTCGACCGGCGTCGCGGGACTCGATGCCGACCCTGGACGCGACGAGCTTCGAGTCCCTCGTCGAGTCGGTCTTCGACCTCGGCGAGGCCGTTCCGCTCTCGAGCGTCGACGACGTGGTCGAGGGCGTCGACGACGGTCTCGGGGGAGACCCCCACGTGTCGGCCCTCGAGGACGAGCCGGTCATGCGGGGCTGGCTCGCGCTCCTGCCCGAATCGGAGGCGCTCGACCGGGTGATCGCCGGTGTGCGGGACCTGCGACCGCGACAGGTGTTCACCGCCCTCGGGGCCGTTCGACGGCGCTACCGACTGCTCGCGGCGGGCGCCGTCGTCGTCGCCGGTGCAGCGGTCGTCCTCGGGACGGCTTCGTCGGCACGCCACGACGGCTCCGACGACAGGGTGAGTACGGTCTCGGCCGGTGCCGAGTCCTCCAAGCCGGGAGATCCTGCAGGCGACTCCCCGGGGACCGTCACGACAGCACCTTCTCGGTCGGGTGGAACCGGTTCTCTCGACGAGGTGGAGGCGCTCGTGGTCGGTGACGATGCCGGCGCAGCCGCCGAGGTGCTCCTGGCGGCGCGTCTGGAGTGCCTGCGCGACGTGACACCCAGCTGTCTCGACGCCGTCGACCAACCGGGCTCACCGATCGCGCTCCGCGACGCGGCCGTGCTCGACGACCCCTCGCTGGCCGGCGGGGCGACGGTCGCACTCGAGTTGACCGGCGGGGCGTCACGAGCCGGCGGGACGGTCGTGCTCGAGGCGACGGGCCCCCACGGCGAACCGGCCTCGGTCCTCGTGATGAGGACCGAGGCCGGTTGGCGGCTTCGAGACGTGTTCGTCGATCGGTGAGGTCCGGCCTCACCCGACGGGCGTCAGATGCCGAGCTTGGACGAGAAGTCCCCGCCCTCGAGACGCTCCTTGACGGCGACCAGGAAGCGCGCGGCGTCGGCACCGTCCACGATGCGGTGGTCGTACGACAGGGCCAGGTAGACCATGGACCGGATCGCGATGGACTCCGATCCGTCGGCCTTGATGACCACCGGGCGCTTGACGACGATGCCGGTGCCGAGGATGGCCACCTGCGGCAGGAAGACCACCGGGGTGTCGAACAGGGCACCTCGCGAACCCGTGTTCGTGACGGTGAACGTGCCACCGGCCAGCTCGTCGGGCTTCAGCTTGTTGTCCCGCGTGCGCTGTGCAAGGTCGGCGATCTGACCGGCGATGCCCGCGAGGTCGAGGTCGGAGGCGTTCTTGATGACGGGCGTCAGCAGGCCTCGCTCGGTGTCGACCGCCATGGCCACGTGCTCGTGGTCGGGGTAGACGATCGAGTCGCCGTCGACGGTGGCGTTCAGCTTGGGATGCGCCTTGAGTGCCTCGGCGGCCGCCAGGGTGAAGAAGGGCAGGAAGGACAGCCTGTTGCCGGTCTTCTCGAGGAAAGCACCCTTGTTCGCGTCTCGGAACGCCGCGACCTTCGTGACGTCGACCTCGACCACGCTGGTCAGCTGAGCCATGGCCTGCATCGACTGGACCGCGCGCTCGGCGACGACCTTGCGGAGGCGCGACATCGGGACGGTCGTGCCGCGCAGCGGCGAGACCTCGATCGGTGCGGGACCGGTGGAGGCCGGTGCCGACGTGGTCGAGGACGCGGCGGTCTCGGCAGCCTCGGCGGCGGCGAGGACGTCCTCCTTGCGGATGCGACCCCCGACACCGCTGCCCGTCAGGGTCGAGATGTCGACGCCCTTCTCGTTCGCCAACTTGCGGACGAGCGGGGTGACGTAGCCGACGGGCGCACCGCTGTTCGGGGCCGGGGTGGCGGGTGCCGACGTCTCGGACGAACCCGTGGCGGGTGACGGGGTCGGTGCCGACGGGGCCGGCTGCTCGCTGCTGGGCTGGGTGGCCTCGGGCTGCGAGGCGGCAGGCTGCTGGCTGGCAGCTTCCTGCTGTGCCGCAGCAGCCGGATCAACGGCGGGAGCGGGCTCGGGCGCGCTGGCCGCGGAGTCCTCGCCCGGGGCGGGTGCGGCGGACGAGGCGACCTCGGCCTCTTCGGCCTCTGCTTCGGCGGGTGCCGCGGGAGCCTGCTCGGGCTCTGCGGCGGCTTCGGGCTCGTCCGCGGGTGCCTCGGCGGCACTGCCGTCTCCGATGCGGACCAGGGCGGTGCCGACCTCGACGGTTTCGTCCTCGGCGACGAGGATCTCTTCGATCACACCGGCGACGGGCGAAGGGATCTCGGTGTCGACCTTGTCGGTCGAGACCTCGAGCAGCGGCTCGTCGACCTCGACGCGGTCACCGACGTTCTTCAACCAGCGGGTGACCGTACCCTCGGTGACACTCTCACCGAGTGCCGGGAGGTTGACGGATTCGCTCATCTGTGGGGCTCCTTTGACGACATTTGTGTGTCTGTGATTGCTGTGGTGGTGATGCGGGCCCCTGCTTCGCAGGAGCGATGGTGCGCGGGATCTACATCGCGTGGAGCGGCTTGCCCGCGAGGGCCAGCATGGCTTCTCCGAGGGCTTCGTTCTGGGTGGGGTGCGCGTGGATCAGGGGGGCGACGTCTTCCGGGTAGGCCTCCCAGTTGACGGCGAGCTGTGCCTCACCGATCAGTTCTCCGACGCGGGCGCCGATCATGTGCACGCCGACGACGGGGCCGTCGACCACGCGGACGACCTTGACCGAGCCGCTCGTGCCGATGATGTGGCTCTTGCCGTTGCCCGCGAGGTTGTAGTCGTAGCTGGTGACCTTGTCGGCGCCGTACTGGTCGGCGGCCTTGACCTCGGTCAGGCCGACCGATGCGACCTCGGGGTCGGAGTAGGTCACCTTGGGGATGTTCACGTCGGAGATCACCTGCGGCTTGAGGCCCGCGATCTCTTCGGCGACGAAGATGCCGTGCTGGAAGCTGCGGTGGGCGAGCTGCAGGCCGGGCACGATGTCGCCGAGGGCGTAGACGCCGGGGACGTTGGTCGCGAGGCGTTCGTTCGTCAGGACGAAACCGCGGTCCATCGTGATGCCGACCTCGTCGTAGCCGAGACCCGCGGTCGAGGGGCCACGGCCGACGGCGACGAGCATGAGGTCCGCCTCGAACGTCTTGCCGTCCTCGAGGGTGACGACGACGCCGTCGTCGTTCTGCTCGACGCCCTGGAACCGAACGCCCAGTGAGAAGGCGATGCCGCGCTTGCGGAAGGCGCGCTCGAACTGCTTCGAGATCGACTCCTCCTCGTTGGGGACGAGGTGGGGCAGAGCCTCGACGATGGTCACGTCGACGCCGAAGCTCTTCCAGACGCTGGCGAACTCGACGCCGATGACACCGCCGCCGAGGATGACGACCTTGTTCGGCACGTGGTCGAGCGCGAGTGCGTGCTCGCTCGTGATGACCTTGCCGCCGATCTCGAGACCGGGGAGGCTGCGCGAGTACGAGCCGGTGGCGAGCACGACGTTCTTGGCCTTGAGCGTGGTCTCGCCGACCTGGACGGTCGACGGCGAGGTCAGCTTGCCCTCGCCCTCGACGGTCGTGATGCCACGAGCCTTGACGAGCCCTTGGAGACCCTTGTACTTGCTGGCGACGATGCCCTCGCGGTACGAGGTGACGGCTGCGATGTCGATGCCGTGGAAGTCGGTGTTGACGCCGTACTTGGCGGACTCGCGAGACACGTCGGCCACCTCGGCCGAGTGGAGCAACGCCTTGGTGGGGATGCAGCCTCGGTGGAGGCAGGTGCCCCCGACCTTGTCCTTCTCGACGAGTGCGACGCTCAGGCCCAACTCGCTCGCTCGCAGCGCTGCGGCGTATCCGCCGCTCCCGCCACCGAGCACCACCAGGTCAAAATTCTGTTCCGACACCCAGCAACTCCCTCGTGCGTCCGCGGTGCCCCGACGCCGAGGCGGGGCCGTCGCGGTGGCGACGACGCCCGTCCCCGTACCGATCGCACCGTTCGGCGGCGTCGTCGTGACGCACGTCGGCGGATGCCCTCGGGGGACCGATCTCAGCGGGTTTCTCCCGCTCCCACGACCTTACTACGCAGCGGAAAACTTGTCGGCCAGCTCGATCAGGGTCCGGACGGTCACGCCCGTGGAGCCCTTGGCCGTGTAGCCGTAACCGCCGCCCTTGTTGTTCGACGGCCCCGCGATGTCGAGGTGCGCCCAGGGGATCGGCGTGGACGTGCCCTCGCGCGATCCGACGAACTCGTTCAGGAACACTCCGGCCAGCAGCATGCCGGCCGCCGTGTTGCCCGGGGTCGCGTTCACGAGGTCGGCCACGTCGGAGTTCAGGCGCGCGCGCAGCTCGGCAGCCAGCGGCATGCGCCAGAACGTCTCGCCCGTCGTGTCGGCGAGCGACACGATCTCGGACGCGAGGTCGTCGTTGCCCATGACGCCGACGTAGCGCATGCCCAGGGCGACGACCTGGGCGCCCGTGAGGGTGGCCACGTCGACGATGGCGTCGGGTTGCTCGTCGCTCGCCGCGACCAGGCCGTCCGCCATGACCAGTCGGCCCTCGGCGTCGGTGTTCGTCACCTCGACGGTGGTGCCGCCCTTGATGGTGAGGACGTCGTCGGGTCGGATCGCCGTGCCGCTCGGCATGTTCTCGGCGATGCAGAGCCACGCGGTCAGTCGCACGGGCAGCCGGAGCTTCGCCACGGCCACCGTCACGGCGAGGACCGTCGCGGCCCCCGTCATGTCGTCCTTCATGCCGAGCATGCTGGCGGCGGGCTTGAGGGACAGCCCGCCCGTGTCGTACGTGATGCCCTTGCCGACCAGGGCCAGGTGCTTCGCGGCTCCGGCGGGGGAGTACTCGACCTTGACCAGCCGGGGTCCGCGGCTCGACCCCTGGCCGACGCCGAGGATGCCTCCGTACCCGCCGTCGCGGAGACCGTCCTCGTCGAGGACGGTGACGGAGAGGGCGTCGTCCGCGGCATGCGCCACGGCGAAGTCGGCGAGTGCCTGGGGGTACATCTGCTGAGGGGGAGTCGTGGCCAGGTCGCGGACGGTGTGTACGGCCTCGGCTACCACGGTCGCACGCTCGAGGACGGAGTCCTGCACGTCGGCCGACGTCGCCAGGACGATGTCGCGGGCGTGTCGACGGGTGTCGGACGCCGAGGCGTGGCGGAACGCGTCGAACTCGTACGAGGCGATCGCGGCGCCCTCGAGGGCGGCCAGCGCGTCGGCGGCGTCGCCCACGGGCAGAGCCAGGACGACCCGGTCGACGGCGGTGAGCTGACGGACGGCCGAGCCCGCGGCGTAGCGGAGGCTCTCGGCCGTGACGGAGTCGCCCAGGCCGACCAGGGCAACGATCGAGGCGGTGACGCCGGTCGCGGGGACCTTGACGAGTTCGTCCCGGGCGCCGGTCACTCCCAGGGCGGCGAACGACTCTGCGAGCCCCGGGACCTCGAGGGTCGGCTCGGGGCCGTCGGCCCCCTTCATGACGCCGACGACGAGGACGTCGGCCTCGGCGGCGATCGGATCGGACGGCAGGACGGAGAGCGTGGCGACGGTCATCGGCCCATCGTATCGACCGTGGTGTTCGCTCTCGGCACGTGGTCGTGCGCCCCTCCCGTCGACGCCCGGTGCCTAGCATGGAGACCATGCACGACCCCGCAGCTCTCTACGACATCACCCCCGACGCCGACGACGTACCCGAAGGCCTGCCGCTCGTCGCCGGCCTGACCGGGTTCGCCGACGCGGGCTCGGCGGTGAGCCAGCTGGCGGAGTACGTCCTCGACACCCTCGACCACACCCTCGTGGCGACCTTCGACGCCGACGAGCTCCTCGACTACCGGGCCCGTCGCCCGACCTTCACCTTCGATCAGGACCACATCTCCGAGATCGACCCCTCGACCCTCTCGCTGTACCTCGTCCACGACGACCTCGGTCAACGGTTCCTCCTCCTGGCCGGGTTCGAACCCGACTTCCAGTGGCAGCGCTTCACCGCGGCCGTCGTGCAGCTCGTCGAGCGCTACCGCGTCTCGACCACGACCTGGGTGCACTCCATCCCGATGCCCGTGCCCCACACCCGTCCGATCGGGGTCACGGTCAGCGGCAACCGCTCCGACCTGGTCGAGGCGATGTCCGTGTGGAAACCCGTCACCCAGGCGCCCGCCAACGCGTTGCACCTCGTCGAGCACCGCCTCGGCGAGACGGGTCACCCCACGGCGGGCTTCGTCCTGCTCGTGCCGCACTACCTGGCCGACACCGAGTTCCCCGACGCGGCCGTGGCGGCTCTGTCGAGCATCAGCGCCGCGACGGGGCTGATCTTCCCGACCGATCGCCTCCGCGAAGAGGGTCGCGACTTCATGGTCAAGGTGGACGAGCAGGTCGCCGGCAACCACGAGCTGTCCCGGTTGGTCGCCACGCTCGAGGAACGTCACGACACCTACATGCAGGGCAACCCGCTGCCCTCTCCGCTGACCGACCAGGACGGCCAGGTTCCCTCGGCCGACGCCCTGGCCGCCGAACTGGAGAAGTTCCTCGCCACCCGGCGGGTGGACGGCGAGGGCGACGACCGCTCCTGACCGGCACCGCGCCTCCCGGGTCCGTTCCGACCGGGTGGCGCAGGAGGCGCGGGCCGGCGGCCAGCCCGCGGTCGGCTAGGGTCGCGGGGTGAACTCCGCACGTGCCTGGCTCGTCTGGGGAGCCGCCGTCTTCGCCTACGTCGTCGCCGTCCTGCAGCGGTCGTCGCTCGGCGTCTCGGGCGTCGAGGCGCAGCACCTCTTCGGCGTCTCGGCCTCGACCCTGTCGACCCTGGCCGTCGTGCAGCTCGTCGTCTACGCGGGGCTGCAGATCCCGGTCGGCGTCCTGCTCGACCGGGTGGGACCCAAGAGGCTCATCGTCGCCGGTGCCGTCCTGCTGGCCGCGGGCCAGCTCGTCGTGGCGCTCTCGCCGCCGACCATCGGCGTGGCCGTCGTGGGGCGCGTGCTCGTCGGCGCCGGCGACGCGATGACCTTCATCTCGGTGATCCGCCTGTTGCCCTCGTGGTTCCGTGGCCCGATCCTGCCGCAGGTGTCCCAGTGGACCGGCAACGTCGGACAGCTCGGCCAGGTCCTGTCGGCCGTGCCCCTGTCGATCGTCCTGCACGGGGCGGGGTGGGGCCCGGCCTTCCTCAGCGCGGCATCCCTCTCGGTCGTCGCCGCCGTGGTCGTGCTCCTGGTCGTGAAGGAGTCGCCGACCGGACGCGTCCGCTCCGAGGCGGTCGTCAGCTGGACCGACGCGGGCCGACAGCTGGGACAGAGCGTCCGCCGCCCGGGGACCCGGCTGGGGTTCTGGTCGCACTTCGTGACGCAGTCCTCGGGCACGGTCTTCAGCCTCTTGTGGGGCGTTCCGCTGCTGGTGGGCGGTCTCGGCTTCTCGACCGGGGAGGCCTCCGGCATGCTCTCGCTGCTCGTGCTGTCGGGCGTCGTCGCGGGGCCGGTCCTCGGGGTGCTGGTCGCCCGGTACCCGATGCGACGTTCCAACCTCGTCCTCGGGATCGTCACGGTGCTCGCCGTCGTCTGGACGGCGTTGCTGGCGTGGCCCGGGACGCCACCTCACTGGCTCGCGTACGTGCTGGTCGTCGTGCTCGGGGTGGGCGGGCCGGGCTCACTGATCGGATTCGACTTCGCGCGGACGTTCAACCCGCTCCGTAGCCTCGGAGTGGCCAACGGCGTGGTCAACGTCGGTGGCTTCCTGGCGAGCTTCGTCATGATGTTCCTCATCGGCGTCGTCCTCGACCGACTCGACGCGGCCCGCATCGCCTCGGGACAGCCGAGCGACCTCTTCGCCTTCGAGTCGTTCCGCATCGCGCTGCTCGTGCAGTACGTGGTGGTCGGCGGCGGCGTGGTGGCCCTGCTCGTCGAGCGCCGACGCACCCGTCGGGGCCTGCGCCTCGAGGAAGGAATAGAGGTGGCGCCCCTCTGGGTTGCCCTGAACAGGAGATGGCAGGCCGCGCGCCGCCGGCCCCGACGGGGGCCGGAAGCCTGACGTCCCCTGTGTCGTCCGACACCGGTCGGACGTGCAATAATGGGATACGGACCCGTTCATGTCCATCGATCGAGTTCACGAGTCGGCACAGTCGGCGCGCTTTCGATCGGGGACTTGACATGGGTCCTAGTACTGCCCGAATTCGGCCGACGCCCAGTGCCGGTCGACGTCCCCACCGGCGCACGTGAACGCGACGATCGCGTCCGGTCCGGAACGTACCGAGAACTGAAAGGTGTTCGCATGGCTACACGCAGCAAAGCGACCGCGGCCCCCGACGAGGCCGTGACCGACGACACGGCCGTCGAGGCCGAGACCACGGCTCCCGCCGCCAAGAAGGCTCCGGCCAAGCGGGCTCCCGCCAAGAAGGCGGCGACCAAGGCTCCGGCCAAGACCGCAGCCGCCAAGAAGGCCGCCGCGGCCGAATCCGCCGACGACGAGGTCGACGCCGAGGCCGCCGTCGACCCGGCCGCCGCCGACGACGCCGACGGCGAAGGCGCGAAGCCCGCCCCCGAGATCCTCCCGACCGGTGCGCTCGTCATCTCGCAGGACGACGACGACGAGATGCCCGTCTACTCGACGACCATCACCGGCGCGACGGCCGACCCCGTCAAGGACTACCTGAAGCAGATCGGCAAGGTCGCCCTGCTGAACGCGGCCGAAGAGGTCGAGCTCGCCATGCGCATCGAGGCGGGCCTGTTCGCGGACGACAAGCTCGCCAACAGCACCGGCCTGAGCCGCGAGCTCGAGCGCGAGCTGCGCTGGGTGTCCCGCGACGGTCAACGGGCCAAGAGCCACCTGCTCGGTGCCAACCTCCGACTCGTGGTCAGCCTCGCCAAGCGCTACACCGGCCGTGGCATGCAGTTCCTCGACCTGATCCAAGAGGGCAACCTGGGTCTGATCCGTGCCGTCGAGAAGTTCGACTACACCAAGGGCTTCAAGTTCTCCACGTACGCCACTTGGTGGATCCGTCAGGCCATCACGCGTGCCATGGCCGACCAGGCCCGCACGATCCGCATCCCGGTGCACATGGTCGAGGTCATCAACAAGCTCGCCCGCGTCCAGCGCCAGATGCTGCAAGACCTGGGACGCGAACCCACGCCCGAAGAGCTCTCCCGTGAACTGGACATGACGCCCGAGAAGGTCGTCGAGGTTCAGAAGTACGGTCGCGAGCCCATCTCGCTCCACACGCCTCTGGGTGAAGACGGAGACAGCGAGTTCGGTGACCTCATCGAGGACACCGAGGCCGTGGTGCCCGCCGACGCCGTCGGATTCACGATGCTGCAGAAGCAGCTCGAGTCGCTGCTCGACAGCCTGTCCGAGCGTGAAGCCGGCGTCATCCGCATGCGCTTCGGCCTGGGCGACGGCATGCCGAAGACCCTCGACCAGATCGGTGACACGTTCGGCGTGACGCGCGAGCGCATCCGCCAGATCGAGTCCAAGACGATGGCGAAGCTCCGCCACCCGTCGCGTTCGCAGTCGCTCCGCGACTACCTCGAGTAGGCCCGTGCGTTACCTGGTCCCCGTGCTGGCCGGCCGACTCGTCCGGGCGGTCGCCCGGTTGCGGGGCGGCGGGTCCGCCTACCCGGGGCAGACCGTCCTGAAGCTCGCGCCCGATTTCCTCACGCACGTCTCGTCGCAGTTCGAGCGCGGCGTCGTGTTCGTGCTCGGATCGAACGGCAAGTCGACGACGACGATGATGCTGACCGAGACGCTCCGGGCCCACGGGCTCAAGGTGTTCACGAACCCGACGGGTGCCAACCTGCCTCAGGGCATCGCGTCGGCCTTCCTCCGCGAGGTGACGCCGTTCGGTCGCGTCCGCGACGACATCGGCGTGATCGAGGTCGACGAGGCGTTCGCCGTCGAGTTGACGAAGTCCCTGCACCCCTCGACGGTGCTCATGCTCAACGTGCAGGTCGACCAGCTGTACCGGTTCTTCGAGACCGAGCGGGTCGGCACGATGATGACTGACACGGCTGCCGTGGCCACCGCCGCGGTCGTGACGAACCGCGACGACCAGCACCTGGGCCCGTACCAGGCCGTCGGTCGCCAGACGGTGACCCGCTTCGGTGCCTCACCCGAGGTCGTCTCCGCGTCACCCAACGGCCTCCAGAACGCCAACGACTTCAGCCGTGAGGCCGACACCTCGTTGACCGCCGAGACCGAGGTGACGGCGCTCACGGGCACGGGCGCCACCATCACCGTCTCCGGCACCCCGATCGACGTCCGGCTGCCGGCGCGTGGTCTGCACTACGCCGTGGACGCCGCCGCGGCCCTCCAGACGGCTTCGATCGTCCTGGGGCACCCGGTCGACCCGACCGCCGTCCAGCGGGCTTTCGAGAGCATGAAACCGGCCTACGGTCGCGGTGAGCGCATGTCCCTTGGCGCCGACGAGGCCGAGTTCATCATGTTCAAGAACGCGGCGAGCCTCCAGATGAACCTCGACGCGCTCCCGCAGGGCGTGGAGCAGGTCATGTTGGCGATCGACGAGGGCACGCCCGACATCTCGTGGATCTACGACATCGACTTCTCGCACCTCGACCACGTCGACGTCCTCGCGGGGGCGAAGGCCTGGCAGTTGGCCTTGCGACTCGAGCACGAGGGCATCCCCGTCCACGTGATCGAAGAGGACATCTCGAAGGCCATCCGCCTGATGCGGGCACTCCCGTCCCCGAGCGACAACACGAAGCACTTCGTGACGAACTACGAGCAGATGATGCTGGCCCGCCGCATCCTCGGCCACCCCGACCTGGAGAAGACCGCGTGAGCGACGACGTCCTCCGAATCGTCCACCTCTACCCGGAAGAGCTCGGTGTGAGCGGTGATCGGGGCAACGTGACGACTCTCGCGGTGCGCGCGCGCCGAGCCGGGGTCGACAGCACCGTCCTCGAGTACCGGGTGGGTGACGACGTTCCGACCGTGGCCGACGTGGTCGTGGTGGGGCACGGTCCCTTGTCCGGGGTCCGAGCCGTCGCCGCCGACGCTCGTCGCCTCGCGCCGGCACTCGAGTCGTTCGCCGCCTCCGGTGTCCCGGTGGTGGCAGTGGGAGGCGGTCTCGAGCTCCTGAGCCGCGGAGTCGAGGGCGTCGACGGCGAGTCAGTCGAGGGAGTCGGTTTCTTCGACGCGGTGGTCCGCCGCGGGGCTCCTCGTCGGACGAACTATCTGCAGGTGACGACCGACTACCAGGGCGACGAGATCACCCTCTTCGGATTCGAGGACCATGCCGCCCACCTCGAACTCGGGACGGACGCCGAGCCGTTCGGTTCCGTGGTCCACGGCGGTGGGAACGGCGACGGCCGCGAGGGGGTGCGCCGGGGCGTGTCGTTCGGCACCCAGCTCAAGGGACCGGTCCTGCCTCTCAACCCCGCCCTGACCGATCGGGTCCTGCGAGTCGCGTTGAGCCGCCGCATGATCTCGTACTCGGCGGGCGCCGGGCACGCCAAGCTCGACGAGTACGCCGCCGCGTCGCAGAAGGTGATCGCCGACAACCTCGAACGCTCGTTCAAGGCCATGTGACGACGTCCGCACCGCGACACGACGAAGGCCCCGCATCGATCGGATGCGGGGCCTTCGTCGTGCTGCCGACCCGGGCTGTGGTCCGGGGCGGCGCCGTGTCTCAGTGCGCGAGGAGCTTCGAGCTCTCGTCGAGCCATTCGATGGCGGTGGGCTGCAGTTTCTCTTTGAACTTCGCGCCGTGGTGGGCGCAGAAGAGAAGTTCGCCGGTGGCCATGGTCGCGCGGATGTAGGCCTGGGCTCCGCAGCTGTCGCAGCGGTCCGCAGCGCTCAACTGGTAGCGGGAGCCGAGCTCGTCGACGGCGGTCTGGTCGGTGGCCATCTGAGTCATGTGATGCTCCTCCTGACGGTGGTGCGGTGGGTGAGACACTCATCAAAACACGCCGACGTCCGTATCGCGTGACATCGGCCCCGGATTTCGCTCATCGCGTAGCGGGGACCGGGCCGTCGAGTGTCGGGACCGCCGTGTCGGCGGCCCTCGGTAGGCTGTAACGCGGCCACCGCCTCCCCGCATTCCCGTCGTCGAGAGATGACGGTGGGCCCTTCAGGAGAACCATGCCCCCCACCTCGTCCGCACCCGCCTCCGACTACTCGGCCCGGCACCTCTCGGTGCTCGAAGGCCTCGAGGCCGTGCGCAAACGTCCAGGCATGTACATCGGGTCGACCGACTCTCGCGGCCTCATGCACTGCCTCTGGGAGATCATCGACAACTCGGTCGACGAGGCGCTCGGGGGGCACGGCGACACGATCGACGTCGTGCTGCACTCGGACGACAGCGTCGAGGTCCGCGACAGCGGCCGCGGCGTGCCCGTCGACATCGAACCCAAGACCGGGCTCAGTGGCGTCGAGGTCGTGTTCACGAAACTCCATGCTGGCGGCAAGTTCGGCGGCGGCTCGTACACGTCGTCCGGTGGCCTCCACGGCGTCGGGGCCTCCGTCGTCAACGCGCTGTCCGAGAGGCTCGACGTCGAGGTCGACCGGGGTGGCAAGACGTACGCCATGTCGTTCCGACGTGGCGAACCCGGCACCTTCGACGACGAGGGCGAGCCCACCCCCGATTCACCGTTCACCCCGTTCGTCTCGGGCAGCGTGCTCCGCGAGGTCGGCAAGACCAAGCGCGGTGTCACCGGCACCCGGGTGCGCTACTGGGCCGATCGGCAGATCTTCACCCGGGGGGCTTCGTTCCAGACCGACGAGCTCTCGGCCAGGGCGCGACAGACGGCCTTCCTCATCCCCGGGCTCACGCTCACGCTGCGCGACGAGCGTGCGGGCTCGCTCACCGACGGCGGCTTCCCCCTCGAGAGCACCTTCCGCTTCGACGGGGGCATCAGCGAGTACGTCGAGTTCCTGGCGCCCGACACGGCGGTGACCGACACGTGGCGCCTGACCGGTTCGGGCACCTACACCGAGACGGTGCCCGTGCTCACGGACGGCGGTGCCATGATCGCGACCGAACTCGAGCGCCAGTGCGACGTCGACATCGCGCTGCGCTGGGGCGGGGGATACGAGACCGTCTTCCGCAGCTACGTGAACATCATCGCCACGCCGAAGGGCGGATCGCACCAGACCGGCTTCGAGACCGGGCTGCTGAAGTTCGTCCGGCAGCAGGTCGAGGCCAACGCCCGTCGCCTCAAGGTCGGCAACGACAAGATCGAGAAGGACGACGTCCTGGCCGGCCTGACGGCCGTGCTCACCGTGCGCCTCCCCGAGCCGCAGTTCGAGGGCCAGACCAAAGAAATCCTGGGCACGCCGGCCGTGCGGGCGATCGTGGCGAACGTCGTGGCCACCGAGCTGGGCTCGCTGTTCACGTCGAACCGTCGAGAGGACAAGGCCCAGACCGCCCTCGTGCTCGACAAGGTCGTCGCCGAGATGAAGACCCGAATCGCCGCCCGGGCGCACAAAGAGACCCAGCGTCGCAAGAACGCCCTGGAGAACTCGACCCTGCCGGCCAAGCTCGTCGACTGCCGGTCGAACGACGTGGCGAACAGCGAGCTGTTCATCGTCGAAGGCGACTCCGCGTTGGGCACGGCCAAGGTCGCCCGCAACAGCGAGTTCCAGGCGCTCCTGCCGATCCGCGGCAAGATCTTGAACGTCCAGAAGGCCTCGGTCAGCGACATGCTGTCCAACTTGGAGTGCGCCTCCATCATCCAGGTGCTGGGGGCCGGGTCCGGGCGGTCCTTCGATCTCGAGGCGGCCCGCTACGGCAAGGTGATCATCATGAGCGACGCCGACGTGGACGGTGCCCACATCCGGACGCTGCTGCTCACGCTGTTCTTCCGGTACATGCGACCGATGATCGAGGCCGGTCGCGTCTTCGCGGCTGTTCCCCCGCTGCACCGGGTGGTCGTGATGCACCCCGGCAGCAAGCCCAACGAGACGATCTACACGTACTCAGAGAAAGAGCTGCACGGCGTCCTCGCGGGGCTCAAGCGCACCAACAAGAAGTTCCAGGACCCCATCCAGCGGTACAAGGGTCTCGGCGAGATGGATGCCGAACAACTCCGGACCACGACGATGGAACGTCAGAACCGCATGCTGCGGCGCGTCAAGGTCGACGACGCCGAGAACGCCGCACGGGTCTTCGAGTTGTTGATGGGCAACGACGTCGCCCCTCGCAAGGAGTTCATCATCGACGGAGCCGGTCTCAGCCGCGACCGCATCGACGTCTGAGTCCTGACCGGCTCGCGACCGACGACGCCGACCTCGACTTCGAGGAGCGGCGCCGTCTCGGTGGGTCGTCCGAAGGGTCACTCCCCGGGTTCGGCACCGGCCTCGAGGCCCGTGGCCGAGTCGGTGATGTGGGCCACCGAGGCCCCGACGGACCCGACGGGTGCGTCGAGGGGCGTGCCTGACCCGTCTCGGCGTGAGAGCTCGGTCGGCAGGCTCCGGACGGAGCCGTCCGGGCCGACCGCCTGCGCGGGGGCCGGTCCGACCCAGGCCAGCGACAGGGCGTCTTCGCCCTTGAGCAGCGAGTGGGACCGGACGCCGCCCGTGGCGCGCCCCTTGCCCGGGTACTCGTCGAAGGCGCTGAGCTTCGCACGTCCGGGGTCGGTGCCGGCGATCGTCGAGCTGCTCGACGACACCGTCGCGACGACGGCCTCGTGACCCGCGGGCACGGCGCCGAAGAAGATCACGCTCGCGTCGTCCGGGAGGTTGATGCCGGCCACCCCGCCGCCGGCGGGCCCTTGCGGTCGGACCGCAGAGGCCGTGAACCGGAGCAACTGCGTGGCGGAGGTGACGAACACGAGTTCGTCCTCGTCGACCCCCTGGGCGACGCCGACGACCTGATCGCCCTTCTTCAGGCTGATGACCGGGAAGTCGGGTCGGGCGGGGTACTGGCCGGTCGCGACTCGTTTGACGACACCCCGGGCCGTACCCAGCGCGATGCTCCGATCGGCGGTGAGCGAGACGAGCCCGAGCACACGTTCTTTCTTGTCGACCAGGCCGATGTAGTCCCTGATGGGCACGCCCGCACCGAGCTGGACCGACGTGGGTGGCACCGACGGGAGGTCGACGGGGGTGAGCCGGACGAGACGCCCGAGGTTCGTCACGGCTCCGATCTCGGTCCGCGTGGTCGTGTCGATCGACGACAGGACGGCATCGTGCTTCGTACGCCGGGCCGGGGGAGTGGGGGCCGCGGAGTCGGGGTCGAGGTGGTCCACGCGCAGGACGCGGCCCGTCGTCGAGAGGAACACCCGGGTCGGGGTGTCGGCGATCTCGAGGACGGGGGCGGACCTGCTGCCGCGACCCGTCGTGGCGACGCTCGGCTTGGCCTCGGTGAGGAGGGTCCGCCGCGGGGTGCCGAACTGTTCCGCGATCTCGCCGAGCTCGCTCGAGACGAGAGCGCGGAGGCGGGCCGGGTCGGCCAGCAGGTCCTTGAGGTCGGCGATGGCCGCGAGCAGCTCGTCACGTTCGGCCTCGAGTTCGATGCGACTGAACCTGGTCAGCCGGCGCAACTGCAGGTCGAGGATGTACTCGGCCTGGATCTCGCTGAGGTCGAACACCTCCCGCAGCCGAGCGCGGGCGGCGGCCGTGTCGTCGCTCGTCCTGATCACCTGGATGACCTCGTCGATGTCGACGATGGCGACGAGCAGGCCCTCGACGAGGTGGAGGCGGTCCTCTTTCTTGGCCAGCCGGTAGCGGCTGCGACGCGTGACGACCGACAGGCGGTGGGCGACGTAGACCTCGAGCATCTCTTTCAGCCCGAGCGTGCGCGGCTGCCCGTCGACCAGGGCGACGTTGTTGATGCTGAAGCCGTCCTCGAGCGGCGTGTACCGGTAGAGCTGTTCGAGGACGGCTTCGGGGCTGAAACCCGTCTTGATCCCGATCACGAGACGGAGACCGTGCTTGTGGTCGGTGAGGTCGGTGACGTCCGTGATGCCGGTCAGCTTCTTCGCCTGCACCCCGTCCTTGATCTTCTCGATCACCTTCTCGGGCCCCACCAGGTACGGCAGCTCGGTGACCACGAGTCCGTTCTTCCGCGCGGTGATGCTCTCGACGCCGACCCGCGCCCGGGTCTTGAAACTGCCCCGACCCGTCGCGTAGGCGTCGCGGACCCCGGCGAGCCCGGCGATCGTGCCGCCGGTGGGCAGGTCGGGCCCGGGCACGAACGCCATGAGGTCGTCGAGGCTCGCGTCGGGGTGGTCGATGAGGTGTCTCGCGGCGCCGACGACCTCGACGAGGTTGTGGGGCGCCATGTTCGTGGCCATGCCCACCGCGATGCCGCTCGCACCGTTCACCAACAGGTTGGGGAAGGCCGCGGGAAGCACCTCGGGCTGCATCAGCTGGTTGTCGTAGTTGGGGACGAAGTCGACGACGTCCTCGCCGAGTCCCTGCGTCATGGCCAGCGACGCCTCGGCGAGACGGGCCTCGGTGTACCGCGGTGCGGCGGGCCCGTCGTCCAGCGAGCCGAAGTTGCCGTGCCCGTCGATGAGCGGCACGCGCATGGTGAAGGGCTGCGCCTGACGCACCATGGCGTCGTAGATCGCGGTGTCGCCGTGCGGGTGGAGCTTGCCCATGACCTCGCCGACGACGCGCGCGCTCTTCACATGGCCGCGGTCGGGCCGCAGGCCCATCTCGGACATCTGGTAGAGGATGCGGCGTTGAACCGGCTTGAGGCCGTCCCGGGCGTCGGGGAGCGCCCGCGAGTAGATGACTGAGTACGCGTACTCGAGGAACGACCCCTGCATCTCGAGCGAGACGTCGATGTCCTCGATGCGTTCGCCGTGGTCGGGGCTGCTCGTGTTCTCGGTGGTGGTCATGCACTTCTCACGGATCGGGGTGGACGGGGCACCCGATCGTCGCTGTGCCAGACTGGGGCCGGTGTCCTCCATCGTACCGGCGCGCCCCCGGGGGGCCGTGAGCCTGGCCGACGTGGTGCCCTCGTGTCTCGCGTCCCTCCGGGGTGAGGTGAACGCGCTCCGACTGCCCGCCGCGCGGGCCGCCGTCGTCGTCCTGGTGGACGGCCTCGGCCAGGTCGCCCTCGGAGCCCGCCGAGGCCACGCCCGGACGTTGTCGGGCGTGAAGGGCAGCCTGTGGTCCGGGTGGCCCACGACCACCGCGGCGGCGCTCACGACGCTGACGACCGGGGCGCTCCCCGGCGAGCACGGCCTCGTCGGCTACTCCGCCCTCGACCCCGAGAACGATCGTGTGGTCAAGCAGCTCTCGGGGTGGGACGACCGCATGCGACCCGACGAGTGGCAACGCCGTCCCACCCTGTTCGAGACGGCCCCCGACGTGGAGTCCCACGCCGTGGGCCCCAAGCGCTACCGATCGTCGGGGCTGACCGAGGCCATCCTCCGGGGCGCCACCTACGACGTGGCGGAGAGCGTGGCCGACCGCTTCGCGACCGCGGCGAGGCTCGTCGACTCGACCCGCGCCTCCTTGGTGTACCTCTATGTCCCCGAACTCGACATGATCGCCCACCGTGCCGGATGGGAGTCCGACGAGTGGATCGACGCCCTCGAGGGCGTCGACGCCGAGGTGCGGAGGCTCGAGTCCACGGTCGCACCCGACGTCGGGGTGATCGTGACGGCCGACCACGGGATCGTCGACGTCGCCGAACGGCGACGCATCGTGTTCGGGGGGACGCCGGCCCTGGTCGACGGGGTGAGGCACGTGGCGGGGGAGCCCCGCTGCCTGCAGCTGCACCTCGAGCCCGATGCGGACGAGTCCCGACGGAATGCGTTGCTCGACGCCTGGCGGTCGGCCGAAGGGGATCGGGCCTGGGTGCTGACCCGGGCCGAGGCGGTCGAGGCCGGTTGGTTCGGTGACGTGCACCCCGAGGTGCTCCCGCGCATCGGCGACCTGATCGTCGCCGCCCGGCGGGGCGTCGCCTACTACGACGGGCGAGATCGCGGCGGTCAGCCCGGCACGATGATGGGTCACCACGGGTCGTGGTCCGACGACGAGACCTTGGTTCCCCTGCGGACGTTCGGCGCCTACCGGCGGTGACGGGTCGCCGACCCGGGCAGAGGGGTCAGGCGGGGTCGTCGTCCGAGCGTGCTCCGAACACGATCTCGTCCCAGCTCGGCATGGAGGTGCGCCCCCGGGCCTTCTTCGTTGACTGAGCCGCGCTGGGCATCTCGCGACGGCCTGCCCGTCCCCGGCTGCCCCGGATGCCCGTGGGCTGGACCGGTGCGTCGTCCGCGGAGGCATCGCCTCGGGTCGACCGGTCGGGCAGCACGGGCGTGGGCTTGGTGGCCCCCTCGGGCAGGTCGAAGTCGTCCAGGGGGACGTCGATCACGCGGATCGTCCCGGTGACCGGGTGGTCCGAGCGCCCGTCGTCGTCCGAGAACCGGGAGGCCTCGCGTTCTCCGCGACGACGCCGGAGGGCCTCGAGCAGGTCGGCGGTCTGGTCGTGCCCGCTCGCGTCGTCCGGCGCTCGGTTGGCGGCAGCGAAGGAGGCGGTGCCCCGGACCCCGGGACGCAACCGGTCGGTCGCGGCCTCGGCCGGGAGCTCGACCTCGTCGACCTCGTCCACCAGGAAGGCGCCGCTGTCGAAACGACCCGAGGCGTCGTCGTGGCGTGGCTCGCGGGACACGGCCCGCAGACGCGGCACGAGCGGACCGGCCTCCTCGCCGTGCTGGGAGAGCCGGTGGGCGTCGCCGCCGAGAGGGGCCAGGACCGACTTCTTCGGGTCGAAGCGCCACGTCGCGTCACGCTCGACCTCGTGCGTGACGAAGGCCAGGTGGACCACCCAGCCGTGCTCGGCGTCCTTGTAGGCGCTCCACTCGCGCTGCGAGGTCTCGGCACCGTCGAGACGCTCGTCGATGACGGCTCCGAAGGTCGTCGCCTGCACGCCGGAGGCCGCGTCGTCGGCGACGGACACCGTGACGGCCCGAGCGCTCTCGAGGACGAAGGCACGCTCGGCCAGGACCGGTCCTTCGAACCGGTGCACGTAGTCGAGGTCGGCACCGGTCAGGTCGGCGACCTGCTGCGGTGTCTTGCCCGCCCGGACCAGAGCCTGGATCTCGCGCGGCGGTGCCTTCCTCTCGACCGGCGCGTCACCCGGGCTGGCCGCCCGGAGCTGGGAGTGGAGGGTGTGGGTGACGGGAAGGCGGTACTCGCCACCGGCGTCGGTGGAGACGAGCAGAGCTCCGCTCTGGACGCCGATGACCCTGAGATCCTGCATTTTCCACGCCTTTCACCGTCGTGATCCGGTGCCAAGAGTCGCACGTCGGCACCCGTTCTCGCGGGAATACGACGGGCGTGCCGTCAGTTCTTCCGAGGCGGCTGAAAGGCCGTGGGAACGGGTTTGCTATTCGACAACGAGTGATGCAAACTGCACCCGCCGAATCGGGCACACGAACGACCGAAGAACTGGATGGGCATGGCCACCGACTACGACGCACCTCGCAAGAACGACGACGACGGCTCGGAGTCGATCGAGGGGCTCAAAGAGAGGGTCCCCGACAAGATGACCGGCGTCGTCGACGACGACGCCGACAACCCGGGCTCGTTCGAGCTCGCCGGACAGGACCTCTCGGACCTCGACCTCGACGTCGTCGTCCTCCCCCCGCAGGTCGACGAGTTCACCTGTGTCGAGTGCTTCCTGGTGAAGCACCGCTCGCAGCTCGACCACGAGACCAAGCTGGGCGCTATCTGCCGGGAGTGCGCCGCCTGAGCGCCTCCAACCGCCGGACGACCTCGTCAGGACGACGGGTCGACACCAACCAATAGGGTGCCGGGTCGTCGAGGTCCGTCAACGAGATCTTGACGACCGGTCGCACCCAGCCTCTGAAGAGGGTCCAGGCTCGCGCGTCGAGCCGGGGCCCTCTTTCTCGTGTCGCGTCGGCGCCGGTGAACCCCTCGGCCTCGCCGATCTCGTGGGCGTACAGACGGGCACGACCCGCGGTGAAGCCCTCGTCGTCGATCGTCAGCACGGGCGAGGTCAGGACGAGCAGGACGATGGCGGCCGCGTAGAACACGACGGCCATCACCACGCCGACGGTCGAGTTGATCGGCAGGAAGACCAGCAGGGTGGCAGGGACGAGCAACGCGCAGGCGATGAAGACGGAGAGCGGCGGGAGCAGGCGCTCACGGTAGGGGTTCATGACGTCCATTCGACCAGACTTCTGCACTAGCCTCGACACGTGCCCCAGACCCTCGACGTCCTCATCGCCGCCGAGGCGACCTCGATGCCCGTGTACTCCCACCCGGGCGACGCCGGCGCCGACCTGCTCTCGACGCACGACCTCGTGTTGCGGCCCGGGCATCGCGCCCTCGTCGGCACGGGCGTCTCCATCGCGCTGCCCGAGGGTTTCGCCGCGTTCGTCATGCCCCGCAGCGGACTGGCCGCCAAGCACGGCATCACCGTTGTTAACGCTCCGGGCACCGTCGACGCCGGCTACCGCGGCGAGATCAAGGTCTCGCTGCTGAACACGGACCTCGAGGCCGAGCACCACGTCGCCGTCGGCGACAAGATCGCCCAACTCGTCATCATGCCGGTCGTCCGCGCGACCTTCGTCCCCGTCGCGACGCTCCCCGAGAGCGTACGAGGGGCCGACGGGCACGGCTCCACCGGATACGCACACAACCCAGGAGGCACCGCGTGAGGAAGTCCAAACGCCGCGAGCAAGAACTGGCCGCCGTCGAGATCGACGTTGAGTCGGCGGACGTCGACGACGTCGAGATCGACATCGAGTCCCTCGACGACACCGAGGTCGAGGTGTTCGACGACTCGAAGTCGGCACCCGAGGACCGTGCCGACGTCGGCCCTCTGGACGAGACCGAGGCCAACCCCGTCCGTCCTTACGTCGACCTCGGTGGCGTCAAGATCCTGCCCCGAGAGGGGCTTCACCTCCGACTCGAGGTCGAGGAGGGAAGCAAGCGGGTCGTCGCCGTCGGCCTCGACTTCGCCAAGTCGACGCTGCAGGTGCAGCCGTTCGCCGCGCCGCGCACGACGGGCCTCTGGAACGAGATCCGGGGGCAGATCAGCGAGCAGATCGAGAAGCAGGGCGGCACGACGGCCGAGGTCGAAGGGCCGTTCGGTCCCGAGGTCCGCGCCGAGATCCCGGTCATGGGTGGCGACCCCGGCACGACCAGGCGAGCGCGTTTCATCGGAGTCGACGGTCCTCGATGGTTCCTCCGCGGCGTCATCGCGGGCGACGCGGCCCACGAGGGCGAGGCTGCCGAGAAGATCGAAGAACTCTTCCGCAGCATCGTCGTGGTCCGCGGTACGACCCCCATGCCTCCGCGCGAGCTGATCCCTCTGGCCATGCCGAAGGCCGGCCCGACCGACGCCCCGGGCACCACGCCCTCGGTCGTCTGACCCGACGTGTCCGCGTCCGACGAACGGCCCGACCCGGCTGATCCGTCGCCGCTCGACGACCCCCGGGTGTCGCTCGCGGCTCAGTTGCAGGCCGCCGCGCGGCGAGCCGGCATCGGCCAGGTCGCACCCGGCGAGGTGCCCACGGCGGCAGCGCTCCTGACGGCGATCGGTGGGGTGCGCGGGCTCGTCGAGTCCATCGTCCCCGGCCTCGGTTTCGTGGTCGTCTACACGATCACCCGAGACGTCGTCCCGTCGGTCCTCATCCCGCTGGTCCTGGCCGTGGCGTTCGTCGTCGCTCGGGCCGTCCAGCGCGGTCCGGTCGCCCAGGCACTCGCAGGCGTCTTCGGCATCGCCCTCTCCGCGGGGATCGCGCTGCTCTCCGGCCGGGCCGAGAACAACTTCGTCCCCGGGCTGCTCATCAACGCCGCCTCGCTCGCCGCCATGCTGGTCAGCATCGCCGTGCGTTGGCCCCTCATCGGCATCGTGGTGGGACTCCTCACGAACGACGGCACCGGCTGGCGGGCCGATCGGGCGAAGCGGCGCGTCCTCGTCCTGGCCACGTGGTTGTGGGCCGGGCTCTTCGCCGCCCGCCTCGCCGTCCAGGTGCCCCTCTGGCTGGCCGGTGACGTGGCCCTGCTCGGCACGCTCAAACTCGTCATGGGCGTTCCCCTGTACGCCGGGCTGCTCTGGGTGACCTGGCTGCTCGTCCGGACGGTCTATCGGGGACGCGAGGCGGCGGACGACGCGCGGGGCCCCTCGGCCTGACCCGCGCCTCCTGGTGCTATGTTTTGTCTCGACATCGAGACAAATCGCTGGGATCGGCCCCGGGGACACCCCGCGGACTTAGGCTGACCTCGCTGGTGGGCGTCGCGCGCACCGGCCAAGATGAGGGCGTAGTCAGCAAGGGAGACGGCACGTGTCTGCAATCAACAGTTTCGGCTCGAAGAACACCCTCACGGTCGGGTCCACCGGCTACGAGGTCTACCGCATCGACGCGGTCGAGGGTTCTTCGAAGCTTCCGTTCAGCCTCAAGGTCCTCCTCGAGAACCTCCTCCGCACCGAAGACGGTGCGAACGTCACGGGTGACCAGATCCGGGCACTCGGCTCGTGGCAGCCCACCGCCGACCCCGACACCGAGATCCAGTTCACGCCGGCGCGCGTGGTCATGCAGGACTTCACCGGCGTGCCGTGCATCGTCGACCTCGCCACCATGCGCGAGGCCGTCGCCGAGCTGGGTGGAGACCCCACCAAGATCAACCCGCTGGCACCTGCCGAACTCGTCATCGACCACTCGGTCATCGCCGACCTCTTCGGCAGCGAGGACGCCCTCGAGCGCAACGTCGAGATCGAGTACGAACGCAACGGCGAGCGATACCAGTTCCTCCGATGGGGCCAGACGGCCTTCGACGACTTCAAGGTCGTGCCGCCGGGCACGGGCATCGTCCACCAGGTCAACATCGAGTACCTCGCGCGCGTCACCTACAGCCGTGAGGTCGGCGGCGTGCTGCAGGCCTACCCCGACACCCTCGTCGGCACCGATTCGCACACGACGATGGTCAACGGCCTGGGCGTGCTCGGGTGGGGCGTCGGCGGCATCGAGGCCGAGGCCGCCATGCTCGGTCAGCCCGTGTCGATGCTGATCCCCAAGGTCGTGGGCTTCAAGCTCTCTGGCTCGATCCCCACCGGTGTGACAGCCACCGACGTGGTGCTCACCATCACCCAGCAGCTGCGTCGCCACGGCGTCGTCGGCAAGTTCGTCGAGTTCTACGGCGAAGGCGTGGCCGAGGTCCCCCTGGCCAACCGCGCCACCATCGGCAACATGAGCCCCGAGTTCGGTTCGACCGCGGCGATCTTCCCGATCGACGACGTGACGCTCGACTACCTGCGTCTGACCGGACGCTCGGACGAGCAGATCGACCTGGTCGAGCAGTACGCCAAACTGCAGGGTCTGTGGCACGACCCGTCGACCGAGCCCGTCTTCAGCGAGTACCTCGAACTCGACCTCGCGACGGTGGTCCCGTCCATCGCCGGGCCGAAGCGCCCGCAGGATCGCATCGAGCTCACCGAGGCCAAGTCGCAGTTCGAGGTCGACCTCGAGAACTACGCCGGCACGGACCACTCGCACGTCGACGCCGCGGTCGAGGGCACGTTCCCCGCCTCCGACCCGATCGGCTTCACCGCCGAGGACGACGACGAGGCCCAGCCGCACTCGATCTCGCACACGTCGCACGCCCCGGCCAAGGTGTCCAAGCCGACCTCGGTCGCCCTCGGTGACGGCTCGACGTTCACCCTCGACCACGGTGCGGTCGCCATCGCAGCCATCACGTCGTGCACCAACACGTCGAACCCCTCCGTCATGCTCGCCGCGGGCTTGCTCGCCCGCAACGCCAGCCAGAAGGGCCTCAAGGCCAAGCCGTGGGTCAAGACGACCCTTGCGCCCGGTTCGAAGGTCGTCACCGACTACTACGAGAAGGCCGGACTCACCGCCTACCTCGAAGACCTCGGCTTCTACACGGTCGGCTACGGCTGCACGACCTGCATCGGCAACTCGGGCCCCCTCCTCGACGAGATCTCGACCGCGGTGCAGGACAACGACCTGGCCGTGACGGCCGTCCTGTCCGGCAACCGCAACTTCGAGGGTCGCATCAACCCCGACGTCAAGATGAACTACCTGGCGAGCCCGCCGCTCGTCATCGCGTACGCCCTCGCCGGGTCGATGAACTTCGACTTCGAGAACGACGCCCTCGGCACGGCCGACGACGGGACCGACGTCTACCTGCGGGACATCTGGCCCGACGCCGCCGAGGTGCAGCAGACGATCGACTCCTCCATCGACACCGGCATGTTCACCCACGAGTACGCGGGGGTGTTCGACGGTGACGAGCGCTGGCGCTCCCTGCCGACTCCCACCGGCGCCACCTTCGAGTGGGACTCCGAGTCGACCTACGTCCGCAAGCCCCCGTACTTCGAGGGCATGACAATCGAGACGACCCCGGTCACCGACATCCGGGGCGCTCGCGTCCTGGCCAAGCTGGGCGACTCGGTCACGACCGACCACATCAGCCCCGCCGGGTCGATCAAGGTCGACAGCCCGGCCGGCCACTACCTCGACGAACACGGCGTCGACCGCAAGGACTTCAACTCGTACGGGTCCCGTCGCGGCAACCACGAGGTCATGATCCGGGGCACCTTCGCGAACATCCGCCTCAAGAACCAGCTGCTGGACGGTGTCGAAGGCGGTTACACCCGCGACTTCACGCAGGCCGAGGGCCCGCAGTCGTTCATCTACGACGCCAGTGCTCGCTACCAAGAGCAAGGGACGCCCTTGGTCATCCTCGGTGGCAAGGAGTACGGCTCGGGATCGTCTCGTGACTGGGCCGCGAAGGGCACGAGCCTCCTCGGGGTCAAGGCGGTCATCACCGAGAGCTTCGAGCGCATCCACCGGTCCAACCTGATCGGCATGGGCGTGGTCCCCTTGCAGTTCCCGCAGGGTGAGAGCTGGGAGTCGCTCGGACTCGACGGCACCGAGCAGATCGACATCGCCGGGATCGAGCAGCTGAACGAGGGCACGACGCCGAAGACGGTCCACGTGACCGCCACTCCGACCGCTCACTCGCCCGAGGGCAAGCAGCCGATCGAGTTCGACGCCGTCGTGCGCATCGACACCCCCGGCGAGGCCGACTACTACCGCAACGGTGGAATCCTGCAGTACGTCCTGCGCAGCCTCGTCTGATCGACAGAACCCGCACCGACCAGACCCCCGGACGATCACCCGCATCGTCCGGGGGTCGTACGGCGTTCTCGCCGATCGCGTGCCTAGACTGGCGGGATGCCCGAGTGGGCCGAGAGGGAAGGCCAGCATGAGCCTGTTGCAGACGATCACGGGGCCTCGTGACCTCGACCGCCTGACGAACGAACAGATGGTCGAACTGGCCGCCGACATCCGGCGGTTCCTCGTGACCGAGGTGTCGAAGACCGGGGGCCATCTCGGGCCGAACCTGGGCGTCGTCGAACTGACGTTGGCCATGCACCGCGTCTTCCACTCGCCACACGACGCCTTCGTCTTCGACACCGGCCACCAGTCGTACGTCCACAAACTCCTCACCGGTCGGCAGGACTTCTCCGCGCTCCGCCTCCGGGGCGGTCTCGCCGGCTACCCGCAGCGGTCCGAGTCCGAGCACGACATCGTCGAGAGTTCACACGCCTCGAGTTCTCTCTCGTGGGCCGACGGCATCTCCCGCGCGTTCCAGCTCACCGGCCGCGACGACCGGCACGTCGTGGCCGTCGTGGGCGACGGCGCGTTGACCGGGGGCATGACGTGGGAGGCCCTGAACAACATCAGCGACGACAACGACCGCCGTCTCACCATCGTCGTGAACGACAACGGCCGGTCGTACGCCCCCACCATCGGCGGCATGGCCCGCTTCCTCAACACCGTCCGCACCCGCCAGGCCTACCGCGAGCTCCACGTCGGCAGCCGCGCCGTCTTCGACCGACTCGGACACCCGGGTCGCGCCGTCTACCGCGGTGTCCGGGGTGGACTGCACGGTTTCCTGAGCCGGTTCACCAACAACGAGGCGCTCTACTCGAACCTCGACATCAAGTACATCGGCCCGGTCGACGGCCACGACCAGGTGGCGATGGAAGAAGCCCTTCTCCAGGCGAAGAACTACGGCGCCCCCGTGATCGTGCACGCGATCACCGAGAAGGGCCGGGGGTTCGATCCCGCTCGCGCCGACGTGGCCGACCAGTTCCACGCGGTCGGGCAGATCGATCCCGAGACGGGAGAGCCCCTCGAGACGGCCACCTCGCCGTCGTGGACGTCGGTCTTCGCCGACGAGATCGTCGACATCGCCGAGCACGACGAGAAGGTCGTCGGCATCACGGCCGCGATGCTGCGTCCCGTGGGCCTGCACAAACTCGCCGAGCGGTTCCCGAAGCGCGTCTTCGACGTCGGCATCGCCGAACAGCACGCGGTGACGAGCGCTGCGGGTCTGGCGTTCGGCGGCCTCCACCCCGTCGTCGCTTTGTACGCGACCTTCGTGAACCGCGCCTTCGACCAGGTGCTGATGGATGTCGCCCTCCACCGGGCGGGGGTCACGTTCGTCCTCGACCGGGCCGGCGTCACCGGGCCGGACGGTCCGAGCCACCACGGCATGTGGGACCTCGCGCTGCTGCAGATCGTGCCGCACATCCGGTTGGCTGCACCCCGCGATGCGACACGCCTCCGCGAGGAACTCCGGGAGGCCGTCGCGGTCGACGACGCTCCCACCGTCATCCGGTTCTCCAAGGGCGCCGTCGGCGTCGAACACGAAGCCGTCGAACGTCTCGAGGACGGTGTCGAGGTGCTGCGTCGCGCGGGGCACGACGACGTCCTCATCGTCTGCGTCGGCCCGATGGCCGGGATCGGGCTCGAGGTCGCCGAACGGCTGGAGGCCCAGGGCATCGGTGCCACGGTCGTCGACCCGCGATGGGTCGTTCCCGTGCCGGGGAGCATCATCGATCTGGCGGCGACGCACCGACTCGTCATCACGATCGAGGACGGAGTCCGAGTGGGCGGAATCGGCACCCGGGTGCGGCAGGACCTCCGTGGCGCAGGCGTCGACACGGCCGTCACCGAGCTGGGCCTGCCCGACGAGTTCCTCGAACACGGATCTCGGGCAGAGATCCTCGAGGAGGCCGGCCTCACCCCGCAGCACATCGCTCGGGACGTCGTGGCCCAGGTGCTCGGCAGTCGCATCCCCGTCGCGAGACCCTTGGACGAGACCGCCGCCGCGACGAGGCACGAGGACGCCCGACACGACTAAGTCCCGGTGCGGTGGCACACCACACCGACCGACGTCGAACGCCCCGTCTCGTCCGAGACGGGGCGTTCGAGGTCGGTGGGCTACTCGACGCCGCGGATGGCCGGCTCGTGGAAGTCGCGACCCCGCACGCGTCGTGAGGCCCCGACACGATCGAGGTACGGCGTGACCCCGCCCATCTGGAACGGGTACCCGGCTCCGAGGATCAGACAGAGATCGATGTCCTCGGCGGCGGCCACCACGTGGTCGTCGAGCATGCGACCGACCTCGTCGGCGAGGCCGTCCTCGATGCCGATGCGCAGCTCGTCGTCGGTGAGTGCCGTGCCCGGCCCGGCGGCGAGGGCGACGGCCTTCTTGTCGAACCCCTTGCGACGGCCCTTCGAGTCCCGCTCGAAGATGGTGCCGTGCTCGGCCAGGCGGTGCAGTCCTTCGCTGGCGAAGAACCGGTCGGGGAACGCGGCGTGGTGGGCGTCGAGAACGTGCGCCCCGACGGTCAGCCCCACCAGCTCGAGCAGCTCGAACGGCGTCATAGGCAGGCCGAACGGGGCGGTCGCTCGATCGACCACCTCGAACGGCGTCCCCGTCTCGACGGCGTGCATGGCCTCGCCCAGCAACTTGGCCAGGATGCGGTTGACCACGAAACCAGGGGTGTCGGCCGTGATGACGGCGTTCTTCCGAAGAGCCTTCGCCGTCACCATCGCCGTGCTGAGCGTCTCGTCGTCGGTCGCCGGGGTCTTGACGACCTCGACGAGGGGCATGACCGCGACCGGATTGAAGAAGTGGAACCCGACCAGGCGCTCGGGATGCGCGAGGCGCGCCCCGATCTGCTCGACGCTCAGCGACGAGGTGTTGGTCGCCAGCACCGCGGTGTCAGAGACGACGGCTTCGACGTTCGCGAACACTTCTTGCTTGACGGACAGCTCTTCGAAGACGGCTTCGATCACCCAGTCGGCGTCGGCGAAGTCGGCGAGGTCGGTCGTGCCCGTGATCAGCGCCTTCAGGCGGTTGGACTCGTCGCGCGAGATGCGCCCCTTGCCCTGCAACTCGTCGATCTCGCCTCTGATGCGGGCGAGCGCCGTGTCGACCCGGGCCTGGTCGAGGTCGGTGATGACAACCGGGACGCGCAGGCGCCGCACGAAGAGCAAGGCGAACTGGCTCGCCATGAGGCCGGCACCGACGACGCCCACCTTGCCGATCTTCCGGGCGAGGTCGGGGGAGGGGGCTCCTGCGGGCTTCTTGGCGCGTTTCTGGACGAGGTCGAAGGCGTACATGCTCGCGTGGAACTGGTCGCCTGCCACGAGGTCGGCCAGTGCTTCGTCCTCCGCCGCGAAGCCGGTCGCCCGGTCGGTGTTCTTCGCGGCCCTGAGCAGGTCGAGTGCGGCATAGGGCGACTTCGCGACGGTGCCGATCTTCGACTCGAGCGACTTGCGCGCGACCGAGATCGCGACATCCCACTTGACCGCACGCTCGAGCTTGCCCGGGACGTTCGGTCGCTTGACGGTGACGCGGCCGGTCAGCACCCCGTCGGCCCACCGGATGCTGTCCTCGAGGAAGGACGCGGGGCCGAACATCACGTCGACGATGCCGAGTTCGAGCGCCTGGGCGGGCCTCAGCGTGCGGTTGTTCTTCAGGGGGTTCTCGATGACGACCTTGAGCGCGTTCTCGATGCCGATCAGGTTCGGCAGCAGCCAGGCGCCTCCCCAGCCGGGGATGATGCCGAGGAAGACCTCGGGCAGGGCGATGGCCGCTGCCGACGAGTCGACCGTCCGGTAGTCGGCGTGCAGGCCGATCTCGACGCCGCCCCCGAGGGCGAGGCCGTTCACGAAGACGAAGGTGGGCACCGCGGCGTCGTGCAGCTTGCCGAGGACCGCGTGCCCGAGCCGGGCGAGTTCGCGGGCGACGTCGCGGCTGGGGATGGCGCTGACCTTGCTGAGGTCGGCGCCCGCCGCCAGGAAGTAGGGCTTGCCGGTGACGGCGATCGCCGCGATCTCACCCGAGGAGGCGCGGGTGCGGACGGCGTCGAGGGCCGCCCCGAACTCGTGCAGCGTCGCCGGCCCCAGCGTGCTCGGCCGGGTGTGGTCGCGACCGTTGTCGAGGGTGATGAGGGCGAGGACGCCGCCGGAGGGCAACGGGACGTCGCGGACGTAGGAGTGCGTGACGACCTCGTCGGCCGACAGCTCGGTCAGTTGTTCGGTCGCAGAGCTCATGCGCGCGCCGCCTTCCGCGAGTAGTGGGGGTTCTCCCAGATGACGCTGCCGCCCTGGCCGAGGCCGATGCACATGGCCGTGAGGCCGTAGCGCACCTCGGGGTGCTGCTCGAACTGGCGGGCGAGCTGGATCATGAGCCGGACGCCCGAGGACGCGAGGGGATGGCCCACGGCGATGGCGCCACCCCAGGGGTTCACGCGCGGATCGTCGTCGTCGATGCCGAAGTGGTCGAGCAGCGAGAGGACCTGCACCGCGAACGCCTCGTTCAGCTCGAAGAGGCCGATGTCGTCGATCGAGAGCCCGGCCTTCCGGAGCGCCTTCTCGGTGGACGGAACGGGGCCGATGCCCATGATCTCGGGCTCGACGCCGGCGAAGGCGAAGCTGACCAGGCGCATCTTGGGGGTGAGTCCGAGCTCTTTGGCCGCGGCACCGGACGCCATCAGGCTGACCGTCGCCCCGTCGTTGAGACCGGACGAGTTGCCGGCGGTGACGCGGCCGTGCGGCCGGAAGGGTGTACGAAGCCCGGCCAGCCCCTCCATGGTGGTCTCGGGACGGGGGGCCTCGTCGCGCGTGGCCAACCCCCAGCCCTGATCCGTCTTGATCGCCACCGGGACGAGGTCGGGCTGGATCTGGCCTGCGTCGTAGGCGGCCGCGAGTTTCTGTTGCGATCGCAGGGCGTAGCGGTCGGATCGCTCCTTGGTCAGCTGGGGGAACCGGTCGTGGATGCGCTCCGCGGTGTTGCCCATGTTCAGGGCCTCGCCGCTGACGAGCTTCTCGGCGGTGAACCGCGGGTTCGGGTCGGCGGCGAACCCCATCGGGTGCCGACCCATGTGCTCGACCCCGCCGGCGAGTGCGACGTCGTAGGCGCCGAAGGCGATGCCGCCGGCGACGCTCGTCACACTGGTCATGGCGCCGGCGCACATGCGGTCGATGGCGTACCCGGGCACGGACTGGGGGAGCCCCGCGAGCAGTGCCGTCGTGCGCCCCAGGGTGAGGCCCTGGTCGCCCTGCTGCGTCGTCGCCGCGATGGCGACGTCGTCGATGCGTTCGGGCGGGAGGGACGGATTGCGTTCGAGCAGACCCTTCATCGCCTTCACGACCAGGTCGTCGGCGCGGGTCTGCCAGTACATGCCTTTGTCGCCGGCCCGCCCGAACGGGGTGCGTACCCCGTCGACGAACACGACATCGTTGCTCTCGGCCACATTGCCTCCAGTGTCAGGATCTGGTCCCGATCTTAGGGACGACACCGAGGGGCCGAGAATCGTTCGAGCAATCCTACGAAGCGCCGTCGCCCGTCGCCTCGGGCTCTTGGTGGGCGTCGACAAAGGCCTCGGCGACCGCCTCGGCGACGGCCTCGACCTGCCAGGCCCGGGCACCCAGCTCCACCAACGCGGCCGCGATGGTCGGTGCGTCGAAGGGGATGGGCGGGTCCCAGGCGAGCCGCCGCAGGGTCTCGGGGGTGAGCAGGTTCTCCACCGGCAGGTCGAGCCCCTCGGCGATCTCGGTGACCTTGGGGCGGACCGCCTTGTAGCGCGCGTCGGCCAGCGGGTTCTTGTCCGCCCACGATCGCGGCGGGGGGAGGGTGTCGCTCGCCGGCCCCCGGTGCGAGGGCAGGTCCGTCGTCTCACGGCCGCGTTCGATCGCCGCGAACCAGCGGTCGAGCTCACTGCGACTGGCGCGGCCGACGAACTCCTTGATGCCGGCGAGCGATCGTTTGTCGGTGGGCATCGCCTTGGTGGCGGCCACGAGTGAGGAGTCCGGGACGAGACGACCCGGGGCCGTGTCGATCTCGCGGGCGTAGTCGTCGCGCGCCTGCCAGAGCTCACGGGCGACGGCGAGCGAGCGGGATCCGCGCACGCTGTGCAGTCCCGTCAATCGACGCCACGGATCGACCTTCGCCGGCTTGGCCTCGCGCCGCAGGGTCGCCTCGAACTCCTGGCGCGCGATCTCGAGCTTGCCCGCGTCCGCGAGCACCGCCTCCATGGCGTCGCGCAGGTCGACGAGCAGCTCGACGTCCAGCGCGGCGTAGACGAGCCAGCTCTGCGGCAACGGTCTCGTCGACCAGTCGGCGGCGCTGTGCTCCTTCGCGAGGTGGACGCCCAGCAGCTGCTCGACGACGGCGCCGAGCCCGACCTTCGGCAGGCCGGCGAGACGCGCACCCAGTTCGGTGTCGAAGATGCGGCTCGGGTCGAGGCCGACCTCGCGCAGGCACGCCAGGTCCTGGCTGGCGGCGTGCAGCACCCACTCCTCGTCGCCGATCACCTCTTGCAGTTCGGCGAACGAGCCGATGGCGGGCGGATCGAGCAGGAACACCCCCGAGCCGCGTCGGAACACCTGGATGAGGTACGCCCGCTGCGAGTAGCGATAGCCGGAGGCGCGCTCGGCGTCGATCGAGATCGGCCCGGTCCCGGCGCGGATCGCCTCGACCGCGGCCAGGTAGCCCGGGCGGTCGTCGATGACCGTGACCTCGCCGTGCAGCGAGTCGGCGGTCTCGACGACCGGTCGGACGGTGACCCGGGGGCGCGTGTCGCGCGGTGCAGAGCCGCGGGGTGCAGAACCGCCGGGTCCAGAGCCGCCGGGTGCCGACTCGTCGGGTGCTGACTCGTCTGGTGTCGCTGTGGTCATGTCTCCGCTGTTCTCTCCGGGGGCGCTGTTCTGTTCCGGTGGTTCAGTCTCGTCCCACACGCCGCGAGGCGAGGAGCGTGACGCCCTCGACGGTCGGGGGCAGGCCTGCGAGCGTGCAGATCAACTCGCTCCAGGCCTCGATGTGCGGGGCCAGGTCGGTGGTGGTGGGGCTCCAGGACGCCCGGAGTTCGAGCTGGGCCCCGTCGCCGTGGCTGGCCAGCTCACCGTAGCCGGTCGAGAGGATCTTGGTGGCGGTGCCCGATGCCTGGTCGTACGAGGCTCCGCGGGCGTCGAGGCTGTCGACGAGCCAGGACCATGCCACGTCGGCCACGAACGGGTCGAGCGCGATCTCGGTCTCGAGGGGCGCCTGCGCGAAACTCACGACCCGGAACGGTCCGCCCCAGGCTTCGGGTTCGTCGTCGTCGTAGAGCAGCACGAAGCGGCCCGTGCCGAGATCGGGGTCGGGGCGGCCGGACGCGCCGATGACGTCCCCTGCGAGGGCCAGCGCGTGGGGGGCGAGGCCGTTCGGGGCGGGGATCTCGGTCACGGCGAGGGCGTCCCGCGCGGCGGCACGGTGGACGGACTCAACGGCCGCGGCGAAGGCGGGCGGCCGGGTCGGCGTCGGGGGGATCTCGGACACCCTGGAAGACTAGGGTCGATCCCGAGGGCGACCCCCGCGGCACGCCGCGCCCGGCTCAGCAGATCCACAGGTCACCCTCGAGCCCACCTCACGCCGCCCGAGGAGTCGCCCGTGAACCGCCCCGCATCCACCGGCCGACGGGGCATCGGCCCGCTCGCCGTCGTCTCGATCACGGTCGGGGGCACCGTGCTGGTGTCCACCGCGGCCCTCGCGTCGGGCATCATCGCCATCGCCCGGAAGATCGTCACGCCGGCCCGCAGGCGGCGAGACGACGTGCGGATCGAAGCCCACGACGCCGTCGCCGGGACGATCACCCTCCGTTCGACGCCGGACACGCGCCTCCCCGGTCGCTACAGCTTCTGGTACGCCCGGGGCCGAGGCCACGCCCGCGTCGGTGACGTCGTCCGCGACGACGGCCGGTCCGTCGAGCGTCGCGTCGAGGGCGTCGAAGGGCCCGGTCTCGAGCGGACTCACCGGGGCCGCATCGGCGGCTGGCTGTTCCCGACACCCCGTGACGCGGGCCTCGCGGCGGAAGAGGTCGCGATCGCCACGGAGGTCGGTCCGGCCCCCGCATGGCTCGTCCCCGCCGAGGCCGGCCTCGACGGCCCGTGGATGATCGGGGTGCACGGTCGCGGGGTGACCCGCGCCGAGACGATCCGGGCGGCTCCGGTCTTCCACCGAGAGGGCCTGACCTCGCTCCTCGTGTCGTACCGCAACGACGGCGAGGCACCCCGATCGCCGGACGGCCGCTACGCCCTGGGCGACTCCGAGTGGCGCGACGTCGAGGCGGCGATCCGGTTCGCCCTCGACCACGGGGCGACGTCCGTCGTGTTGATGGGATGGTCCATGGGCGGGGCGCTCGTGCTGCAGGCCGCCACGCGCTCCTCCCTGCGCGGCGTCGTCTCGGGCCTCGTGCTCGAGTCGCCGGTCGTCGACTGGAGGACGACCCTCGCCTACCAGGGGGCGGCCATGCGGGTGCCGCGGGTCGTCCAGGGTCTGGTGCTGCGCCTCCTGGGCTCGCCCCTGCTCTGTCGGTTGGCCGGCAGCGCCGAGCCGATCGACTTCGACCGGCTCGACCTCGTCTCGCGGTCCGGCGAGCTCGACCTGCCGGTGTTGTTGCTGCACAGCGACGACGACGGTTTCGTGCCGTCCACCGCGTCACACGCGTTGGCCGAGGCACGGCCCGACCTCGTGACCTTCGAGGTGTTCGAGGTCGCGCGGCACACGAAGCTCTGGAACCTCGACCCCGAGCGCTTCGAGGGGGCGATCAGTGGGTGGCTCGGTCGTCACCGACTCGCGGGGCCGCCGTCGACCGACCACCGCGCGTAGAGCGTGCTCTGCTCGTCGACCAGCAGCTGGCCGAGCACGAGCGACGCGGGGTCGAAGCGTTCGCGACCGAAGACGGGCAGGCCGCTGCCGATCACGACGGGCGAGGTCGACAAGCACAGCTCGTCGACGAGGCCGTCCCGAAGGAACTGACCGGCGAGCGAGGGGCCGCCCTCGCAGACGAGCGAACGGAGGCGCTGCTCGCGCAGGCAACGAAGGATCGCGGCGGGCTCCAACCGTCCGTCGTCGTCGGGCGCGGTCAGCACGGTGGCGACCGCCCAGATCTCGTCGCCGAGGGTCTCACGGACCCGGTCTCGAGCGGATCCGGGACACACGACGACGACCCGACCGGCCTCTGACGGGTCCATGCGATGGCCCGAGAGGTCGCCCGACGACGTGACGACGACGAGTCGTGAGGACTTCGGCACCCGGTAGCCCTCGGCCCGCACGCTGGCCGCACCGACGAGGACGCCGTCGGCGAGCGAGCGGATGGCCGCCAGGATCGTGCGGTCGGTGGCGTTGCTCAGCGTCTCGGAGGTGCCGTCGGAGCCCGCGGCGTCACCACTGACCGCGGCGATCAGGTTGAGTCGCAGCCAGGTCTCGCGGGATGGGGCGTACAGCTCGCGGATCCGGGCAGGGGTCGAGTCCTCGTCGATGTCGAGCTCCAGCCCGACGTCGCCCGGACGCTCGAGGGCGTGCAGCACCCGGAGCGTCACGCGCCGGCGGTCCGATCGCGGATCTGGCGCTTGGCGCGACCGAGCAGGGCGGTCATGCCACGGATCCGCAACGGGCTCACCGCCTCGGTCAGACCGATCGTCTGCGGGTAGTCGTCGGGGACGTCGTCGAGGACCTGGGCGACGGTGAGCCCGTCGAGCCCCTGGGCGAGGATCGACGCGAAGCCACGGGTCGTGGGTGCTTCGCGAGGTGCCGTCGCGTGCAGGTGCACCCGACCGTCGGTCACCTCGACGAACAGGAACACGGGGGACTGGCACTCGACCACCCGCTCGAGCAGGTCGGGGTGATCGGCGTACCGGGCCGGCAGTTCGGGCAGCTCGTTCGAGAACTCGAGCAGCAGCTGCAGACGGTTCCGCACGTCGAGGGCGAGGAACTCCTCGCGGATCTCGACGAGCGGCTCGGGCAGGGCGGCGTCGGTCACCGGGCCGGCACCTCGCCGGGCTCGGTGCCCTGCACGATCGGCACGCGGACGGCGCTGCCCCACTCGGTCCAGGAGCCGTCGTAGTTGCGCACGTCCTCGAAGCCCATGAGGTGCTTGAGCACGAACCACGTGTGGCTCGACCGCTCGCCGATGCGGCAGTAGGCGACGACCTGGTCGCCGTCGGAGAGGCCCGCGCCGTCGCGGTAGATGGCGTCGAGCTCGGAGAGCGGCCGGAAGGTGCCGTCGTCGGCCGCGGCCTTGCCCCACGGCACGTTCTGCGCGCTGGGGATGTGACCGGCGCGGAGGGCCCCCTCGTCGGGGTAGGCCGGAGCCGTGGTGCGCTGACCCGAGAACTCCTCGGGCGAGCGCACGTCGATCAGGGGCTTGCCGAGATGGGCCAGCACGTCGTCCTTGTAGGCGCGGATGACGCTGTCGTCTCGCTCGACGACGGGGTAGTCGGTGGCTTGGACCGTGGGGGCGTCGGTCGTGTAGTCGCGGCCCTCGGCCTCCCATTTCGCCCGCCCGCCGTCGAGCAGGCGGACGTCCTCGTGCCCGAACAGCGAGAACACCCAGAGCGCGTAGGCGGCCCACCAGTTGTTCTTGTCGCCGTAGATGACGACGGTACTGTCGCGCGAGATGCCGCTGCGGGCCATCAACGCGGCGAAGCCCTCGCCGTCGACGTAGTCGCGCTGCACCGGGTCGTTGAGGTCGAGGTGCCAGTCGATCTTGACGGCGCCGGCGATGTGGCCGGTCTCGTACAACAGGACGTCCTCGTCGGACTCGACGACGACGAGCCCGGGGGTGCCGAGGTGCTGCTGCAACCACTCGGTGCTGACGAGACGCTCGGGGTGGGCATACTCGCCGAAGTGGGCGGACGTGTCGTGCTCGACGGCCATGGTGTCTCCTTGTGCGGGTGTCGGGATGGAGCCGACGTCGGGCGACGGGTGGCGCCCGGCGGCGTAGGATCGCCTCTGGTCGGCCCCGTCGAGGTTACGCATGCCGCGTGACCGTCGCCCGGGAACCGTACGACTCTGACACAGATCCCCGCCCACACCGTTGCGAGGCCGCGCCCATGCCCCCCGAATCCGTCAGCACCCTCGTGTCCTTGACCGACCGCACCCCGACGATCACGGGGGCCGAGATCGTGACGCAACTCGTGCCTCCTCGTCAGTTCGCCGAGGCCTCGCTCGAGAACTACCGACCCGACCCGGACTTCGCCTCGCAGGCCGAGGCGGTCGCCGCCGTGACGGCGTTCGGAGGCGCGGGTGCCGACGCCCCGCGGAGGGGTCTGTTCCGCAAGAAGCCGGCCGCCCCGGCCGTGCGTCCCGGCCTCTACCTCGACGGCGGGTTCGGCGTGGGCAAGACCCACCTGCTCGCCGCCCTCTGGAACCGCACGTCCGGCCGGCGCTACTTCGGCACCTTCATCGAGTACACGGCGCTGGTCGGTGCCGTCGGCTACGCCGGCGCCGCGTCGCAGCTCAAGGGGGCCGCGCTGGTCTGCATCGACGAGTTCGAGCTCGACGACCCGGGCGACACGATGATGATGACCCGGCTGCTCGGCGACCTGGCCGACGACGGCACCCGCATCGCCGCCACCTCGAACACCCCGCCCAACGCCCTCGGCGAGGGCCGGTTCGCCGCCGCCGACTTCCTCCGCGAGATCCAGGGGTTGAGCGACAAGTTCCTCACCCTGCGCATCGACGGGAACGACTACCGGCGTCGCGAGGTCGAGGCCCGGGCACACGTGGTCGACGACGTCGACGCGGCGGCGGCGTCCCTCGGCGGGACCGTCTCCCTCGACGACTTCGACGGCGTCGTCGCTCACCTCGCGACGGTGCACCCCAGCAAGTACGTCAAGCTCGTCGACGACCTCGACGCGGTCGGGCTCCGTGACGTCCACGTCCTGACCAGCCAGGTCGACGCGTTGCGCCTCGTGGCCTTCGTCGACCGCCTCTACGACACGCAGATCCGGGTCGTCGCCTCGGGCACGCCCCTCGACCAGGTCTTCTCGGACGAGATGCTGGCCGGCGGCTACCGCAAGAAGTACCTGCGGGCCGTGTCACGCCTCGTGGCGCTCACCTCGCTCTGACGACATCCCCACCCGGTACGGGGTGAGCCGAAACACGTTGTTTACCTGCGCCCGAATCGTGTTACATCGGGGAAACAATCCCGCACACGGCTGGAAACCTCACCCCGCGACACTGGTGGCCGCACCGGACGAGAGCGTTCGTCACCACAGCCCGTGAACCCACGCGGTCGACCTCGACGTCGGTGCCTCCCCGGCTCAGGAACTCGAGAGGTGACCCGTACATGGAACTCGACCAAGGCAACACCGCCTTCATGCTCATCTGCGCAGCACTCGTGCTGCTCATGACCCCCGGCCTGGCCTTCTTCTACGGAGGACTCGTCAAGGCCAAGAGCGTCATCAGCATGATGATGCTGAGTTTCGGGGCCATGGGCCTCATCGGTGTGCTCTGGGTGCTCTTCGGATACTCGATCGCATTCTCGAACGGACCCCAGGGCCCTGCGGGTACGGACAGCTTCATCGGCATCGACGGTGTCATCGGGTTCGACTGGAAGACCCTCGGCCTGCAGCAGCTGTACACGGACGCGATCGCGGGCGGCAGTGGCGCGTACCCGACCATCGCTTTCGCAGCGTTCCAGGCGACCTTCGCCATCATCACCGTGGCACTCGTCTCGGGCGCCATCGCCGACCGCGCCAAGTTCGGGGCCTGGATGGTCTTCGCCGGAGTCTGGGCCACGGTCGTCTACTTCCCCGTCGCCAGCTGGGTCTTCAACTTCACGCTGGGCGACGACGGATCCGTCGTCGACGGTGGCTGGATCGCGAGCATGGGCGTCATCGACTTCGCGGGCGGTACCGCGGTGCACATCAACGCCGGTGCGGCCGGTCTCGCCCTCGCCCTCGTGTTGGGCAAGCGCGTCGGTTTCGCCAAGGGCGCGGACAAGCCGCACAACCCTCCCTTCGTGCTGCTGGGTGCCGGTCTGCTCTGGTTCGGCTGGTTCGGCTTCAACGCCGGTTCCGAGCTCGCGGCCGACGGCATCGCAGCCGTCGCCTTCATGAACACCATCGCCGCCCCGGCTGCTGCCATCCTCGGCTGGCTCGTCGTGGAGAAGATCAAGGACGGCAAGGCCACGTCCGTCGGGGCCGCATCGGGCGCCGTCGCCGGTCTGGTCGCCATCACGCCGGCGTGCGCCACCCTCAGCCCCCTGTGGGCCATGGTCCTGGGGCTCCTGACGGGTGCCGTCTGCGCGATCGCCATCGATCTCAAGTTCAAGCTCGGCTTCGACGACTCGCTCGACGTGGTCGGCATCCACCTCATCGGTGGTCTCATCGGCACGCTGTACATCGGCTTCTTCTCGACCGACTACGGACTGTTCTTCGGCCACGGCCCGGCACAGCTCGGCATCCAAGCGCTTGCCGCCGTCGTGGTGCTCGTCTACTCGTTCGTCCTCGCCTACGTCATCGGTTTCGCCATCGAGAAGACCATCGGCTTCCGGGTCAAGAACGAGGACGAGGTCGCTGGCATCGACCTCGCCATCCACGGCGAAGAGGGCTACGTGCTCGAGAACTCGCGTTCCTGAGCCCACTCCGCACGACGAACGGCCCCGGTCCTCTGACCGGGGCCGTTCCGCGTGCCGGCCCTGCGGACCGCGGCCGAACGCAGGAGGCGCGGTGAGGGACCCCTCGCACCGCGCCTCCTGCAGGTGGTCCCGTCGCGCCACCGGGCCCGTCTTTCAGACCAGGGAGAACCAGACCGTGGTCTCGCCCGGCACCTCGGTGACGCCGGTGAGCGTGTCCTGCAGCGGCTCGCTGGACGCGAGCACACGGGCGCCGGTGGGCAGATCCACCGGGCCGCCGCCGAAGTTCGTCAGCGAGTGCCAACCGTCGTGGCGCGAGAAGTGCACGACGTCGTCCTGCGCGTCGCTCACCCACCGCAGGGCCTCTCCCTGCTGCAGCTCGCGACGGAGCGCCAGGGCCCGCCGATAGATCGACAGCGTGGATTCGTCCTCGTCGTCCTGCACCGAGACGGCGAGGTCCTCGAACCACTCGGGCTGCGGCAGGTGCGGGGCGTGGTCGCCGAACCCCAGGGCGGGCTCGCTCGTGTCCCAGGGCAGCGGCACCCGGCTGCCGTCACGGCCCTTGCGCCGGTGGCCCGTGCGCGTCCAGACCGGGTCCTGCAACTGGTCGGGGCGCAGGTCGGCCACCTCGAAGAGGCCGAGCTCCTCGCCTTGGTAGACGTAGGCCGAGCCCGGCAGGGCGAGCATCAACAACGTCGCCGCACGAGCCCGACGCAGACCCGCGTCGGGGTTCAGGGTCGGGCGTCGTCCGTCGCTCAGCACGAAGGCGTCGAGGTCCTGGCCCTTCGGCAGGCCGTAGCGCGTGGCGTGACGGACGACGTCGTGGTTCGAGAGAACCCAGGTGCTCGTCGCCCCGCTCACCGCCGCCTGCTCGAGGGTCGACGCGATGATCGCGCGGTACTGGTCGGCGTCGAAGTCGGCTCGGGTGAGGGCGAAGCTGAAGGCCTGCCCGAGCTCGGTGGGGCGGGCGTAGAGCGGGACGCGCTCCGGCTGCACCCAGGCCTCGGCCACCGCACTGCGGGGCGGGTCGTACTCGTCGAGGACACGGCGCCAGCCCTCGAAGATCACGTGCACCTCGTCGCGGTCGTAGAGCGGGTCGCTGCCGTCGACCGGCAGGTCCTGGCGCTCGGCGGCGTCGCGGAGGGGGTGGGTGAGATCTTTCGCGAGCCCGTGGGCGACGTCGACCCGGAAGCCGTCGACGCCACGGTCCGACCAGAACCGCAGCGTCCCCTCGAAGTCGGCGCGGACTTCGGGGTTGCTCCAGTCGAGGTCGGGCTGCTCGGGGGCGAAGAGGTGCAGGTACCACTGCTCGGGTGTGCCGTCGGGGCGCGTCAGACGGGTCCATGCGCCTCCGCCGAAGTTCGACACCCAGGTGGACGGAGGAGTGGCACCGCCGTCGCCGAGGCCGTCCCGGAACACGTAACGGGCCCGGGCGGCGCTGCCGGGTTCGGACGCGACGGCCTCGCGGAACCACTCGTGGTCGCTCGAGGTGTGGTTGGGGACGATGTCGACGACGACCTTCAGCCCGGCCGCGTGGAGGGCGGCGACCATCTCGTCGAAGTCGTCGAGGGTGCCCAGGCGGGGGGCGACGTCACGGTAGTCGGCGACGTCGTAGCCGCCGTCGGCGAGCGGGGACGGATAGAACGGGCTCAGCCAGACGGCGTCGACCCCGAGCCGCTGCAGGTACGGCACCCGCGAGGTCACGCCGGGCAGGTCGCCGATCCCGTCGCCGTTCGCATCGGCGAAGCTGCGCGGATACACCTGGTAGACGACGGCCTGGCGCCACCAGTCGGCGTCTGGGACGGTCGTCGGGTGGGTCGTGGGCGCACGGGAGGCGGGGGAGGCGGTCATGGGGTGAGGATGCCACGTCTCGAGAGCGGGCGACGTCGATGCCTCGACGGAGGCGCCGGGCCGGGGATCTCGGTCCGGGAACGACGAAAGGCCCTGCGGATGCAGGGCCTTTCGGTGATGGTCGTGGGCGATACCGGGCTCGAACCGATGACCTCTTCCGTGTGAAGGAAGCGCGCTACCAACTGCGCCAATCGCCCGTGTGGGACTCGACGATGCTAGTGCATCGCGGGGCTCGAACGCCATTCGGTCCGTCGTCGAGGCCCCCGTCGTGAACTGCCCCACGCCCGGTCAAGACACGAACTTCCCTCGATTTGGTTTCTGCCCCGGGGTGTGGGTATTGTTCTTTTGCACGCAGAAATGCAAAGCGAAATGCGGATGTGGCGCAGCGGTAGCGCATCACCTTGCCAAGGTGAGGGTCGCGAGTTCGAATCTCGTCATCCGCTCGAGTGTAATGCTCACCAGAGGGTGGTCCACCGACTGGTGGCCTCCCTCTGGGGGGCTACTCGTATGGTGGAGTGGCCGAGAGGCGAGGCACCGGCCTGCAAAGCCGTTCACGCGGGTTCAAATCCCGTCTCCACCTCCATTCGATCCAGACCTAGGTCTAGAATCGATGTTGCAATTGAATAGTGCGGTTCGAGGGTTCACTCTCGCATCGTTGAGACATGAGCGATTGGCGCAGCGGTAGCGCGCTTCCCTGACACGGAAGAGGTCGCTGGTTCGATCCCAGTATCGCTCACACACAGAAAGCCCCGGCCTCGGCCGGGGCTTTCGTCATGTCGGGGCTCCCGCGCTCACGAGCGGTCGGCATCCCGTACCGAGACGTCACGACATGCCGCTCACCTCTCGAGGTGGGCGGCATGTCGTGACGTCTCGAGGCTTCTCTCTAGGGGGTGCCGGTCCCCGTCCCGAGACCGATTCCGTTGCCGCGGCCGTTGCCGTTCCCGTTGTTGCCGGGCCCGCTGTTCCCGTTGCCGTTCCCGCTGTTGCCCGGCCCGGTGTTCCCACCCGGGACGTCGACACCGGGAACGTCGACCGTCGGGGGCGTCACGGGGTCGACCGTCGGCTGCGTCGTCGGCTCGACCGGCGCCTCCTGGGTCGGGCTGACCTCGTCCGAAGGCGTCGGATCTGCCGGCGACTCGTCGGTCGAGTCCTCCGACGGCGACGGCGACTCGTCGTCCGACGACTCGGAGGGCGTCGTCGACGGGTCCGTCTCGACACTCGGACTCGTGCTCTCGGTCGGGCCGACCACGTCGTCATCGCGCGTGGCGGCCCAGCCGATGCCTGCCGCCAGCAACGCGGCGACGACGATCGCCGCCAGCACGAGGGGCCGGCGCCGGCGCTTCCGAGTCCCGTCGTCGGACTCGACGTCGGCGACGAGGTCCGCGGCGTCCGCCCCGGTCGCCGCCCCCGCTCCGAGCACCTGCGTGCGAGCGTCGTCCCGGGGCAGGACGCGAGTGGGCGTGTCGCCGCCGGGCAGGGCGGCCGTCGGCACGTCGGGAGCGGCCATGACGCGGGTGACGGCATCGGTCGACCCGGCGCCTTCGACGGCCAACGTGCGGGCCACCCTTGTCACCTCGGCGGCGGCGGGACGGTCCTCCGGTGCGCGCGAGGTCATGCGCGTCAGCAGCTCCGCCCACCCCGAACCGATCGAGGCCGGGATCTCGGGGTCGCGAGTGAGACGAGCCATGACCGACTCGACGACCGAACCCGTGAAGACGCGCTTTCCGGTCAGAGCCTCGACCAGGACCAGTCCGAGTGAATAGACGTCGGACGCGGGGGCCGGCGGTCGCCCCTCGGCCTGCTCCGGGCTGACGAAGGCGGCGGTGCCCATCAGGGTGCCCGTGGCCGTCACCCGCGTCGAGTCGATCAGGTACGCGATGCCGAAGTCGGCGAGCTTGGCCCTGCGGGGGTCGCCCTCGTGGTGCGGAGCCGCGAGCAGGATGTTCGCGGGCTTGACGTCCCGGTGGACGACGCCGGCGCGGTGGACCGCCGCCAGGCCGTCCGCGACGTCGCCGAGCAGCGCCGCGGCCTCGACGTGTGACAGCGGCCCGTCGGCGAGCACGGTCTGCAGGGTCGGACCGTCGACGTACTCCATCACGAGGTAGGCGTCGTCGTCGTGGCCGTCGCCCTCGACGCGGGCGTCGTAGAGCGTCACGAGCCCGGGGTGGTTCAGTGAGGCGAGGAGGCGCACCTCGCTGACCTGCCGGCTAAGGTCGTGGACGTCGTGCCCGTCCGACGAGAAGAGCTTGACGGCGACGTCCCGGCCGAGCTCGAGGTCGTTCGCCCGGTAGACGGCCCCCATGCCACCCCGCCCGACGATCGCGTCGAGACGGTAGCGACCACCGACGGTCGTGCCGAGGCGGGGGTCGGCCTGCTCACGGGGGCTCATGCGCCGGCTCCCGTCGAGGCCTCGGGGAGCGCCGGAGCGGTGCCACCACCCGACCCGCGCCTCTCCGCGAGACGTGAGGCGACCGCGTCGAGCACGGTCTCCGCCACGGTGGCCTTCGATCCCTCGGCCTCGGACACCACGTCACCGTCGGCGTCGATCACGACGACAGCCGTGTCGTCGCTGCCGAAACCGGTCGTCCACCCCACGGAGTTGAGCACGAGGAGGTCCGCCCCCTTCCGTCGCTGCTTGGCGCGCCCGAGCGACAGCAGTTCGTCGCGGTCGGCCGCCGTCTCGGCCGCGAAGCCGACGACCACCTGACCCGCGGGACGACGGACGACGAGGCCCGCCAGGACGTCCGGGGTCCGCACGAGGCGGACGGTCAGCTCGTCGCCCGAGTCGTCCTTGCGGATCTTGCCGTCCGCCACCGCGAGGGGCCGGTAGTCGGCGACCGCGGCCGCCATGATGACGACGTCCGCTGCGGGGGCGTGCTCGGCCATCGCGGCCTCGAGCTCGAGCGCGGTGCCGACCTCGACGACGTCGACCGCGGCGTCGGTCTCGATCGTCTGCCGCACGGCTCCGTCGAGCGCGGCGGCGACGACGGTGACGCGGGCCCCGCGTCGGGCCGCCCCGAGGGCGAGCGCCGCTCCCTGGGTGCCGCTCGACCGGTTGCCGACGAACCGCACCGGATCGAGGGGCTCGCGGGTGCCACCGGCCGAGACGACCAGCCGCAAGCCGTCCAGGTCGCCGGCCCGCGCCTCCTGAGCCTTCGCGTCCTGGTCCCGAGCACCGGGGACGGCGGCGGGGGAGGCAGCGACGCCGGCCGGGCCGGTCACGCGGGCGAGTGCCGCGGCGACGATCTCGTCGGGCTCGCTGAGCCGGCCGGGCCCCACGTCGCCGCCGGTCAGCGGCCCGTCGTCGGGCCCGACGACGGTCACCCCGCGCGACCTCAGCAGGTCGACGTTCGCGATCGTGGCCGGATTCAGCCACATCTCGCTGTGCATGGCGGGTGCGACGACGAGCGGTGCGGTGCTCGCGAGGATCGTCGTGCCGAGCAGGTCGTCGGACAGCCCGTGCGCGACCTTCGCCAGGGTGTGCGCGGTCGCGGGCGCCACGACGATCAGGTCGGCCCGTTGTCCCAGGGCCACGTGCCGCACCTCGGCGACGTCGTCGAAGACGGACGTGTGCACGGGGTTGCGGCTCGTGGCCTCCCAGGTCGGCGTCCCGACGAAGCGCAGGGCGGCCTCGGTCGGGACGACGTGGACGTCGTGCCCGCGCAGCACGAGGCCGCGGACGACCCCGACGGCCTTGTACGCCGCGATGCCACCCGAGACGCCGACGACGACGGACAGGCGACGCGAGGCGTCGGCGGGGGAGGAGCGGGGGTGGTCGTGCGTCACGGTGGGCCTCGTCGATCGATGCGTCGGTCGGCCGACCCGGTGCCGGGTCGGTAGCGTTGCCCCCCACGATGCCGCATCCCGCGGCCGAGCGTCGGCCCCGACCCGACGAGCCCCCACCGTGAGGACCCCATGTGCACCGTCGTCGTCGCCGTCCGACCGGGCGCGCCCTGGCCCGTCGTCTTCCTGGGACTCCGTGACGAGTCGCCCGACCGCCCCTGGGACGAGCCGGGTCCCTGGTGGCCCGACCTCGGCGAGCGGGTGTCCGGGGTGCACGACCGTGAGGCGGGCGGCGCGTGGTTGGCGACCGCCCGGGGGCCGAGTCGCGCGAGCGTCGTGCTGAACCGTCACGAGACGCCCGCACCGCCGCCCGGCGGGTGGACCACCCGCGGTGCCCTGCCCCTGAGGGCGGCCGCCGACGGCGTCCTGCCCGACGGGCCGCAGACGACCCGCACCTTCAACCTGCTCACCGCGGACGCAGGAGGCGCGGTGCACTCCGTGTGGGACGGCGCCGTCACCGAGACGGCCCGTCTCGCCCCCGGGGTGCACCTGTTGACGCACGCCGCCCCCGACGACCGGTCCGTGCCCCGGGTCGACCGCTGGCTCCCTCGGTTCCGCGACGTCGCGCCTCCGACCGGTCCGCTGCCGCCGGCGACCGAGGGCGAGGGCAGCTGGACGCCGTGGCTCGACCTGCTGCGCGAGAGCAGCGCCCTGCCGGCGGACGACGACGACGCGCTCGTACGGGCCGACCTCGTGGACGGGCACCTCTTCCACTCGTTGTCGCTCAGCACCGTCGCCGTCTCGGCCGACGACGTGGCCCACCGGCACGTGCGCCTCGACGGCGCGCCCTCGGTGGCGGAGGCGATCGCGCGACGATGACGCCTGCGTCGCATCGGCCGGCGCCGGAGGCGTCACGTCACGCGAAGTCATCGGGAATCACGCCCGCCCCCGCAGCGTTAGTGTCGGGAGGCTCGTCCGACCCCCGAGCCGCAGCAAAGGAACCCTCGTGAAGATCACCGCCGTCCGCACCGTCCGCCGCCTCGCCTCCGTCGGCGTCATCGCCGCCGCCGCCGTCGCCCTGGCCGCCTGCGCGCCCGCCTCCACCGACGGGGTCGTCCAGTCCACCGGCAGCGCGACCGCCGACACGAGCGCGGCGAAGAGCCTGTCCGACATCCAGGCGGCCGGCGAGATCGTCATCGGCACCGAGGGCACCTACCAGCCCTTCACGTACCACGAGGGCGGGGCCGGCGCGCTGACCGGCTACGACGTCGACGTCGCCACGGCCGTCGCCGAGAAGCTCGGCGTCACCCCGACCTTCGAAGAGACGCAGTTCGACGCCCTGCTCGCCGGGCTCACCGCCGGCCGCTTCGACCTCGTCGCCAACCAGATCTCGATCACCGACGAGCGCGAGGCGACGTACGACTTCTCGACGCCCTACACGGTCAGCCGCGGTGTCGTGATCACGCCCGCCGACAACACCGACATCACCTCGCTCGCCGACCTGAAGGGCAAGACGACGGCCCAGTCACAGTCGAGCAACTTCTACACGACCGCCAAGGACGCGGGCGCCGACGTGCAGGTCGTCGAGGGCTGGGCCCAGTCGGTCGCACTCCTCGAGCAGGGCCGCATCGACGCGACGGTCAACGACGAGCTGACCTTCCTCGACTACGTCAAGACCAACCCGGACCAGGCCGCCGGCATCAAGATCGCGGCGACCACCGACGACGTGTCGCGTTCGGCCCTGGTCACCACCAAGGGCAGCGACGACCTCGTGACGGCGATCGACGACGCCCTCGCCGAGCTGAAGGCCGACGGCACGCTGGCGACCATCAGCGAGAAGTACTTCGGCCAGGACGTCAGCGAGTAGGCGTGCAGTCCTCCCTCGACCTCTTTTGGCGGTCGCTCTGGCCGATCGTGTCGGGGGCGCTCGTGGCGTCGATCCCGCTCGCCTTCGCATCGATGGCGATCGGGCTGGTCATCGCCGTCGTCATCGCCCTCATGCGGCTGTCGGGCAAGACGGTGCTCGCGGGCATCGCCCGGGTGTACATCTCGATCATCCGGGGCACGCCCCTGCTCGTGCAGCTCTTCGTCGTCTTCTACGGCCTGCCGTCGATCGGCGTCCGGCTCGATCCATGGCCGAGCGCGATCATCGCGTTCTCGTTGAACGTCGGCGGGTACGCCGCCGAGGTCATCCGGGCCGCGATCCTCTCGGTGCCCAAGGGTCAATGGGAGGCCGCCCATACGATCGGCATGTCGCGGGGGCTCGCCCTCCGGCGGATCATCCTGCCGCAGGCGGCCCGGGTCTCGGTGCCACCTCTGTCGAACACGTTCATCAGCCTGGTCAAGGACACCTCGTTGGCGAGCGTCATCCTCGTCGTCGAGCTCTTCCGTCAGGCGCAGCAGATCGCGACCGTCTCGAACCAGTTCCTGCTCATCTACCTCGAGGCCGCCCTGGTCTACTGGGTGATCTGCCTGATCCTGTCGTTCGGGCAGGACGCCCTCGAGAAGAGATTGGACCGCCACGTTGCCCGCTGACGTCACCCCGCCACGGCCCTCCGGGGCGACCGGTGCCCCCGTGCTGACCGTCCGCGGCCTGCACAAGGCGTTCGGCGCGAACGAGGTGCTGCGCGGTATCGACCTCGAGGTGCGGCGTGGACGCGTCGTCGCGATCATCGGCCCCTCGGGGTCGGGCAAGACGACCGTGCTGCGGTCGCTCAACAGCCTCGAGGTGCCCGACGGGGGAATCGTCACGCTCTCCGACGGTCGGTCGATCAACTTCGGGGCCAAGGTCGGCAAGCGCGACCTGCTCGCCCTGCGCGACCGGTCGTCGATGGTGTTCCAGCACTTCAACCTGTTCCCGCACCTCACGGTGCTGCAGAACGTCGTCGAGGGCCCGGTGCGCGTCCAGGGACGCGATCCGAAGGAGGCGCGGGCCGAGGCCGAGACGCTCCTCGCGCGGGTGGGCCTCGCCGAGAAGGCCGACGCCTACCCGTCCGAGCTCTCGGGCGGCCAGCAGCAGCGCGTCGGCATCGTGCGCGCGCTCGCGCTGCGGCCCGAACTGCTGCTCTTCGACGAGCCGACCTCGGCCCTCGACCCCGAACTGGTCGGCGACGTCCTCACGGTCGTCAAAGAACTCGCCGACGAGGGCTGGACGATGATCGTCGTCACCCACGAGCTCGAGTTCGCCCGCCGGGTGGCCGACGAGCTGATCTTCATGGACGCTGGCGTCGTCGTCGAGCGGGGCCGTCCCGCCGACGTGCTGTCCCGCCCGCGCGAGCCCCGCACGCAGCAGTTCCTGCGGCGGGTGCTGAAGCCGCTCGACGACTGACGGGGCGTCCGCTCGCGAGACGACCCGCGCCTCCTCGTCCACCGGACCAGGAGGCGCGGGTCGTCTCTCCGGCGGACGCTCAGCCGAACAGGCGGTGCGACGCGATGCGCGCGCCTTCGCCGAGCGAGGCCAGCTTGGCCACGGCGATCTGCGGGTGGATGCGACCGCCCAGGCCGCAGTCGGTCGAGGCGACGACGTTCTCGGGCCCGACCAGCGACGCGAACCGCTCGATACGGTCGGCCACGAGCTCGGGGTGCTCGACCACGTTCGTGGCGTGGCTGACGACGCCCGGCACGATCTTCTTGCCCGCGGGCAGCTCGACGTCGCGCCAGAGCTTCCACTCGTGGTCGTGACGGACGTTGGCCGCCTCGAACGAGTACGAGCCGGCGTCGATCTCGAGCATGAGGTCGACGATGTGACGGAACTCGACGTCGGTCGTGTGCGGGCCGTGCCACGAACCCCAACAGAGGTGGAACCGCACCTGCTCGGCCGGCAGGCCCCGCAGGGCGTGGTTGAGGGCCTCGACCCGGATGCGCGTGAAGGCGCGGTAGTCCTCGATGCTCGGCTCGGGGTTGATCTGGTCCCAGTTCTCGGCGATCGAGGGGTCGTCGATCTGCACGGTCAGGCCGGCCTCGACGATGGCCGCGTACTCCTCGCGCAGCACCTCGGCCCAGGCCCAGATGTGCTCTTCCTCGGTGGCGTAGAAGTCGTTCGCGATGCGGGCTCCGCTGCCCGGTGACAGCGAGGTGATGAACCCCGAGGGCGAACCGCTCGCCTCGAGGCCGGCCTTGAGGTTGGCGATGTCCGAGGCGATGGCGGACTGTCCGACGTACGCCAACGGGCCCGTCGTGCTCGGGAACGGCGTGGCGCCCGAGCCCGTGCCGATGCCCGAGGTCGGGTCGGTGTAGGCGTCGTGGAAGGTCTGCCAGTCGCGGCGGTCGGGGAACGACGTCAGTCGCACGTCGCCGGGGGAGGACCGCACCGCCGGCTGGCTGAAGATGTCCGACCCCGTCAACGAGAGACCGCTCACGCGTTGGAACGAGTACGACCACCAGGCGCCGTAGTCGACGGCGCTCGTCATCGCCTTGCCGTACTCGCCGTCGCCGACGATCGTGATGCCGAGATCGTTCTGGCGCCGGACGAGATCGACGACGGCATCGGTCAACAGGGCGTCGAACTCGGGGGTGCGCTCGAGGGTGAAGCCGTCCTCGCCGAGGGCGCGCGCGTCGTTCGCGGCGATCAGCTCGGGTGTGCGCGGCAGGCTTCCCGCGTGGGTGGTCTCGATGCGGTCGGGGGTGGTCGTCATGGGGGTGCTCCGTTCGTCGCCACCACTCTGGCCCCCGACCCCGCCGTGCGCGACGTGCGCGACACGGGGCGTCACAGCCGCGGGGTCGGGAACACCGGGCGCTCGGCGACCGTTGCGTCCTGTGTCGGCCGACGCCGGGCCCCTCGGGGCGCCTCGCTACGATCGACGAGAAGGGACACCGTGACCACCACCTCCTCCGCACCATCCACCGCCCGTCCGGGGCTGTCCGACGACGACGCCCGCCGTCTGCGCGCGGACTTCCCCTTGCTGCAGCAGGACGTCAACGGCGAGCCGCTCGCCTACCTCGACTCGGGGGCGACCGCACAGCGACCGGCCGCCGTGCTCGACGCCGAGCGCCGCTTCCTCGAGACGACCAACTCGGCCGTGCACCGGGGCGCACACACGCTCGCCGCCTCGTCGACCGAAGCCTACGAAGAGGCGCGCGAGACGGTCGCCCGCTTCGTCGGTGCCGACGTCGACGAGATCGTGTGGACCTCGAACGCGACCGACGCGCTCAACCTCGTGGCGTACGGCCTCGCGAACGCCACGCACGGCCGGGGTGGCGAGGCCGCGCGACGCTTCGCCCTCGCGCCCGGTGACGAGATCGTCGTCACTGAGGCCGAGCACCACGCGAACCTCGTCCCGTGGCAGGAACTCGCCGCGACGACGGGCGCCACGCTGCGTTTCGTGCCCGTCCGCGACGACGGCACCTGGACCACCGCCGACGCGGCGTCCGTGATCGGACCCCGCACGCGCCTCCTCGCCTTCGCCCACGTCTCGAACGTCACCGGCTTCGTCGCACCCGTCGCCGAGCTCGTGGCGTCGGCGCACGCCGTCGGCGCCCTCGTCGTCCTCGACGCCTGCCAGTCGGCGCCGCACCGCCCCGTCGACCTGCACGGCCTCGACGTCGACTTCGCCGCGTTCTCGGGCCACAAGATGTTGGGGCCCACGGGCATCGGCGTGCTCTACGGGAAGGCCGAGCTGCTGAACGCCCTGCCGCCCTTCCGCACCGGCGGCTCGATGATCACGACGGTCACGATGGAGGGCGCCGAGTACCTCCCCGCCCCGCAGCGCTTCGAGGCCGGCACGCAGCCCGTGTCGCAGGCCGTGGCCCTCGCCGAGGCCGTCCGCTATCTCGACGCCGTCGGCATGGACCGCGTGCGCGAGCACGAAGAGGCCCTGGCCGACCTGCTCGTCCGCGGTCTCGAGGCGATCGATGGCGTCACGGTCGTGGGCCCGCCCGCGGGGGTGCCGCGATCGGGACTCGCCAGCTTCGTCGTCGACGGGGTGCACGCCCACGACGTCGGCCAGTTCCTCGACGCCCGGGGAATCGCCGTGCGCGTCGGCCACCACTGCGCCCAACCGCTGCACCGGCGCCTCGGGGTGACGGCCACGACGCGGGCCAGCACCTACCTGTACTCGTCGAGCGACGAGGTCGACCGGCTGGTCGCCGGGGTCGCCGAGGTCCGCGACTACTTCGGCGTCGCGGGCCCGGCGGTTCCCGACGAGAAAACCGAGGAGGCGCGGTGAGCGTCGCCCTCGACGGCCTGTACCAGCAGGTCATCCTCGATCACGCCAAGGCGCGCCACGGCGACGGCGAGCTGCCCGGGGCCGACGCGCAGCACCACGAACGCAACCCGACCTGCGGTGACGAGATCACCGTCCGCGTCGCCCTCGAGCCCGGCACCGACCGAATCGCCGACCTGCGCTGGCAGGGCGCGGGCTGCAGCATCTCGATGGCCTCGGCCTCGGTCTTGGCCCAGCTGGCACCGGGCCGGACGCTGTCCGAGCTCGACGCCCTCGTGGGGGAGTTCCGCGAGATGATGCGGTCCCGTGGTGCCGGCGAGCCCGACGACGAGGTGCTCGGCGACGCCGTCGTGTTCCACGGGGTCTCGAAGTTCGTCATGAGGGTCAAGTGCGGCATGCTCGCCTGGGTCGCGGCCGAGGCCTGTTCGACCGAGCTGCGCACCGTCTGAACCGTCCGCGGCCGCGTCGTCCGTCGGGGCGGTCCCGGCCGGACGATGGTCGGTCGACGGCTAAAGTGGTCCCCGCCCCTCGACGATAGGAACCACCGCCGTGTCCGACCAGACCGACCTCGACCCGACCGCCTCCTCAGCCCCGTCCGGCCTCTCGGCCGTCGAGGCCACCGAGACGACGACCGGCTTCGACCTGTTCACCGACAAGGCGGTCGTGGCCGTCCGCGTGGCCGGCGAGCTGCGCGACCTGGCGACCGAGCTGCAGGCCGGCGACGTCGCCGAGCCGGTCACGATCGACTCACCCGACGGCCTGGCGATCCTGCGGCACTCGGCGGCGCACGTCATGGCCCAGGCCGTGCAGCAGATCAACCCGGAGGCGAAACTCGGCATCGGGCCGCCCGTCACCGACGGCTTCTACTACGACTTCGACGTCGCGGAGCCCTTCACCCCCGACGACCTCAAGGCCATCGAGAAGGGCATGGAGCGCATCATCCGTCAGGGCCAGCGCTTCCGTCGGCGCGTCGTGACCGAAGACGAGGCCCGCGACCTGCTCGCCCACGAACCGTTCAAGCTCGAGCTGATCGGACTCAAGGGCGGGTCGGCCGACGACCTCGGCGCCGACGGCGAGTCGGTCGAGGTCGGCGGGGCTGAGCTAACGGTCTACGACAACCTCGACCCGAAGACCGGCGAAGTCGTGTGGTTCGACCTCTGCCGCGGTCCCCACGTACCCAGCACGCGCCTCCTCGGCAACGCCACGAAGCTGATGCGCGTGGCGGCCGCCTACTGGCGCGGGTCCGAGAAGAACCCCCAGCTGCAGCGGATCTACGGCACGGCGTGGCCCACCAAGGACGACCTGCGCGCCTACCAGGCCCGGCTCGAAGAGGCCGCCAAGCGCGACCACCGCAAGCTCGGTGCCGAGCTCGACCTCTTCTCGTTCCCCGACGAGATCGGCTCGGGGCTCGCGATCTTCCACCCCAAGGGCGGCATCATCCGTCGCCAGATGGAGGACTACTCGCGCGAGCGCCACGAGAAGGCCGGCTACGAGTTCGTCTACACGCCGCACATCACCAAGGCGGCCCTGTTCGAAACCTCGGGCCACCTGGGCTGGTACAAGGACGGCATGTTCCCGGCGATGCACCTCGACGAGGCCCGCAACGACGAGGGTGAGATCACGCGTCAGGGCGCGGACTACTACCTCAAGCCGATGAACTGCCCCATGCACATCCTGGCGTACCGCTCGTCGGCCAAGTCGTACCGCGACCTGCCGCAGCGTCTGTTCGAGTTCGGGACGGTGTACCGCAACGAGAAGTCGGGCGTCATCCACGGCCTGACCCGCGTGCGGGGCATGACCCAGGACGACGCGCACATCTTCACCACCCGTGACGACATGGCGGCCGAGCTCAAGGGCACGCTCGACTTCGTCCTCAGCCTGCTGCGCGACTACGGCCTTGACGACTTCTACCTCGAGCTCTCCACGAAGGACCCCGAGAAGTACGTGGGCGACGACGCCACCTGGGACGAGGCGACGGCGACCCTGCGACAGGTCGCGGAAGAGACCGGCCTCGAACTCGTGCCCGACCCGGCCGGGGCGGCGTTCTACGGGCCGAAGATCTCGGTCCAGGCGCGCGACGCGATCGGGCGCACCTGGCAGATGTCGACGGTCCAGCTCGACTTCAACCTGCCCGAGCGCTTCGACCTCGAGTACACGGCGGCCGACGGGTCGCGTCAGCGACCGGTGATGATCCACCGTGCGCTGTTCGGCTCAATCGAGCGTTTCTTCGGCGTGCTCACCGAGCACTACGCGGGTGCGTTCCCGGTCTGGCTGGCACCCGTCCAGGTCGTGGCGATCCCCGTCGCCGACGAGTACGGCGACTACCTCGACGGGGTCGTGGCGCGCCTGCGCGAGGTCGGTGTTCGGGCCCAGGTCGACCACAGCGACGACCGCATGCCGAAGAAGATCCGCACGCACACCAAGGCCAAGGTGCCGTTCCAGCTGATCGCCGGCGAGGACGACCGTGCGGCCGGTGCCGTCAGCTTCCGCTACCGCGACGGCTCGCAGGAGAACGGCGTGCCGCTCGACGAGGCGATCGCGAAGATCGTCGCGGCCATCGAGACCAAGGCCCAGGTCTGAACGTGGGCGCCGACGGGACCACGGCCGAGTCCTCCTCCGACTTCGCCGCGGTCCCCGACGCCTTCCAGCGACTCTGGACGCCCCACCGCGCCGTCTACGTCGAGGCGGGCCAGGACGCCCACGACGACTCCTGCCCGTTCTGCAGTGCGCCGTCGAGGTCCGACGACGAGGCCCTCATCGTGGCGAGGGGCGAACACGCCTACGTGCTGCTCAACCTCTACCCCTACAACCCCGGCCACCTGTTGGTCTGCCCGTACCGGCACGTCTCGACCTACGACCTCGCGACCACCGACGAGGTGGCCGAGATCGCGTCGCTGACCCAGACAGCCATGCGGGTCCTCACCCTGGTGTCGCACGCGCAGGGTTTCAACATCGGCATGAACCAGGGGCAGGTCGGCGGAGCCGGCATCGCCGCCCACCTGCACCAGCACGTGGTGCCACGCTACGGCGGCGACTCGAACTTCTTCCCGATCATCGCGCAGACGAAGGCCGTCACGCAGTTGCTGGGCGACGTCCGCGTCGCGGTCGCCGAGGCCTGGCCGACCGGAGGCGCCGGTCCTGTCCCGGCGGCGTCACCCGACCGCTGATCGGGCCTAAGATAGGGGCCATCATGAGCGACACGACCCCTGCCTCCAGCCAGTCCTCCACCACCGGTTCGAGCCGCGTCAAGCGCGGTCTCGCCGAGATGCTCAAGGGCGGCGTCATCATGGACGTCGTCAACGTGGAGCAGGCGAAGATCGCCGAAGACGCCGGAGCGGTCGCCGTCATGGCCCTCGAGCGCGTCCCCGCCGACATCCGGTCGCAGGGCGGGGTCGCCCGCATGAGCGACCCCGACATGATCGACGAGATCGTCGCCGCCGTGTCGATCCCCGTCATGGCCAAGGCCCGCATCGGCCACTTCGTCGAGGCGCAGATCCTGCAGACGCTCGGCGTCGACTACATCGACGAGTCCGAGGTCCTCAGCCCGGCCGACTACGTCAACCACATCGACAAGTGGAACTTCACCGTCCCCTTCGTCTGCGGGGCCACCAACCTGGGCGAGGCGCTGCGCCGCATCACCGAAGGTGCGGCCATGATCCGTTCCAAGGGCGAAGCCGGCACGGGTGACGTGTCCGAGGCGACCAAGCACATCCGCACGATCTCAAAAGAGATCGCCCAGCTGCGGGGCCTCAAGGCCGACGAGCTCTACGTCGCCGCCAAAGAGCTGCAGGCTCCGTTCGAGCTCGTGAAAGAGATCGCCGAGACCGGCAAGCTGCCCGTCGTCCTCTTCACCGCCGGTGGCGTCGCGACGCCGGCAGACGCGGCGCTCATGATGCAGCTCGGCGCCGACGGTGTCTTCGTCGGTTCGGGCATCTTCAAGTCGGGCAACCCAGCCGACCGTGCCAAGGCGATCGTCAAGGCCACCACCTTCTTCGACGACCCCCAGGTCGTGGCCGATGCCTCGCGCGGTCTCGGCGAGGCGATGGTCGGCATCAACGTCCCCGACCTGCCCGCACCCCACCGCCTCGCCGAGCGCGGCTGGTGACCGCAGGGGTCGATCGTCGGTGATGACCACCGCACGAACGCCTCGGGTCGGCGTCCTGGCCCTGCAGGGTGACTTCCGTGAGCACCTGGGCGTCCTCACCTCGCTCGGGGCCGAGGCCGTACCCGTCCGCCGCGCGTCCGAGCTCGACGAGATCGACGGCCTGGTGATCCCGGGTGGCGAATCCAGCGTGATGGACAAGCTGTCGCGCATGTTCGACCTCGACGAGCCGCTCCGGCGTGCCATCGGGTCGGGGTTGCCCGTCTACGGCACCTGTGCCGGCCTCATCATGCTCGCCGACCGCATCGTCGACGGCATCCCGGGGCAGCGGAGCCTCGGGGGCCTGGACGTCTCGGTGCGGCGCAACGCCTTCGGCTCGCAGACCGACTCGTTCGAGACCGACGTCGACGTCCCCGTGCTCGACGGTCCGCCGGTGCACGCCGTGTTCATCCGAGCCCCGGTGGTCGACCAGGTCGGGCCGGCCGCGACGGCCATCGGCGTCCTCGACGACGGCCGGGTCGTCGCCGTCGAGCAGGGCCCCTTGATGGGCACCTCGTTCCACCCCGAGGTCACCGACGACCTCCGGTTCCACGCGCGGTTCCTCGACAAGGCCCGTGCGCGGGCGTCGCGGTAGACTCGTCGCGATCCACGTCAGCATCTGAAGGAGCACCGTGTCCGGGCATTCCAAGTGGGCAACGACCAAGCACAAGAAGGCCGTCATCGACAGCCGCCGTGCCAAGTCGTTCGCCAAGCTCATCAAGAACATCGAGGTCGCGGCCAAGCAGGGCGGTGCCGACATGTCCGGCAACCCCACGCTGGTCGACGCCGTCCAGAAGGCCAAGAAGACCTCGGTCCCCAACGACAACATCGACCGCGCCATCAAGCGCGGCGCGGGTCTCAGCGGCGAGAGCGTCGACTACCAGACCATCATGTACGAGGGCTACGGTCCGAACGGCGTGGCTCTGTTGATCGAGTGCCTCACCGACAACAAGAACCGCGCGGCCGCCAACGTCCGCACGGTGATGTCCCGCAACGGCGGCACCATGGCCGACCCCGGCAGTGTGGCCTACAACTTCAGCCGCAAGGGCGTCATCGCCGTCATGAAGACCGACGACCTCACCGAGGACGACGTCCTCACGGCCGTCCTCGACGCCGGGGCCGAAGAGGTCACCGACCGCGGTGAGGGCTTCGAGATCGTGACCGAGGCGTCCGACCTGGTCCCGGCCCGCTCGGCCCTGCAGGACGCCGGCATCGACTACGACTCGGCCGACATCGAGTTCGTTCCCGGGCTCAAGATCGAGGTCGACCTCGAGACGGCCCGCAAGGTGTTCCGGCTCATCGACGCCCTCGACGACGACGACGACGTGCAGAACGTCTACGCGAACCACGACGTCCCCGCCGACGTGCAGGCCGCGCTCGACGACGAAGAATAGGTCGCCTCGGTGACGCTCCGGGTGCTGGGCATCGACCCCGGGCTCACCCGGTGCGGGGTCGGGGTCGTCGAGGTCGACGCCCAACGACGCGCGACCCTCGTCGACGTCCAGGTCATCCGCACGGCCCCCGACCTCGCCCTCGAACTGCGCCTCCTCGCCCTCGGTCGTGGTCTCGACGCACTCATCGACGAGCACCGACCTGACGCCATGGCCATCGAGCGGGTCTTCGCCCAGCAGAACGTCCGCAGCGTCATGGGCGTCGCGCAGGTCAGCGGTCTCGCCCTTCGTGCCGCGGCCGAGCGCGACATCCCCGTCACGCTGCACACACCCTCCGAGGTCAAGGCGGCCGTGACCGGGTACGGGTCGGCCGACAAGAAGCAGGTCGGCACGATGGTCGCCCGGTTGCTCGGGCTCGCCGAGGCGCCCCGACCGGCGGACGCCGCAGACGCCCTGGCCCTTGCCATCTGCCATGCCTGGCGGGGCGCGCCCGTCGCGGCCCGCGCCTCCTCGGGGTCGCTGACGCCGGCCCAGCGAGCGTGGCGCGACGCCGAGAAGTCGGTGCGCACTCCTAGGCTGGGGGCATGATCTCGAGTGTCCGCGGTACCGTCTTGTCCGCGTCCGGCACGTCGGTCGTGGTCGAGGTCGGTGGCGTGGGCCTCCGGGTGTCGGTCACGCCACAACTCGCGTTGACGGTCCGCGTCGGCGAGCAAGCGCTCATGCACACGGCGTTGATCGTCCGCGAAGACGACCTCTCGCTCTTCGGGTTCGCCGACCGTGAAGAACTCGAGGTCTTCGACCTGCTGCGCAGCGTCACCGGCGTCGGACCGAAGTCGGCCCAGGGCGTCCTGTCGACGCTCACGCCCCACCAGGTCGCCACCGCCGTGGCCGACGACGACGATGCCGCCTTCCGCCGCGTCTCCGGCATCGGCCCCAAGACGGCCAAGCTGATCGTCCTGTCGTTGGCCGGCAAGCTCGACGTGGCACCGAGTGCACCGACCGTCACGGCCGCGTCGACGACCGCCGCCGACGTGCTCGTCGCGTTGGTCGGGCTCGGTTGGTCCGAGCGCGAAGCCCAGGCCGCCATCGACGCCGTCGTGGCCGACCGGGGTGATGCCGTCGCGGTCGCCGTGCCGCAGCTGCTGCGTGCGTCGCTCGGTCACCTGGGACCGCAGAAGTCCGCCGGGGCCCGCGCGTGACCGACGACGACCTGACTCGTCCCACGCTCGAATCCGAGGCCGAGCTGGCCTTCGAGGGGGCACTGCGGCCCACCTCGCTCGGCGAGTTCGTCGGCCAGACCAAGGTGCGGGGCCAGCTCGAGCTGCTGCTCAAGGCTGCGACGATGCAGGGCCGCACCCCCGACCACATCCTCCTCGCGGGGCCGCCAGGGCTCGGCAAGACGACCCTGGCCATGATCGTGGCCCACGAAGGGGCACGACCGTTGCGCATGTCGTCGGGTCCGGCGATCCAGCACGCGGGCGACCTCGCCGCCGTCCTCTCCGCACTCGTGCCGGGCGAGGTGCTCTTCATCGACGAGATCCACCGCATGGCGAGGCCGGCCGAAGAGATGCTGTACCTCGCGATGGAGGACTACCGCATCGACATCATGGTGGGCAAGGGGGCGGGCGCGACCAGCATCCCGCTCGAGCTGTCGCCCTTCACGCTCGTCGGCGCGACCACCCGCAGCGGACTGCTGCCGAACCCCCTGCGCGACCGTTTCGGATTCACGGCGCACCTCGAGTTCTACGACGAGGCCGAACTGACCGAGGTCCTCCGTCGGGCCGCCTCGCTGCTCGGCATCGTCATCGACGGTGCCGCCCTGGCCGAGATCGCCGGACGCTGCCGCGGCACGCCTCGCATCGCGAACCGCCTGCTCCGGCGTGTGCGCGACTACGCGCTCGTCCACGGACGGGACGCCGACCTGACGACCGTGCGCGAAGCGCTCGACCTCTACGACGTCGATTCGCTGGGGCTCGACCGCCTCGACCGAGAGGTCGTCCAGACGGTGCTGACGCGCTTCGGCGGCGGACCCGTCGGCCTCAACACGCTCGCGGTGTCGGTGGGCGAAGAGGCCGACACGATCGAGTCCGTCGTCGAGCCGTTCCTGGTCCGCGTCGGCCTGCTCACCCGCACGCCCCGGGGCCGCATCGCGACTCCCGAGGCCTGGCGGCACTTCGGCCTGACGCACGCCTCAGGGGCGCTCTTCGGCGATGACCTATAATTCCTGCAGGTCCGAGGCCGTCGCTCGCTGAAGCGAGTCCCGCTCGGCCCACACCCCCAACAGCGAAAGGGAGTTCCGCATGGATCCCGCAACCCTCATCATGGTCCTCCTCCTGGTGGTCCTCGTGTTCTTCATGTTCCGCAACAAGAAGAAGCGCGACCGTCAGCAGGCCGAACTGCAGAACAAGCTCGTCCCCGGCGTCGAGGTCATGCTGTCGTTCGGCGTGTACGGCACCGTCGTCTCCATCGACGACGAGAACAACGTGGCCGAGGTCGAGGTCTCGCCCGGCACGGTCCTCAAGGTCCACCGTCAGACCCTGGGCCGCGTCGTCGAACCGGTCATCGACGAGCCCGTCGCCGACGACGCCGACTCGCTGTCCGACGGCAGCACCGAGCACGACCGCGTCATCGGCGACGCGCCCGAGTTCGGTGAGCGCGCCACGTCCGCGCCGGTCGACTCGACCGTTACCAAGGACACCGACAACAAGGCCTGACCTGACGACCGTCCCGACCGCCTGGCGCGGTCGGGTCCGATCCACGGCGCGCGCTCCGGGTGGGCGCGCGCTCCCATGAGAAAGCAGAGTTCCTCCGTGGCACGCTCGACGCCGGTGAAGAAAGCAATACGATCCCTGACCTGGTTGTTGGTCATCATCGCCGGCCTCACGGCCCTGAACGGCACGGCCACGTTCCTCAACGACTCCGGTCGTGACGGCTGGTGGAACGGAGCCAGCTGGGTGCCCGAACTCGCCCTCGACCTGCAGGGCGGGACGCAGATCACCCTCGCGGCCCAGCTCCAGAGCGGTGAGACGGTGTCGTCCCAGCAGCTCGACCAGGCCGTCACGATCATCCGGCAGCGCATCGACTCGGCCGGCGTCTCGGAATCCGAGATCACCAAGCAGGGCACGCAGAACATCGTCGTCTCCATCCCGGGGCGGCCCGACAACGCGACCCTCGAGCGCATCGAGGCGTCGGCCAAGCTGACCTTCCGTCCCGTGCTCTACACCGAGGCCGTGTCGAACGCCGCGGTCGGCGGAGAGGGCGACAACGCCACGGCCAGCCCGAGCGCCACACCGTACACTCCCAACCCCGACCTCGAGAGCACGCCGACGGCGTCCCCGACGAACGCGTCCGACCTGTCCTGGATCACCCCTCAGCTCGCCGACCTCTACCAGAACTACGACTGCGCAGCCGAGAACGACCTGGCCACGGCCCGTGACGACGAGCCGCTCGTGACCTGCTCCACCGACGGCACGGCCAAGTACATCCTCGGTCCGGTCGAGGTGCAGGGCTCCGACATCAGCGATGCCACGAACGGCCTCGCCGCCGACTCGCAGGGCAACTCGACCAACACCTGGGCCGTCAACCTCGAGTTCGACGGTCAGGGCACCGACCGGTTCTCCGAGGTCACCTCGCGCCTCGTCTCGTTGCAGGCGCCGCAGAACCAGTTCGCCGTGACCCTCGACAACCAGGTCATCACGGCTCCCTCCGCCAACGCCGCCATCACCGACGGCAAGGCCCAGATCACGGGCCAGTTCACGCAGGACTCCTCGAAGACCCTCGCCGACCAGCTGAAGTTCGGCGCCCTGCCGTTGAGCTTCTCGGTGCAGAGCAACGAGACGATCACCGCGACCCTGGGGCAGACCCAGCTGGTCAGCGGTCTCATCGCCGGTCTCATCGGTCTGATCCTGGTCGTCATCTACTCGCTCATCCAGTACCGGGCCCTCGCGTTCGTGACGGTGCTGTCGCTCGTCATCGCCGCTGTCCTCACCTACCTCGTGATCGCCATCCTGTCCTGGCGCGAGGGTTACCGCCTCTCGCTCGCAGGGGTGACGGGTCTGATCGTGGCCATCGGCATCACGGCCGACTCCTTCATCGTCTACTTCGAACGCATCCGGGACGAGCTGCGCGACGGCCGCATCCTCGAGAGCGCCGTCGAATCGGGCTGGAAGCGCGCCATCCGCACCATCGTCGCCTCCGACACGGTCAACTTCCTGGCGGCCATCACGCTCTTCATCCTCGCCGTCGGCAACGTCAAGGGGTTCGCGCTCACCCTGGGCATCACCACGGTGATCGACCTCATCGTGGTCTCGCTGTTCACGCACCCCATGCTCCAACTGATCGCCCGGACGCGGTTCTTCGGCGAGGGGCACTCGTTCAGCGGGCTCAACCCCCGTGCCCTCGGCGCCGTCTACCGTGGGCGGGCGCAGTTCCGCACCCCGGCCGTCGTCGGCCGCAAGGGAGCGGGCGGCCGCGAAGCCGTCAAGCGTCAGACCATCGCCGAGCGCAAAGCCGCCGAGAAGAACACCGAGCGCGTCGACACGTCGACCGCCGGTGAAGGGAAGAAGGACTCCTGATGGCCAGTTTCTCGAAGTTCGGCAACGACCTCTACACCGGTGCCCGGTCGTACGACATCGTCGGCCACCGACGCCGCTGGTACTGGATCGCGGCCCTCGTCATCCTCATCTCGGTCACCGTCCCGTTCCTCCGCGGGGGCTTCCACTTCGGCATCGAGTTCACGGGCGGTTCGGAGTTCCAGATCGCACAGCCGGCCGAGCTGGACCAGGACGTCGCCTCGGCGACCGTCGACGAGGTCGTACCGGGGTCGAACCCCCGGGTCACCCAGGTGGGCACCGACACGATCCGCGTGCAGACCTCGCAGCTCGAGGCCGCCCAGACGAACGACGTGGCGGCAGCCCTGGCCACGGCGTACGACGTCCCCGACGACCGGGTCACCTCGTCGTTCATCGGTGCGTCGTGGGGTGCAGACATCACGAGCCAGGCCATCAAGGGGCTCGTGATCTTCCTGATCCTCGCCGCGATCGGCATGACGCTCTACTTCCGCACCTGGAAGATGTCGCTGGCGGCCATGGCCGCCCTGCTGCACGACCTCGTCCTGACCGCGGGCATCTACGGCATCGTCGGCTTCGAGGTCACCCCGGCGGCGGTCATCGGCTTCCTGACGATCCTCGGCTACTCGCTCTACGACACCGTGGTGGTTTTCGACAAGATCAGAGAGAACACGACCGAAGACGGCGAGGGTTCACGTCGCACGTTCGGGCAGTCCGTGAACCTGGCGATCAACCAGACGCTCGTCCGGTCCATCAACACGTCCGTGGTGGCGCTCCTCCCCGTCGCGGCCATCCTGTTCATCGGAGCGTTCGTCCTCGGTGCCGGCACGCTTCGCGACATCTCGCTGGCCTTGTTCATCGGCATCCTGGTCGGCACCTATTCGACGATCTTCATCGCCTCGCCTCTGTACGCCACGCTTCGCCTCCGCGAGCCCGACATCGCCAAGCGAGACGCCCGGAAGCTCGAGGCACAGAAGACCGAGCCGCTCACCGTCGACGAGACGGTGGGCGCATGATCGGCGACGACCGCCGACCCGAGATCGGGGCCGACGCTGCCATCGACGCCTTGGCCGAGGGCACCTACCTGCTCGACGTCCGAGAGCGACACGAGTGGGATGACGCGCACGCGCCCGGTGCGACCTTGATTCCGCTCTCGGAGCTGAACGATCGTGTGGACGAGGTCCCCACCGACCGCCCCGTCCTCGTCGTCTGCCACTCCGGCATGCGCTCGGCCCGCGCAACGGATGCCCTCCGCGGCGTCGGTGTGGACGCCCGGAACGTCGTCGGTGGGATGCTCGCCTGGCGCGACGCCGGCGGCGTGGTCGTGGCCGGGGACGATCACCCCGTGTCGTCGGCCGACTGACGGCCGACGGGTACCCTTGACCCCACGGAGTCCACGTCCGACCATGACGGCCGGTGGCGTCACTCCGACCCGAGAGAACGAGGTGCTGCCGTGACCGAGATCACCACACGGAACAACTCCGCACCGTCCGAGGTGCCCGGTGGTCAGAACACGGCCTCGTTGCGGACGCTCCTGCCCCGTCTCTTCTCTCGGAGCCAACCGGCGGGTGCCGTCGACCGGTTGATCAAGACGGTGCGCATGCACCACCCCAAGGCCGACATCGTCCTCATCGAGCGGGCGTACTCCGTCGCCGAGAAGGCCCACACGGGTCAACTCCGCAAGAGCGGCGAGCCCTACATCACCCACCCGGTCGCGGTGGCACAGATCCTCGCCGATCTGGGCATCGGTTCCAAGACCATCGCCGCCGCGCTCCTCCACGACACCGTCGAGGACACCGACTACACGCTGGCCATGCTGCAGCGCGATTTCGGTGACGAGATCGCGATGCTGGTCGACGGGGTCACCAAACTCGACAAACTCAAATACGGCGACAGCGCACAGGCCGAGACCGTCCGCAAGATGGTCGTCGCCATGTCGAAAGACATCCGGGTGCTCGTCATCAAGTTGGCCGACAGGCTCCACAACGCGCGCACCTGGGGCTTCGTCGAGTCGGCGTCGGCCACCCGCAAGGCCACCGAGACCCTCGAGATCTACGCCCCCCTGGCCCACCGACTCGGCATCCAGACCATCAAGTGGGAGCTCGAGGACCTCTCGTTCGCCGTGCTCCACCCCAAGCTCTACGTCGAGATCGACAACCTGGTCAAGCAGCGCACGCCGCAGCGCGAGCAGTTCGTCCAGAACGTCATCAATGCCGTCAAGTCCGACCTCAAGTCGACGAAGATCCGCGGCGACGTCATGGGTCGACCGAAGCAGTACTACTCGATCTACCAGAAGATGATCGTCCGGGGCCGCGAGTTCGACGAGATCTACGACCTCGTCGGCATCCGCATCCTCGTCAACTCGCTCCGGGACTGCTATGCCGTGTTGGGGTCGATCCATGCCCGGTGGAACCCCATCCCGGGCCGTTTCAAGGACTACATCGCGACGCCGAAGTTCAACCTGTACCAGTCGTTGCACACGACCGTGATCGGCCCCAAGGGGCGACCCGTCGAGATCCAGATCCGGACCCACGAGATGCACCAGCGGGCCGAGTTCGGTGTGGCCGCCCACTGGAAGTACAAGCAGCGCATGAACGGCGGGCGGGACGACCAGGGCGGGGCCAAGACCGAGACCGACATGGCCTGGCTCGCCCACATCTCGGACTGGCAGGCCGAGACCGCCGATCCCAGCGAGTTCCTCGACAGCCTCCGGTTCGAGATCGGCGCCAAAGAGGTCTACGTCTTCACGCCCCAGGGCAAGGTGATCGGCCTTCCGTCGGGTGCCACCCCGGTCGACTTCGCCTACGCGGTGCACACGGAGGTCGGCCACCGCACGATGGGCGCCAAGGTCAACGGGCGACTCGTGCCGCTCGAGAGCGTCCTGTCGAGCGGTGACGTCGTCGAGGTCTTCACCTCCAAGAACCCCGACTCGGGGCCGAGTCAGGACTGGCTCGCCTTCGTCAAGAGCCCCCGCGCCCGGAACAAGATCCGCCAGTGGTTCACGAAAGAACGCCGCGACGAGGCCATGGAACAGGGCAAGGACGCCATCGCCCGGGCCATGCGGAAGCAGAACCTGCCGCTGCAGAAGCTGATGACGCAGGACAGCATCGCCGAAGTCGCCGCCACGATGCGGTACGACGATGTGTCGAGCCTCTACGCCGCCGTCGGCGAGGGCCACATCTCCACCCAGTCCGTCATCGAGAAGATCCTGGCGGCGGTCCACACGCAGACCGAGGTCGACGAGGGCGAGTTCGAGTTCCCCAGCCAGGGTCGGGCGCGGCCGCTGCGCAACAGCGACTCGGGCGTCCTGGTCCGCGGGGCGCCTGACATCTTGGTGAAGCTCGCCAAATGCTGTACGCCGGTGCCCGGCGACCAGATCGTCGGATTCGTGACCCGGGGTCAGGGCGTCAGCGTCCACCAGGCCAACTGTCACAACGTCCAGGGTCTGCTGAAAGAGCCCGAACGGATGATCGAGGTCGAGTGGGCCCCGTCGTCGAAGAGCGTGTTCATGGTGCAGATCCAGATCGAAGCCCTCGATCGCAGCGGACTGCTGTCGGATGTGACCCGCGTGCTCTCGGAGCACCACGTGAACATCCTCTCCGCGACGGTGTCCACCTCCACCGAACGTCTCGCTCTCAGTCGGTTCGTGTTCGAGATGGGCGACACCACGCACCTCGACCGCGTCCTGAACGCGGTCCGACGCATCGACGCCGTGTACGACGTCTACAGGGTCAGCGCCGGCTGAGTCACGATCGTCGCCGTCCGACGGGGCGGATGTGCGTCGTCTCGAGGTGACTCGTCACCCATCTGGAGGTGAGCATCGGCCGCACAGACGACACCGAGGCGGTCGACCGTCCGCGCTCGGTGGGGGAGTCGTCCTCGTCGATCGAGGACGGCGACCGCGTCGGCGGACACGACGCCCTGCCCAGTCGACACGTCGCGTGCGGCCGTCTCGTCCTCTGGCGTCCAGTCCTCGCGGCGAGCGAGGTCGACCACGGTCCGGGCCGGTGTCGTGACGGCCACACCGTGGACTGTGACGATCTCGTCGTCGTCGATGACCACCTGTCGGATCACCGAACCCCGGCCTCGATGTTTCACTCGCGCCGGCGACACCACGAGCCCGGAGTGGGGGAGTGGCGCCGGCCCTCGAGCTCCCCAGACCCAGGCGGCCGTCCGCTCGGCAGCGACGACTCCGGCCCCGAGGGCGAGCCCCACCGCGATGGCTCGTCCGACGTGGTCGTCGATCTCGGCGATGCTTCGCCACGAATCACCGACGGCGTAGACCTGGCCGTCGAGCGCAGCCGCACGGAGTTCGGTTTCGGGCAGGTCGTCGTCCGTCAGGACCAGGGGGAGTCGCGCAGGCATGTGCCCACCCTGGCCGACCCCGCTCACGACGACGAACCGCCCGACCCTCCCTGTGGAGAATCGGACGGTTCATGACGTCGGTGGGCGACCGGCCCGTGGCGGTCAACCGATGGCGTCGAGCCAGACCTTCCGGGCGTCGAGGGCCTCACGAGCCTCTTTGACCCGACGAGCGTCACCGCTCGCCTCGGCCGTCGCGAGCTCGTCCTCGAGCTTGCCGATGGCATCGTGCAGCTGGCTCGCGAGCCCCTGGGACCGTGCCTGACGCTCGGGGTTGTTCTTCTCCCAGAACTGCTCGTCGAGCTGGCGCACGTGGGATTCGACCTTGCGGAGGCGGTCCTCGACGAACCGGACCTGCTCACGCGGAACGCGACCGATCTCGTCCCACCGCAGCTGGATCGAGGTGAGCGCCTCTCGGGCCGGGACCCGATCCGTGACCGTCAAGATCTTCTCGGCCTCGGTGAGCAACTCGAGCTTCAGCTCGAGGTTGCCTTCGTACTCGGCAGCGTCCTGAGCGACGACCTCGGACTTGGCCGCGTAAAGCACGTCGCCTGCCCGCTTGAACTTCGCCCACAGGGCGTCGTCGTACTTCTTGCCGGCGCGTCCGGCACGCTTCCAGTCGTCGAGCAGCCCCCGGTAGGCGGGGATGCCGTCGACGCCCTTCGGCGCGAGGGCCTCGGCGGACTCGACGAGGGCCTGTTTGCGCTGACGGGCGTCACGGTGCGTGGCGTCGAGGTCGGCGTAGAAGGCCTTGCGGTGCTGGTCGATCGTCGTGCGCGCGGCACGGAAGCGCTTCCAGAGGTCGTTGCCCTCGCCCTTCGGGATGCGGGGACCGTCCTGCTGGTGCTTCTGCCAGCGGGCGAAGATGTCGTCGATGCTGGCCGTGACCTGCTTCCACTGCACGCGGGCGGGGTCCTGGGCGGCGAGGGTCTCGGCCTCGACGACGAGGGCGGTGCGATAGGCGACGGCTTCGGTCAGAGCCTTCTGCGCCTCGGCGCTCTGCTGCTGCGTGAGCTCGTCGACCGTCGAGTCGAGTGCCGAGACACGAGCACGGAGGGCCTCGAGGTCACCGACCGCGCTCGGTTCGACGAGTTGCTCACGCAGGTGGGTGACGGTCTTGACGACGTCGCCCGCCGATGCGCCGCGCTTGATCCGCTGCTCGAGCAACGTCACCTGCCCGGCGAGCTCGACGAACTTGCGCTCGTAGTACGCGAGAGCCTCGTCAGGCGTCGCGTCCGGGTACTGCCCCACCGCGCGTTCGCCGTCGCCCTCGCGGACGTAGACCGTGCCGTCGTCGTCGACGCGGCCCCAGGGTGCCTGATCGTCAGTAGCCACTTTTATCCCTTGCTGAAAGTGCTCGTCGCGGAACCAGGACAGGCCACCGCGATGGGTGCCCAGCCTATTGCACGGCGGGCCGCGGCGGACTACTCGATCGTGGCGCCCGTGATCGTGGTCGCCACGACGGGGGCACCGTCGGTTTCGCTCGACCCGGGTGTGAGGCCCGCGTCCGTGATCTGGGCCTCGAGCTGGTCGAGTCCGCTCGTGACCTGTCCGACCACGGTGTAGCCGCCCGTCGAGCCGTCGAGGGTCGTGTCTCCGTAGGTAATGAAGAACTGCGTCGACTGCGAGTACGGGTCGGTGCTGCGAGCCATGGCGATCGTCCCGGTCGGGTACACGCCGTCCGTGGGGACGTTCTCGAGCGGGCCGAACGTGAAGCCGGCGTCGCCCGTCCCGTCGCCGTTGGCAGAGCCGCACTGGACGAACTTCGCCGTCGCGGCATCGCTCATGCGGTGGCAGGTCGTGCCCGTGTAGAAGCCCTTCTGGATGAGGTCGATGACGACGCTCGCCGCCTGGGGGGCCTTCGCCCCGTCCAGTTCGATCCCGAGGTCGACGCCGTCGTTCAGCGTCAGCCCTCCGGTCCAGGTGCGGCCCTCGGCGATCGACTCGTTGGGAACGTCGCCGACGTTCTCGCCTGCGGCGGGGGTCGAGGAGGGGCTGGGCACGTCCGAAGGAGTCGCCATGGGGGCACCGGGCCCACTCGTCGACCAGAAGACCTGCGACACGGCCGCGAGTCCGACCACGACCACGACGGCGGTCACGGCGAGGACGTTGTCCCGACGACGCCGGGCGACCTGCGTGGCGTGCACCTGCTGACGAGCGGTGTACCTGCGGAGCCGGTCTCGGTTCTCACGGTCCGGGTTCTTGCTCGGTGCCACGGGTCCTCCAGCTCGGTGATGTCCAGCCTGCACTGTATCGGAGGGCCGGTCTAGCATGGGTCACCATGAGCCCGCTCCCGCAGAGCTCGACCCCTCTCGCGGTCCGCATGCGTCCCACCACCCTCGACGAGGTCGCCGGCCAACGGCACCTGCTGCGGCCCGGCTCGCCTCTGGTCACCCTGGCGTCCGACACGGGTGCCGACCAAGGTGCGGTCTCCGTCATCCTCTGGGGCCCGCCGGGCACGGGCAAGACGACCCTCGCGCAAGCCATCGCACGCAGCTCAGGGCGACAGTTCATCGAGCTGTCCGCCGTGACCGCCGGCGTCAAGGACGTCCGACAGGTGATGGAGAAGGCGCTGTCGAACCGCGACCTCTACGGCACGACGACGGTGCTCTTCCTCGACGAGATCCATCGCTTCACCAAGGCGCAGCAGGACGCTCTCTTGCCGGGCGTCGAGAACGGCTGGGTCATCCTCATCGCCGCCACGACCGAGAACCCCTCGTTCTCCGTCATCACGCCGTTGTTGTCCCGCTCGCTGCTGCTGACGCTCGAACAGCTCAGCGACGACGACCTGGCCCAGCTGGTGCAACGAGCGGTCGTCGACCCCCGCGGTCTCGACGGAGCCGTCCGGCTCGACGACGAGGCCCTGGCCACGATCGTCCGGCTGGCCTCGGGCGATGCACGACGTGCGCTCACGGCGCTCGAGGCGTCCGCCCAGTCGGCGTGGGCCACGAAGCTCGAGGCCGACGCGGTGCCGACCGCCACGCCCGACGACGCGGCCGACGCCGACTTCGACCCCGACGCCGAGTACGACGAGACCGATCCCGACGACGACCGCCCGGCGATCACGTCGGAGATCGTCGCCCAGTCGGTCGACCGCGCCCTGCTGCGGTACGACCGCAACGGGGACGAGCACTACGACGTCATCAGCGCCTTCATCAAGTCGATCCGGGGGTCCGACGTCGACGCGGCGCTCCACTACCTCGCCCGGATGATCGAGGCGGGCGAGGACCCGCGCTTCATCTGCCGACGGATCATCGTGTCGGCCTGCGAGGACATCGGCATGGCGGACCCGAACGCGCTGACCGTGGCGGTCTCGGCCGCGACCGCCGTGCAGATGATCGGCATGCCCGAGGGCCGGATACCCATGGCCGAGGCCGTCGTCTACCTGGCGACCGCGCCCAAGTCGAACCGGTCCTACTCCGCGCTCGACGCCGCCATCGCCGACGTCCGGGCCGGCAAGGCGGGCCGAGTGCCCAAGCACCTGCGCGACGCCCATTACCCCGGGGCCAGACGCCTCGGGCACGGGAAGGGCTACCGTTACGCCCACGACTCCGAGTTCGGGGTGGTCGAGCAGCAGTACCTCCCCGACGAACTCGTCGGCCACGAGTACTACGACCCCACCGCCAACGGCAACGAGCGCGACGTGGCGGCGCGCCTCGAGAAGCTGCGCCGCATCACGCGGGGGCACTGACGACACGATCGACCCGCTGCTCGCATCCGTGCCCGGGCTCCTGTATGCTCGGGGGGTTGCCTGTTCTCGGGCGTCGACGCGCGGCTGCTGACGACGACCCGATCAAGGTGCGACGACCTGTAGCCGGTCGCCACCGCGGCACTCACCCCTCTTGTTACGCCGCTCGGCGCTCGCGCGCTGGGGCGGTCCATGACGAACCACCGACAAGAAAAAGGAACAAGTGTCCACCAAGTCACGTACCCGCAGCAAGACCCGTCTCTCGCGTGCCCTCGGCATCGCGCTGACCCCGAAGGCCGCTCGTTACCTCGAGAAGCGCCCTTACGCTCCCGGTGAGCACGGTCGCACCAAGCGCAAGACCGACAGCGACTACGCCGTCCGCCTGCGCGAGAAGCAGCGCCTGCGCGCCCAGTACGGCATCCGCGAGGCCCAGCTCAAGATCGTCTTCAACGAGGCACGCAAGGCCTCGGGCCTGACCGGTGAGAACCTGGTCGAGCTCCTCGAGACCCGTCTCGACGCCCTCGTCCTGCGTGCCGGCTTCGCCCGCACGACGGCCCAGGCCCGTCAGATGGTCGTGCACCGTCACATCCTCGTCGACGGCAAGCTCGTCGACCGTCCCTCGTTCCGCGTCAAGCCGGGTCAGATGATCCACGTGAAAGAGCGCAGCGAGAAGACCGAGCCCTTCCAGGTCGCCGCGGCCGGCGGTCACGTCGACCTGCTGCCCAAGGTGCCCGGATACCTCGAGGTCGAGATCGACAAGCTGCAGGCCCGCCTCGTGCGCCGCCCGAAGCGCGTCGAGGTCCCGGTGACCTGCGAGGTCCAGCTCGTCGTCGAGTACTACGCCGCGCGCTAGAACTCGTCACCCCGTCAGGAGCGGGCCACGGTCGTGGCCCGCTCCTTTCGCGTTCCCGGGGCCGGGTAAGCTGACGTGTCGTCGCGCTCGCACGTCGCGACACCAGCCCCAAGAGGAGTCCCCGTGAAGAGCCTGTTCCTGCTCGCCGTCGGTGTCGTCGGCGGTTTCGCCGTCGCCCACCAGTTCAACAAGACACCTCGGGGTCAGCAGTTCTTCGGCGGCCTCGACGGCAACGTGAAGTCGTTCCGCGCCGCCGTGGTCGACGGCTATAAGGCCCGCGAGGCCGAACTGCGCACCGACCGCGACGAGTCCTGAGCGCCCGGCCGCGCCTCCTCGTCCTGACACACGACCAACCCACCCTCGGGAGAACCATGCAGACCGCCGAAATCCGCCGCCGTTGGCTCGACTACTTCGGCGATCGGGGCCACACCGTCGTCCCGTCCGCGTCCCTGGTCAGCGACGACCCGAGCCTCCTCTTCACGGTCGCGGGCATGGTCCCGTTCATCCCGTACCTCACCGGGCTCGTCCCGACGCCGTACCCCCGCGCCACGAGCGTCCAGAAGTGCATCCGCACCAACGACATCGAAGAGGTCGGCAAGACGCCCCGACACGGCACGTTCTTCCAGATGAACGGCAACTTCTCCTTCGGCGACTACTTCAAAGAAGAGGCGATCGGCTACGCCTGGGAGCTCTTGACCTCGAGCGAGGCCGACGGCGGCCTCGCGTTCTCGCCCGACGACCTGTGGGTGACGGTCTACGAAGAGGACGACGAGGCCATCGCTCTCTGGAAGAAGGTCGCCGGCCTGCCCGACGAGCGCATCCAGCGCCTCGGCAAGGACTCCAACTACTGGCACACCGGTCAGCCCGGGCCCGCGGGGCCGTGCTCCGAGATCTTCTTCGACCGTGGTCCCGCCTACGGCGCCGACGGGGGTCCGGCGACCGACGACGACCGCTACGTCGAGATCTGGAACCTCGTGTTCATGCAGTACCAGATCGAGAACGTCCGCTCGAAGGTCGACTTCGACATCGTGCGCGAACTGCCGAACAAGAACATCGACACCGGCATGGGTCTCGAACGCGTCGCCTTCCTCAAGCAGGGCGTCGACAACATGTACGAGATCGACCAGGTGCGCCCGGTCCTCGACAAGGCCGCCGAGCTGTCGGGGCGGCGCTACGGCGCGGTCCACGACGACGACGTCCGCATGCGCGTCATCGCCGACCACGTCCGCAGCTCGCTCATGCTGATGTCCGACGGGGTGCGCCCGTCCAACGAGGGCCGCGGCTACATCCTCCGCCGCCTCCTGCGCCGCACGGTCCGCTCGATGCGACTGCTCGGCGTCGACGGCCCCACGTTCCCCGCGCTCTTCCCGGAGTCCCGCGACGCGATGAAGGCGGCCTACCCCGAGGTCGAGACCGACTACGACCGCATCTCGCGCCTGGCCTACGCCGAGGAGGAGACCTTCCTGCGCACCCTGGCCGCCGGCACGAACATCCTCGACATCGCCGTCGACGACACGAAGCAGCGCGCCTCGGCGGGCACGACGCCGCAGCTGCAGGGCGACACGGCGTTCCTGCTGCACGACACCTTCGGGTTCCCCATCGACCTCACCCTCGAGATCGCGGAAGAGAGCGGTCTGACGGTCGACCGCGAGGCGTTCGACCGGCTGATGTCGGAGCAGCGCGCCCGCGCGAAGGCCGACGCCAAGTCGCGGAAGGTGGCCCTGGCCGACCTGAGCGTCTACAGCGCCTTCCGCGCCCAGGGCGAGACGGTCTTCACGGGATACGACGAGCTCGACACCGAGACCCGTGTGCTCGGCCTGATCGTCGACGGGGCCGACGTCGACCGGGCCGTGACGGGCGACATCGCCGAGGTCATCCTCGCCGAGACCTCGCTGTACGCCGAGTCCGGCGGCCAGGAGGCCGACTCGGGCCGCATCGTCGGCGTGGGCTTCGACCTCGAGGTCCTCGACGTGCAGAAGCCGGTCAAGGGTCTCATCAGCCACCGCGTCCAGGTCACCTCCGGCGAGGTGGGGGTCGGCGACGCGGCGACCAGCGTGGTCGACCCCGCCTACCGCCGGGGCGCGACGCAGGCGCACTCCGCGACGCACCTGATCCACGCCGCCCTCCGAGAGGTGCTCGGCCCCGAGGCGCACCAGGCCGGGTCCTACAACAAGGCCGGCTACATGCGTCTCGACTTCAACTGGAACCAGGCGCTGAGCCCGCAGACACGGTCCGAGATCGAGGAGATCGCCAACAACGCGATCCGCGACGACCTGCAGGTCGTCACCCGCGAGATGCCCCTCGACGACGCCCGCGCCCTGGGTGCCATGGCACTGTTCGGCGAGAAGTACGGCGAGACCGTCCGCATGGTCGACATCGGTGGACCGTGGTCGCGCGAGCTCTGCGCGGGCACGCACGTCTCCACCAGCTCGCAGGTCGGTCTCATCAACCTCGTCAGCGAGACCTCGGTGGGGTCGACCAACCGCCGCGTCGAGTCGCTCGTCGGCATGGACGCGTTCCGTGAGTTCGCCGCCGAGCGTGCCCTCGTGTCCCAACTGACCTCGTCGCTGAAGACCCCGCGCGATCAGCTGGCCGCCCGCGTCGGCGATCTCGTCACGAGTCTCCGCACGGCCGAGAAGAAGATCGCCGAGTTCGAGTCCGCCCGCCTCGCCACGCGCGTCCCGGCGTTGGCCGAGACGGCGACCTCGATCGGCGACCTCACCGTCGTCGCCGAATCGGTCGGGTCGCTCGGTTCGACCGACGACCTGCGGTCGCTCGCCCTGTCGGTGCGCGAACGCCTCGGCGCCTCCAGCGCGGCGGTCGTCGCCCTGGCAGCAGACGTCGCGGGCAAGCCAGCCGTGATCGTGGCCACCACCGACGGCGCGCGCAAGGCCGGAGTCAAGGCCGGCCGTCTCGCCAAGGGTGCCGCCTCGGCTCTCGGTGGCGGTGGCGGCGGCAAGGACGACCTCGCGCAGGGCGGCGGATCCGACGTCTCGGCGATCCCCACCGCGCTGGCCGGCATCGTCGCCGAACTCGGGGCCTGAGGACGGCCGTGCGCCGCGGCGTCCGCATCGGCATCGACGTGGGCAAGGCTCGGGTCGGAGTCGCTCGCACCGATCCCGACGGTCTGCTCGCCACCCCGGTCGAGACGCTCGCGCGTTCCGCCGACGGTGTGGCCGACATCGGTGCCGTCCGCGACCTGGTCGCCGAACTCGATGCGCTCGAGGTGATTGTCGGCCTGCCCATCGCCCTCTCGGGTCGAGACACGGCGTCGACGCAGGACGCACGTGACTTCGCCGCGGCGATCGCGCAGGCCGTCACGGTTCCCGTCCGTCTCGTCGACGAGCGACTCTCGACGGTGAGTGCCCAGGGTGCACTCCGGGCCTCGGGCCGGAAGGGCAAGAGACAACGGTCCGTGATCGACCAAGTGGCCGCTGTTATCATCGTCCAGCACGCGCTCGACCTCGAGCGCTCGAGCGGTCAGCCGCCCGGGCGGACGGTCGACGTGACCCGAGAGACGGGCGGCGACGTTGCCGTACCCGCCACCGACGAAAGACAGTGATTCGTGGCCGACGAACCCGATTGGGACGACATCTTCGCGTCCCAACCCCAGAACGACCGCCCTGCCGACAGCTCCGGACGCCGCCGAGGCGAGACGGTCGACGGCCGGCACGGTGACGGCGACGGCGCGCCGCTCCGGCGCAGCACGCACGTCGAAGCCCCCGCCCTGTCCCGCCGCGAACAGCGTGAGCGCGAACGACGGGCCGAGCCCGTCGTCGTTCCGTCCTCCGACGGCGATCGTGCACGCGCGACGCGGGAACCGCGCGAACGACGGTCCAAGAAGGGCCCGATCGTCCTCGCCTCGATCCTCGTGCTCGTCCTGGCCGGGGGCACCGCCGGCGTCGCCGCCGCCTGGGGGCAGGTCCAACCCCTGATCGCCAAGATCACGGGTGACGACGAACCGGCCGACTACGCCGGCAGCGGCAACGGCACGCCCGTCGACTTCGCCATCGTCTCGGGCCAGGTCGGCTCCGACATCGCGCAGAACCTGGCGGACGCCGGCGTCACGCAGAGCTACGAGTCGGCCTACTCGCTCCTGCTGGCCGACCCGTCGATGACCTTCCAGCCGGGCACCTACACCCTGCAGCAGCAGATGAGCGCCCAGTCGGCCCTCGACGCGCTCCAGGACAGTGCCAACCGCATCACCAACAAGGTCGTCATCCCCGAGGGAACCGTGGCGGCGGACGTCTACGAGCTCCTCGCGTCCGCGACGTCGATCCCGATCGCCGACGTCCAGGCCGCCGCCGCGGACTACACGACGTTCGGACTGCCCGCCGAGGCCACGAGCCTCGAGGGTTGGCTCTTCCCGGCGACCTACGAGCTCGACCCGGGCAAGACGGCCCACGACTACCTCCAAGACATGGTGACGACCATGACCCAGCACCTCCAGTCCGCCGGTGCGCAGCCCGCCGACTACCAGAAGACGATCGTCTTCGCGTCGCTCATCCAGAAAGAAGCCGGTCTCGCCGACGACTATCCCAAGGTCGCGCGGGTCTTCCAGAACCGCCTCGACCAGGGGATGCTCCTGCAGTCGGACGCCACGGTCGCCTACGGCACGGGGAACACCCACCGGGTCACGACGACCGACGAAGAGCGCGGCGACGCGAACAACGCCTACAACACCTACGTCCACGAGGGACTGCCGGTCGGGCCGATCTCGAACCCGGGCGACCTCGCCCTGAACGCCGCCCTGAAACCGGCCGACGGCACCTGGCTCTTCTTCGTCACGGTCAACCTCGACACGGGCGAGACGGCCTTCTCGACCACGTACGCCGAGCACCAGGCCGCGGTGAAGCAATGGCAGGCCTGGATGCGCGAGCACCCCGAGTACCAGTGACCGGCCGACGGTCGACCGTCGGGCCCTGACGCCCGTCCTGAGGGGCCGACCGACCGTCACACGGTCGGTCGGCCCCTCTCTCTGTGGGAAGATCGACACCATGCTTCGTTGGTTGACCGCTGGAGAATCTCACGGGCCCGAGCTCGTCGCCGTCCTCGAGGGGCTGCCGGCCGGCGTGCCGGTGTCGCTCGACGCGATCCGTGCCGACCTCGCCCGCCGCAAGCTGGGCTACGGTCGCGGCTCTCGCATGAAGTTCGAGCAGGACGAGCTGAACATCTCGGGCGGCGTCCGCCACGGCCTGACGATGGGCAGCCCCGTCGCCCTGCGCATCGGCAACACCGAGTGGCCGAAGTGGGTCGAGGTGATGAGCCCCGAGCCCGTCGAGGTGAGCGATGCCTCGCGGGGGCGAAGCGCGCCCCTCACGCGACCCCGTCCCGGTCATGCCGACCTCGTGGGCATGCAGAAGTACGACTTCGACGAGGCCCGGCCGATCCTCGAGCGTGCGAGCGCTCGTGAGACGGCGGCCCGCGTCGCCCTCGGTGCCGTCGCTCGGTCCTTCCTCGCCGAGCTCGGCATCGAGCTCGTCAGCCACACCCTGTCCATCGGTCCCGTGCGCGTGCCCGACGGCAGCCCGGTGCCCGTCCCGTCGGACGTCGACCGTCTCGACGACGATCCGCTGCGCTGCTTCGACCAGGCGACCAGCGCCCTCATGGTCGACGAGGTCGAGGCCGCCAAGAAAGACGGCGACACCCTGGGTGGCGTCGTCGAGGTGCTCGCCTACGGCGTGCCGCCGGGACTCGGCTCGCACGTCCAATGGGACCGGCGTCTCGACTCGCAGCTGGCCGCCGCGTTGATGGGCATCCAGGCGATCAAGGGCGTCGAGGTCGGGGACGGCTTCGAGACCACCCGCAGGCGCGGTTCGGTCGCCCACGACGAACTCCACCGCACGGGCGGGGTCATCTCGCGCGACACCGATCGCGCCGGGGGGACCGAGGGGGGAATGAGCACGGGCACCGTCCTCCGCGTGCGTGCCGGCATGAAACCGATCGCGACGGTTCCGCGCGCACTGGCCACGGTCGACGTCACCAGCGGCGAAGAGAGCAAGGCGCACCACCAGCGCTCCGACGTCTGTGCGGTCCCGGCCGCCGGCGTCGTCGCCGAGTCGATGGTCGCCCTCGTCCTGGCGAACTCGATCCTCGAGAAGTTCGGCGGCGACTCGCTGGGCGAGACGGCTCGCAACCTGCGGGGCTACCTCGACGCCATCCCCGAGAACCTGCGGACTCAGCCGGCGTCCGCCGCCGAGTGACGACCACGCGTCCGGTCGTCCTGATCGGCCCCATGGGGGCGGGCAAGACGAGCATCGGCAAGAAGCTCTCGCGCCGCCTCGACGTCTCGTTCGTCGACAGCGACCGCCTCGTCGTCCGACGGCACGGGCCCATCGCAGAGCTGTTCGAACGTCACGGCGAGGCACACTTCCGGGCCCTCGAACACGAAGCCGTGGTCGAGGCCCTGGCCGGTGACGGGGTGGTGTCGCTGGGCGGGGGAGCCGTCCTCGACGACCGCACCCGCGCCTCCTTGTCAGGGTTGCCCGTCGTCCTGCTCACCGTGACGGCCGAGGCCGTCGAATCGCGGTTGGCCGGCAGCGCCCGGCCACTGCTGCAGCGAGGGGGCGTCGACGCCTGGCGCGCCATCGCCGCCGAGCGCGATCCCGTCTACCGGGCACTGGCGTCCGTCGTGTTCGACACGTCCCACCGGCCCGTCTCGACCGTCGTCGACGACATCGAGACCTGGCTCGACTCCGAGAGAGGCACCGCATGACCGACGAGACCGACACCACGACCATCCACGTCGGGGGAGACGCCCCCTACGACGTGCTGATCGGTCGGGGACTCACCGGCCACCTGCCGGGCGTCCTGCACCCGCAGACGAAGAAGGTGCTCATCGTCCACGCGCCCACGCTGGGCCGCAAGGCGGGCGAGGTGCGCGACTCCCTGGTGGCGGCCGGGTACGAGGCACTCATCGCCGAGGTGCCCGACGCCGAGGACGCCAAGCGCGTCGAGGTCGCCGCCTTCTGCTGGCAGGTGCTGGGCCAGGCCGACTTCACCCGCACCGACGCCGTCATCGGTCTCGGCGGCGGCGCCATCACCGACCTGGCCGGCTTCGTCGCGGGCACCTGGCTCCGGGGCGTCCCGCTCGTCCAGATGCCGACCAGCGTGCTCGGACTCGTCGACGCGAGCGTCGGCGGCAAGACCGGCGTCAACACCGCCGAGGGCAAGAACCTCGTCGGCGTCTTCCACCCGCCGGTGGCGGTGCTGGCCGACCTCGACCACCTCGACACGTTGTCGAAAAACGAGATCCTGGCCGGCTTCGCCGAGGTCGTCAAGGTCGGGTTCATCGCCGAACCCGAGATCCTCGACATCGTCGAGGCCGACGTCGACCAGGCGACCGACCCGACGACGCCCGAGTTCCGACGGGTCGTCGAGCTGGCGATCGGGCTCAAGGCCCGCGTCGTCGGCGAAGACCTCACCGAGCAGGGTCTCCGTGAGATCCTGAACTACGGCCACACCCTCGGCCACGCCGTCGAGCACGCCGAGCGCTACCAGTGGCGCCACGGGGCCGCGGTCTCGGTGGGCATGGTCTTCGCCGCCGAGCTGGCGCGTCTGACCGGACGCTTGTCCGACGAGGCGGTCGACCGTCACCGGCGCATCCTCGAGTCGCTGACCCTGCCGGTCTCGTACCCCCTGGGCCGATGGAACACCCTGCTGGCGACGATGCAGCGTGACAAGAAGGCCCGCGCGGGCCTGTTGCGCTTCATAGTCCTCGACGAGATCGGCCGGCCGACCGTGCTGCAGGGGCCCGACCAGAGCCTGCTGTTCGCGGCCTACCAAGAGATCGGTTCGTAGCCCTCCGACCCGTCAGGGCGTCCGCTACACTCGACGATGGCCGATTCCGGCCGACCTCCCACCACCCCGAACGGATCATTCGCGCATGGCGACTACCAACGACATCAAGAACGGTGCCGTCCTCAACCTCGACGGTCAACTCTGGAACGTCATCGAGTTCCAGCACGTCAAGCCGGGCAAGGGTGGAGCGTTCGTCCGCACGAAGATGAAGAACGTGATGTCGGGCAAGGTCGTCGACAAGACGTTCAACGCCGGCACCAAGATCGACTTCGCCAACGTCGACCGTCGCGAGTACACGTACCTCTACGCCGAGGCCGACGGCTACGTGTTCATGGACACGAGCGACTACGACCAGATCAACGTGCCCGCCACAATCGTCGGCGACGCGAAGAACTTCATGCTCGAGAACCAGAACGTGCAGATGGCCCTGCACGACGGCGACCCGCTGTACATCGAGCTGCCCGCCTCGGTCATCCTCGAGGTCACCTACACCGAGCCCGGCCTCCAGGGCGACCGGTCGACCGGCGGCACGAAGCCCGCCACCGTCGAGACCGGCTACGAGATCCAGGTGCCGTTGTTCCTCGAGACCGGCACCAAGGTCAAGGTCGACACGCGCGACGGCGGCTACCTCGGCCGCGTCAACGACTAGTCGGTGAGCGCACGCACCAAGGCGCGCAAACGCGCCCTCGACGTCCTGTACGTCGCCGACATCCGTCAGATCAGCATGACGGACGCTCTGGTCGCCGAGACCCAACGGGCCCTCGACCAGCCCGAGCGTGGGTCCAGCTGGGGTTACGCCCGCGACATCGTCCAGGGTGTCATCGACCATCGGGACGAGATCGACGAACTGATCGAGACGTATTCGCAGGGTTGGACCCTCGCGCGCATGCCCACCCTCGACCGCGGAATCATCCGCATCGGCATCTGGGAGCTCCGCCACAACGACGAGATCCCCGACGCCGTGGCCATCAGCGAGGCCGTCGAACTCGCCCAGACGCTCAGCACCGACGACTCGGCCTCGTTCGTCAACGGACTGCTCGGCCGCATCGCGACCGCCGACTGACGGTCGAGGGCTGATCACCACCGACCGATCGTCACCGGTCGACTCCTCGGTCATGTGACGAACCGATAGGGTTGAGCCACCCACACCGACATCCTTTAAATTCCGTCCCGAGAGGCGGGGAAGGAGGTCCGATTGAGCACCCGTACCGTGCTGAGTCAGGCTGACATCGCGCGTGCCCTCACGCGCATCTCGCACGAGATCCTCGAGTCCAACAAGGGCGCCGACGACCTGGTCGTCCTGGGCATCCCGACGCGCGGCGTCGTGCTCGCCGACCGCCTCGCCGCGAGCCTCTCGTCCATCTCGGGCAGCACCGTGCCCGTCGGGTCGGTCGACGTGACGATGTATCGCGACGATCTCCGGCGGCAGCCCACCCGGTCGCCCCGCCCCACCTCGGTGCCCTCCGGCGGCATCGACGGCAAGACCGTCGTCCTCGTCGACGACGTCCTCTACTCGGGTCGGACCATCCGTGCCGCGCTGGACGCGCTGAGCTCGATCGGTCGGCCCCGGGCGGTCCGCCTCGCCGTCCTCGTCGATCGGGGGCATCGCGAGCTCCCGATCCGCGCGGACTTCGTGGGCAAGAACCTGCCCACCTCGACCGTCGAGCGCATCTTCGTGCGACTGCACGGCGTCGACGACGACGAACTCGTCGCCATCGACGACGGCACGACCGCAGGAGGCGCGGGTCCCGACCCCGCGCCCGTCACCACCCCGGGGGCGAACCGGTGAGGCACCTGCTCAGCACCGCCGATCTCTCGCGTGACGAGGCGATCCGCGTCCTCGACGTCGCGGAGGACATGGCCGACGTCGCCACCCGCGAGGTGCGCAAGCTTCCGACGCTCCGCGGCATCACGGTCGTCAACCTGTTCTACGAGGACAGCACTCGCACGCGCATCTCGTTCGAGGCCGCCGCCAAGCGTCTCAGTGCGGACGTCATCAACTTCGCGGCGAAGGGATCGAGCGTCTCGAAGGGCGAGTCCCTGAAGGACACGGCCCAGACCCTCGCCGCCATGGGGGCGGACGGCATCGTGATCCGCCATCCGTCGAGCGGTGCCCCACGCGTGCTCGCCGACAGCGGCTGGGTCGAGGCCGGCATCGTCAACGCGGGTGACGGCACCCACGAGCACCCCACTCAGGCGTTGCTCGACGCCTTCACGATCCGTCGTCGCGTCCACGGGGCGGCGAGCCGAGGGCGCGACCTCGACGGCGTCGAGGTGATGATCGTCGGCGACATCCTGCACTCCCGGGTCGCCCGGTCCAACGCGTGGCTGCTGCGGACGCTCGGTGCCCACGTGACGGTGGTCGCGCCTCCCACGTTGATCCCGGTGGACGTCAGCCGCTTCGGCGTCGACGTCCGCTACGACCTCGACGAGGCCCTGGCCGAGGTCCGACCGGACGTCGTCATGATGCTGCGCATCCAACAAGAGCGCATGAACGACGCGTTCTTCCCCAATCCGCGCGAGTACGCCCGGTCCTGGGGCCTGGGCGCGATGCGGTTCCGGTCGCTGCCCGAGTCGACGCTCGTCATGCACCCCGGCCCGATGAACCGCGGCCTCGAGATCAGCGACGAGGCCGCCGACTCGCCGCGCTCGACCGTCCGCGAGCAGGTCACCAACGGCGTGGCCGTCCGCATGGCCGTGCTCTACCTCACCCTCGCCGGCGACCGAGAGGACGCATCGTGACCACCACCCACCTCATCCGGGGCGCCGAGACCGTCGACGGCAGCCGGACGGACGTCGTCGTCCGCGACGGCGTCGTCGTCGAGCTCGGCACCGGTCTGACCGCCGCCGCCGCGACGGTCACCGACGCCGACGGCCTGCTCCTGCTGCCCGGCCTCGTCGACCTGCACACCCACCTGCGCGAGCCCGGGGGCGAGGGCAGCGAGACCGTGCTGACCGGCTCGCGCGCCGCGGCCGCCGGCGGGTACACCGCCGTCAACGCCATGGCGAACTCGTCGCCCGTGGCCGACACCGCGGGAGTCGTCGAACAGGTGCAGGCCCTGGGGGAGCGCGCCGGCTTCGTGACCGTCCGCCCGATCGGTGCCGTCAGCCAGGGGTTGAAGGGCACCCACCTCTCCGAGATCGGAGCCATGGCCCGCTCCCGTGCCGCCGTCCGGGTCTTCTCCGACGACGGGTCCTGCGTGGCCGACCCGCTGCTGATGCGTCGGGCCCTCGAGTACATCAAGGGCTTCGGGGGAGTCCTCGCCCAACACGCCCAGGAGCCCCGGCTCACCGAGGGCGCCCAGATGAACGAGGGCGCACTGTCGGCCGAGCTCGGCCTGGGCGGTTGGCCCGCGGTCGCCGAAGAGGCGATCATCGCCCGCGACGTGCTCCTCGCCGACCACGTCGGCGCCCGACTGCACGTCTGCCACGTCTCGACCGCGGGCAGCGTCGAGGTCATCCGCTGGGCCAAGTCGCGCGGCATCGAGGTCACGGCCGAGGTCACCCCGCACCACCTGCTGCTGACCGAGGACCTCGTGTCGGGCTACGACTCGCGCTACAAGGTCAATCCACCGCTGCGACGCTCGGAAGACGTCGACGCGCTGCGTGGCGCGCTGGCCGACGGCACGATCGACATCGTGGCCACCGACCACGCCCCGCACACCTCCGAGGCGAAGTGCTGCGAGTGGGACGCCGCCGCCAACGGCATGGTCGGTCTCGAATCCGCCCTCTCGGTCGTCCACCACACCATGGTCGACACGGGTCTGATCGGCTGGGCCGACGTGGCGCGGGTGATGTCGCTCACCCCGGCCGCCATCGGCCAGGTGACCGGGCACGGGCGTCCCCTCGCCGTGGGCGAGCCCGCCGAGCTCACGCTCTACGATCGAGAGGTGACCCGCACGTTCTCGACCGAGCACCTCGCGGGCAAGAGCCGCAACTCGCCCTACCTCGGACGCGTCCTGCCCGGTCAGGTGCGGGCGACCTTCCACCAGGGCTACGCGACCGTGGTCGACGGCCACGTCGTCGACAGCGAGGTCGTCGCCCACGCGGCCCGACTCGTCGACAGCGCCGCCGCCCTCGCCGCCACCGCGGGGACGTCCGCCCGATGAGCCAGTGGATCATCGCTGCCCTCATCCTCGTCGGCGTCGGGCTGCTGATCGGCCTGATGGCCCGGTCCTGGCGGGCCCGCGGGCGCCGTCAGTCCGACATCCCCGCCCCCGACCGGGCGCCCGACGACCTGTCGGACCCCGTCGTGGCGGTCGACGCCCTCTACGTCGCGACGTCACGAGGCGGCGACCCGCTCGACCGTGTCGTGGTCCACGGCCTCGGGTTCCGCGGGCGGGCGATCGTGTCCGTCCACGCCGAGGGCGTGCGCCTCGAGATCGCGGGCGAACCCGCCGTGCTGATCCGCGCCTCCTCGATGCGGGGCGTCGACCGCGCGACCTGGACCATCGACCGGGTCGTCGAGCGCGACGGCCTCGTGCTCGTCGGCTGGCGCCTCGGCGACGTCGACCTCGACACCTACCTGCGCTTCACCGACGACCCCACCCCCGTCGTCGCGGCGATCCGCACCCTCGTCCCCACGGCCCCCGGGGCCGGCACCACCAAGGAGAAGACCATTGACTGACGCCTCCACCACCGACAGGGCCGTGCTGGTCCTCGCCGACGGCACCCGGTACACGGGTCGCGCCTACGGCGCCGTCGGACGCACCCTCGGCGAGGTCGTCTTCGCGACCGGCATGACCGGCTACCAGGAGACCCTCACCGACCCCTCGTACGCCGGTCAGATCGTCGTCATGACCGCCCCGCACATCGGCAACACGGGCGTGAACGACACCGACCCCGAGTCGCGCCGCATCTGGGTCGCCGGGTACGTCGTCCGGGACGCGAGCCGCGTGGTCTCGAACCACCGCGCACAGGGCAGCCTCGACGACCAGCTCGTCGCCGACGGCATCGTCGGCATCCGCGGCATCGACACCCGCGCCGTGACCCGCCGTCTGCGCGAGGTGGGCTCGATGAAGGGCGGGGTCTTCAGCGGGCCCGACGCCGGACTCGACCCCGACGAGCAGCTCGCCCTCGTCACCGCCGGGGCCGACATGCGCGGCCTCAACCTGTCGAGTCAGGTGTCGACGGTCGAGCCGTACGTGCTGCAGGCCGAGGGCGACCGCATCGGATCCGTCGCCGTCCTCGACCTGGGCGTGAAGACCTCGACGCTGCGCTACCTCGCGCAGCGCGGCTTCGAGGTCCACGTGCTGCCGCAGTCCACGACCCTCGACGAGCTCCGCGCCCTCGCCCCCGACGCCCTCTTCTACTCGAACGGCCCCGGTGACCCGGCGGCGAGCGACTCGCAGGTCGAGCTGCTCCAGGGCGCCCTGCGCGACGGCCTGCCGTACTTCGGCATCTGCTTCGGCAACCAGCTGTTCGGCAGGGCCCTGGGCTTCGGCACGTACAAGCTGCCCTTCGGTCACCGCGGCATCAACCAGCCGGTGCTCGACAAGACGACGAACAAGGTCGAGATCACCAGCCAGAACCACGGGTTCGCGGTCGACGCGCCGATCGACGGCGTCCTCGACTCGCCGGCCGGCTTCGGCCGGGTGGAGGTGAGCCACTACAGCCTGAACGACCAGGTCGTCGAGGGCCTCCGTGCCCTCGACATCCCCGCGTTCTCGGTGCAATACCACCCCGAGGCCGCCGCGGGCCCCCACGACAGCAACCACCTCTTCGACCGCTTCCGCGAGGCGGTCGTCGCCCGCAAGAACGGCCAGGCCGTCGACTTCGGCTCCGACATCGAAAGCAGCAACTGATGCCCAAGCGTGACGACATCAACTCCGTCCTCGTGATCGGCTCCGGGCCGATCGTCATCGGCCAGGCGGCCGAGTTCGACTACTCGGGCACCCAGGCCTGCCGCGTGCTGCGCGAAGAGGGCGTCCGGGTCATCCTCGTGAACCCCAACCCGGCCACGATCATGACCGACCCCGACTTCGCCGACGCGACGTACATCGAACCCATCACGTCCGAGGTGCTCGAGGCGATCATCGTGAAGGAGCGCCCCGACGCGATCCTGCCGACCCTCGGCGGGCAGACGGCCCTGAACGCGGCGATCAAGCTCGACGAGGAGGGCATCCTCGCCAAGCACGGCGTCGAGCTGATCGGCGCGAAGGTCGAGGCCATCCAGAAGGGCGAGGACCGCCAGCTCTTCAAGAAGCTCGTGCTCGAGTCCGGTGCCGACGTCGCCAAGTCGCACATCGCCACGACCGTCGACCAGGCCGTCGAGTACGCCGAGGACCTCGGGTACCCCCTGGTCATCCGTCCCTCGTTCACCATGGGCGGGCTCGGGTCGGGCTTCGCCTACACCCGCGACGAACTCGTCCGCATGGTCACCGACGGCCTGCACCAGAGCCCCACCACCGAGGTCCTGCTCGAAGAGAGCATCCTCGGCTGGAAAGAGTACGAGCTCGAGATGATGCGCGACACGGCCGACAACACGGTCGTGGTCTGCTCGATCGAGAACGTCGACCCGGTCGGCGTCCACACCGGCGACTCGATCACCGTCGCACCGGCGCTCACCCTGACCGACCGCGAGTACCAGAACCTGCGCGACATCAGCATCGACATCATCCGTCGCGTCGGTGTCGACACGGGCGGCTGCAACATCCAGTTCGCGGTGGACCCCGCGGACGGCCGTGTCATCGTCATCGAGATGAACCCCCGCGTGTCGCGCTCCAGCGCCCTCGCGTCCAAGGCGACCGGCTTCCCGATCGCGAAGATCGCGGCGAAGCTGGCCCTCGGGTACCGTCTCGACGAGATCCCGAACGACATCACGAAGGTGACCCCCGCCTCCTTCGAACCGACGCTCGACTACGTCGTCGTCAAGGTGCCCCGGTTCGCGTTCGAGAAGTTCCCGGCGGCCGACACGACGTTGACCACGACGATGAAAAGCGTGGGCGAGGCGATGGCCCTCGGCCGCAACTTCACGCAGGCGCTGCAGAAGTCGCTCCGGTCGCTCGAGAAGCGCGGGTCGAGCTTCCACTGGCAGGGTGAGCCCGGAGACCAGGAGGCGCTGCTCGCGTTGTCGTCGACGCCCACCGACGGCCGCATCGTCACCATGCAGCAGGCCCTGCGGGCCGGTGCCACCGCCGAGCAGGTCTTCGACGCCACGAAGATCGACCCCTGGTTCATCGACCAGATCGTGTTGATCAACGAGGTCGCCGAGCAGGTCGCCTCGGCCGCCGAGCTCGACGCCGACACCCTCGTGCTGGCCAAGGACCACGGCTTCAGCGACGACCAGATCGGCCAGTTGCGCGGCCTCTCCGAGCAGCAGGTGCGCGATCACCGCCACGCCCTCGACGTGCGCCCCGTCTTCAAGACCGTCGACACCTGCGCGGGGGAGTTCCCCGCTCTGACGCCGTACCACTACTCGAGCTACGACACCGAGACCGAGGTCGTGGCCAGCGACCGCCGCAAGGTGATCATCCTCGGCTCGGGACCGAACCGCATCGGGCAGGGCGTCGAGTTCGACTACTCGTGCGTCCACGCGAGCTTCGCCCTGAGCGACGCCGGCTTCGAGACGATCATGATCAACTGCAACCCCGAGACGGTCTCGACCGACTACGACACGAGCGATCGGTTGTACTTCGAGCCGCTCACCCTCGAGGACGTCCTCGAGGTCGTCCACGCCGAGAGCGCCAGCGGTGAACTCGTCGGCGTCGTCGTGCAACTCGGCGGCCAGACGGCGCTCGGCCTGTCCAAGGGGCTCGAAGCGGCCGGCGTGCCCATCCTCGGCACGACACCCGACGCGATCGACTCGGCCGAAGAACGAGGCCTCTTCCAGGGCATCCTCGACGCCGCCGGTCTGCTCGCACCGCGCAACGGCACGGCGACCGACTACGACAGCGCGGTCGCCGTCGCCGAGGAGATCGGTTACCCGGTGCTGGTGCGGCCGTCGTACGTCCTCGGCGGCCGCGGCATGGAGATCGTCTACGACAGTCCTTCGCTCGCCGACTACTTCGAGCGGGTCGCGGACCAGGCCATCATCGGCCCCGAGGCGCCCTTGCTGGTCGACCGCTTCCTGGACGACGCCGTCGAGATCGACGTCGACGCGCTCTACGACGGCACCGAGCTCTACGTCGGCGGCATCATGGAGCACATCGAGGAGGCCGGCATCCACTCCGGCGACTCCAGCTGCACCCTGCCGCCCGTCACCCTCGGGAAGGGCGAGATCGACCGCGTCCGCGACGCGACCCTCGCCATCGCGAAGGGCATCGGCGTGTCCGGTCTGCTGAACGTGCAGTTCGCGATCGCGGCCGGAGTGCTCTACGTCATCGAGGCCAACCCGCGGGCGAGCCGGACGGTGCCCTTCGTCTCGAAGGCGTTGGGCATCCCGCTGGCCAAGGCGGCTTCGCTGATCATGGTCGGGCACAGCGTGCGAGACCTGGTGGAGGGCGGCCTGCTTCCCGAGCAGGACGGCTCGGACGTCCCGCTCGACTCGCCGATCTCGGTGAAGGAGGCCGTGCTGCCCTTCAAGCGGTTCCGCACGAAAGAGGGGCAGGTCGTCGACAGCGTCCTCAGCCCCGAGATGCGCTCGACCGGTGAGGTCATGGGCATCGACCGCGACTTCCCCCGGGCGTTCGCGAAGAGCCAGACGGCCGCCTACGGTGGACTGCCGACGTCGGGCACCGTCTTCGTGAGCGTCGCCGACCGCGACAAGCGGGCGATCGTCTTGCCGGTGCTGCGCCTCCAGCAACTCGGGTTCCGCATCCTGGCGACCGAGGGGACGGCCACCGTCCTCGTGCGCAACGGCATCCACGCGGACACCGTCGACAAGTTCAGCGACGGGGGCCACTCGGTCGTCGACCTGATCAACGCCGACGAGGTCGACATCGTGATCAACACCCCGAGCGGGTCGAGCGCCCGAGCCGACGGCTACGAGATCCGCGCGGCGACCGTGGCGGCCGACAAGGCCCTCTTCACGACCATCGCGCAGCTCGGAGCGGCAGTCGCCTCGATCGAGGCCGTGCAGAGCGACCTCGAGGTCACGAGCCTGCAGGACTACGGTCTCGCCCGGGCGGCCCGACGGTGAGCTCGTCGTTCGGCGACCGGCTCGCGGCGGCGTTCGCCGCGACCGGTCCGCTCTGCGTCGGCATCGACCCCCACCCCTATCTCCTGGACCAGTGGGGTCTCTCTGCCGACGCCTCGGGAGTGCGCGAGTTCGGCCTGCGCGTCGTCGACGGCCTGGTCGGCTCGGCCTCGATCGTCAAGCCGCAGGTCGCGTTCTTCGAGCGCTGGGGCTCTGCGGGGTTCGCAGCCCTCGAGGACGTCCTCGAGGCCGGACGCGAGCGGGGCCTGCTGCAGATCGGTGACGCCAAGCGGGGCGACATCGGCTCGACGATGGACGGCTACGGTGACGCCTGGTTCGACGAGTCGTCGCCGTTGCGGGTCGACGCGCTGACCGTCTCGCCCTATCTCGGCTTCGAGTCCATGACCGGGCTCGTGACGCGGGCACGGGCCGTCGGCTCAGGCGTGTTCGTGTTGGCCGCGACGTCCAACGTCGAGGCGTTGGCGACCCAGACGGCCGTGCGGACCGACGCCCACGGCGCGGAGGGGACCGTCGCGAGCGGTATCGTCGACGACGTGCTCCATGACAACCAGACGGCGGGCGACGCCCCGTTCGGCAGCGTCGGCCTCGTGCTCGGCGCGACCGTCGACCTCGACGACTACGGCATCGACGCCGCCCGGCTGACGACGACGCCGGTGCTCGCCCCGGGGTTCGGCCACCAGGGCGCGTCCTATGCCGACCTCCCCCGACTCTTCGGCCCTGCCGCCGGCGCCGTGCTGGTCTCCGCCTCCCGTGCCCTCCTCTCGGCGGGTCCGGCGGGGTTCGCCGACGCGGTCCGTCGTGATGCCGACGAGGTGCGTTCGTGCCTCGTCTGACCCCGCCCCCCGTCGACCGTGCCGCGGCGGCCCGCGCCGCCGTGGCCGCACGACGTGGTCGCGCCGCCGTGAAGAACGCCGTCGCCTCGCGGACCCGGAGCGCCCTCGACGTCGCCGAGGCCGCCTGGGCCGGCGAACCCACGAGCCCCGAGGGGTCGCTCAGGGTCCGTGAGCTGCTCACGAGCATCCCGGGGATCGGCCCGACCCGCGTCGCCCGCATCATGACCGAACTCGGCATCGCCGAGTCGAAACGGGTCGGCGGGCTCGGGGTCAGGCAACGCCGCATCCTCGGCGACTGGCTCGCCGTCCGCGAGGCCAAGGGGCGCCTCCGGTCCCGGTTGGTCGTCCTGGCCGGTCCCACGGCCGTGGGCAAGGGCACCGTCTCGACGTACATCCGCGAGAACTATCCCGACGTGCACCTCAGCGTGTCCGCGACGACCCGTGCCCCGCGACCCGGCGAGGTCGACGGGGTCCACTACTACTTCGTGGACGACGCCGAGTTCGACCGCATGATCCGTGACCGCGAACTGCTCGAGTACGCCACGGTCCACAACTCCTACCGCTACGGCACGCCTCGCCCCCCACTGGACGCGGCGTTGAACGAGGGGCGCAGCGTGCTGCTCGAGATCGACCTGCAGGGCGCCCGACTCGTCCGGGCCGCGATGCCCGAGGCCGTGCTCGTCTTTCTGCTGCCCCCGACCTGGGACGAACTGGTTCGTCGACTCATCGGTCGAGGCACCGAGGACGCCGCCGAACAGCAGCGTCGACTCGAGACGGCGAAGGTCGAGCTGGCCGCCCAGGACGAGTTCGACGCGCGTGTCGTGAACCACGACGTGGCCGAAGCGGCCCGTGAGGTCGTAGAATTGATGACTGCGCCCGAACCGGGCCGCACCCGCGCGTGACCCGCGCCCCGATCTTGGTGCCCACGCTCGTCCCGAGCGGTGTCGGCACCGACCCCCATCGACACGAGGAGCAACCAATGGCCGACAAGAACCAGGGCATCATCGATCCCCCCATCGACGAGCTGCTGTCGAAGGTCGAGTCGAAGTACGCACTCGTCATCTTCGCCTCCAAGCGCGCCCGTCAGATCAACGACTACTACGCCGACCTGCACGAGGGCAGCCTCTTCGACAACGTCGGCCCCCTCGTCGACAGCTCGATCGACGACAAGCCCCTGTCGGTCGCCATGCACGAGATCAACGAGGACAAGCTCGAGGTGAAGCCGCTCGCGGCTCCCGCCGAGTAGCGCGGCGACACGACCAGCCTCTCTGACGGTGGTCGGTCCTATCATCTGACGAGGCCCCCGGGAGTCCATCCCGCGGGGCCTCATCGCGTCCGCACCCCGATCGACACCCAGAGGAACACCGTGAGCCTGACCGACACGACGACCGACCCCGCCACGACCGCATCGACCTCCCTGCGACTGTTCACGTCCGAGTCGGTCACCGAGGGCCACCCCGACAAGATCTGCGACCAGATCTCGGACGGCATCCTCGACGCGCTGCTCGCGGTCGACCCCGCCAGCAGGGTCGCGGTCGAGACGATGGTCACCACGGGGCTCGTGCACGTCGCCGGCGAGGTCACCACCAAGGGCTACGTCGACATCCCGACGATCGTGCGCGACCTCATCGTGGGCATCGGCTACGACTCGTCCGCCGTGAGCTTCGACGGGCGCACCTGCGGCGTCGAGGTCTCGATCGGGTCGCAGTCTCCCGACATCGCCCAGGGCGTCGACACCGCCCTGGAGGCGCGTGGCGGCGACGACGATCTGCTCAACCGTCAGGGTGCGGGCGACCAAGGCATCATGTTCGGCTACGCCACCAACGAGACGCCCCAGTTCATGCCGCTTCCGGTCTGGCTCGCCCACCGGCTGGCCGAGCGTCTCGCGGCCGTGCGCAAGTCGGGCACCCTCGACTACCTCCGGCCCGACGGCAAGACCCAGGTGACGGTCGGTTACGACGGGGTCGTGCCCAAGACGGTCGACACGGTCGTCCTGTCGACCCAGCACTCACCCGCGGTCTCGAGCGAACAGCTCGAGTCCGACGTCATCGAGCACGTCATCCGCCCCGTCCTCGACGAGGCCGGGCTCTCGTCCGCCGACACGCGGTTCATCATCAACCCGACCGGCAGGTTCGAGATCGGGGGCCCACAAGGGGACGCCGGCCTCACCGGTCGCAAGATCATCGTCGACACCTACGGCGGCGCGAGCCGTCACGGCGGTGGTGCGTTCTCGGGCAAGGACCCCTCGAAGGTCGATCGCTCCGCCGCTTACGCCATGCGCTGGGTGGCCAAGAACGCCGTCGCCGCGGGCCTCGCCGACCGGCTCGAACTCCAGGTGGCCTACGCGATCGGGCGGGCCGCACCCGTCGGCCTCTACGTCGAGACCTTCGGCACGGGGCACGTCGGCGACGACGTGATCACGGCCGCCATCGAGACGGTGTTTGACCTCCGCCCGGCGGCGATCATCCGCGACCTCGACCTGCTCCGGCCGATCTACTCGGCGACGTCGACCTACGGCCACTTCGGTCGCGACCTGCCCGACTTCACCTGGGAGGCGCTCGACCGCGTCGACGCCCTCCGGGCCGCCGCCGGGCTTTGATCGTGGCGGGGGTCGCCGATGCGCTCGTCGAGGGCGGCCCGCGCGTCGTCCGGGTGATGGTCGAATCGCCCCTGCCGCAGCTCGACCGGTTGTTCGACTACGCCGTGCCCGAGCGGCTGCGCGACCAGATCGCCCCGGGCATCCGCGTCAAGGTCCCCCTCCGCTCGGCCGGACGCATCGCCGACGGATTCGTCGTCGAGGTCGCGTCGTCGTCCGAGCACGGCGGTGACCTCTCCGAGATCGAGGACGTCGTGTCGGCCGTGTCGGTCCTGGCACCCGAGGTGTGGCGCCTGGCGCGTGCCGTGGCCGACCGGGCCGGCGGATCGGCCAGCGACGTCGTGAGGCTCGCGGTCCCTCCGCGTCAGGTCCGGGTCGAGAAGGCGTACCTGGCCGCCGCCGAGAACCCGTCCTCGCCGTCACCGGAACCCGCCGACCCCACGCGGCCACCCGCGGACGCCACGCCCCCACCCGCGGACGCCGCGCCGCCCGTCGGGGACCACGATCCCGTCCCGGTCGTCGTGGGTTACCGGTCGGCCGACCTCGCCGGGCTCGTCGCTGCCCGTGGTCGCGCAGCGGTCGACGCCGTGCCCTTGCTGGTCGAGTTGCCCGACGGAGCCTGGGTGGGTCACTGGGCGCTGACGGCCGCCCAGCTCGCCGCGGTCGCCGTCGCCGCAGGCGAGAACGCCGTGGTCGCCGTCCCCGACTACCGTGACGAAGAGCACGTCCTCCAGGCCCTCACGGCCGTCCTCCCGCCCGACCGCGTCGTGCGGCTCGACTCCCGGCAGTCCAACGCCGACCGGTACCGTGCGCTGCTCCGTGCCCGGGGCGACGAGCCCGTGGTCGTGGTCGGCAACCGCTCCGTCCTGCTCGCGCCCTCGGCCAGGCTCGGGGTCGTCGTGGTGTTCGACGACGGCGACCCGTCCTTCGGCGAGCCGCTCGCCCCCTACGTGCACGCCCGTGACACCGCTCTGCTCCGACAGGCCCAGCAAGACACCGCCCTGGTGTTCCTCGGCCACTCCCGCAGCACCGACGTCCAGCGCCTCGTCGAGATCGGCTTCCTGGCCGAGGTGCGCCCGGACCCGCGCTACCAGCCCCGGGTCGTGCCGACCGTGCGTCAGGCGGCCACGGACGGCTTCGCGGCGCAGGCCCGCATCCCCTCCTCGGCCTACGCCGAGGCCCGGGCCGCGGTCGAGCACGGACCGGTGCTGATCCAGGTCGCCTCGCCGGGTTACTCGCCTCGTCTGGCCTGCGTCGACTGCGGTGACACGGCGCGCTGCCTGCGCTGCAACGGCCCGCTCCAGCAGCGCGAGCGCGGGGCGACCCCGGCCTGCGCCTGGTGCGGCGCCCTGGCCGTCTCGTGGCACTGCCGCACCTGTGAAGGCACGCGCATGAGGGCCGTCGGCACCGGTGCCTCGCGGACGGCCGACGAGCTCGGCAAGGCGTTCCCCGGGGTCCGCATCATCGTGTCGGACGGCACCCGGGCCCTGACCCACGTCGACGCCGACCCGGCCATCGTCGTCGCGACCCGCGGGGCCGAGCCGGTCGCCCCGGGTGGCTACCGGGCCGTCCTGCTGCTCGACGGCGAACGCATGCTCGCGCGCGAGAGCCTCCGCGTCGCCGAGGACTGCCTCCGCTGGTGGGCCAACGCCACGGCCCTGGCCGCACGACGGGCCCCGGTCGTGCTGGTCGGGGTGGGCGGCGCCATCGCCTCCGCCCTCGCCACCTGGGAGCTCGCCCGGTTCGTCTCCGCCGAGCTCGCCGATCGCCGCGTCCTGCGCTTCCCGCCGGCCGTCCGCGTGGCCACCGTGACCGGCACGGTCGACACCGTCGCGCGTGCGCTCGACGACCTGCCCGACGAGGTCCGTTCCGAGACCCTCGGCCCGGTGGACGTCGAGTCCGCCGGGGTCCGCGCGATCGTCCGCTTCGACTACTGGCGGGGCCACGACGTGGCCCAGGCCCTCCGCTCCCAGGTCATCCGTGCGGCGACGGACCGACGCAAGGCGCTCGGTCAGAAGCGCGCACGCGCCGTCCCTACACTCAGAGTGCGGTTCGACGACGTCGAGCCGTTCGCCGACTGACCCGCCAGGAACCCCATGCGCCTCGTCTTCGCCGGCAGCCCCGCCGCTGCCGTGCCCTCGCTCACCGCCCTCGCCGACGGCCCTCACGAGGTCGTCGCCGTGCTGACCCGCGACGACACCCCCCAGGGACGCCGACGCGTCCTGACCCCGACGCCCGTCGCCGTCGAGGCCGACCGCCTCGGTCTCCGCGTCGTGAAGGCCCGACACATCACACCCGAGGTCACGGCCGAGCTCTCGGCGCTCGATCCCGACCTCGGAATCGTCGTGGCCTACGGCGCCCTGCTGCGTGAGCCCCTGCTCGGTGCGCCCCGCCTCGGCTGGGTCAACCTGCACTTCTCCCTGCTGCCCGCCTGGCGCGGTGCGGCCCCCGTCCAGCGGTCGCTCATGGCGGGCGACGTCGTCACGGGCGCGGCGGTGTTCCAGCTCGTCCCCGAGCTAGACGCGGGCGACGTCTACGGCACCCTCGAACGCCGTCTCGACGGCACCGAGACCGCGGGGGTGCTCCTCGCCGAACTCGCGCAGTCAGGGTCCGACCTGCTGGTCGACGTCGTCGCCCGCCTCGCCGACGGCACGGCCGTGTCGACGGCCCAGACCGGCGAGGTCACGCTCGCCCCCAAGCTGACCCTTGCCGACGGCGTCCTCGACGTCTCGCGTCCGGCGGCCGAGCTGATCGACCGTTTCCGCGGCGTGACGCCCGAGCCCGGTGCGCGCGTCGACCTCGACGGCACGGTCCTCAAGATCACGGAGGCGCGGGTGACGTCGGTCGACGAGCCACCTCTCGAGGCCGGTCGCCTCGAGTCCCGGGGCCGCCGTGTGCTGATGGGCACCGCCTCCTCGCCCGTCGAGCTCGTCCGGGTGCAACCGGCGGGCAAGAAAGAGATGTCGGCGGCCGACTGGTGGCGAGGGCTGCCCGGCGGGGTCGAGCGCCGCGTGACCCCGCCCACCGCGGCCGCCCGGGCCGACACCGACACCTCCACCGACACGGAGAGCGCCTCATGAGCCGAGTCCAGCCCGCCCGCCAGGTCGCCCTCGACGTCCTCCGGGCCGTCGAGCAGGACGACGCCTACGCGAACCTCCTGCTGCCGCAACGCATCGTCCGGGCCCGTCTCGGAGCACAGGACGCGGGGCTCGCGACCGAACTCACCTACGGCACCCTGCGCCTCCGGGGCTACTACGACCGCGTGATCGCGCTGGCCGCCCGCCGAGGCACCGACGCGATCGACCCGGCGCTCCTCGACGTCCTCAGGCTCGGCACGCACCAGCTGCTCTCGACGCGGGTGGCGGTCCATGCAGCCGTCGACGAGAGCGTCGAGCTCGCGCGTCAGGTGGGCAGCCGGTCGGGCACGGGCTTCGTGAACGGGGTGCTCCGCACCATCTCCCGGTCGACGCCCGACGAGTGGCGCGATCGCGTCCTGGCCGGCACGACCGGTGACGACGACCGTCTGGCGGCGGAGTGGTCGCACCCCGCCTGGGTGGTGCGGGCGTTCCGTCGCTCACTGGCCGCCGAGGGCCGCGAGGGCGAACTCGTCGACCTGCTGTCGGCCGACAACGACGCCCCGAAGGTCAGCCTCGTCGCGCTGCCCGGGCTCGCCGAGGTCTCCGAGCTCGGTGCCCCGAGCGGGCGCCTCTCGCCGCTCGCCGCGACGAGCGGCGGGGGAGACCCGGCCCAACAGACGGCCGTCCGCGAGGGGCGCGCCCGCGTGCAGGACGAAGGTTCACAGCTCGCGGCACTGCTGCTCAGCCGCCACCGGCCCGCCGAGCCCGGAGAACGCTGGCTCGACATGTGCGCGGGCCCCGGCGGCAAGGCCGCCCTGCTGGGCGCCGAGGCGGCCCGGGCAGGCGCCCACCTCGTCGCCAACGAGCTCGTCCCGGCCCGGGCGGGTCTCGTCCGACAGGCCCTCGAGGCCGTCCCCGGCGACGTCGAGGTGCTCGAGGGTGATGCCACCCGCTTCGGGGCGGAACAGCCCGGAGGCTTCGACCGCATCCTGCTCGACGCGCCCTGCACCGGCCTCGGGGCCCTGCGGCGGCGGCCCGAGGCCCGGTGGCGCAAGCAGCCGGCCGACGTCGGACAGCTCACGGCCCTGCAGTCGCGCCTGTTCGCCAGCGCACTGGACGCGCTCGCGCCCGGGGGAGTCCTCGCGTACGTGACCTGCTCGCCGCACACGGCCGAGACCCGCGGAGTCGTCGAGGCGGGGCTCCGGGGCCGCGACGACGACCTCGTGCTGCTCGACGCGACGGCGGGCGTGGAGCGCATCGCCGGCCGGTCCGTCGACCTGGCGTCGGCACCGTTCGTCCAGCTCTGGCCGCACCGCCACGGCACGGACGCCATGTTCGTCGCCCTGATCGAGAAACGCGCCGGACGGTAAGCTCGTCCCGTGTCGATCCGCATCAGCCCCAGCATCCTCTCGGCCGACTTCGCCAACCTCGAGCGCGACCTGCAGCGCATCTCGACCGCCGACCTCGTGCACGTCGACGTCATGGACGGCCACTTCGTGCCCAACCTGACCCTCGGGCTGCCCGTCGTGCAGCGTCTCGGCGAGGTCAGCCCGGTGCCGCTCGACCTGCACCTCATGATCGACGACGCCGACCGCTGGGCGCCCCGGTACGCCGAGACGGGCGCCTTCTCGGTGACCTTCTCCGCCGAGGCCGCGGCCGACCCCGTGTCGACGGCGCGCGCCATCCGCAGCAACGGGGCCCGCGCCTCCGTCGCGGTCAAGCCGGGCACCGACCTCGAGCCCTACCTCCAGACCCTCGACGCGTACGACATGATCCTCGTCATGACCGTCGAGCCGGGCTTCGGCGGGCAGTCCTTCATGTCCGAGACGATGACCAAACTGGCGCGCGCCCGCGACGCCGTGCGCGCCTCCGGGCTCGACGTCTGGCTCGAGGTCGACGGCGGCATCACGACCGAGACGATCGTCACCGCCGTCGAGAACGGTGCCGACACGGTCGTCGCCGGGTCCGCCGTCTACGGTGGGTCGCCCGTCGACAACATCGCTGCACTCCGGGCGGCCGCCGCGACGGTAGCCTTGACGTCGTGAAATCCTTCGACGACCTGTACCTCGAGCTCAGCGACAAGGCCCGCGACCGGCCCGAGGGGTCGGGCACCGTCGCCGAACTCGACGCCGGCGTGCACCAGATCGGCAAGAAGATCGTCGAAGAGGCCGCCGAGGTCTGGATGGCCGCCGAGTACGAGGGCGACGTCGCGACCGCCGAAGAGATCTCCCAGCTGCTCTACCACCTGCAGGTCATGATGATCGCCAAGGGCATCACCCCGGCCGACGTCTACCGACATCTCTGAATCGGCCTCCGTCACCCCCGTTCGTCACGCCGCTCGCGCGGCACCCCAGCAGACAGAGAACCCCATGCTCCGCGTCGCAGTGCCCAACAAGGGATCGCTCAGCGAGACCGCCTCCGCCATGCTCGCCGAGGCCGGCTACACCGGTCGCCGAGACCCCAAGACCCTCCACGTCGAAGACCCGCGAAACGGCGTCGAGTTCTTCTACCTCCGTCCGCGCGACATCGCGACCTACGTGGGGTCGGGCGCGCTCGACGTGGGCATCACGGGCCGCGACCTGCTGCTCGACTCGCACTCGCCGGCCCACGAGGTCGCCCCCCTCGACTTCGGTGGCTCGACCTTCCGCTTCGCGGGCCCTCCCGGCCGTTTCGCCGATCTGCGCCAACTGCAGGGCACCCGGGTCGCGACCAGCTACGCAGGCCTCGTCGGGTCCTTCCTCGAGAGCCACGGAGTCACGGCGACCCTCGTGCCGCTCGACGGCGCCGTCGAGAGCGCGGTGCAGCTGGGCGTCGCCGACGCGGTGGCCGACGTCGTCTCGACCGGTGCCACCCTGCGTGCGGCGGGGCTCGAGATCTTCGGGCCGGTCATCCTCGAGTCGACCGCCGTCCTCATCTCGTCCGATGCCGAGGTCGACGGCCTGGCGGTCCTCCACCGACGCCTGCAAGGCGTGCTCGTGGCCCGGCAGTACGTCCTGATGGACTACGACGTCCCGGTCGCCAAGCTCGATGCCGCGACCGCCGTCGCCGGCGGCATGGAGTCGCCGACCGTCTCCCCGCTGCACGATCGCGACTGGGCCGCCGTGCGCGTGATGGTCCCGCGGTCCGACACGAACCAGGTCATGGACGCGCTCTACGACCTCGGTGCCCGGGCCATCCTGGTCAGCCCGATCCACGCCGCGAGGCTGTAGCCGTGGCCGCCGACGACTCGGTCGCCACCGGCGCAGCCGCTGCGGACGCGTCCCTCGCCGTCCGGGTCATCCCGTGCCTCGACGTGGCCGCAGGACGCGTGGTCAAGGGCGTCAACTTCCTCGACCTGCGAGACGCGGGCGACCCGGTCGAGCTGGCCCGTACCTATTACGAGCAGGGTGCCGACGAGATCACCTTCCTCGACGTCACGGCCACGGTCGACGAACGGTCGACCACCTACGACGTCGTCCGGGCGACGGCCGAGCAGGTCTTCATCCCGTTGACGGTCGGTGGCGGCGTTCGCACCACCGACGACGTCGCGCGGCTGCAGGCGGCCGGGGCCGACAAGATCGGCGTGAACAGCGCCGCCATCGCCCGGCCCGACCTCATCGGCGAGATCGCCGACCGCTTCGGGGCACAGGCGGTCGTCCTCTCGCTCGACGTCAAGCGGTCCACCGGCACCCCGTCGGGCTTCGTCGTCACGACCCACGGTGGCCGCACCGAGACGACCCTCGACGCGCTCGCCTGGGCCCGTGAGGCCATCGAACGCGGAGCGGGCGAACTGCTCGTCAACTCGATCGACGCCGACGGCACCAAGCAGGGCTTCGACCTCGAACTCGTCCGCGCCATGCGCGAGCTGAGCCGGGTGCCGGTCGTCGCGTCCGGAGGCGCGGGTCGACTCGAGCACTTCGCCCCCGCCATCGAGGCGGGTGCCGATGCCGTGCTCGCCGCGTCGGTCTTCCACAACGGCGAACTCACCGTCGGCCAGGTCAAGGACGAGCTGGCTCGGTCCGGGGCGATCGTCCGCTGAGGCGGGCCGTCACTCGTCAGAGACCGCACCCGACCACGCGACCCCGCACCGCACCGCACCGCACCGCACCGAGGAGCACACCATGACCGACCAGCTGACGCGTGAGACGGTCGAGCCCGTCGTCGCCCGTGCCCGGTTCGACGCGTCGGGGCTGCTGCCCGCCATCATCCAGCAAGAGGGCACGAAGGACGTGCTCATGATGGGCTGGATGGACGCCGAGGCGCTCCGCCGCACGCTCACCGAGGGGCGTGTCACCTTCTGGTCCCGGTCTCGTCAGGAGTACTGGCGGAAGGGCGACACGTCCGGTCACGCGCAGTTCGTCCGCGCCGCCGCCCTCGACTGCGACGACGACGTGCTGCTCGTCACCGTCGAGCAGATCGGCGCGGCCTGCCACACGGGTTCCCACTCCTGTTTCGAGGTCGACCCGCTCGAGCCGGCCACCGCCTCCTCGTCCCTGCCGTCCGGCGACACCGACCCCACCGGAGGCCTCCGTGGCTGACGCCCCGATCCGCACCTCGACCACCCGGGCCCAGTTCGACGCGCGGCTGGCCGGCCATCGGGTCGTCCCGGTCGTGCGCGACCTCTTCGCCGACGGCGAGACCCCGGTCGGGGTGTACCGCAAGCTGGCGGACGGCCGGCCCGGCAGCTTCCTGCTCGAGTCGGCGGCCCAGGGCGGCATCTGGTCCCGGTGGTCCTTCGTGGGCGTCTCGTCCTTCGGCGTGCTCACCACGGACGGCGGCGAAGCCCGTTGGATCGACTACGGCATCGACCGCGAGCGGGCCCTGGGCGACGCCACGGGCCGCCCGCTCGAGGTGCTCTCCGCCCTCCACCACCGGTGGGCCACCCCGCGCATCGACGGGATGCCGCCCCTCACCGGCGGCCTGGTCGGTTTCATCGGCTGGGAGGCCGTGCGCGAGCTCGAGCACCTGCCCGACGTGCCGCCGGCCGAGTTCACGGTGCCCTCGCAGGCGCTCAGCTTCGTCTCCGAGCTCGTGGCACTCGACCACCGCACGGGGGCCGTCCTGCTCGTCGCGACCGCGTTAAACGACGGCACCGACGAGCCCGACGTCCTGTGGGCCGACGCGCAGTCGCGACTCGACGACCTACAGTCCCGCCTCGCGGCCCCGAGCGAGGCCTTTCTGTCCGACGTCGACCTGACGATCGAGGCCACGCCCACCCGACGCTCGACCGACGACGAGTACGCGCACGCCATCCAGCGGTCGAAGCAGTTCATCCACGACGGCGACGTCTTCCAGGTCGTCATCTCCCAGCGCTTCGACCACGAGGTCACGGCCCAACCGCTCGACGTCTACCGGGTGCTGCGGACGCTCAACCCGAGCCCGTACATGTACCTGGTGACGCTCGACGACGTGCGGGGCCGTCCGTACACCATCGTCGGCTCGTCGCCCGAGGCGCTGGTCAAGGTCGACGGACGGCGGGCCTACACGCATCCCATCGCCGGATCGAAGCCCCGGGGCGCGTCGCCCGACGAGGACCAGCGCTACGCCGACGAGCTCGCCTCGGACGAGAAAGAACGCGCCGAGCACCTCATGCTGGTCGACCTGGCCCGCAACGACCTGCTCAAGGTGTGCACGCCCGGCACCGTCGAGGTCACCGAGTTCATGCAGGTCGAACGGTTCAGCCACATCATGCACCTCGTGTCCAGCGTCGAGGGCGACCTGGCCCCCGGCAAGGACGCCATCGACGCGTTCCGGGCCACCTTCCCGGCCGGGACGCTGTCGGGTGCCCCTAAACCCCGGGCCCTCGAGATCATCGACGAGCTCGAGCCGGCCCAGCGCGGCGTCTACGGGGGAGTCGTCGGTTACTTCGACTTCGCCGGCTCGGCCGACGTCGCGATCGCGATCCGCACCGTCCTCCTGCAGGACGGCGTGGCCCGCGTCCAGGCCGGCGCCGGACTCGTCGCCGACAGCGACCCGGTCGCCGAGAACCAGGAGGCGCGCAACAAGGCCGCGGCCCCCTTGCGTGCCGTCGCGGTCGCCAACGCCATGACACGGCTCCACTGATGCCCGCTCGTCGCCTCAAGCTCACGACGATCCTGGCGGGCATCCTGCTCGCGGGGCTCGCCCTGCTGTCCTGGACGCAGGACTGGTTCCACGTCGTCGTCGCGTCACCCCAGGGTGGAGACCTGCCCCTCGCCGTCGCCGGCGACGTCGCCGGTGCGCCGCTGTCCGCCCTCTCGCTGGCCAGCCTGGCACTCTTCGGTGCGCTCACCATCGCCGGTCGGGTGTTCCGCGTCGTCCTGGGGGTGCTGCAGGTGGCGCTGGGAGTCAGCGTCGTCGTCACGACGGCGACGGCCCTGGCCGACCCCGTGCGCGCCTCGGGCAGCGCCGTGACGACCGCCACGGGCGTCGACGGCACCGACTCGATCCGGGGCATCGTCTCGTCGGTCGAGCCGACGGCCTGGCCCTGGCTCGGGCTGGTGGCCGGCGTGCTGGCCGCGCTCCTCGGCGTCGCCACCGTGCTCCTCGCGGGCGCCTGGCCCCAGGCCACCCGGAAGTACTCCGCGACGCGACTCGTCGCCGCGGATCCCGCGGCCGATCCCGCGGCCGCCTGGGACGCGCTCTCGGGCGGCGACGACCCGACCGACGCCCCCTCGCGCCCCGACGAGGGCGGGTCGAGCCCCACCGAGCCGGGCCGTACCCGGTAGACTCGGCCCCCGTACCGACCTGATCCAAGGAGCACTGTGAGCACGAACACGACGAGCACCCCCTCCGGTGGCGACGCGCCCCTGAAGAACGCCCCGGCGAAGGTCGACTCCGGCTCGAAGGGCCGCGACACCGAGACGGCCGACGACCTCGGGCACGGCAACTCGCCCGCGGCCTGGACCGCCGTCGTCATCATGCTGGTCGGCTTCGCCATCGGCACCCTGGCGTTCTTCCTCGACGTCCCGTGGATCGTCTGGGCTTCCGCCGGCCTGGTCGTCGTCGGACTCGTCGTGGGTCTCGTGCTCAAGAAGGCCGGTTACGGCGTCGGCGGCCACCGCTACGTGCCGAAGGCCCACAACTAGGTGCTCGACGACCTGTACGCGGGTGCCGTGGCCGACGCCGCAGCACGCCGTGAGTCCCTTTCGTTCGCCGCCATCGAGGCGGCGGCCCTCTCGCGCGAGCCCGCCCTCGACGCCCGCGCCGCACTCGCCCCGGCCGAGCGCGTCAAGGTCATCGCCGAGGTCAAGCGGGCGAGCCCGTCCCGAGGCCACCTCTCGACCATCGCCGATCCGGCGTCGTTGGCCCTGTCGTACGCGGCCGGGGGAGCGAGCGCGATCAGCGTCCTCACCGAGGGCCGCAAGTTCAAAGGCTCCCTCGCCGATCTCGAAGCGGTCCGTGCCGCCGTCGACGTCCCCGTCCTCCGCAAGGACTTCATCGCCGACGCTTACCAGGTCTTCGAGGCGAGGGCGGCCGGTGCCGACCTCGTCCTGCTGATCGTGGCCGGGCTCGAGCAGCCCCGTCTCGTCGAGTTGCACGACCTCGTGCGGCAGCTGGGCATGACGGCACTGATCGAGGCGCACTCGGCCGACGAGGTGTCGCGAGGCCTCGATGCCGGCGCCACCGTCCTCGGCGTCAACGCTCGCGATCTGACGACCTTCGAACTCGACCGTGACCTCTTCGGTCGCCTGTCCGACTCGATCCCGGCGGGCGTCACCCGCGTCGCCGAGTCGGCCGTCTCGTCTCCCGACGACGTCGCCCACTACCGTCGCTCGGGTGCCGACGTCGTGCTCGTGGGCGAAGCCCTCGTGACCCACGGCGACCCCGCCGACGCCATCACCCGCTTCCTGGAGGTCTGACCATGGCATTACGCGACGAGACGGGACCGTACTTCGGCTCGTTCGGTGGGCGCTTCGTGCCCGAGTCCCTCGTGGCCGCTCTCGACGAGCTCGACGCGGCCTACAAGGCCGCCGCCGTCGACCCCGAGTTCGCCGCCGAGCTGACGGCTCTGCACGCCACCTACACGGGTCGGCCGTCGATCATCACCGAGGTGCCGCGATTCGCTCAGCACGCGGGCGGCGCCCGCATCATCCTGAAACGTGAAGACCTCAACCACACGGGGTCGCACAAGATCAACAACGTGCTCGGGCAGGCCCTGCTCGCCCGCAAACTCGGCAAGACCCGTCTGATCGCCGAGACCGGGGCGGGTCAGCACGGCGTCGCCACGGCCACCGCGGCCGCGCTCTTCGGCATGGAGTGCGTCGTCTACATGGGGCAGGTCGACACCGAGCGCCAGGCTCTCAACGTCGCACGGATGCGCCTGCTCGGGGCCGAGGTCGTCTCGGTCACGACCGGTTCTCGCACCCTCAAGGACGCCATCAACGACGCCATGCGCGACTGGGTCTCCAGCGTCGACACCACGCACTACGTGCTGGGCACGGTTGCCGGCCCGCACCCCTTCCCCGCCATGGTGCGCGACTTCCACAAGATCATCGGCGAAGAGGCCCGCCAGCAGGTCCTCGACCTGACCGGTGCGCTGCCCGACGCCGTCACGGCCTGCGTCGGCGGCGGCTCGAACGCGATGGGCATCTTCCACGCATTCCTCGACGATCCCTCTGTCCGGCTCTTCGGCTTCGAGGCCGGCGGCGACGGCGTCGAGACGGGCCGTCACGCGGCCTCGATCACGCTGGGCCGCATCGGCAACCTCCAGGGCACCAAGTCCTACCTCATGCAGGACGAGGACGGTCAGACCCTCGAGAGCCACTCCATCTCCGCAGGTCTCGACTACCCGAGCGTCGGCCCGGAGCACGCCTGGCTGTCCGAGTCGGGTCGAGCCGAGTACCAGCCGATCACCGACGACGAGGCCATGCAGGCTTTCCGTCTGCTCTCGCAGACCGAGGGCATCATGCCGGCCATCGAGTCGGCACACGCCCTGGCGGGCACGATCAAGCTCGGCCTCGAGCACCCCGACTGGACGATCCTGGTCTCTCTCAGCGGGCGTGGCGACAAGGACGTCTCGACCGCGAGCCGGTACTTCGGCGTCCTCGACGAGAAGGCGCAGCAGCTGTGACCGCCGCGATCCACGACGGAACGAGCAAGGTCGGCGACGCCATCCGGGCTCGGCGCGACGCCGGGAGCGGTGCCGTCGTCGGTTACCTGCCCGTCGGGTTCCCCGACCTCGACACGAGCATCGAGGCCGCGGTGGCGATGGCCGAGAACGGCATCGACGTCATCGAGCTGGGCATCCCGTACTCCGACCCGGTGATGGACGGGCCGGTGATCCAGGCCGCGACGCAGCGATCCCTCGCCGAAGGGTTCCGCGTGCGCGACGTCTTCACGGCGATCCGCGAGATCACCTCGCGCGTCGACGCCCCCGTCATCCCGATGACCTACTGGAACCCGGTCGAGCAGTACGGCGTCCAGCGTTTCGCCGACGATCTCGCAGCTGCGGGCGGCGCGGGGCTCATCACCCCCGACCTGATCCCCGACGAGGCCGACGCGTGGATGGCCGCCGCCCTGGCCGCGGACCTCGACCGGGTGTTCCTGGCCGCTCCGTCGTCCAGCGAATCGCGCCTCCGCCAGGCCGTCGCGAGCAGTCGCGGCTTCGTCTACACCGTCTCGACGATGGGCATCACCGGTGCCCGCACCGACGTCGACGCAGCGGCCAGCACCCTCGTCGCCCGACTCCGCGAGGTGGGCGTCGAGAACGCCTGCGTGGGTCTCGGCATCTCCACCGCCCAGCAGGTCCGCGAAGTACTCGAGTACGCCGACGGCGCCATCATCGGTTCGGCCTTCGTCCGGGCACTCGCCGACGGCGGGGTCGAACGCCTCGCCGAGGTCTCCGCCGACCTCTCGTCCGGCGCGGCCCCGTCCGCCTCCTGACCCTCTCGGGTCCGACGCCCTCGCGCTAGAGTCGTCACCCGTCGGGTGACCGACGCTCCGCACCCCTCCGAAAGGCACCACGCCCGTGTTCGTTCCCCTGAGCATCCCGAGCCCGTCGGCCGCCTGGCAGTACTTCGACGTCACCGCCTGGCTGAACTCGACCTTCGGGGCTTCGCTGCCCGGTTCGCTGCGCATCCACGCCTACGCCATCTGCATCCTCGTCGGCATCGTCGCGGCGGTCATCATCACGAACCACCGCCTCAACCGGCAGGGGGCCGAGAAGGGCATCGTCATCGACGTGGCCATCTGGGCCGTGGTCTTCGGCATCGCGGGGGGACGCCTCTTCCACGTCATCACCCACCCGGCGGACTACTTCTCGTCGCCCGACCAGTACATCCACGTCCTGTTCGTGTGGGAGGGCGGCCTCGCCATCTACGGAGCTCTCCTGTTGGGTGCCGTGGGCGTCTGGCTCGGCTGCCGCTTCACCGGTCTGCGGTTCACGGTGTTCGCCGACGCCCTCGCCCCCGGACTGCTCGTCGCGCAGGCCTTCGGACGCCTCGGCAACTGGTTCAACCACGAGCTCTTCGGCATGCCGACCGACCTGCCCTGGGGCCTCGAGATCGAGTCGACGAACGCCGCCTACCCGACCGGCCTGCCCGAGGGCACGCTCTTCCACCCCACGTTCCTGTACGAGATCGTTTGGATGCTCGCCGGGGTCGCGCTCCTGCTGCTCCTCGAGAAGAAGGCCCCGATGCAGTGGGGCCGGTCGCTCGCCTTCTACCTGGTCTGGTACGGCATCGGCCGGGCCTGGTTCGAGTCGATCCGCACCGATCCCAGCCTGCTCTTCTTCGGCATCCGGACGAACGTCTGGATGAGCTTCTTCGCCGTCGTCCTCGGCATCGTCCTCTTCGTCGTCGCCGCACGTCGGCACACCGGCACCGTCCCCGGCCCCTACGTGCCCGGTCGCGCACCGAGCGAGCGGGCGTCTGCTGTAGACTCCGACGACACGTACACGGAGAACGACGAACCCGAGTTGGTCACCGTCGGCGCATCGGACGACAACACCGATCGCTCACCGCGTCCCTAGGTCGTCCACTCCACGACGACCGCGGGCCCGGCGCCCCACCGTCGTGGCGCCCGATCCTCTCCACCCCATCCCGGTGCGAACGATCCGCCCGCGACACGGTTCTGTGCACGCACCCGCGCCTCGTAAGATCGAGCGCAGTCGGCCCCTCCCGCCGGCGTGCACGCACACGGTCGCCACGAGCCGACCTCTCCCGCCGAATCGGGGCCGCCCACAGACCGCGGTCCCGCGAGGCACCTCGGGCCGACGTCGTCCCGCCCCCTGTCGGATCTCTTCGTGAGGACGGATTCCATGGCTCTCACGCCAGCCCACCAGCAGTTCAGCACGGTCCCCGAGGCCAGCGGCCTCTACGACCCGCGCAACGAGAAGGACGCCTGCGGCCTCGCCATGGTCGCGACCCTCCGCGGAACCCCTGGCCACGACATCGTCGACACCGCCCTCCGAGCCCTCCGGAACCTCGAGCACCGAGGTGCCGTCGGCTCCGACGCCGGCACCGGCGACGGTGCGGGCATCCTCTGCCAGGTGCCCGACGAGTTCCTCCGTCACGAGGTCGACTTCGACCTGCCGCCGGCAGGCCAGTACGCGGTGGGCATCGCCTACCTGCCCCTCGACGACCAGGAGCGCTCCGAGCTGAAGACGGGCATCGAGCGCATCGCCGACCTCGAGCACCTCGACGTGCTCGGCTGGCGCGAGGTCCCCGTGCGACCCGAAGAGCTGGGCACTCTCGCGCGCAACGCCATGCCCGCCTTCGAGCAGCTCTTCGTCGCCAGCAGGCACCACGACGCCGACGGCGTCCCGCTCGCCGGAGTCGCGCTGGACCGTCAGGCGTTCCGGCTGCGCAAGCGTGCCGAGCGCAAGCTCTCGGCCTACTTCACCTCGCTGGGCAGCCGGACCATGGTCTACAAGGGCATGGTCACCACGCTGCAGCTGGAGCCGTTCTACCCCGACCTGAGCGACGAGCGCTTCGCGTCGAAGCTCGCCATCGTGCACTCGCGCTACTCGACGAACACGTTCCCGTCGTGGCCGCTGGCGCAACCGTTCCGCATGATCGCGCACAACGGCGAGATCAACACGGTACGGGGCAACCGCAACTGGATGCGCGCCCGTCAGTCCCAGCTCGAGAACGAGCTGATCGGCGACCTCAAGCCCATCCTCCCGATCGTCAGCCCGGGAGCGAGTGACTCGGCGTCGTTCGACGAGGTCGTCGAGCTGCTCAGCCTCACCGGCCGGTCGCTGCCGCACGCGGTCATGATGATGGTGCCCGAGGCCTGGGAGAACCAGGTCGACATCGACCCCACCCTGCGCGACTTCTACGAGTACCACTCCATGCTCATGGAGGCGTGGGACGGTCCGGCGGCCATCACGTTCACCGACGGCACGCACGTCGGTGCCACCCTCGACCGGAACGGCTTGCGACCGGGCCGCTATCTCGTCACCGACGACGGCCTCGTGGTCCTCGCGAGCGAGATCGGCGTCATCGACGTCGATCCCGCCAAGGTGGTCCGCAAAGGCCGGCTCCGTCCCGGCAAGATGTTCCTGGTCGACACCGAGGCCGGGCGCATCATCGAGGACGACGAGATCAAGCGTGACCTCGCCACGGCCGCGCCGTACGGCGAGTGGCTCGCCGAGGGGCGCATCCACCTCTCCGAGCTGCCCGAGCGCGAGCACATCGTGCACACCCCCGCGTCGGTCACCCGGCGTCAACGCACCTTCGGTTACACCGAAGAGGAGGTCCGCATCCTGCTGACCCCGATGGCGAAGACCGGTGCCGAGCCCCTCGGGGCCATGGGGAGCGACACGCCGATCGCCGTCCTGTCGGAGCGCCCGCGCCTCCTGTTCGACTACTTCACGCAGCAGTTCGCCCAGGTGACGAACCCGCCGCTCGACTCGATCCGCGAGTCGGTGGTCACGTCGCTCAAGCTGGGCCTCGGACCCGAGCGGAACCTGCTCGCCGCGACCCCCGAGCACGCCCGTCAGGTGATCCTGGACTTCCCGGTCATCGACAACGACGAGCTCGCGAAGATCCAGCACATCGACCCGAGCCCCGGGTCCCGCAAGACGTCGACCATCCGTGGGCTCTACCGGGCGGACAAGGGTCCGCGGGCGCTCGAGAAGCGGATCGCCGCCATGTGCAACGAGGTGGACGACGCCATCGAGGCCGGCGCCGAGTTCATCGTGCTCTCCGACCGCGACTCGAACGCCGACTTCGCGCCCGTGCCGTCGCTGCTCATGATCGCCGCGGTGCACCACCACCTGATCCGCACCGAGAACCGCATGAAGGTCGGCCTGATCGTCGAGGCCGGAGACGTGCGCGAGGTGCACCACGTGGCCACCCTGATCGGCTACGGTGCGTCCGCCGTCAACCCGTACCTCGCGATGGAGACCTGCGAGAACCTCGTGCGCGCGGGCATGATCACCGGGTTGAGCCCCGAGGACGCCGTGCACAACCTGATCAAGGCGCTCGGCAAGGGCGTGCTCAAGATCATGTCGAAGATGGGCATCTCGACGGTGTCGAGCTACGCCGCGGCGCAGGCGTTCGAGGCCGTGGGCCTCAGCCAGGAGTTCGTCGACACCTACTTCACCGGAACCTCGTCGATGCTCGGCGGCGTCGGGATCGACGTCATCGCGGCCGAGAACAAGCAGCGTCACACGAGCGCCTACCCCAGCGACGGCTCCGTCATCGCCCACGAGCGGCTGGCCACGGGCGGCGAGTACCAGTGGCGCCGCGAAGGTCCACGTCACCTCTTCAACCCCGACACCGTGTTCCGGCTGCAGCACGCCACGCGCACGCGCCGCTACGACATCTTCCGTGAGTACACCAAGCTGGTCGATGACCAGGCCGAGCAGCTGATGACGCTGCGCGGGCTGTTCCGGCTCAAGCACGGCGTGCGGCCGCCCGTACCGCTCGACGAGGTCGAGCCCATCGAGGCGATCGTCAAGCGGTTCTCGACGGGGGCGATGAGCTATGGCTCGATCTCGCAAGAGGCACACGAGACGCTCGCGATCGCGATGAACCGTCTCGGTGGGAAGTCCAACACCGGCGAAGGCGGTGAGGACGTCGACCGGCTGCTCGATCCCGAGCGCCGGAGCGCCGTCAAGCAGGTGGCCTCCGGCCGGTTCGGCGTCACGAGCATGTACCTGACGCACGCCACCGACATCCAGCTTAAGATGGCGCAGGGCGCCAAGCCCGGCGAGGGCGGTCAGCTGCCGCCGACCAAGGTCTACCCGTGGGTCGCTCGCACCCGACACGCCACGGCGGGCGTCGGCCTCATCTCGCCGCCGCCGCACCACGACATCTACTCGATCGAAGACCTGAAGCAGCTCATCTTCGACGTCAAACGTGCCAACCCCAAGGCCCGCGTCCACGTCAAGCTCGTGAGCCAGTCGGGAATCGGCGCGGTCGCGGCGGGGGTCACGAAGGCACTGGCCGACGTCGTGCTCGTGTCCGGTCACGACGGGGGCACCGGCGCCAGTCCTCTGAACTCGCTGAAGCACGCGGGCACGCCCTGGGAGATCGGCCTGGCCGAGACCCAGCAGACCCTGATGCTCAACGGGATGCGCGACCGTGTCGTCGTGCAGGTCGACGGTCAGATGAAGACCGGTCGCGACGTCCTCATCGCGGCCCTGCTCGGTGGCGAGGAGTTCGGCTTCGCGACGGCGCCGCTGATCGTCGAGGGCTGCATCATGATGCGGGTCTGCCATCTCGACACCTGCCCGGTGGGCGTGGCGACGCAGAACCCCGAGCTCCGTGCCCGTTTCTCGGGCAAGCCCGAGTTCGTCGTCAACTTCTTCGAGTTCCTCGCTCAGGAGGTGCGCGAGTACCTGGCCGCCCTGGGGTTCCGCAGCCTCGACGAGGCCGTCGGCCGGACGGACGTCCTCGACGTCGACCGCGCCGTCGACCACTGGAAGGCCTCGGGTCTCGACCTCGCCCCGGTGCTGGTCGGGCCGACCTTCGCCGATGACGAGCCCCGCCGCAACCACACCACGCAGGACCACGGCCTCGACGAGCACTTCGACGTCCAGTTGATCGAGCGCAGCGCCGACGTGCTCGAGAACGGCGGACACGTCGAGATCACCCTGCCCATCCGCAACACCGAGCGCGCGGTCGGCACCATGCTCGGGCACGAGGTCACCCTGCGACACGGCGAGCACGGGCTTCCCGACGGCAGCATCGAGATCAACCTCAGCGGTTCGGCCGGTCAGTCGCTCGGCGCCTTCCTGCCCTCCGGCATCACGCTGCGACTCGAGGGCGACAGCAACGACTACGTGGGCAAGGGCCTCTCCGGCGGCAACGTCGTCGTGCGCCCGCCCCGCGGCAGCGCGTTCGCCGCCGAGGAGAACGTCATCGCCGGCAACGTCATCGGCTACGGTGCCACCCAGGGCAGCATGTTCCTGCGCGGCATCGTGGGGGAGCGCTTCCTGGTCCGCAACTCCGGGGCCAGCGCGGTCGCCGAGGGCGTGGGAGACCACGCGCTCGAGTACATGACGGGCGGCCTCGCCGTCATCCTGGGCAACACGGGCCGCAACCTGGGTGCGGGCATGTCGGGAGGCACGGCCTACGTGCACCGGCTCAAGCCCGAACGGGTCAACGCCGAGGCGCTCACCTCGGGTGAACTCGAACTCCACCCGCTCGGCAGCGCCGACGTCGAGATCCTCACCGATCTGCTGCGACGGCACCTGGCCGAGACCGGATCACCCGTGGCTCGGCGCATGCTCGACGACCTCGACGCCACGGTGGCCGAGTTCGTCAAGGTGCTGCCCCGCGACTACGCCGCCGTCCTCGCCACCCGGCAGACGGCCGTCGACGAGGGTCTCGACCCCGATGGCGACGAGACATGGAAGAGAATCCTGGAGGTGACCGGTGGCTGACCCCAAAGGCTTCCTGAAGACGCAGTCCCGCGAGCTGCCCAAGCGCCGACCCGTGTCGGTCCGGCTCATGGACTGGAAAGAGGTCTACGAGCAACAAGAGAGCGGTGAACTCCGTCGTCAGGCGGGCCGCTGCATGGACTGTGGTGTTCCGTTCTGCCACCAGGGCTGCCCGCTGGGCAACCTGATCCCCGAGTGGAACGACCTCATGTGGCGCGGCGAGGGCCGTCAGGCCATCGAGCGTCTGCACGCGACCAACAACTTCCCCGAGTTCACGGGTCGTCTCTGCCCCGCGCCGTGCGAGTCCTCCTGCGTGCTGGGCATCAACCAGCCCCCGGTGACGATCAAGCAGGTCGAGGTCTCGATCATCGACCAGGCCTTCGCCAACGGCTGGGTCACCCCGCACCCGCCCGAGCGCCTGACCGGCAAGACGGTCGCGGTGGTCGGTTCGGGCCCCGCCGGACTCGCCGCCGCCCAGCAGCTCACCCGCGCGGGCCACACGGTCGCCGTGTACGAGCGCGAGGACCGCATCGGCGGTCTCCTGCGCTACGGCATCCCCGACTTCAAGATGGAGAAGAAGCAACTCGAGCAGCGCATCGCCCAGATGCAGGCCGAGGGCACGCGCTTCCGCGCCCGGGTCGAGATCGGCCGCGACATCGCCTGGGACGACCTCCGGGCCCGATACGACGCCGTCGTCGTCGCGACGGGGGCCACGGTTCCCCGCGACCTGCCCATTCCGGGACGCGACCTGTCCGGCATCCACTTCGCCATGGACTACCTCGTGCAGCAGAACAAGTCCGGTGCGGGCGACACGGTGGCCGACCAGATCACGGCCGAGGGCAAGCACGTCGTCGTCCTGGGCGGCGGCGACACCGGTGCGGACTGCATCGGCACCGCACACCGTCAGGGTGCCCTCTCGGTGACCAACCTCGCGATCGGTCAGCAGCCACCCGAAGAACGCCCCGAGGCCCAGCCGTGGCCGATGTTCCCCACGCTGTTCGAGGTGTCCAGTGCCCACGAAGAGGGCGGCGAGCGGGTCTTCCTGGCCTCGACGGTCGAGTTCCTGACGAACGAGGTCGGAGAGGTGCGGGCCATCCGCGTCGCCGAGACCGAGTACGTCGACGGCCGGCGGGTTCCCAAGGCCGGCACCGAGCGCGAGGTCCCCGCCGACCTCGTCCTCCTCGCGCTCGGCTTCACCGGGCCCGAGCGCGACACCATCGAAGAGCAGCTGCGGCTCACCTTCGACGGTCGCGGATCCCTCGAGCGCGGCGCCACGTACGAGACCGGCGAGCCCGGCGTCTTCGTGACCGGTGACGCCGGTCGCGGGCAGTCGCTCATCGTCTGGGCGATCGCCGAGGGTCGGGCCACGGCCTCGGCCGTCGACGCCTACCTCGAGGGCGAGACCGTGCTGCCCTTCCCGGTGAAGCCCACCGATCGGTCCATCTCGGTCTGATCCGGCCTTCCGACGGGAATAGGGTGGGAGTCGGGCTGTAGTCGTCCCACCCCCTTTCCCCCCACACGAACGGAACACATGAGACGCGCAAAGATCGTCGCCACCCTCGGGCCGGCGACGTCGAGCTACGACGACATCCGGGCGATCATCGACGCCGGCGTCGACGTCGCCCGCATGAACCTCAGTCACGGCAGCTACGACGTCCACGAGGGCGTCTACGCGAACGTCCGCCAGGCGTCCGCCGATTCGGGCCGCGCCGTCGCGGTCCTCGTCGACCTGCAGGGCCCCAAGATCCGTCTCGGCAAGTTCGCCGACGGCCCGCACGACCTCGAGGTCGGCGACGTCTTCAAGATCACCACCGACGAGATCCTGGGCTCCAAAGAGATCTGCGGCACGACGTTCAAGGGCCTTCCCGACGACGTCGAGGCGGGCGACCCGCTCCTGATCGACGACGGCCGCGTCAAGCTCCGCGTCCTCGAGACCGACGGGACCGTCGTGACGACCGAGGTCGTCGTCGCCGGCACCGTCTCGAACAACAAGGGCATCAACCTCCCGGGCGTGGCGGTCAACGTCCCCGCCCTCTCCGACAAAGACGAGGCCGACCTGCGCTGGGGCCTCCAGCTGGGTGCCGACCTGATCGCCCTCTCGTTCGTGCGGGACGCGGACGACGTCGTGCGCGTGCACGAGATCATGGCCGAAGAGGGCCGCAAGGTCCCCGTCTACGCGAAGATCGAGAAGCCCCAGGCCGTCGACAACCTCGAGGCGATCATCGACGCGTTCGACGGCATCATGGTCGCCCGCGGCGACCTCGGCGTCGAGCTGCCCCTCGAGGCCGTGCCCATCGTGCAGAAGCACGCGGTCGAGCTGTCTCGTCGTATGGCCAAGCCGGTCATCGTCGCCACGCAGATGCTCGAGTCGATGATCTCGAGTCCGATCCCCACGCGCGCCGAGACCTCCGACGTCGCCAACGCCGTCCTCGACGGCACCGACGCGGTCATGCTCTCGGGCGAGACGAGCGTCGGCGAGTACCCCGTCATCACGGTGCAGACCATGGCGCGCATCGTCGCCTCCACCGAAGAGCACGGTCTCGAGCGCATCCCCCCGCTGGGTACCCGTCCTCGCACCCAGGGCGGTGCCATCACTCTGGCCGCGGCCGATGTCGCCGAATTCGTCCAGGCGAAGTTCCTCTGCGTCTTCACCGAGTCGGGTGACTCGGTCCGTCGCATGTCGCGTCTGCGCCACTCGATCCCCATCCTGGCCTTCACGCCCAACGAGGCCATCCGTCGCCGCATGGCGATCAGCTGGGGCGTGCAGTCCTACCTGGTCGAGACCGTCACGCACACCGACGCGATGTTCGCGCAGGTCGACGACATCCTCCTCGGCAACGATCTCGCCGAGTCGGGCGACAAGGTCATCGTGATCGCCGGGTCCCCTCCCGGGATCGCGGGTTCGACGAACGACCTCCGGGTGCACCGTGTGGGCGACGCCCACGGCGAGGCCGCCCCGGCGTACGCGTCGCAGCCCTGACACACCGCGACATTCCTGGCGAAGCCGGGGCGATCCCACCGGATCGTCCCGGCTTCGTCGTGTCGGCGGGGCGTACGCTCACCGCATGTCCGTGGACGCCCGACACCCCTCGTGCTTCGAAGTCGAGGCCCGCTTGTACGTCGTGCCGTCGTGGAGCGGTCACGGCGTGGCCGAGACACGACGCAGCTTCGGAGCCGAGATCCAGGAGACCAGCCGAGGAGGCGCGGGGCCGGGCCGGTGGGCGGCCCTCGGTGCCCTCGTCGGCGGCTCGTTCCTCGGGGGAGTGGCCGCGACCGTCTGGCGGGTCGACGGCATCTGGGCCCTGGCGCTCGTCTTCGTCCTGGGCGCCGTGGTCGGGGCCGTGCTCGCCATCGGCACCAGGACGATCTTCCACGACGGAGCGGGCGACCAGCCAGCAGCGGTCGCGGCCCCGAATCCGTCGGATCGACGCCTGCCGGCCGTCGAAGTCCCCTGGGACGTGGCCCGCGCGGCTCCCGAGGACTCCACCGGGGACGAACTGGTCCTCTGGTCGACCCTGACCAGCCGGTACCGCGACGCCCGCGAAGCCCTCGTCGCCGGTGGCGGTGACGACGACCGGTTCACCGACCCCCGCGAGGCCGGAGCACGGATCGCCGAGTGGGAGTCCGCCTACCGGACGGCGAGCCGGGACTACGAACCGGTGGCGCGCCTCCTCGGCTTTCCCCTGCCCTGACGTCGCGCACCCCCGCACTCGAGCCGGGGACGGAGAAAGCCCCGACCCGCGTGAGCGGATCGGGGCTTTCGGTTCAGTGGCGGGCGAGCCCGCCGACTGACGGCGTCACGAGGACGCCACCGAGTCAGATGACGCGGATGTTCTCGGCCTGGAGGCCCTTGTTGCCCTGAGCCGTGTCGAACTCGACCTTCTGGTTCTCTTCCAGGTTGCGGTAGCCGTCGCCGGCGATCGCGGAGAAGTGCGCGAAGACGTCAGTGGTTCCGTCGTCGGGGGTGATGAAGCCGAAGCCCTTTTCGGAGTTGAACCACTTAACGGTGCCTGTTGCCATTTTTCTATTTCCTTCAATCAGAGTTGTCGATCCCGATTTCGAGATCGCTCGTCGCGGTGCCTTTTTGTCCGCTCCCTCTGAGAACGACGCCACCGTCGGAACCCCTCTCGGTGAGAGGAGGCCTTCGGCACGTCGCGAGATACAAATGCGTAACACAACAACCAGTTCCATCAGCGTAGTGCACGGAGGCCCATGGGCACACCCTCTGAGCAGAACTCGTGTCGGCGTGTCGCCTCGACGGCCGGACGAGACAAGGAGATCCACATCTCGTCGGCATGCTCGCGACAGGGCTGGTGCTCGTTCGCGCCGGGGCTGGTGCCGGATGTGGGACTCGAACCCACACGCCCTCACGGACAGAGCATTTTGAGTGCTCCGCGTCTGCCATTCCGCCAATCCGGCGCACAACAACCAGGTCGACAATACCGTAGGCTTCACGTCGTGAGTGACCAGGAAGCAACCCCAGCAGCACCCCGTCGCGTCGTCGTGGCCGAAGATGAGTCCCTCATCCGCCTCGACATCGTCGAGATCCTCCGCGACAACGGTTTCGAGGTGGTGGGCGAGGCCGGAGACGGCGAGACCGCCGTCGCCCTCGCGACCGAGCTGCGCCCCGACCTCGTCATCATGGACGTCAAGATGCCCCAGCTGGACGGCATCTCCGCCGCCGAGCGGCTCTCGAAGGCGCACATCGCGCCGGTCGTCCTGTTGACCGCGTTCAGCCAGAAAGAACTCGTCGAGCGGGCGAGCGAGGCCGGCGCCCTCGCCTACGTCGTGAAGCCCTTCACGCCCAACGACCTGCTGCCGGCGATCGAGATCGCCCTCTCGCGGTATGCACAGATCATCACGCTCGAGGCCGAGGTCGCCGACCTGGTCGAGCGGTTCGAGACCCGCAAGCTCGTCGACCGGGCGAAGGGCCTGCTGAACGAGAAGATGGGGCTCACCGAGCCCGAGGCCTTCCGGTGGATCCAGAAGGCGTCCATGGACCGCCGTCTGACGATGCACGACGTGGCCCAGGCGATCATCGAGCAGCTCAGCGCCAAGAAGTAGTCGCCGCGACGAGAGAAGGCCCGCCC
>NZ_MJGS01000001.1:135289-175475 GCF_001864945.1 Frigoribacterium sp. MCBA15_019 | reverse complement strand
GGGCGGGCCTTCTCTCGTCGGCGACCTAGTCTCGGGCGTCCGTGAGGAAGTTCGTGATGCGGACCGTCGACAGGAGGCGGCCGCGGTCGTCGGTCATGACGACCTGGTGCGTGGTCAGGGTGGAGCCGAGGTGCAGGGCCGTGCAGGTGCCCGTCACCCAGCCGGTCGCGGCCGACCGACTGTGACTGGCGTTGAGTTCGATGCCCATGGCCACCCGGCCGGCTCCGGCGTGCACGTTCGCCGCGACCGATCCGAGGGTCTCGGCCAGGACGACGTGCGCGCCACCGTGCAGGATGCCGACCGGCTGCGTGTTTCCCTCCACGGGCATCCGGCCCACGGCCCGCTCGGCGCTCATCTCGTCGATGACGATGCCCATCTTCTCGGCCAGCGCGCCGACACCCCGACGGCGGAACAGCTCGACGGCGGCGTCGCTCAGGGACGCGTCGGACGAGACGGTCCTCTCGGCGTCGTTCGGGACGGCGGTCGGACTGCTCATGGTTCTCCGGGTGATGGGTCCGAGGCGCCCGGCGACGGTGTCGGGGGTGCCCGCTAGGCTGACGTGGTGACGGACGACACGAAGCCTACCCTCCTGGTCATCGACGGCCATTCCCTCGCTTTCCGGGCCTTCTACGCCCTGCCGGTCGACAGTTTCGTGAACCGCGAGGGCCAGCACACCAACGCCATCCACGGCTTCATCTCGATGCTGCTCAGCCTGCTCAAGGCCGAGAAGCCGACACATCTGGCCGTCGCGTTCGACATCTCCCGATTCTCCTTCCGCACCCGTGAGTACCCCGAGTACAAGGGCACCCGGTCCGAGACCCCTCCCGAGTTCGTCGGTCAGATCCCGCTCCTGCAAGAGGCGCTGCACGCCATGGGCATCACGACCATCACGAAAGAGGACTTCGAGGCCGACGACATCCTCGCGACCCTCGCCACCCGCGGTCGCGACGACGGCTACCGGGTCCTGGTGGTCTCCGGCGACCGCGACGCCATCCAGATGGTCAACGACGACGTCACCCTCCTCTACCCCTCGGCCCGAGGTGTCAGCGAGCTCACACGGTACGACCGCGACAAGGTCTTCGAGCGTTACGGCATCGAGCCCCACCAGTACCCCGAGGTCGCCGCGCTGGTCGGCGAGACGAGCGACAACCTCATCGGCATCGACAAGGTGGGGGAGAAGACCGCCGTCAAGTGGATCAACCTCTACGGCGGTCTCGACGAGATCATCGCGCGAGCGGACGAGATCAAGGGCGTCGTCGGGCAGAAGCTGCGCGAGCAGAAAGAGAACGCCGTCCGCAACCGCCGACTGAACCGGCTCGTCACCGACGTCGAGCTCCCGGTGGGGCCCGGCGACCTCGAACGCCGGGGCATCGACGAGGCCGCCGTCCGTGAGCTGTTCGACAAGCTGCAGTTCCGCACGCTGCTCGACCGCGTCCTTGCCCTGTCGGAATCGACCGACTCGTCTGCCGCGAACTCGGGCGAGGCGGCCGTGACGGCGGCGCCCGAGGGCCTCCCCGTCGTCCGGACCCTCATCGACGAAGAACTCGCCTTCTGGCTGAAGAAACACGCGTCCGATCCCGAGAAGCCCGTCGGCCTGACGGTCGAGTACGGCGCGGACGGCATCGTCGGGCTCGGCATCTCGTCCCTCGACGAGTCGGCGTACGTGCCCTGGGCTGCGGGACGCGGTGACTACGTGGCCCTCGAGGCCTGGCTCGACGACGCCACGCCCAAGGTGGTCCACGACGCCAAGCGGGCCTACAAGGCGCTGTCCCGCGCCGGCCTCACTCTGACGGGCATCGTCGGCGACCCCCGGGTCGCCGCCTGGCTGCTGCGCCCGGGCCGCACCTCCTTCACGCTCTCCGACCTCGTCTACGAACAGCTGGGCGAGACCCTGCCCGTCGGCGACCCCAACCAACTCGTGTCCGACGACGACGACGTCAACGTGGCCTCCGAGGCCTGGTACGTCCTCCGACTGTCCGCGTCGCTGGTGGCAGCCCTCGACGAAGGCTCTCGACGGGTGCTCACCGAGATCGAGCTGCCGCTCGTCCCGGTGCTCGGCGACATGGAGCTCACCGGCGTCGCCGCCGACCGCGAAACGCTCAAGGCGCTCTCGCTGCGGTTGGGCGAACAGGCCGGCGAGTTGGAGTCGGCCGCCTTCGGCGAGATCGGACGAGAGGTCAACCTCGGCTCGCCCAAGCAGCTCCAAGAGGTGCTGTTCGAGCAGCTCGAGATGCCCAAGACCCGGGCGACCAAGACGGGCTACTCGACCGACGCCGCCTCCCTGGCCGATCTGCAAGAAAAGCACCCGCATCCCTTCCTCGACCTGCTGTTGAAGCACCGCGACGCGACGAAGCTGCGCCAGATCATCGAGACCCTCGAGAAGTCGATCGCCGAGGACGCCCGCATCCACACGACCTACGACCAGACGGGCACGACGACCGGGCGCATCTCGTCCGTCGACCCCAACCTCCAGAACATCCCCGTCAAGGCCGCCGTCGGTCGCGAGATCCGCGCGGCCTTCGTGCACGGCCCCGACTACGAGACGCTCCTCACGGCCGACTACTCGCAGATCGAGATGCGCATCATGGCGCACCTCTCGGGTGACGAGGGGCTGATCCAGGCATTCAACGAAGGCGAAGACCTGCACCGGTTCGTCGGCGCCCGCATCTTCGGGGTGGAACCCGCCGACGTCACGCCTGCCATGCGCACGAAGGTCAAGGCCATGTCCTACGGCCTCGCCTACGGGCTCAGCGCCTTCGGCCTGTCGAAGCAGTTGCGCATCGAGACGGCCGAGGCACGTCAGCTCATGACCGACTACTTCGCCCGGTTCGGTGCCGTACGCGAGTACCTGCGCAACGTCGTCGAGCAGGCACGCGAAGACGGTTACACCGAGACCATCTACGGACGTCGCCGCCCCTTCGCCGACCTCAAGTCCCCGAACCGCGTCCTGCGCGAGAACGCCGAGCGAGCCGCGTTGAACGCGCCGATCCAGGGATCGGCGGCCGACATCATGAAGATCGCGATGCTCGGTGTCCGATCCGAACTCGACGAGCGAGAGATGAGCTCGCGCGTGCTGCTCCAAGTGCACGACGAACTCATCGTCGAGGTCGCACCGGGCGAGGTCGACGACGTGCGCGAGATCGTCCGCCGTCGCATGAGCGGCGCTGCAGACCTGCGCGTGCCGCTCGACGTCAGCGTCGGCCTCGGCGAGAGCTGGGACGCAGCCGCCCACTGAGCCGGCGACTCCGCATCCCCGCACAGGCGCCCCATCCAGGGCCCGCGCTCGGCGGCGGAGCGTCGCCGTCGGGGCGGGTCGCCCTTCGGTTCGAAGCCCTCCCTTCCTCGTCCTTCGCGTCCCCTCGTCCCCGATCCCCGGCCCGGGCGGCCCCGCTCGGGCACCCGATGCCCGCTCCTCGGGCAATCGACTGCCCATCGGGCAGCGAAACGCCCTCGACTCGGGCACAAACGGACACGACACGCGGCACAGACTTGACCGGGCCACACAAACGGACTTATATAAGCGCAGATCAACAGCAGTTGAACTCTTTCCGCACTTCCGCACCACCGGTCAGCCCTCGAGGCGACCGTGCAGTCCGACGACGAGGTCTCCCATGTACGCACCGGAGCGTCACCAGCAGATCCTCGACACCGCCCTGTCCCGGGGCCGGGTCGAGGTCGCCGGTCTCGCACGAGAGCTCTCCGTCGCGCCCGAGACCGTGCGCCGTGACTTGACGGCTCTCGAGCGCCGGGGCGTGCTGCGCCGCGTGCACGGGGGCGCCATCGCCATGGAGCGGCTCGGCATCGAGCCCCCCGTGGTCGACCGCGAGGGAACCGCCGCCTCCGAGAAGGAGCGCATCGCTCGGGCAGCCCTCGACGAACTGCCCGACGGCGGCTCGATCATCGTCGACGCCGGCACCTCGACCATCCGTCTCGCCGAACTGCTGCCCCTCGACCGCGAGCTGACCGTGGTCACGCATTCCCTCGCCGTCGCCACCATCCTGATCAGCCGACCGAACGTCACGCTGCACCTGCTCGGTGGGCTCATCCGCACCCGCACGTACTCGGCGGTGGGGGATTGGACGCGGGCCCAGATCGCGGACGTCTTCGCCGACGTCGCGTTCATCGGCACGAACGGCGTGTCGGTCGAGCGCGGCATCAGCACCCCCGATCTGGCGGAGGCGCGGGTCAAGCGCGCACTCATCGCCGCGTCACGACGCACCGTCGTCCTCGCCGACCACACCAAGTTCGGTCGCGAGGACTTCGCCAAGGTCGCGCCACTCACCGACGTCGACACCGTCATCACCGACTCCGGCGTGGACGCCGAGCTGGCCGACGACGTCGAGCAGGCCGGCCCCCGGGTCGTGATCGCATGACGCGAGTCCGACCGGCCACCCTCGTACCACCCCGACGCACCACAGCACCTCACACCACCTCCACCACCTCACACCCCTCTCGTCGCTGAGAGCAACAAGGAGAAGTCCTCACCATGTCCGAATTCACCCCCACCGTCACCGGTACGGGAGCCCGAGCGCGCGTCCAGCGCTTCGGCGGCTTCCTGGCCGGCATGATCATGCCGAACATCGGCGCCTTCATCGCCTGGGGCCTCATCACGGCCCTCTTCATCCAGACCGGTTGGACGCCGGTTCCCCAGCTCGGCGGCTTCGGCGAGATGTCCGACGGCACGCCGTGGCCCGGTCTCGTCGGCCCGATCATCAAGTACCTCCTGCCGATCCTGATCGCCTACACGGGTGGTCGCATGGTCCACGGTCAGCGCGGTGCCGTCATCGGTGCCGTCGCCGTCATGGGCGTCATCGTCGCGACCGACGTGCCTCAGTTCCTCGGCGCGATGATCGTCGGCCCGCTCGCCGCCTGGGTCCTGAAGCAGTTCGACAAGCTCGTCGACGGCCGCATCAAGTCCGGCTTCGAGATGCTCGTCAACAACTTCTCGCTCGGCATCATCGGTGGCGCCATGGGCGTCCTGGCCTTCTTCGGCCTGGCCCCGGTCACCACAGCGATCACGAACGTCTTCGGCGGCGCCGTCGGGTTCCTCGTCGACCGCGGCCTGCTGCCCCTCGCGTCGATCATCATCGAGCCCGCCAAGGTGCTGTTCCTCAACAACGCCATCAACCAGGGCATCCTGACGCCGCTCGGTGGCACGCAGGTGCAAGAGGCCGGCAAGTCGATCCTCTTCATGCTCGAGTCGAACCCCGGCCCGGGCCTCGGCATCCTCCTCGCGTACCTCTTCTTCGGTCCGCGCGCCATCCGCCCGTCGGCCCCGGCCGCGATCATCGTCCACTTCTTCGGCGGCATCCACGAGATCTACTTCCCGTACGTGCTCATGAAGCCGATCCTGCTCGTCGCCGCCGTCCTCGGTGGTGCGACCGGCATCGCGACCTTCGCGCTCTTCAACGTCGGCCTCGTCGGTCCCGCGTCGCCCGGCAGCATCATCGCCTACACGCTCGTCGCCGCCCGCGGGGACCTTCTCCCGATCTACCTGGGTATCCTGCTCTCGGCGGCCGTCTCGTTCGTCGTCTCGTCCCTCCTGATGGGCTTCGGCCGCAAGGAGAACCGCGAGGCCCGTGCCGAGGACGCCGCCGCGCAGGAGCAGGCTCTCGCCGACGCCCAGGCCGCCACCGCGGCCAACAAGGCCACCAGCAAGGGCACCGCGGCACCCACCGCCTAGCCCGCCCGCACCACCAGTCAGCACCACCACCACACAAGGAGAAGGTCATGGCAACCCTCGACGGTTCCAGCATCAAGAAACTCATCGTCGCGTGCGACGCGGGCATGGGCAGCAGCGTCATGCTGGCGTCCACGCTCAAGAAGCAGCTGAAGAAGAGCGGTGTCACCGTCGAGCACTCGCCCGTCGCGTCGATCCCGTCGGACGCCGACGTCGTCGTCACCCAGAACAACCTGGCCGAGCGTGCCCGCGGCGTCGTGCCGAACGTGCCCGTCGTGCCGTTCCAGCTGTTCATGGGAGACCCCAACGTCGCCAAGGTCGTCAAGGCGATCCAGGACGGCTCGACGGTCGAGGTCTGACGATGACCGACCAGCAGGCACCCGAGCTCTCGGCGCTCCTCGCCGAGTCGTCCATCCGACTCGACGAGGTCGCCGCCTCGCGCGACGAGGCCATCCGCAAGACGGGTCAGGCCCTCATCGACGCGGGCGCGATCGACGAGACGTACGTCGAGGCGATGTTCGAGCGTGAGAACTCGGTGTCCACCTACGTCGGCGAGGGTGTGGCGATCCCGCACGGCACCCTCGCCGGCAAGGACTCGGTCAAAGAGGACGCCCTCGTCGTCCTGCGGTTCCCGACCCCGGTCGACTGGGACGGCAACGAGGTCTCGGTCACGGTCGGAATCGCCGCCAAGGGCAACGGCCACATCGCGATCCTCAGCCAGCTCGCCAGCATCCTGATGGACCCCGACAAGGCCGCCGCCCTGCGCGGGTCGACCACGACCGCCGAGGTCTACGAGCTGCTCGCGTCGACCGACGACGACGACTGACCCCCACCCCCCTTCTGAGGAGAAGACATGCCAGAACGTTCCGTCACCATCGCCTCGAGCGTCGGGCTGCACGCCCGTCCCGCCTCGTTGTTCAGCCAGGCCGCCGGCAAGACCGGCGCCAAGGTCACGCTGACCTCCGCGGCCGGCAAGAGCGTCAACGCCGCCAGCATCCTCGGCGTGCTCTCGCTGGGCATCGGCCACGGTGAAGAGGTCGTCGTCGCGACCGAGGGCGATAACGCCGAGGCCGCCCTCGACGAGCTCGTCGCGCTCCTCGCGACCGATCTCGACAAAGAGTAGACAGCGGCACCAGGACGGGGCGCCCACCGACGAGAGTCGGTGGGCGCCCCGTTCGTCGTGGCACCCGAGGAGGCGCGGTGCGGGCCCTCCGGCACCGCGCCTCCTGCGTCACTAGGCTCGTCGCCATGACCGATCCCGCGACGACGCCGACCCCGCGCACACCGACCCCCGTCGACGGGGTCGCCGAACGCTGGGTGGACACTCTGTGCGAACTCGACCCGACCACCGCGACCTGGATCGGCCGTGAGGGCCGCACCGGCGAGTACGGCGATTACTCGCCCGAGGGTCACGCACGCCGCATCGAGGCCGTCCGGGCCGCTCTCGCCGAACTGCGGAGCACCGCCCCCGTGGACGATGTCGACCGCGTCACCCGGGACGACCTGACGAGCGAGCTCCAGCTCGACCTCGAGTACGCCGAGCAGCGACTCGAACTGCGCGACCTGAACGTCATCGCGTCGCCGGCACAGGGCATCCGCGAGGTGTTCGACCTGATGCCGACCGACTCCGAGGGGGACTGGGTCGACGTCGCGTCCCGCCTGGGTCGGGTTCGGACCGCCGTCGACCAGTACGTCGAGACGTTGCGTGCCGGCATCGCCGGGGGAGTGACCCCCGCCCGCCGCCAGGTCGAGAAGGTGGCCGAGCAGTGCGCCCGCATCGGTGCCGCCGACGGCTTCTTCACCGAGTTCGTCGGCGGAGCCCGGCTCGGCGACGGCAGCGAACCCGGCGCGGCGCTGGCTCGGGACCTCACGTCGGGCGCCTCGTCCGCCGCGGAGGCCTACGTCGACCTGCGACGCTTCCTGCTCGACGAGCTGCTCCCCGCCGCCACCACCGTGGACGCCGTCGGACGCGACGCCTACGCCCTGCACTCGCGACGGTTCCTCGGAGCGACGGTCGACCTCGACGAGACCTACGAATGGGGGATCGACGAGCTCGCCCGGATGACGACCGAACAAGAGGCCGTCGCACGTCAGATCGACCCCGGAGCGTCGGTCTCCCGGGCCATCGAGCTGCTCGATGCCGACCCCGCACGCCAGCTCGTGGGCACCGACGCCCTCCGCGCCTGGATGCAGGAGCTGAGCGACCGGGCCGTCGCCGAGTTGGGGCGCGACCAGTTCGACATCCCCGAGCCCGTCCGCCGGCTGGAGTGCCGCATCGCGCCGACGAAGGACGGCGGCATCTACTACACGAGCCCCAGTGACGACTTCTCGCGACCCGGTCGCATGTGGTGGTCGGTGCCCGAGGGCGTCACCCGCTTCGGCACCTGGCGTGAGACGACGACGGTCTTCCACGAGGGCGTCCCCGGCCACCACCTGCAACTCGGCCAGGCCGTCCACAACCGGGCCACGCTGAACACCTGGCGCCGACAGCTGGCGGGGACCTCGGGGCACGCCGAGGGGTGGGCCCTCTACGCGGAGCGACTGATGGACGAGCTCGGCTGGCTCGGCGACCCTGGCGACCGGTTGGGCATGCTCGACGGTCAGCGCATGCGCGCGGCGCGCGTCGTCCTCGACATCGGCGTCCACCTCGGCAAGCCGTTCCCCGGCGGCGGGTCCTGGGACGCGACGAACGCCTTCGCTTTCATGTCGGAGAACGTCAACATGGACACCGAGTTCGTGCGCTTCGAGGTCGACAGGTACCTCGGCTGGCCGGGACAGGCGCCGTCGTACAAGGTCGGTCAACGCATCTGGGAGGACCTCCGCGCCGAACGTGCCCGGCGGGACGGCGACGCGTTCGACGTCAAGTCCTTCCACCGCGACGCCCTTCGGCTGGGCGGAGTCGGGCTCGACACGCTCCGGCGAGCCCTGTTGCACTGAGCCGTTCCGGCTGCCGACACGCCGTTGCCCGCACCGACGGCACCGCGCTAAGATGATCGCGCGCTATCTGCGTCGATCTTTCCGCACGCCGCGTTCGACACATCCTCCCGAACACCGTTCGAGGGGCGAACACGGCCCGATTCATGCCCGTACTGGAGCACTAACTACATGACAACCGTAACGACCAAGGCACCCAAGCAGGTCGCCATCAACGACATCGGATCCGCTGATGACTTCCTGGCCGCGGTCGAGAAGACCCTGAAGTTCTTCAACGACGGCGACCTCATCGAAGGCACCGTCGTGAAGATCGACCGCGACGAGGTCCTCCTCGACGTCGGCTACAAGACCGAGGGTGTCATCCCCTCGCGCGAACTCTCGATCAAGCACGACGTCGACCCCACCGAGGTCGTCGAGGTCGGCGACACGGTCGAAGCCCTCGTCCTCCAGAAGGAAGACAAAGAAGGCCGTCTGATCCTGTCCAAGAAGCGCGCTCAGTACGAGCGTGCCTGGGGCGACGTGGAGAAGATCAAGGACGCCGACGGCGTCGTCACCGGTACGGTCATCGAGGTCGTCAAGGGTGGCCTCATCGTCGACATCGGCCTCCGTGGCTTCCTCCCCGCCTCGCTCATCGAGCTGCGCCGCGTCCGCGACCTCACGCCCTACCTGGGCCAAGAGATCGAGGCCAAGATCCTCGAGCTCGACAAGAACCGCAACAACGTGGTCCTGTCGCGCCGTGCCCTGCTCGAGCAGACGCAGTCCGAGAGCCGCACCACCTTCCTCAACAACCTCCACAAGGGCCAGGTCCGCAAGGGCGTCGTCTCGTCGATCGTCAACTTCGGTGCGTTCGTCGACCTGGGCGGCGTCGACGGTCTGGTGCACGTCTCCGAGCTCAGCTGGAAGCACATCGAGCACGCCAGCGAGGTCGTCGAGGTGGGCCAGGAGGTCACCGTCGAGATCCTCGAGGTCGACCTCGACCGTGAGCGCGTGTCGCTCTCACTCAAGGCCACCCAGGAAGACCCGTGGCAGGTGTTCGCCCGCACGCACGCGATCGGTCAGGTCGCTCCGGGCAAGGTCACCAAGCTCGTCCCCTTCGGTGCGTTCGTCCGCGTGGCCGACGGCATCGAGGGTCTCGTGCACATCTCCGAGCTGTCGGCGAAGCACGTCGAGCTGGCCGAGCAGGTCGTCGCCGTCGGCGACGAGGTGTTCGTCAAGGTCATCGACATCGACCTCGACCGCCGTCGCATCTCGCTGAGCCTCAAGCAGGCCAACGAGGGCGTCGACCCCGAGGGCACCGAGTTCGACCCGGCGCTCTACGGCATGCTCACCGAGTACGACGACCAGGGCAACTACAAGTACCCCGAGGGCTTCGACCCCGAGACGAACGAATGGCGCGAGGGCTTCGACTCGCAGCGCGAGAAGTGGGAGCAGGACTACGCTGCCGCCCAGGCGCGCTGGGAAGCCCACAAGAAGCAGGTCGCTGCCTCGCTCGTCGAAGAGACGACGTTCGACGCTCCCACGGGTTCGTCGTTCTCGGCCGAGTCCGCCTCGGGCGCCGGCACCCTCGCCGACGACGAGTCGCTCGCCGCTCTGCGCGAGAAGCTGTCGAACAACAACTGAGTCCCTCCGGTCTCGACCAGAAGGCGGTTCCCCCTCGGGGGAGCCGCCTTCCGGCGTTCCCGGCGTAGTCTCGACGTCGTGTTCGTCTGTGGATTGACCGGTGGCATCGCCGCCGGCAAATCGGTCGTGGCCCGTCGACTCGCCGAACGGGGGGCGGCGCACGTCGACGCCGACGCCCTCGCTCGAGAGGTGGTCGAACCCGGATCGGCGGGACTCGCGGACGTGGTCTCCCGCTTCGGGTCCGACGTGCTGCAGCCCGACGGCTCCCTCGACCGGGCCGCCCTCGGGGCCGTCGTCTTCGCCGATCCTGACGCTCGCCGTGATCTCGAAGGGATCACGCACCCGGCCGTGCACGCTCTCTCGGCCCGGCGCATGGCCGACGCCGTCGCCGACGACCCGGAACGCGTCGTGGTCTACGACGTGCCGCTCCTCGTCGAGTCGCGGGGGACCGCCGGCTTCGACGTGGTCGTCGTCGTGCACGCACCGCGTGAGGTGCGCCTGCGGAGGCTCGTCGAGCTGCGGGGGATGAGCGACGAGGAGGCGCGGCGCCGCGTGGACGCGCAGGCGGACGACCGGACGCGGCTCGCCGTCGCGGACGTCGTCGTCGACTCGTCCGGGTCGCTCGAGCACACGCTGGAGCAGGCCGACGACCTCTACGACCGGCTGCGTTCGCTGTCAGCGGCGAAGCAGGCAGCCTCCCCGGACGCGAGTGTCGGTGGTCCCTCGTAAACTGGAATCCATGGAACCGACCCGCAGCGTCCGCCCGTTCGAAGTCATCAGTGAGTTCGAACCCAGCGGCGACCAGCCGGCTGCCATCGCCGAGCTGGCGGGGCGCATCAACGCGGGTGAGACCGACGTCGTCTTGCTGGGTGCCACCGGAACGGGCAAGTCGGCGACCACGGCCTGGCTCGTCGAACAGGTGCAGCGACCCACGCTCGTCCTGGCCCACAACAAGACGCTCGCGGCCCAGTTGGCGAACGAGTTCCGGTCGCTCTTCCCGAACAACGCCGTCGAGTACTTCGTGTCGTACTACGACTACTACCAGCCCGAGGCCTACGTCCCGCAGACCGACACCTTCATCGAGAAGGACAGCTCGGTCAACGCCGAGGTCGAGCGCCTGCGACACTCGACGACGAACTCCCTGCTGAGCCGGCGCGACGTCATCGTCGTCTCGACGGTGTCCTGCATCTACGGTCTCGGCACTCCCGAGGGCTACATGGAAGCCATGATCGCCCTCCAGGTCGGCATGCGGATCGATCGCGAGACTCTCATCCGTCGCTTCGTCTCGATGCAGTACCAGCGCAACGACATCGACTTCTCCCGTGGCAACTTCCGGGTGCGGGGCGACACCATCGAGATCATCCCCATGTACGAAGAACTGGCCATCCGCATCGAGATGTTCGGCGACGAGGTCGAGGCCCTGTACGCCCTCCACCCGCTCACGGGCGACGTCGTCAAGACGATGGACGCGGTGTCGGTCTTCCCGGGGTCCCACTACGTCGCGGGTACCGACGTCATGCACCGGGCGATCGGGACCATCAAGGACGAACTCGCCACCCGTCTCGACGAGCTCGACAAGCAGGGCAAGCTCCTCGAGTCCCAACGTCTGCGCATGCGCACGACCTTCGATCTCGAGATGATGGAACAGATCGGTTTCTGCAACGGCATCGAGAACTACTCGGCGCACATCGACGGTCGATCGCCCGGCGAGGCGCCCCACTGCCTGCTCGACTACTTCCCCGACGACCTGCTCGTGGTGATCGACGAGTCGCACGTCACCGTGCCCCAGATCGGTGCCATGTACGAGGGCGACGCCTCACGCAAGCGCACCCTCGTCGACCACGGCTTCCGGCTGCCGAGTGCCCTCGACAACAGGCCGCTCAAGTTCGAGGAGTTCCTCGACCGGGTCGGCCAGAAGGTCTACCTCTCGGCGACACCCGGCAAGTACGAGCTGGGGATCACCGACAGTGTGGTCGAGCAGATCATCCGACCCACCGGGCTCATCGATCCCGAGATCGTGGTCAAGCCGTCCGCGGGTCAGATCGACGACCTGCTCGAAGAGATCCGCACTCGGGTCGAGATCGACGAACGTGTCCTGGTCACCACCTTGACCAAGAAGATGGCCGAAGAACTCACCGACTTCCTCACCGAGGCCGGCGTGCGGGTGCGGTACCTGCACTCCGACGTCGACACGCTCCGACGGGTCGAGCTGCTGACCGAACTGCGCCAGGGGGTCTACGACGTGCTCGTCGGCATCAACCTGCTCCGTGAGGGCCTCGACCTCCCCGAAGTGTCGCTCGTCGCCATCCTCGACGCCGACAAAGAAGGCTTCCTCCGCTCGTCGACGTCCCTCATCCAGACCATCGGTCGTGCGGCCCGCAACGTGTCGGGTCAGGTGCACATGTACGCCGACGTGATGACCGATTCGATGAAACAAGCACTCGAAGAGACCGATCGTCGTCGCGAGAAGCAGGTCGCCTACAACCTCGAGCGCGGCATCGATCCCCAGCCGTTGCGGAAGAAGATCGCCGACATCACCGAGGTCCTGGCCCGAGAGGGCGCCGACACCGCTCGCCTCCTCGCGGATCGCCAGGGCGGCAAGCGCGCCCCCACGCCGAACCTCCGCCGCGAGGGCAAGGCGGCCAGCGCGGCGAACGGTCTCGAAGCCATCATCGCCGACCTCAACGAGCAGATGCTGCAGGCCTCGGCCGAGCTCAAGTTCGAGTTGGCCGGTCGGCTCCGCGACGAGGTCGCCGACCTGAAGAAAGACCTGCGCCAGATGGAGGCGGCCGGCCATGCCCGGTGAACGTCGCCGTGTCGTCGTCACGGGTGCGACCGCGGGTCTCGGCTATTACTCCGCCGAGCGGCTCGTCACGGCCGGTCATCAGGTCGTCCTCGCGTCCCGCGACGCAGAGCGAGCCGTCCGGGCCGCCGATCTCCTGCGCAGCCGCGTGCCCGGGGCGGACGTCGACACCGTCGCCCTCGACCTCGCCGATCTCGCGTCGGTCCGCTCGGGTGCGTCCGCCATCGCCGCCGGTGGGCCGGTCGACGGCTTGCTGGCCAACGCAGGCGTCGTCGGTTCCCGTCGGCGTCAGACGACGACCGACGGCTTCGAGCTCCAGTTCGGCACCAACCACCTCGGCCACTTCGCGCTGGTCTCGCACCTCCTTCCGGCACTCGAGTCGGCCGGGAGGGCGCGAGTCGTGCACCTCGGCAGCATCAGCCACCGGTGGGTGCGACTCGACCTCGACGATCCCATGATGGTCTCGAGCTATTCGGGGGCCGTCGCCTACGCGCGATCCAAGCTCGCGGTCATGACCTTCGGGTTCGACCTCGATCGTCGACTCCGGGCGGCCGGATCGTCGATCTCGAGCGTCGTCGCCCACCCCGGGTTCTCATGGGAGTCCCTCAGCGATCCACGCCCGCCCGTCGTCGAACCCCACCGTCCTCCCGCCGTCCTCACCTCGATGATGCACACGTTCTCCCAGGGCAAAGAGGTCGGAGCAGAGCCCCTCGTCCACGCCCTCGTGGGCGAAGACGTCGTCGGCGGGGAATACTGGGGTCCGGCCGGATGGTTCCAGCTGACCGGCGCCCCGGCTCACGTGCCCGCCAAACGTCATACCCGCGACGAGTCGGTCGCAGCCCGTCTCTGGCAGGTGTCGGCCGGCCTGACGGGCGTCCAACCGGTCATCTCGTCCCCGGCCCCCTGACCCTGCGCCGCCGGCTGCATCTCCCGCGGGCCTGCCCGCCACGACGACGAGCGTCGTCCACATCGACAGAATGGTAAGAGTGTCCATCTCACCTGTAGAAGGTTCCTCCACGCTGAGCGTCCGGGGTGCCCGTGTGCACAACCTGAACAACGTCGACCTCGAGATCCCGCGTGACTCGTTGGTCGTCTTCACCGGGTTGTCCGGCTCCGGCAAGTCGTCCCTCGCCTTCGACACGATCTTCGCCGAAGGGCAGAGACGGTACGTCGAGTCGCTGTCCGCCTACGCGCGGCAGTTCCTGGGTCAGGTCGACCGGCCCGACGTCGACTTCATCGAGGGCCTCAGCCCGGCCGTCTCCATCGATCAGAAGTCCACGAACCGCAACCCGCGATCCACGGTCGGCACGATCACCGAGATCTACGACTACATGCGCCTCCTCTGGGCACGGATCGGCGTGCCGCACTGCGCCGTCTGCGGCGAGAAGATCAGCAAGCAGAGCGTGCAGCAGATCGCCGACCAGCTCATGACCCTCGAGACGGGCACCCGCTACCAGGTTCTGAGCCCTGTGGTCTCGCAGAAGAAAGGCGAGTTCGTCGACCTGTTCGCCGAGCTCGCGTCCACGGGGTACTCCCGGGCCATCGTCGACGGTGAGCAGATCCAGCTCAGTTCGCCGCCCAAGCTGAAGAAGCAGATCAAGCACGACATCGCGGTCGTTGTCGACCGCCTCGTCGCCTCCGATCAGGCGCTGACCCGTCTGACCGACTCGCTCGAGACCGCCCTCCGCCTGACCGACGGCCTGGTCACCATCGACTTCGTCGACACCGACGAGGGCGCGGCCGGCAAGTACCGAACGTTCTCCGAGAAGCTCTCGTGCCCGAACAACCACCCGGTCCAGCTCACCGAGATCGAACCCCGCACGTTCTCGTTCAACGCACCCTTCGGCGCCTGCCCCGAGTGCTCGGGTCTCGGCACCAAGATGTCGGTCGACTCCGACCTGCTCCTGGGCGATCCCGAGTTGAGCCTCGCCGACGGCGTCATCCTCCCGTGGACCCAATCGGGCAAGGGCCTCTACAACTACTTCCAGAAGCTCCTCGAGGGCCTGGCCGGCGATCTCGGCTTCAGCCTCAAGACGCCGTGGCACGACCTGTCCGAGAAGGTCCAGCAGGCCGTCCTGCAGGGCAACGACTTCGAGGTCACGGTCAAATGGCGTAACCGCTTCGGGCGAGAAATGACGTACTCGACGGGTTTCGAGGGTGTGATGCCCTACATCGAGCGCAAGTACGCCGAGGCCGAGACCGACACGCAGCGCCAGCGTTACGCGTCCTACCTCCGTGAGATCCCGTGCGTCGTCTGCAAGGGCAAGCGGCTCAAGCCCGAGGTCCTCGCCGTCCTGGTCGACGGGAACGACATCGCGACCGTGTCCGAACTCAGCCTCGCCGACGCCTTCGAATTCATGAACAGCCTCACCCTCACGACCCGCGAGGCGCGCATCGCCGCCCAGGTCCTTCGTGAGATCCGGGTCCGGCTCGAGTTCCTGCTCGAGGTGGGTCTCACGTACCTCTCGCTGGCCCGCGCCGCCGGGTCCCTCTCGGGTGGCGAGGCCCAGCGCATCCGCCTCGCGACCCAGATCGGCTCGGGCCTGACCGGGGTGCTCTACGTCCTCGACGAACCGAGCATCGGCCTGCACCAGCGGGACAACCGCCGACTGATCGACACGCTGGTCAAGCTCAAGAACCTCGGCAACACGCTGATCGTCGTCGAGCACGACGAGGACACCATCAAGACGGCCGACTGGGTGGTCGACATCGGTCCGGGTGCCGGCGTCAACGGCGGCACGGTCGTGCACTCGGGCAGCTACGAGGACCTCGTCGCGAACACCGACTCGTACACGGGTGACTACCTCGCCGGGCGGCGCTCGATCGAGACGCCCACCAGCCGTCGTCCCGTCGACAAGAAGCGCATGATCTCGGTCGTGGGCGCCAAGGCCAACAACCTGCGCGACGTCACCGTCGATTTCCCTCTGGGCACCTTCGTCGCCGTGACGGGTGTCAGCGGTTCGGGCAAGTCCTCGCTCGTGAACGACATCCTGTACAAGGTCCTGGCGAACCAGCTCAACGGAGCCCGTCAGATCCCCGGCAAGCACACGCGTGTCACGGGGCTCGACGCCCTCGACAAGGTCGTCCACGTGGACCAGGCACCGATCGGTCGCACCCCGCGCTCGAACCCCGCGACCTACACGGGCGTCTTCGACCGAATCCGCACCCTCTTCGCCGAGACGACCGATGCGAAGGCCCGCGGCTACCTGCCGGGACGCTTCAGCTTCAACGTCAAGGGCGGCCGCTGCGAGAACTGCGCGGGTGACGGCACCATCAAGATCGAGATGAACTTCCTGCCCGACGTCTACGTCGCCTGCGAGGTGTGCGGTGGTGCGCGCTACAACCGCGACACCCTGGCGGTGCGCTACAAGGGAAAGAACATCTCCGAGGTCCTCGAGATGCCGATCAGCGAGGCGGCCGAGTTCTTCGCCCCCATCTCGGCGATCTCGCGGTTCATGTCGACGCTGGTCGACGTCGGCCTGGGCTACGTGCGACTCGGTCAGAGCGCCACCACGTTGAGCGGTGGCGAGGCTCAGCGCGTGAAGCTCGCGACCGAGCTGCAGAAGCGCTCCAACGGGCGCAGCGTCTACGTGCTCGACGAGCCGACCACGGGTCTGCACTTCGAGGACGTGCGCAAGCTCCTGCTCGTTCTGAACGGTCTCGTCGAGAAGGGCAACACCGTCATCACGATCGAGCACAACCTCGACGTCATCAAGTCCGCCGACTGGCTGATCGACATGGGCCCCGAAGGAGGCGCGGGTGGCGGTACCGTCATCGCCACCGGCACGCCCGAACACCTCGCCACCGTGCCCGAGAGCCACACGGGCGTCTTCCTCAAGGAGATCCTCGAGTCGGGTCACACCGTGCCGCGCGTCCAGAAGAAGAAGGCCACGCCGACGCGACGTCGGGAGGCCGTCGAAGCACGATGAGCAACACCGTCTCCTGGCGTCCGAAAGCGGGCGAGATACCGACCGACCCCGGCGTCTACCGCTGGCGTGACGAGCGGGGCAGGGTTCTGTACGTCGGCAAGGCCAAGAACCTGCGGGCCCGGCTGAGCAACTACTTCGCACCACTGCCCTCCCTCCACGAACGCACCCGTCGGATGGTCCTCACCGCTCGATCGGTCGAGTGGACCGTCGTGGGCAGCGACATCGAGGCCCTGCAGCTCGAGTACACGTGGATCAAAGAATTCGACCCGCCGTTCAACGTCAAGTTCCGCGACGACAAGACCTATCCCTTCATGGCCGTCACCCTGGCCGACGAGGCACCTCGGGTCATGGTCACGCGCAACCCGCGCATCAGAGGGGCGAAGTACTTCGGGCCCTACCCGAAGATCTGGGCGGTCCACGACACCATCGACCTGATGATCAAGGTCTTCCCGATCCGGACCTGTTCCGACAGCAGCTACAAGAAGGCGATGCAGACGGGCAAGCCCTGCTTCCCGGGGCAGATCGGTCGTTGCGGAGGGCCCTGCTCACACAAGGTGTCGATCGACGAGCACCGGGCCATAGTCGACGAGTTCGTCAAGTTCATGGGCAGCTACGACAAGAAGGTGATCGCCGACCTGCAGCGGTCCATGAAGACGGCCGCCGTCGAGCAGCGCTTCGAGGACGCGGCGGCCTACAGGGACCAGGTGCAGGCCCTCGAGGCCGTGCTCGACAAGTCGGCGGTCGTCCTCCGCGACAACGTCGACCTCGACCTCTACGCCCTCGCCGAGGACGAGCTGGCGGCCGCCGTCCAGCTCTTCACGGTGAGGGGCGGTCGCATCCGTGGTTCCCGCGGATGGGTCGTCGACAAAGAGATCGACATCTCGACCGGCGACCTCGTCGAGCAGGTCCTGCAGGGCATCTACACCGCCGGTGCCGAGCTTCCTCGCGAGATCGTCGTGACCGAGACGCCGGACGACAACGACGCCCTCGAAAGCGTGCTGAGCTCCCTCCGCGGGCGCGGGCGGGTGCAGATACACACGGCTCAGCGCGGGGAGAAGGCCAACCTGATGCAGACGGCGACCCTCAACGCGCAGCAGTCGCTCATGCTCTACAAGACCCGTCGCAGCGCCGACTTCGCCACCCGGTCGACCGCCCTGGCCGACATCCAGGAGGCCCTCGGCATGAGCGACGCGCCCTTGCGCATGGAGTGCTACGACGTCTCCCACCTCTCGGGCACGAACATCGTCGCTTCGATGGTGGTGTTCGAGGACGGTCTACCGCGGAAGGACCAGTACCGGCGCTTCAACATCCCTCAGTCGACCGACGACACCGAGTCGATCTACCAGACCCTCAGCCGCCGTCTCTCGCGCCTCGACGACGAACTCGCGCCCGTCGAGGAGGTGGGTGAGCAACGCAAACGGTTCGCGTACCGTCCCAACCTCCTCATCGTCGACGGCGGACAACCCCAGGTGGCGGCGGCCCGACGAGCCCTCGACGACGCGGGCGTCACCGACATCGCACTGTGCGGCATCGCCAAGCGGCTCGAAGAGATCTGGTTGCCCGACGACGACTTCCCGGTCATCCTGCCGCGCAACAGCGACGCACTGTTCCTGATCCAGCGCATCCGGGACGAGGCGCATCGGTTCGCGATCACACACCAGCGGCAACGGCGCAAACGCGACATCTCGACGCAACTGGCCGAGATCCCGGGGTTGGGCCCCTCCCGGGTGGCCGTGCTCCTGAAGCACTTCGGCTCGGTCAAACGGCTGAAAGACGCAGACGTCGCCGACATCTCGGCGATCCGCGGCATCGGACCGACCCTCGCCGCGGCCGTCGTCGAACGGCTCCGCGGAGCCGAGGACGTGACGGCCGACGACGCCGTGCCCCCCACGAGCCCCGCCTAGACTCGATGCACCGCCCGCCGACCCGGAGGACACCACCGACATGAGCGACGTCAGCGAACAACAAGAGGTCCTGATCGTGACGGGCATGTCCGGTGCCGGGCGGTCGACGGTCGGCAACGCCCTCGAAGACCTCGACTGGTACGTGGTAGACAACCTGCCCGCGCAGATGCTACGACCGTTGCTCGACCTGGCCGAGCGCGCGGGGGACTCGCTCCCCAAGATCGCCGCCGTGGTCGACGTCCGCGGGGGGCGCCTCTTCAGCGAGGCACAGGAGGCCGTCCGCACCCTCCGGGCGAGCATGCCCAGCAAGGTGCGGGTCCTCTTCCTCGACGCGACCGACGCGGCGTTGGTCCGCCGTTTCGAGCAGGTCCGGCGGCCGCACCCGCTGCAGGGTGACGGCACCTTGCTGGACGGCATCCTCGCCGAGCGAGCGCGCATGGAGGAGCTCCGCGAGACCAGCGACGTGATCATCGACACCTCGGAACTCAACATCCACCAGTTGGCCACGACGATCTCCGAGAAGTTCGCCGAGTCCGACCGCGCCGGGGTGCAGGTGACCGTCCTCAGCTTCGGGTTCAAGTACGGCCTGCCCACCGACGCCGACATGGTGGGCGACGCGCGGTTCCTCCCCAACCCGTTCTGGGTGCCCGCGCTCCGGCAGCAGTCGGGGCTCGACGAGCCGGTCACGACGTACGTCATGCAACAGGACGGGGCACGAGAGTTCGTCGACGCCTTCGCCGCCTCGCTCGTCCCCGTGTTGTCGGGCTATCAGCGTGAGAACAAGAGACACGCTACGATCGCCATTGGCTGCACCGGGGGCAAACATCGATCGGTCACCCTCGTGGGTGAACTGGCGGCGCGTCTGCGTGGACTCCCCGGCGTGGCCGTCAGCGTGAAACACCGCGACCTCGGCCGAGAATGACCCACCGAGGTCCTTCAGCACGCCCGTGTACCGACGACAAGTCGACCTGACGAAAAGGAACAACCGGAGTGGCCCAGACTGCCGACGTCAAAGAAGAACTCGCCCGCGTCGAGGTGAGCAGGACGACGATCCGGGCTGCCGAGCTCGCCACCGTCCTTCGTTTTGCCGGGGGGCTCCACCTCATCTCCGGGCGGATCGCGGTCGAGGCGGAACTCGACTCGGCCCTCATCGCCCGCCGGGTCCGCAAAGACCTGGCCGAGCTGTACGGAGCCCGGAGCGACGTCGCCATGACGGCTCCCTCCGGTTCACGACGCACCCCGGGGTTCCTCGTGCGGGTCCACGAGGCCGGAGAGACGCTGGCGCGTCAGACCGGGCTCATGGACGCCCGCCGGCGACCCGTGCGTGGCCTGCCGAACCGACTCACGACCGGCTCGCGTGACGATCTCGCCGCGATCTGGCGCGGCGCCTTCCTCGCCCAGGGCTCTTTGACCGACCCCGGTCGATCCGCCTCGCTCGAGGTCGTGTGCCCCGGCAACGAGACCGCCATGGCGCTCGTCGGGGCCGCCGGACGACTGGGCATCGCGGCGAAGGCCCGCGAGGTCCGGGGCGTGCACCGCGTGATCATCCGCGACGGTGAGGCGATCGGCACCATGCTCAAGGTGATGGGTGCCGAGAAGAGCGTGACCGACTGGGAAGAGATGCGCCAGCGCCGGGAGGTGCGCGCGACCGCCAACCGTCTCGTCAACTTCGACGACGCCAACCTGCGACGTTCGGCCCAGGCCGCCGTCGCCGCCTGCGCCCGGGTCGACCGGGCGATGGAACTCCTCGGCGACGACATCCCCGATCACCTCAAGTACGCGGGCGAACTGCGACTGGCGCATCGTGACGCCAGCTTGGACGAACTCGGCCACCACGCCGACCCCCCGATGACCAAGGACGCCGTGGCGGGACGCATCCGCCGACTGCTCGCCATGGCCGACAAGAAAGCCAGCGACCTGGGCCTCCCGGGTACGGACGCCAATCTCCCGAACGACCTCGACCTCGACTGAGGGCCGGCGGAGGGGAGCCCGTGACGTCACGGGACGGCGAATTCCGGAGGGCTGCTGCTACTGTCGTAAACGGTGTCCGACCCGAGGTCATCGAGAATTCGGGCGTCGCCACGGGCCTGGTCGCCCACACCCTCCACGCGTCCCCACGACGCCTGATCATCAGGAGTTTCATTGACCGTCAAGATCGGCATCAACGGCTTCGGTCGCATCGGCCGTAACTACTTCCGCGCGGCGCTCGCCAAGGGAACCGACATCGAGATCGTCGCCGTCAACGACCTGACCGACAACGCCGCCCTCGCGCACCTCCTCAAGTTCGACTCGATCACGGGTCGTCTCGACGCCACCGTCGAGCTCGACGGCGACTCGATCGTCGTCGACGGCAAGCCGATCAAGGTGCTCGCCGAGCGCGACCCCGCCAACCTGCCCTGGGGCGAGCTGGGCGTCGACATCGTCGTCGAGTCGACCGGTTTCTTCACGAAGGCCGAAGACGCACGCAAGCACATCACGGCCGGCGCGAAGAAGGTCCTCATCTCGGCTCCCGCCACCGGTGACGACGCCACCATCGTGTTGGGCGTGAACGAGGGCATCTACGACCCCGCCAACCACCACATCATCTCGAACGCGTCGTGCACGACGAACAGCCTCGCGCCCCTGATGAAGGTGTTCCTCGACAACTTCGGCGTCGAGCGCGGTCTCATGACGACGGTCCACGCGTACACGGCCGACCAGAACCTGCAGGACGGCCCCCACAAGGACCCCCGTCGTGCCCGCGCCGCCGCGCTCAACATCGTCCCGACGTCGACCGGTGCCGCCAAGGCCATCGGCCTCGTGATCCCCGAGCTCGCCGGCAAGCTCGACGGCTACGCCCTGCGCGTCCCCGTCCCCACCGGCTCGATCACCGACGTGACCCTCGAGACCAGCACCCCGGTGACGGTCGAGCAGATCAACGCTGCCTACAAGGCCGCAGCCGAGGGCGAGCTCAAGGGCATCCTCGCCTACTCCGAAGACCCGCTGGTGTCCACCGACATCACGACCGACCCGCACTCGTCGATCTACGACTCGGGGCTCACCAAGGTCATCGGCAACCTGGTCAAGATCACCTCGTGGTACGACAACGAGTGGGGCTACTCGAACCGCCTCGTCGACCTGACGAAGTACGTGGCCGACCGCCTCTAGTCCGACCTCGATGCCCCGGCCCCAGCGGGCCGGGGCATCGTCCTCCAACCCCGAAACGAACCCATGAGCCTGCGAACCCTCGATTCCCTCGGTCCCTTGTCGGGCAAGCGCGTCATCGTCCGATGCGACCTCAACGTCCCGCTGAAGGACGGTGAGATCACCGACGACGGACGCATCCGTGCCTCCCTCGAGACCCTCGACCTGCTGATCAACCAGGGGGCGAGGGTCGTCGTCATCTCGCACCTCGGTCGCCCCGACGGCGAGGCCAAGGCCGAGTACAGCCTGCGACCGGTCGCCCAGCGACTCAGCGAACTCCTCGGCAAGAGCGTCGGCTTCGCGGCGAGCACCGTCGGCGACGAGACCACCGAAGCGGTGGCCGGACTGACCGACGGTCAGATCGTCGTGCTCGAGAACCTCCGCTACAACGCTGCCGAGACGTCGAAGGACGAGTCGGAGCGTCAGGAGTTCGCCCGTCGCCTGGCCGAACTCGGCGACGTGTTCGTCTCCGACGGCTTCGGCGTCGTGCACCGCAAGCAGGCGAGCGTGTACGAGCTCCCCGCGCTCCTCCCGAGCGCAGCCGGCACTCTGATCTCCCGCGAGCTCGAGGTCCTCGACAAGCTGACCGAGAACCCCACGCGGCCCTACACCGTGGTCCTCGGCGGCTCGAAGGTGTCCGACAAGCTCGGCGTCATCGAGCACCTGCTCCCGCGGGTCGACAACCTGCTCATCGGTGGGGGGATGCTCTTCACGTTCCTCGCCGCGCAGGGACTACCCGTCGGCAAGAGCCTGCTCGAGAAGGACCAGCTCGACCGGGTCCGCGGCTACGTCGACGAAGCCGCGCGTCGGGGCGTCAACCTCGTCCTCCCCGTCGACGTGGTGGCGGCCTCGACCTTCAGCGCCGATGCCGACCACACCGTGGTCGCCTCGGACGGCATCGAGTCGTCTCCTCTCGGTGCGGACGCCCTCGGGTTGGACATCGGTCCCGAGACGGCGGCCCGCTTCGCCGAGACCGTCCAGACGTCGTCCACGGTCTTCTGGAACGGACCCATGGGAGTCTTCGAGTTCCCGGCATTCGCACACGGCACCAAGGCGGTCGCCGAGGCTCTCACCCATGTCTCGGGTCTCGGTGTCGTCGGCGGTGGCGACTCGGCCGCGGCCGTCCGTGCCCTGGGCTTCACGGACGACCAGTTCGGCCACATCTCCACCGGTGGTGGAGCCAGCCTCGAGTTCCTCGAGGGCAAACGACTCCCCGGACTGGAGGTCCTCGGATGGTGACCACACGCACCCCCCTCATTGCCGGCAACTGGAAGATGAACCTCGATCACCTGCAGGCGATCGCGTTCGTCCAGAAGCTCGCCTGGTCCCTCAAGGACGCCAAACACGACTTCGAATCGGTCGAGACCGCGGTGTTCCCGCCGTTCACCGACATCCGCAGCGTGCAGACCCTGCTCGACGCCGACAAGCTCGAGCTGGCGCTCGGAGCCCAGGACCTCTCCGCCCACGATTCCGGTGCCTACACGGGAGAGGTCTCGGGGCCGTTCCTCGCCAAGCTCGACGTCCGCTACGTCCTGGTCGGGCACTCGGAGCGCCGGACGCTCCACGCCGAGGACGACGATGTCGTGGCGACGAAGGTCGCTGCGGCTCATCGGTCGGGCCTCGTCCCCGTGATCTGCGTCGGCGAGACGGCCGACGACCTCGAGCAGCACGGACCGAGCGCGGTGCCGGTGGCCCAGCTCCGTGCCGCGCTCGCCCAGGTGCCCGCGTCCGCCGAGATCGTCGTGGCCTACGAGCCCGTCTGGGCGATCGGGTCCGGGCAGGCCGCCACGGCCGAGCAGGCCGAGCAGGTCTGCGCCGCGCTGCGGGTGGCCCTGGTCGACATCGTCGGCTCGGATGCCGCCGCCGCGACCCGTGTCCTCTACGGCGGATCGGTCAAGTCCACCAACATCGCGTCCTTCATGCGTGAGCCGAACGTCGACGGCGCCCTCGTCGGTGGGGCGAGCCTCGACGTGTCCGAGTTCGCCAGCATCGTCCGCTTCCAGGCGCACGTCGGCGTCTGAGCGGATCGGGGCGCCGCCCGTCGGTGCCCTTCCGGCTCGTGCTGCCGGGATGACGGCCTCTCGCGGTTATACTGGTCAGCGGTCTCACCGCATCGAAAGGTCCTACGTGGAAATTCTCCAGGTCATCCTGCAGGTGTTGCTCGGCATCACGAGCCTCCTGCTGACCCTCCTCATCCTGCTCCACCGCGGTCGCGGCGGCGGTCTGTCCGACATGTTCGGCGGTGGTGTCACGAGCAACCTCGGGGCGTCCGGCGTCGCCGAGCGCAACCTCAACCGCATCACGGTTTTCCTGGGTCTCGTCTGGATCACCTGCATCGTGGTCCTGGGCCTCATCACCAAGTTCGCGGCGGTCAGCTGATGGCCTCGGGCGGTAGTGCAATCCGCGGCTCGCGCGTCGGTGCGGGTCCCATGGGTGAACAGGACCGTGGCTTCCACGCCGAGCGGATCACCATCTCGTACTGGGATGCCCTCGGCAACGAGGTCGTACGTCACTTCGCGGCCAACGTTCCCGACGAAGAGATCCCCGAGACCGTCGATTCACCCTCGAGCGGGCTGCCGGCAGGTCGCGACAAGGCGAACCCGCCGACGGTCGCCAAGCTCGAGCCCTACAAGACTCACCTCGCGTACGTGAAAGAGCGACGGACCGAAGAAGAGGCCGAGCAACTCCTCGAAGAGGCACTGCAGCAGTTGCGCGTCCGACGCGGGAAGGCCTGACCAGGCCGAGCGCACCTCCTGGTGTCGACGCCGACGATGACGAAGGGCCCCGCAGCGATCAGCTGCGGGGCCCTTCGTCGTACCGTGGACGGTCGGCCCGGACCGGGACTCAGTACGTGGAGGCGATCAGGTTCTCGGGGACCTCGGCCGCGGCGTCCCGGTCCACGAAGAAGACGGTGCGCTTGCGCCCCTTGACGCCGGCCACCGGTACCTGGTCCGCCCCGGCACCCGCGAGGGCGAGCCCCAGCGACGAGGCCTTCTCGGCTCCGGCGAGGATCATCCAGACGCGCTGCGAGTTGTTGATCACCGGCAGGCTCAGCGTCAGGCGCACCGGCGGCGGCTTGGGGGAGTCGTCGATCGTGAGCACGGTCGGCTCGAGCTGACGGATCTGCGCCTTGTCGGGGAACAACGAGGCCACGTGACCGTCGGGACCGACACCGAGAAGCGTGATGTCGAAGCGCGGGGCCTCGTCGTCCGCCTGGGCATGCTGGCGGAGCTCGTCGCGGTAGGCGACGGCCGCTGCCTCGACGTCGGCATGGTCACCGACAGCACCGAAACGGTGGACGTTCTCGGGCAGCAGACCGATGTGGTCGAGCAGATCGATGCCGGCCTGTGTGTCGTTGCGGTCGGCGTCGCCGGCGGGGACCCAGCGTTCGTCGGCCCACCAGATCGAGACCTTGGACCAGTCGACGCTGTCGCGCGCCGGTGACGCGTTGATGGCCGCCAGCACGAGCGTGCTCACCGAGCCGCCGCTCACGACGACCGACGCGTAGTTCTGCTCTTCGAGCACGTCGATGATCTTGGTGATGAAGCGGGCGGCCACGGACGCGCCCAGCGATTCTTTGTCGGGGTGGACCAGCACCCGGCGTTCGTTCGTCACGGTTCTCTATCTGCTCTAGTTGCTCTGGACGGGTTCGCTCAGTTGGCCGACCCCGTGTCTCACGACGTTCCCGAACAGGTCGTCGGGGTCGAGTCTACGGAGTTCCTCGGCCAGGCAGTCGCGCAGCGAGCGGCGTGGCAGCGCGAGATCGTGCGTGGGCTGGCCTGGTTGGGTCAGCGTCGCGACGTCGCCGAGGGATCGTTCGAGGACGATGGACCCGGAGGCGCGGACGAGTTGCACCCCGTGGATACCGCTCGAGCCGGTCGCCCGGGTCGTCAGCTCACCGTCGACCGGCACCTGGAGCTGCAGACGCAGCCACGCGGCCAGCAGCAGAGTCGAGGGGGAGTCGGGTGCCCCTGCGACACCGACCTCGGTGACCGACTCGTACGGCGGCTGGTCGAGCACCGCGGCGAGCTGTGCCCGCCACAGGGTGAGCCGGGTCCAGGCGAAGTCGGTGTCACCGGGAGCGTAGCTACGCGCGAGGTCGATGATCGACTGGCGCGGGTTGGACTGGCTCGCGGCGTCGGTGATGCGCCGTTGTGCGATGCGCCCCAGGGGAGACTCGGAGACGACGACAGGAGCGGTCTTGGGCCACCACGCCACGACGGGTGCGTCGGGCAGCAGGAGCCCGGTCACGAGCCCCTCCTCGTCGCTCGCCGTCTCACCGTAGGCGCGGAGCAGGATGACCTCGCTGGCACCGGCGTCGCCCCCCACGCGGATCTGCGCGTCGAGCCGTCCCTCGCCGGCGTCGACGCCGATCGACGTGGACACGACGATGACCCTCATGGGGTGCTCACGGGAGGCGTCGTTGGCAGCCTCGATGGCTTCTTCCTCGTCACCGAGACGGGTGGAGATGATCAAGGTGAGGACACGGCCCAACGCGACCGCGCCTCCTTCTTCCCTGATCTTGACCAGCGTCTTCTGGACGCGGCTGATGGTGCTGTCGGGCAGGTCGACGATCACGGACGCCTCCAGGTACGGCCGTCACGGGCCATGAGTTCATCGGCCGAGGCGGGGCCCCACGTGCCGGGTCGGTACTGTTCGGGCTGGCCCTGGGTGGCCCAGAACTCCTCGATGGGGTCGAGGATCTTCCAGGAGAGTTCGACCTCCTCGTGCCGGGGGAACAGGGGCGGGTCGCCCAGGAGCACGTCCAGGATGAGGCGCTCGTAGGCCTCCGGGCTCGCCTCGGTGAAGGCGTGCCCGTAGCCGAAGTCCATGGTGACGTCCCGGACCTGTGTGCCGATGCCGGGCACCTTGGACCCGAACCGGAGAGTCACTCCCTCGTCGGGCTGGACCCGGATCACGAGGGCGTTCTGCCCCAGGGAGGTCTGGGTGCCGAAGATGTTCTCGGGCACCTGCTTGAAGACGACGGCGATCTCGGTCACGCGACGTCCGAGACGCTTGCCGGCACGGAGGTAGAAGGGCACGCCCGCCCAGCGTCGGGTGGCGATCTCGAGCTTGATGGCGGCGAAGGTCTCCGTCGTGCTCTCGGGGTCCATGCCCTCTTCGTCGAGGAAGCCGAGGACCTTCTCTCCGCCCTGCCACCCCCCGGCGTACTGGCCCCGCGCGGTGCCCGTGGCGAGGTCGGCGGGCAGGCGGACGGCCGACAGGATCTTCTCCTTCTCGGCCCGGAGGTCGCGGGCGGCGAACGTGACCGGCTCTTCCATCGCCGTCAGGGCGAGCAGTTGGAGGAGGTGGTTCTGGATGACGTCACGGGCGGCACCGATGCCGTCGTAGTAGCCGGCCCGACCGCCGACGCCGATGTCCTCGGCCATGGTGATCTGGACGTGGTCGACGTAGTTGGAGTTCCAGAGGGGTTCGTACATCTGGTTGGCGAACCGCAGCGTGAGGAGGTTCTGCACCGTCTCTTTGCCGAGGTAGTGGTCGATGCGGAACACGCTGTCGGGCTCGAACACCGTCTCGACGACGGCGTTGAGCTCGCGCGCCGTCTTGAGGTCGCTGCCGAATGGCTTCTCGATGACGACGCGACGCCACGCACCGTCCTTCTCCTCGGCGAGCCCGGAGTTGCGGAGCTGCTCGGTGACCATGGGGAAGGCCTTGGGCGGGATCGAGAGGTAGAACGCGTGGTTCCCCATCGTGCCGCGTTCGCGATCGAGCTCCTCGATGGTGTCCTTGAGCCGAGCGAACGCGTCGGCGTCGTCGAAGACCCCCTGGACGAAACGGAAGCCCTCCTTGAGCTGACGCCAGACGTCTTCGTCGAACGGCGTTCGAGCGTGGTCCTTGACGGCCTGGTAGACGACCTGCTCGAAGTCCTGGCCCTCGAACTCACGACGGGCGAAACCGACGAGCGCGAAACCGGGCGGGAGCAGGCCTCGGTTGGCTAGGTCGTACACGGCGGGCATGAGCTTCTTGCGGGAGAGGTCACCCGTCACACCGAAGATGATCAGGCCGCTCGGGCCGGCGATGCGGTTGAGACGTCGATCGGAGGGCAACCTCAGAGGGTTGGACTCCGGCGTGATCGGCACCGGTGACATGAAGTTCCGTTCTGTGGTTCGAGGGGTGGTCCGGTCGAGGACGGGCGATGCCTGCGGAGACCACCCGGGGGCAAGACGAAAGGGCCGGCGCCCGTGAGGACGCCGGCCCTTTCGGCTCAGCGGAGTGCGGCGGTGATGACCGGCAGCGCGGCGGCCACGTCGGTCACCGTCAGCGTGAGCACGGGACGACCGTGCTCGGCCAGGACCTTCGCGTCACCGGCGGCCTGTGCCTGCACGAGCTGCCCGAACGTGAACGGGCTGTCCGGGATCTCGAGGTCGGTCTCGGGCACCTGCGTGATCTGCAAGAAGACACCGTTGGCGGGGCCACCCTTGTGGTACTGACCCGTCGAGTGCAGGAAGCGCGGCCCCCACCCGAAGGTGACGGGACGCTGCGTGCGCGCCGCGAGCAGGTCGCGGATCTCTTCGAGCTGCGGGTTCGCCACGCGGTCCACGTACGCCTGGATCGAGAGGTAGCCGTCGTCGCTCAGGTGCGAGAGCAGCGCAGCCACCGCCGACTCGAGCGTGTCTCCCAGTTCGACGCCTCCGACCTCGCGGACCTCGACGCCCTCGGCCGTGAAGGCCGGGGGAGTGGGCTCGGGACGGTCGTCGAGCAGCGCACGCGTCGCGATCTTCGCCGACTCGACGTCGGGCTGGTCGAACGGGTTGATGTCGAGCAGACGCCCGGCCACCGCGACGGCGTATTCCCAGACCATGATCTGGCCACCGAGCGAACCAGAGATCTCGACCTCGCCGGGAGCGACCTCTCGGGTCTCGTCGGCGTTCGCCACGAGACGGACGACCTGCACGTCGTGCAGACCCGCCGTGATCTCGGGGGCGGAGGTGCCGATCACCACGGGGAGCAGGCCGCGACCTTGCTTGCCGGTCGACTCGGCGATGAGCTGTTCGGCCCAGTCCGGGAATCCGACGATGTGGGTGCCGTCGGCGACGATCGCGATCTTGTCACGCAGCGGGGAGGTACCCGCCAGCACGGCGCCCAGCACGAGGCCGGGGTTGTCGGCACGGTCCTGCGCCAACTCGACCGTGACGGCGTCGGCCTCGGCGAGCAGCTCGCGGATGTCGGCACCGGCCAGGCCGGACGGCACGAGGCCGAACGCCGAGAGGGCCGAGTAGCGCCCGCCGATGTTGGGGTCGGCGTTGAAGACGCGGTAGCCGGCCTCACGAGCCTGCCCGTCGAGGGGCGAACCCGGGTCGGTGACCACGACGATGCGCTCGACGGGGTCGATGCCGGCGTCGGTGAACGCCTTCTCGAACGTCTTGCGCTGGCTGGCCGTCTCGACGGTCGAACCAGACTTCGACGACACGACGAGCACGGTGCGCTCGAGACGGTCGGCGAGGGCCGTGAGGACCTGACCGGGCTCCGTCGCGTCGAGCACGGTGAGCTCGACACCGTAGGTGCGGGTGATGACCTCGGGCGCGAGCGACGAACCGCCCATGCCCGCGAGCACGACGTGGTCGACTCCCTTGGCGGCGAGCTCGTCGCGCAACGAGTCGATCTCGTCGAGGAGCGGAGTCGAGACCACGACGGCCTCGGTCCAGCCGAGACGCTTGGCCGATTCGTCCTCGGCGTCGGGGCCCCACAGGGTGGGGTTCTGAGCCGTGATGCCCGAGGCGACGAGGTCGCTCACGAGCTGCGGGACGACCGTCTCGACCGCCTGTGCCGCGTCTCCGCTGGCAGCGATGGTGATGGTCACTTGGACTCCCCGGCGGGCTTGGCTGCCTCGAGGGCCGCCGTGACCGTGTCGAGCAGTTCGTTCCACGACACGATGAACTTCTCGACGCCCTCTTTCTCGAGGGTCTCGGTCACGTCGTCGTACGAGACGCCCTGCGCGGCGATCGCGTCCATGGTCTCGTTGGCGGAGGCGTAGGAGGCGCTGATCGTGTCGCCACGGATCTCACCGTGGTCGAAGGTCGCCTCGAGCGTCTTCTCGGGCATCGTGTTGACGACGTCCTGGGCGACGAGCTCGACCACGTAGGTGGTGTCGAGGACGGCGGGGTCCTTGACTCCGGTCGAGGCCCAGAGGGGGCGCTGCTTGTTGGCACCGGCAGCGAGGAGGCCCTTGGCCCGCTCGGTGTCGAAGGCCTGCTGGTAGACCTCGTAGGCGAGCTGGGCGTTGGCCACGCCGGCCTTGCCCTTGAGGGCCTTGGCCTCGTCCGTTCCGACGGCGTCGAGTCGCTTGTCGATCTCGGTGTCGACACGCGACACGAAGAACGAGGCGACCGAGTGGATCTCGGTGATGTCGATGCCGGCGGCCTTGGCCTGCTCGAGACCCGTGAGGTACGCGTTGATGACGGCACGGTAGCGCTCGAGGCTGAAGATCAACGTCACGTTGACGCTGATGCCCTGGGCGATGACGGCGGTGATGGCCTCGAGACCCTCGACGGTCGCCGGGATCTTGATGAGGGCGTTGGGGCGACCGACCTTGGCGGCCAGCTTGACCGCCTGGTCGATGGTGCCCTGAGCGTCGTGCGCCAGACCCGGCTCGACCTCGATCGAGACACGGCCGTCGAAGCCGTCGGTCGTGTCGTAGACCTCGCGGAAGATGTCGCAGGCACGGGTGACGTCGTCGGTCGTGATCTCGAAGACGGCGTCGGTGACGCTGACACCGGTCTTGGCGAGCAGGGCGACCTGGTCGTCGTAGGCCTCGCCCTTGGCCAGAGCCGAGGCGAAGATCGTGGGGTTGGTGGTGACGCCGACGACGTTGCGCTCGGCGATCAGCTTCTGCAGGCCGCCCGCGTTGATGCGCTCGCGCGACAGGTCGTCGAGCCAGATGCTCACGCCGGCGGCGGAGAGCTGTGCGGTGTTCGAATCAGTCATGTTCTTCTTCTTCCTTTGTCGACGCTCAGAGAGCGGCGATCGAGTCCTTGGCGGCGGCGACGGCGGCTTCGGTCGTCATGCCGAACTGCTTGAACAGCGTCTTGTAGTCGGCCGAGGCACCGAAGTGCTCGATCGACACGCTGCGACCGGCGTCGCCGACGATGCCGCGCCACGGCATGGCCACGCCGGCCTCGATCGAGACGCGGGCCTTGACGGCGGCCGGGAGGACGGCTTCTTTGTACTCGTCGCTCTGCTCGTCGAACCATTCGATGCTCGGAGCCGAGACGACGCGGGCGTTGATGCCCTCGCCGCGCAGGACCTCACGGGCCTCGACGGCGATCTGCACCTCGGAGCCGGTCGCGACGAAGATCACGTCGGGCGTGCCGCCCGGCGCCTCGGCCAGGACGTAGGCGCCCTTCGCGACGTTCTTCGCCGACGCGAAGGTGTCGCCCTCGGCGTCACCGGTACCGCGCTCGAAGACGGGCAGGTTCTGACGGCTGAGCGCGATGCCGGCGGGGCCGTGGTGGCGCTCCAGGATCGTGGCCCAGGCCCAGGCCGTCTCGTTGGCGTCGGCAGGACGCACGACGTCGAGGTCGGGGATCGCCCGCAGCGACGCGAGCTGCTCGATCGGCTGGTGGGTCGGCCCGTCCTCGCCGAGGGCCACGGAGTCGTGGGTCCAGACGTAGATCGCGGGCGACTTCATCAGTGCCGCGAGACGGACCGCGGGGCGCATGTAGTCGCTGAAGATGAGGAAGGTGCCACCGAACGGGCGCGTGTTGCCGTGCAGCGTGATGCCGTTGAGGATGGCGCCCATGGCGTGCTCGCGGATGCCGAAGTGCAGCACGCGACCGTAGGGGTCACCGCTCCACTCGTCGGTCGACCACTCGGTCGGCACGAACGACTTCGAGCCCGTGATCGTCGTGAGGTTCGACTCGGCCAGGTCGGCCGAGCCGCCCCAGAGCTCGGGGACGACACCGGCGAGGGCGTTGATGACCTTGCCCGATGCGGCGCGGGTCGAGACGTCCTTGCCGGCCTCGAAGACGGGGAGAGCCTCTTCGATGCCCTCGGGCAGCTCGTTCGCGAGGATGCGGTCGAGCATGACCTTCTTGTCGGGGTTGGCCGACGCCCAGGCGGCGAGCTTCTCGTCCCACTCGGCGTGCTGGGCCTGGCCGCGCTCGACGGCCTTGCGGGTGTGCTCGAGGACGGCGGGGTCGACGTCGAACGACTTCTCGGGGTCGAAGCCGAGGACCGACTTCAGACCGGCGACCTCGTCGGCACCCAGTGCCGAGCCGTGGATCTTGCCGGAGTTCTGCTTCTTGGGCGAGGGCCAGCCGATGATCGTCTTGAGGATGATCAGCGAGGGCTTGTCGGTGACGGCCTTGGCCTTCTCGATGGCGTCGTGCAGTTCGGCGACGTCCTCGACGTATTCACCGGTCTTCTTCCAGTCGACGACCTGGACGTCCCAGTCGTAGGACTCGAAGCGCTTGTGGACGTCCTCGGTGAAGGCGATGTTGGTGTCGTCCTCGATCGAGATCTGGTTCGAGTCGTAGATGGCGACGAGGTTGCCGAGCTTCTGGTGGCCGGCCAGCGACGCGGCCTCGCTCGTGACGCCCTCTTGCATGTCGCCGTCACCGGCGATGACGTAGACGAAGTGGTCGAACGGGCTCGTGCCGGGCGCGGCGTCGGGGTCGAACAGGCCACGCTCGAAGCGGGCGGCGTAGGCGAAGCCCACCGAGCTGGCGAAGCCCTGGCCCAACGGACCGGTCGTGATCTCGATGCCGTCGGTGTGGCCGTACTCGGGGTGGCCGGGGGTCTTGGAGCCCCAGGTGCGCAGGGCCTCGAGGTCGTCGAGCTCGAGACCGTAGCCACCCAGGTAGAACTGGATGTACTGCGTCAGCGAGCTGTGGCCGACGGACAGGATGAACCGGTCGCGACCGATCCAGGTGCTGTCGCTCGGGTCACGACGCATGACCTTCTGGAAGAGCAGGTAGGCGGCGGGCGCCAGGCTCATCGCGGTGCCCGGGTGGCCGTTGCCGACCTTCTCGACCGCGTCGGCCGCGAGGACGCGGACCGTGTCTACTGCTTTGTTGTCAATGGATTCCCATTGCAGATCTGCCACTGGAAGTTGACCCTTCTTGATGCGAACTGCGCGGGGTCGATTCGCTCCCGCGCTGACGTGCGCCTGCCGAGACGTCGTCGGCTGGGTCGCACACACGCTGGGGGCGGGGATCGGGACGGTTCGTCCGGTGACTCGGGACCGAGAGGGCGTGCGACTGGCAAGCACCTGCAAGTATAGGGACGAACCCCCTCCGCCCGTCCGCATCCGGCCGGGGGTTCGCCGTCAGCGTCGACGTTCATCGCCTAGACTCCTTGGGCAAACCGTTCGTCTCGTTAGAGGACTCATGACCGCAGCCGTTGACATCCGCCCCGACACGTCACCCCGGGGCTTCCGTCGTAAGGCTCGGGCGTACGTCGCCCTCACGAAGCCCCGCGTGATGGAGCTCCTGCTCGTCACCACGGCGCCGACGATGTTCCTGGCCCAGGGCGGCATCCCCAACCTGTGGCTCGTCGCGGCGACGCTGATCGGCGGCGCCCTGAGCGCCGGCTCGGCCTCGGCCTTCAACTGCTACATCGATCGAGACATCGACCGCATCATGAAGCGCACCCAGGGGCGACCGCTCGTCACGGGTGACGTGAGCGACCGCGAGGCGCTGGTCTTCTCGTACGTGGTCGGCGTCGCGTCGATCGTCTGGCTCGCCCTCACGGTGAACCTGCTCTCGGCGGCGCTCTCGCTCGGGGCCATCCTCTTCTACGTCGTCGTCTACACGCTCTGGCTCAAACGCCGCACGCCGCAGAACATCGTGTGGGGCGGCATCGCCGGGTGCATGCCCGTGCTCATCGGCTGGGCCGCCGTCACGAACGACCTCTCGTGGTCGGCCGTCATCCTCTTCATGGTGATCTTCCTCTGGACGCCGCCGCACTACTGGCCGTTGTCGATGAAGTACCGCGACGACTACGCCGCGGCCGACGTCCCGATGCTCGCCGTGGTGCGCGGCCGGTCCATCGTCGGCCTGCAGGTCATCCTCTACGCATGGGCCACCGTGGTCTGTTCGCTGATCCTCGTCCCCGTCGCCGGCATGGGCACGCTCTACACGGTCGTGGCCCTGGCCAGCGGCGCCTGGTTCGTCTGGGAGTCCCACCGGCTCTACAGCCGGGCCATCCAGCAGGTCGCCGAGGTCCGGCCGATGCGCGTCTTCCACAGCTCCATCACGTATCTCACGCTGCTGTTCGTCGCCGTCGGCGTCGACCCCCTGCTCCCGTTCTAGCCCGGTGAGCCCGTTCGACTGGACGGTCCGTGCGGCGCGCCCGGACGACGTCGGACCACTGACCGATCTGAAGCTCGTCGTCCTGAGGCCCGAGTTCGAGCGTCTCGGCATCTGGAACCCGCCCCGCCACCGTTCTCGCTTCGTGCGCGAGTTCGTCGCCGACGAGACGCGGGTCGTCGAGGGCGACCAGCGCCTCCTCGGCTGCCTCGCGCTGCACCCGGACGGCGACACGACCTGGCTCCGTCACTTCTACCTGGCCGAGGAGGCGCGAGGCCGGGGCATCGGGACCGCCCTGCTGACCGAGGCGATCGGCTCGGTCACCACGGGGTCGATCACCCTCGACGTGCTCACCGGCAGTCGTGCCGTGTCGCTCTACGAGCGCACGGGATTCGTCGTCGTCGACCAGGACGACGTCGACACCGTCATGCGTCGCGAGTAGACCCCACGGTCGCGTCCATCAGGCGCGGACGGCGGCCGCCTCGACGATCGGCTCGACCTCGTCCGGTGCCTGGTCGTTGCGCAGGGAGAGCACGACGGCGGTCGTCGCGGCCACGAGCAGCGCGGCGAGCACCATGTGACTGCCGACCAACAGCGGCGGAAGTCCGGTGCGCGCCTGAGTGATGCCGACCGCGATCTGCACGAGCTCGACACCGAGCAGGGCGAGGGGGAATCGTCGGGGGAGGCCTGCCCGGATCGTCCAGACGACGACGGCCAGGGTGAGGGCGAGGGTGGCGTAGGCCGGCCAGCTGTGGACGTGGTCCATGATCGCCGGGTCGAGACCGTTGCGGGGCGTGGCCGCGTCACCGGCGTGCGGGCCGGAGCCGGTCGTGAGGACGCCGACGACCACCGTGACGCCGACGACGGCCGCCGCCACGTGCACGAGCCGCGCGTAGCCCCGCGGCGTCGCCGCGTGGTGCCCCCGGGGCCCGCGGTACACCCGCCAGAGCAACGTGGTGGTCAGCGCGACGAGGACGATCGAGACGACGAAGTGGGCGCCGACGATGTAGGGGTTCAAGCCCGTGAGGACGGTGATGCCCCCGAGCACGGCCTGGAAGGGGATGCTCAGACCCTGGACGAGGGTGAGCCAGAAGAAGTCGCGACGGACCGTGCGCATCCGCAGCACGAAGAGGAACGCCAGGATGACCACCAGGGTGAGCACGAAGGTGAGCAGACGGTTGCCGAACTCGATGACGCCGTGGACGCCCATCTCGGGCGTGCTGACGAACGAGTCGGCCGTGCAGCGGGGCCAGGTGGGGCAGCCGAGGCCCGATCCCGTGAGCCGCACCGCGCCTCCCGTGCCGATCAGCAGCACCTGACAGACGAACGACGCCCAGGCGATGAAACGGACCCGGCGGTCGACGGTCGTGGGGAGCCACGACCAGGCTCGGGTCAGGACTCCGGTGGCGCCCACCTGTGCGTTGCTCACGACTTGCTGCCTTTCGTCACTTTCGGCGGTCGGCCCTGTAGAATCAACGGGTTCAGGAACACGACCCGGCAGGGTGTCGACGGAGACATCCGAAGACCGTGAGATCCGCAGAAGCGGTGCACGGCCTTCACCACCAGTCTAAGCAACGCCACCTGACGACTCGATCACGTCGAGCGTCGACCGGCGAGGCGGCGACAGCCGGTGTGTTCGACTCGCAGGGCGAGCAACCGGGCCGCTCCACAACCCGGGGAATGCCGTTCGGCCGACCCGTGTTCGGTCCGGCAGAGAAAGAGGTAGTCATGTCAGACGTGTTGATCGATCGACCCGAGCTCGCGAGCCTGGGGCAGTACGAGTTCGGCTGGTCCGACTCCGACACCGCGGGCGCCTCGGCGCGCCGAGGGGTGTCACCCGAGGTCGTCACCGACATCTCGAACCTGAAGAGCGAACCCGAGTGGATGCTCAAGAACCGGCTCAAGGGCCTGACGTTGTTCGAGCGCAAGCCCATGCCGACGTGGGGCGCCGACCTGTCGGGCATCGACTTCGACAACATCAAGTACTTCGTGCGCTCGACCGAGAAGCAGGCGACCACCTGGGACGAGCTGCCGGACGACATCAAGAACACCTACGAGAAGCTCGGCATCCCCGAGGCCGAGCGCAACCGCCTCGTGGCGGGCGTCGCCGCCCAGTACGAGTCCGAGGTGGTCTACCACCAGATCCGCGAGGACCTCGAGCAGCAGGGTGTCATCTTCATGGACACCGACACGGCGCTGCGCGAGCACCCCGAGCTCTTCCAGGAGTACTTCGGCACCGTCATCCCGGCCGGCGACAACAAGTTCGCCGCGTTGAACACGGCCGTCTGGTCGGGCGGCTCGTTCGTGTACGTCCCCAAGGGCGTCCACGTCGAGATCCCGCTGCAGGCGTACTTCCGCATCAATACCGAGAACATGGGTCAGTTCGAGCGGACGCTGATCATCGCCGACGAGGGCAGCTACGTCCACTACATCGAGGGCTGCACGGCTCCGATCTACAAGTCCGACTCCCTGCACTCGGCCGTGGTCGAGATCATCGTGAAGAAGAACGCCCGCGTTCGCTACACGACGATCCAGAACTGGTCCAACAACGTGTACAACCTGGTCACCAAGCGAGCGATCGCCCACGAGGGCGCGACCATGGAGTGGATCGACGGCAACATCGGCTCGAAGGTGACGATGAAGTACCCGTCGATCTACCTGGTCGGCGAGCACGCCAAGGGCGAGACCCTGTCCGTCGCCTTCGCGGGCCCCGGTCAGCACCAGGACGCCGGCGCGAAGATGATCCACATGGCGCCCTACACGACGTCCTCGATCGTCTCGAAGTCGATCGCCCGAGGCGGCGGTCGCGCGGGTTACCGTGGCGAGGTGCGTGTCGACGAAGCGGCCCACCACGCGGCCAACACGGTCCGTTGTGACGCCCTGCTGGTCGACACGATCTCTCGTTCCGACACCTACCCCGCCATCGACATCCGGGTCGACGACGTCCAACTGGGTCACGAGGCGACCGTGTCGCGGGTCAGCGAAGAGCAGCTCTTCTACCTCATGTCGCGCGGCATGGCCGAAGACGAAGCGATGGCCATGATCGTCCGTGGCTTCATCGAGCCCATCGCCCGCGAACTCCCGATGGAGTACGCGCTCGAACTCAATAAGCTCATCGAGATGAGCATGGAAGGATCAGTCGGCTAGATGTCCGCCGCAGCACCCACCACCACACCAGAGTCCACCACCACGCCGGGCGTCCAGCACGGCGCCGGTGCCCACAGCGACGGCGGCTGGGGCCTCGTGCCCGTGCAGACGCGTTCCGAGCGGTTCACCTCGGTCGACCCCGCGGCGTTCCCCGACGTGACCGGTCGCGAGGTGGACTGGAAGCTCAGCCCGGTGTCGCGCCTCCGTCCGTTGATCGACGGTGACCTCGACGGCTCGCCCTATGCCTACTTGGCTCGAGAGACGCCCGGTGCCACCGTCGAATGGATCGACCGCAGCGACTCTCGGGTCGGCACGGCCGGAACGCCCGAGGACAAGGCCGCGGCGAATGCGTGGTCGAGTGCCGAGAAGGTCCTGGCCGTGACGCTCACGGGCGACGAGCCGTCGGCGATCACCATCGGACGCTCGGGTCTCGATCGCGAGCCACGGGCCGGTCACACCCTGATCCACGCCGAGGCGAACAGCCAGGCCATGGTCGTCCTCCGCAACACCGGGTCGGCGCAGCTGGTGGAGAACGTCGAGATCGTCGTCGACGAGGGTGCGCACCTCACCGTCGTCACCCTGCAGGAGTGGGACGACGACGCGGTGCACCTCGCGAGCCACCACGCCCGCATCGGTCGCGACGCCCAGCTCAAGCACTTCGTCGTCAGCCTCGGCGGATCGGTCGTCCGGGTCAACCCGTCGGCCCACCTGGCCGAGCAGGGTGCCGACGCCGAACTCTACGGCGTCTACTTCGCCGACGCCGGCCAGCACCTCGAGCAGCAGGTCTACGTCAACCACGACGCCCCCAAGACGCGGAGCCGCGTCAACTACAAGGGTGCCCTCCAGGGTGCCGGTGCCCGGACCGTGTGGATCGGTGACGTTCTCATCGGACGGACGGCTCCCGGAACCGACAGCTACGAGCAGAACCGCAACCTGGTGCTGAGCGAGGGCACGCGCGCCGACTCGATCCCGAACCTCGAGATCGAGACCGGGGACATCGAGGGCGCGGGTCACGCCAGCGCGACCGGTCGCTTCGACGACGAGCACCTCTTCTACCTGCAGTCGCGCGGCATCTCCGAGCACGAGGCACGCCGCCTGGTGGTGCTCGGCTTCCTCGTCGAGGTCATCCAGAAGATCGGCGACGCCGACCTGCAGGATCGGCTCGTGGACGCCATCGAGGTCGAACTGGCCGCGGGCGAGGCGACGTCGACCGAGACGGTCGCCTGATGGCGACGAAGGTCTGCGGCGTCGACGACGTCAGCCCCTCCCAGGCGCACCGCGTCGTCGTCGACGGTGTCGCGATCGCCGTCGTGAAAGACAGTGCCGGCACGATCCACGCGATCGGCGACACCTGCACCCACGGCGACATCTCGCTCTCCGAGGGGTTCGTCGAGGACGACACCCTCGAGTGCTGGGCCCACGGCTCGATGTTCGAGCTCACCACCGGCAAGCCGCTCACGCTGCCCGCCTACGAACCCGTACCGGTCTTCTCGGTCTCCGTCATCGACGGCGAGGTGTACGTCGACACCACCTCGACCTCCACCGGCGCCGCACAGTAAAGGAACAGAACGCATGTCCACTCTCGAGATCCGCGACCTCAAGGTCAGCATCGACACCGACGCCGGCCCCAAGCCCATCCTCAAGGGCGTCGACCTCACCATCAACGAGGGCGAGATCCACGCCGTCATGGGCCCCAACGGCTCGGGCAAGTCGACCCTCGCCTACACGATCGCCGGCCACCCCCGCTACAACGTCGACGGGGGCTCCATCCTGCTCGACGGTCGCGAGGTGCTCGAGATGAGCGTCGACGAGCGCGCCAAGGCGGGGCTCTTCCTCGCCATGCAGTACCCCGTCGAGATCCCCGGCGTCACGGTCTCGAACTTCCTCCGCACGGCCAAGACCGCCCTCGACGGCGAGGCTCCGGCCATCCGCGGCTGGATCAAGGACCTCCGCGAGTCGATGAACGCCCTCAAGATGGACTCGGCCTTCGCCGAGCGCAACGTCAACGAAGGCTTCTCGGGTGGCGAGAAGAAGCGACACGAGATCATGCAGCTCGAGCTCCTCAAGCCGAAGTTCGCCGTCCTCGACGAGACCGACTCCGGTCTCGACGTCGACGCGCTGAAGATCGTCTCCGAGGGCGTCAACCGTGCCAAGGCCAACACCGGGCTCGGTCTGTTGCTCATCACGCACTACACGCGCATCCTGCGCTACATCAAGCCCGACTTCGTCCACGTGTTCGTCGACGGCCACGTCGCCGACGAGGGTGGACCCGAGCTGGCCGACCGCCTCGAGAACGAGGGCTACGACCGGTACGTGACGGCTGCCGCCGCCGAGGCCGCTGCGACCCAGGCAGTCTGACCGTGGCCGTCGCACTCAGTCCCGAGAAGTTCGATCAGACCATCGAGGCACTGAAAGAGGTCGTCGACCCCGAGCTGGGCGTCAACATCGTCGATCTGGGGCTCATCTACGACCTCGCGATGGACGAAGAGCACGAGAACGCTCTCATCATCAGCATGACGCTGACGAGCGCGGGTTGCCCGTTGACGGACGTCATCGAGGGAGACACCGCCAACGCCCTCGACGGTGTCGTCGACGCCTTCCGCATCAACTGGGTGTGGATGCCGCCGTGGGGTCCCGATCGCATCACGGACGACGGTCGCGACATGATGCGCGCGATCGGGTTCTCCATCTGAACCCCGATCCGTCGGCACGACGAC
>NZ_MJGS01000001.1:16147-134636 GCF_001864945.1 Frigoribacterium sp. MCBA15_019 | reverse complement strand
CGACGACCACGCCGGGGAGCAGGAGGCGCTAGTCACCGATGCGCTTCAGCGCACGCCAGGCGAGGGGCAGGGCCGCCGCCGCGATCAGCCACTTGGCGATGCCGCCGACGATGAAGGGGTACAGGCCGGCCGCGAGGACGCTCGGCAGATCGTTCGGCAGACCCAACGAACCGAGCACGACCGCCAGATAGGGAAGACCCACGGCGAAGGGGATGAGGCTCGCCAGGAAGAAGGCGGCCGCCGAGCGCCACCACTTCTTGTCCCAGTCCCGCTCGGACAGCCAGCCGATGACGGCCGCCGCCACGACGAATCCGATCACGAAGCCGAAGCTCGGCTTGAGGACGCTGAGGGGGCCGCCCGAGAACTCGGCGAAGATCGGCAGTCCGGCGACGCCCAGCACCAGGTAGGTGGCCAAGGAGAGCGCGCCGCGACGGGCGCCGAGGGAGGCGCCGACGAGCATCACACCGAGCGTCTGTCCCGTGACGGGCACCGGCCAGAGCGGCACCTGCACCTGCGCGAGGGCCGAGACGACGGCGACCCCACCGAGGACGAGGGCCACGTCGGTGGCGGCGCCCCGGGCCACCAGACGGTCGGCGAGGACCGGCCGTGAGGTCGATGCGGCAGTGTTCGTCATGGGGACTCCTAGAATGGGTAGGTTGATCGGCCGAGCGGCTGGTCGGCAGCGCAGTGCTGCGACCCTCTCCACACGACGTCCCCATCCTATGGGCGGCCCCCTTCCGGGCCCCGTTGTGGACTCCTCACCAATCGATTGGACATCTGCTGTGCTCTCCGTGCACGATCTCGAGATCCGCGTCGGCGCGCGCCTCCTCATGGCCGACGTCTCGTTCCGGGTCGACCGGGGCGACAAGATCGGCCTCGTCGGCCGCAACGGCGCCGGCAAGACGACCATGACCAAGACGCTGGCCGGCGAGACCCTCCCGACGGGCGGCAAGATCGAGCGCTCCGGTGAGATCGGCTACCTCCCGCAGGACCCTCGCAGCGGCAACCCCGAAGACCTCGCCCGGACGCGCATCCTCGACGCCCGGGGTCTCGGCCAGCTGCTGCTCGGCATCCAGGAAGCCACCCTCGCCATGGGCGACCCCGATCCCGACGTCGCCGCCCGCGCCATGAAGCGCTACGGCGATCTCGACGACCAGTTCAACGCCCTCGGCGGGTACGCGGCCGAGGCCGAGGCCGCGTCCATCGCGAGCAACCTCAGCCTGCCGGACCGCATCCTCGACCAGCCCCTGTCGACGTTGTCGGGTGGTCAGCGCCGACGCATCGAGCTGGCCCGCATCCTGTTCTCGGCCGCCGACACGATGATCCTCGACGAGCCCACGAACCACCTCGACGCCGACTCCGTCGTCTGGCTCCGCGAGTACCTGAAGACCTACCAGGGCGGCGTCATCGTCATCAGCCACGACATCGAGCTCGTCGAGGAGGTCGTCAACCGCGTCTTCTACCTCGACGCCAACCGCCAGGCCATCGACGTCTACAACATGGGGTGGCGCAACTACCAGCGGCAGCGTGCCGCCGACGAGGAGCGCCGCAAGAAAGAGCGCTCGAACGCCGAGAAGCAGGCCTCTGCGCTGCAGAAGCAGGCGGCCCGGTTCGGTGCGAAGGCGTCGAAGGCCGCAGCGGCCCACCAGATGGTGGCACGAGCCGAGAAGCTCCTCTCGGGCCTCGACGAGGTCCGCGCGGTCGACCGCGTGGCCAAGCTGCGCTTCCCGACGCCGGTGGCGTGCGGCAAGACGCCCCTCATGGCCTCGAACCTGTCGAAGAGCTACGGTTCCCTCGAGATCTTCACCGCCGTCGACCTCGCCATCGACCGTGGCTCGAAGGTCGTCATCCTGGGTCTGAACGGTGCCGGCAAGACGACCCTGTTGCGCATCCTCGCCGGGGTCGACGCTCCCGACACGGGGCAGCTCGAGCCGGGTCACGGGCTGCGGGTCGGCTACTACGCCCAAGAGCACGAGACCATCGACGTCAAGCGCAGCGTGCTCGAGAACATGGTGTCGTCCTCGCCGAACATCACCGAGATGGAGGCGCGGCGGGTGTTGGGCTCGTTCCTCTTCACGGGCGACGACTCGGCCAAGCCGGCCGGGGTGCTGTCCGGCGGCGAGAAGACACGACTGGCTCTGGCGATGATCGTCGTCTCGGGGGCGAACGTCCTGCTGCTCGACGAGCCCACCAACAACCTCGACCCCGCGAGCCGCCTAGAGATCCTCGACGCCCTGAGCAACTACGAGGGCGCCGTCGTCCTGGTGAGCCACGACGAGGGTGCCGTCGAGGCCTTGAACCCCGAGCGTGTGCTGATCATGCCCGAGGGCACCGAGGACCACTGGACCCCGGACTACTCCGACCTCATCAACCTGGCGTGATCACCCCGGCGTGACCAGGTTCGCCGCCGCGGCCCGCGCTGTGGTCAGCGGCGCGCGCCGTCGAGGATCTCGTCCTCGACGTCGTTGTCGTGGCGGGGCCGGGCGTCGCGACGACGCTGCCGTTCGGCCTCACGCTCGACGAGTTCGTCGTCGTCGGCGTTCTGGTTGCGGTACTCCTGTCGGAAGACGTAGAACAGGAATCCGAAGGCTCCGACCGCGAACATCAACCACTGGACGAAGTACGACAGGTTCAGGCCGGTGTCGATCTCGGGCTTCGAGGACGGGACGGGTGCCGTGGCCGGCGCGGGGCTCTCGCTGACGACGAGACCGTAGGCACTCGAGTAGACGGGCTGCCCGACGCGGGACTCGACCTCGCTGAGTTGGATGGTCGCGATCTGGTTCGTCCCGGGAACGCCCGTCCGGTCGCCCAGCGCCGGTTCACCCGGTTTCAGGCGTGCGACTACCGTGACGTCGCCCGAAGGAGGCGCGGGCACGACGTCTGGGGAGTCCTGGGCGTTGCCGGTCGGCACCCAGCCACGGTCGACGACGAAGATCTCGCCCTGCGTGGTGCGGAACGGCACGAGGACCTCGAAGCCGGGCTGCCCGTTGAGCGGGCGGTTGCGCACGAGCAACTCGTCGTCGGTGAGGTAGCGCCCGGTCATCTCGACCGGCTGCCACTCTTGAGCGGCGTCGTAGGAGGACAGCTCGGGCAACGCCTGCTGCAAGGGGATCGGGTCGGCGTCGTAGGTCTGCTCGAGTTGGTGCACGACCGCGAGCTTCTCGTCGTGCCGCGACCACTGCCAGTGGGCGAGGAACACGCAGATGATCGCGAAGACGACGGCGACGGCGAGGTAGCCCAGCCATCTGCGCGAGAGGGCGAAGCGGATGTTCGTCACCGCGCCTCCGTTCCGACCTGTTCGACGACCTCTGACACCCCCGTCACGACGACCGGGAAGTCACGTGCCTCGAGGAAATCGCGCAGGAAGTCGACGTGCTCGTCGCATGCCGACCACACCTTGACCCGGTCGATGCCGTGGATCTTGGGGTTGCGCCAGTGGACATTATGCCGTGCCTCGGCTCGACACGAGGCGCGAGAGCACTGCACGCCGACGGGATCGAGGCCGAGCATCAGGCGCTGCGCCGATCGTGATCCGCCTCGCCGGGCGCGTCGTCGGCCGAGGCGGCGGGGCCGGCAGGACCTGCGTCGCCGTCGACCACGGTCGGCCTGAACGGCGCCTGCGGCTCGCGGTAGAGCTCGATGCCGCCGGGACTCTCGACCGCGTCGCCCGCCTCGTGGCCCACGTTCGCGAAGACGACGGCGATGTAGGGGATGACGACGGCGCCGATGACGGGCAGCAGGGTCCACCAGCCGAGGGGGAAGACGAAGCAGAGGGCGATGCAGACCAACCTGATGCCCATCGCCACCAGGTACTTGACCATGCGGGAGTGCCGGTCGTCGGTGGGGGAGGGCGGGAGGGACGTGATCGTGTTCGAGGCCTTCACGGGGCACACCTCGATGTCGGGAAGAGGGCGGACGCACCACGGACGGGTGCCGGACGGATCTCGGGGACGAGACGCCCGGGGGAGCGCTTCGATCCTAAGACCCGGGTCCGACAGTAGGCTGGTCGGCGGCCTGCCGATCACAGGTTCGCCGATCCGCGCCGCGACCTCGCGGCCACCGTCGAGATCGCTCACGAGGAGACAACCCATGACCACGCCCCGCACCGTCCTCGTCACCGGCGGCAACCGAGGCATCGGCTTCGCCATCGCCGAGGAGTTCGTCGCCCAGGGTCACCGCGTCGCCGTCACGGCCCGCAGTGGGCAGGGCCCCGAGGGCACGCTCACCGTCGTCGCCGACGTCACCGACGCCGCGTCGATCGACGCGGCCTTCAGCACCGTCGAGGCCGAGCTCGGGCCGGTCGAGGTCGTCGTCGCCAACGCCGGCATCACGAAGGACGGTCTGCTCATGCGCATGACCGAGGACGACTTCACCTCGGTCGTCGACACCAACCTCGGCGGCGCCTTCCGCGTCGTCAAGCGGGCCTCCAAGGGCATGCTCAAGGCCCGCTTCGGACGAATCGTCCTCGTGTCGAGCGTCGTCGGCCTCTACGGCGGCCCGGGTCAGGCCAACTACGCCGCCTCGAAGGCGGGCCTGGTCGGCTTCGCCCGTTCGCTGACCCGCGAGCTCGGGGCCCGCGGCATCACCGCCAACGTGGTGGCACCGGGCTTCGTCGAGACCGACATGACCGCCGTCCTGCCCGAGGCGCAGCAGGCCGAGTACAAGAAGAGCATCCCCGCCGGCCGGTACGGCACCACGGCAGAGGTCGCCAAGACGATCACGTGGCTCGCCGGTGACGACGCCGCCTACATCTCGGGGGCCGTGATCCCGGTCGACGGCGGCCTCGGCATGGGCCACTAGGTCCGACCACGCAGGAGGCGCCGGTCGTCCCCTCGAGGGATGCCCGCCTCCTGCCGCGGGTCAGCCGCGCAGTCCGAGCAGGGGCAGCAGCTGGGAGAGGTCGTTCGTCCCGACGACCACGTCGGCTCGCTCGCGGACCCGCGGCTTGGCGTTGAACGCGACAGAGAGTCCCGCGACCGCCATCATCTCGAGATCGTTGGCCCCGTCGCCGACGGCGACGGTCTGCGCGAGGCCGACCCGCGCCTCCTCGGCCCATCGCCGCAGGGCGGCGGCCTTGGCGTGCGCGTCGATCACGGGGCCGGAGACCCGTCCGGTCAGCCGGCCGTCCCGCACCTCGAGGCGGTTGGCCCGGCGGAAGTCCAGGCCCAGGTCGTCGGCCAGCGGGTCGAGGGTCTCGTGGAACCCGCCCGACACGACGCCGACGAGGCCACCTGCGGCGTGGACGCCGTCGAGGAGTTCACGGACGCCGCGGGTCGGCGTGAGGCGCGAACGCACCTCGGCGAAGACGGACTCGGGCAACCCCTCGAGGGTCGCGACGCGCTCGGCGAGGCTCGTGGCGAAGTCGAGCTCACCCGCCATCGCCCGGGACGTGACGTCCTCGACGCGTTCTCGCGAACCGGCGGCGTCGGCCAGCAGCTCGATCACCTCGTCCTCGATCAGGGTGGAGTCGACGTCGAGGACGATGAGGAAACGCGGCACGTCGACAGCCTAGGGCCGCCGACGCACCGCGTCGCTCGTGTGACCTGGTACGACTACTGGTCGACCCGGACTCCCTTGCCGACCACCGTGATTCCGGATGGCGTGACGGTGAAGCCGCGGGCCCGGTCGGCCTCGGGATCGACTCCGACGGAGGCCCCGGCCGCGATGACGACGTCCTTGTCGAGGATCGCCCGGTTGACGACGGCGTTCGGGCCGACGTGCGCCCGCTCGAAGACCACCGAGTCGACGACCCGCGACCCGCTGTCGAGGGTGCACCAGGGGCCCAGGACACTGCGTTCCACGTGCGCACCCGACAGCAGCGAGCCCAGCGACACGATCGAGTCGATCGTCGTGCCGAGGTTGCCGTGGCCGTCGCGGACGAACTTCGCGGGCGGCGAGTTGAGCTGCTGGCTGAAGATCGGCCAGTCGGTGTTGTAGAGGTTGAAGATCGGCAACGCCGAGATCAGGTCACGGTGCGCGTCGTAGAACGAGTCGATGGTGCCGACGTCGCGCCAGTAGTACCGGTCGCGCTCGGTCGACCCGGGCACCTCGTTGCGGTTGAGGTCGTAGACGGCCGCGTCACCACGGGAGACGAAGTCGGGGACGATGTCGCCGCCCATGTCGTGGTTCGAGTCGGGCTTCTCGCCGTCGCGCAGCACGGCGTCGATCAGGACGTCCGCGTCGAAGACGTAGTTGCCCATGGACGCCAGGATCTCGTCGGGGGAGTCCGGTAGGCCCGTGGCGTCCGTCGGCTTCTCGAGGAACCGGCCGATGCGGGTCGGGTCGTCGGAATCGACCTCGATGACGCCGAACTGGTCGGCGAGGGAGATGGGCTGACGGATCGCGGCCACGGTGACCCCGGCGCCCGAGGCGATGTGCGCCTCGATCATTTGGGAGAAGTCCATGCGGTAGACGTGGTCGGCACCCACCACGACGACGATGTCGGGTTTCTCGTCACGCAGCAGGTTGAGGCTCTGCAAGATGGCGTCGGCGCTGCCGGCGAACCAGCGCTTGCCGAGCCGCTGCTGGGCCGGGACCGAGGCGACGTACGCGCCGAGCAGGCCCTCGATGCTCCAGGTCTGCGAGACGTGGCGGTCGAGGCTGTGCGACTTGTACTGGGTCAACACGACGATCTGCCGCAGACCCGAGTTGATCAGGTTCGACAGGGCGAAGTCGATGAGACGGTAGTTGCCACCGAACGGGACAGCGGGTTTCGCGCGGTCTGCGGTCAGCGGCATCAGGCGCTTGCCCTCGCCACCAGCCAGGACGATGCCGAAGATCTTCTTTGATGCCATGGGGCCAGAATGGCACGATTCGCGGTCGCACGACTACGGTGAACCACGTGCGAGTCGATGTCATCACCAAGGAATACCCGCCCAACGTCTACGGGGGCGCGGGCGTCCACGTCGTCGAACTCGTTAAGGCCCTGCGTCAGGGCGTCGAGGTGCAGGTGCGGGCGTTCGGCGAGGTCGACCCCGAACCCGACACGACCGGGTACCCCGACCTGCCCCAGCTCGATCAGGCGAACGCGACCCTGCGCACCCTCGGCGTGGACGTCACCATGGCCCAGGACGTCGCCGGAGCCGACGTCGTCCACAGCCACACCTGGTACGCGAACGCGGCCGGCCAGCTGGCCCAGATGCTGCACGGCGTCCCGCACGTCCTGACGGCCCACAGCCTCGAGCCGCTCCGCCCCTGGAAGGCCGAACAGCTCGGAGGCGGCTACCGCGTCTCGAGCTGGATCGAGCGCCAGGCCTACGAGACCGCCGATCGCGTGATCGCCGTCAGCGACGGCATGCGCCGCGACATCCTGCGCTCCTACCCGTCGATCGACGAGTCGAAGGTCCAGGTCGTGTACAACGGCATCGACCTGGAGGGGTGGCAGCGCGTCGACGACGCCGAGCTGGTCCGGGGCCTGGGCATCGACCCCGACCGACCGTCGGTGGTCTTCGTCGGTCGCATCACCCGCCAGAAGGGTCTCCCGTACCTGCTGCGCGCGGCGAAGCTGCTGCCCGCCGATGTCCAACTCGTGCTGTGCGCCGGTGCGCCCGACACCCCCGAGATCATGGCCGAGGTCACGGGCCTGGTCCGCGAGCTGCAAGAGGAGCGCACCGGGGTCGTCTGGATCGACACCGTGCTGCCACGGCACCAGCTGAGCGCGGTGCTGAGTCAGGCCACGACCTTCGTCTGCCCGTCGGTCTACGAGCCCCTGGGCATCGTCAACCTCGAGGCGATGGCCTGCGGCGTGCCCGTCGTGGGGTCCGACACGGGCGGCATCCCCGAGGTCGTCGCGGACGGCCTGACCGGTCGCATCGTGCCCCTCGAGCAGGTGCAGGACGGCACCGGAACCCCGGTCGACCCCGACCGCTTCGTCGCCGACCTGGCTGCCACCCTCACCGAGGTCGTCTCCGACCCGGCCCTCGCGCGCCTCATGGGCCGGGCCGGCCGCATGCGGGCCGAAGAAGAGTTCTCGTGGTCACGGATCGCCGAGCAGACCCTGGGGATCTACGAGGGCCTGCTCAACTAGGCTGAGCAGCATGCCTACCGTCCTGCAGCTGACCGATGTCTCGATCGTCCGAGGCGGCACCGCCGTCGTCGACAAGCTGACCTGGACGGTCGACTCCGACGAGCGCTGGGTCGTGCTCGGGCCCAACGGTGCCGGCAAGACCAGCCTGCTCCAGGTGGCCGCCGCGCAGAGTCACCCCTCCTCGGGCGAGGCCAGCATCCTCGGCTCCGACCTCGGCTCGGTGGACCTGTTCGACCTGCGGCCGCGCATCGGCTTCGCCTCGACGGCCATCGCCCGTCGCATCCCCGCCAAAGAGAAGGTGGTCGACGTCGTCCTGACGGCCGCCTACTCGGTCACCGGACGCTGGAACGAAGAGTACGAGGGCGTCGACGTCCGTCGGGCGCACCGCGTGCTCGACGAGTGGAAGCTCGACCACCTCTCGGACCGCACGTTCGGCGAACTGAGCGACGGCGAGCAGAAGCGCGTCCAGATCGCCCGCTCGGTCATGACCGACCCCGAACTGCTTCTGCTCGACGAGCCGGCCGCGAGCCTCGACCTGGGCGCCCGCGAAGAGCTGCTGCAGATGCTGTCGGGCTACGCCTCGTCCGAGGGCGCTCCGGCGATCGTCATGGTGACCCACCACGTCGAAGAGATCCCCCGGGGCTTCACGCACGCCCTGCTGCTCGACCACGGCTCCGTCGTCGCGGCCGGTCCGCTCGACGAGGTCATCACGGCCGAGACCCTCGGCGCCACCTTCGGCGTCGAGCTGCGCGTCGAGTCCGACGGGGGCCGGTACTCGGCCCGCGCAGCCGGCTGACCCGCGCCTCCTACGATCCGGGCCGTCGGTCTGGTATCGTTGACAGCTGGTCCGCAGCGTCGCTGCGCGTGCCTCCTGAACTCACCATCATCACTCGTTCGCTAGACCTAGGACAATCATGAAGACCGACATCCACCCCGAGTACAAGCAGATCGTCTTCCGGGACCTCGCGTCGGGCGCCACGTTCCTCACGCGCTCCACCACGACGAGCGACAAGACCATCGAGCTCGACGGTGAGACCTACCCGGTCATCGACGTCGAGATCTCGTCCGAGTCGCACCCGTTCTACACGGGCAAGCAGCGCATCCTCGACTCGGCCGGTCGCGTCGAGAAGTTCAACTCGCGCTACAAGAACTTCGGCAAGTAGGCCTCGGCCAACTGCCCTGTCAGAGGCGGTCCACTTCGGTGGGCCGCCTCTTTCGCGTCCCCGGGCGACACACCTCAGGTAGGGACGCGACGTCAGGCCACCTGGAGGGCACGGACGGCCCGGAAGGCCCGAGGAGGCGCGGGGCACGACCCCGCTCAGGCGAACGGCAGCGGGCGGTGCGGCCAGTCGCCGTGCGCCGTGAAGGTGGGGTCTTTCGCACGGCGCATGTACTGCTGGAAGCTCTCGGCCTGGGTCGAGCACCAGCCGACCTGGAGGTCGTGCAGCTCGGTGACGGGCACGTCGAGCCGGTCGGGGTACCGCTTCGCCATGGCCTGGGCCACGCGACCTGCGGCGATCGCGTCGGCCCCGGCATCGTGCGCGTCGTCGAGCGACACACCGTAGACCGCGGCGGCGGCCTCGAGGGTGCGCTTGCCCTTGCGGTAGGTGTCGACGGCCTTGTCGATGACGAGGGGGTCGACGACGCAACCGATCTCGCCGACCTCGCCCAACGGCTCGACGCCGTGACGACGGGCCTCGCGGTCGAGCAGGGTGAGGTCGTACGGCGCGTTGTAGACGACCAACGGCACGCCACGGGCGAAGACGGCCCGGATGGCCGCGACGATCTCGGCCACGACCTCGGCGGCCGGACGCCCCTCGGCGCGGGCCCGCTCGGTGGAGATGCCGTGCACGGCACTGGCCTGCTCGGGGATCTCGACGCCCGGGTCCGCCAGCCACTCGCCGTGCGCGACGGTGGCCCCGGTGGCGTCGATCAGGCCGACGTGGGCGGTCACGATGCGGGCCGTCTCGACGTCGATGCCGGTGGTCTCGAGGTCGAAGACGCCGAGCGCCTGCCACCAGGCGGCCGGCGGCTCGCCCACGGCCGCGAGGTCGGGAGCGGTGCCGGTCGTCTCCGTGTCAGTCACCCTGCGAGTTTAGGAGGCGCCACCGACAGCGGGTGCCGCCGCAGCGGGCACGTCGCCGACGTGCAACCAAAAGAACGCCTGCGTCCCGAGGGTCAGCGTGACCTTCCCCTCGTCGTCGAACGAGGGGAACTGCGCACCACCGAACAGGTCGAACAACGTGCGCCCGGCGAACTGCGGGGCCACGATGTCGACCGAGGTCGGGTTGTGACCGAACGAGAACACGCAGAGGATGTCCTCGGCCGAGTCGCCGAACTGCGTCCCGGCCCCCTCGTACGAGCGGACGAACGACAGGACGGACTCCTGGTTGGTCTCGAGCACCTCGAGGGTGCCGAGGCCGAACGTCGGGTGGGCCTTGCGCACGTGGATGACGTTGCGCACCCAGTGCAGCAGCGACCGTGACTGGGCCAGCTGACTCTCGACGTTCACCAGGTTGTAGTTGTAGACGAGCGACTGGACGACCGGCAGGAAGAGCTTGCCCGGGTCGGCGGTCGAGAAGCCGGCATTGCGGTCGGGCGTCCACTGCATGGGCGTGCGGGACGAGTCGCGGTCCGGCAGCCAGATGTTGTCGCCCATGCCGATCTCGTCGCCGTAGTAGAGGAACGGGCTGCCGGGCAGCGAGAACAGCAGCGCGTGCACGAGTTCGAGTTCGGCGCGCGAGTTGTCGAGCAGCGGGGCCAGACGGCGGCGGATGCCGATGTTGGACCGCATGCGCGGGTCGTAGGCGTACCAGCCGTACATCGCCTGCCGGTACTCCTCGCTGACCATCTCGAGGGTGAGCTCGTCGTGGTTGCGGAGGAAGACGGCCCACGCGGCCCCCGGCGGAACCTCGGTGGTCTCGGAGAGGATGCGCTTGAGCTCGTCGGCGCTCTGGGCGCGGAGCGAGTAGAAGATGCGGGGCATGACCGGGAAGTCGAAGGCCATGTGGCACTCGGGCTCGTCCTCGGTGCCGAAGAACGCCGCCGTCTCGGCCGGCCACTGGTTGGCCTCGGCGATCAGCACGCGTCCGGGGAACTCTTCGTCGACCATCGCGCGCAGGCGCTTGATCAGGTCGTGCGTGGCCGGCTCGCCCTCGCCGTTTCCCTCTTCGGTCTCGAACAGGTAGGGGATCGCGTCGAGCCGGAGGCCGTCGACGCCCATCGACAGCCAGTGCCGGACGACGTCGAACACGGCCTCTTGGACGGCGGGGTTCTCGAAGTTGAGGTCGGGCTGGTGCGAGAAGAAGCGGTGGAAGAAGAACTGACGGCGCACCGGGTCGAACGTCCAGTTGGACTCTTCGGTGTCGACGAAGATGACGCGGATGTTCGAGTACTCGTCGTCGGTGTCGCGCCAGACGTAGAAGTCGCCGTAGGGACCCTCGGGGTCTTCGCGGCTCTGCTGGAACCACTCGTGCTGGTCGCTCGTGTGGTTCAGCACCATGTCGATGACGATGCGCATGTTGCGCTCGTGCGACTTGGTCACGAGGTCGCGGAACTCGTCGAGCGTGCCGAACTCGGGCAGGATCGCCTTGTAGTCCTGGATGTCGTAGCCGCCGTCGCGCAGGGGCGACTGGAAGAACGGCGGCAGCCAGAGGGCGTCGACGCCGAGCCACTGCAGGTAGTCCAGGCGGGTGAGCAGACCTTGCAGGTCGCCCGCCCCGTCGCCGTTGCTGTCGACGAACGACCGCACCATCACCTCGTAGAACACCGCCCGGCGGTGCCAGTTGGGGTCGAGGGTCAGTCCGGGCTGCTGGATCGGGGCAGTGAAGCTCACCCGCCCACCCTACGGGCGCGCGCCCCGGGGCGCGCACTCCGCCCAGCGCGTCGCTCGTAGACTCGGGCCCGTGATCGTCCGACCCCCGCGCGTGAAGTCGCCGTACCGTGCCCGCCTCGACGCCCGACCGGTGCGCGACGACGCCGTCGAGGTCGCCGGCAGCCTCACCCGCTACTGGACGTACGAACCGCCCGAGGGGCAGGAGGCGCGGGTCACCGTCGTCGCGGTGCACGGCTTCCGGGGCGACCACCACGGTCTCGAACCCGTCGTGGCGCACCTCGACCACGTGCGGGTGGTCATGCCCGACCTGCCGGGCTTCGGCGAGTCGAACCCGTTGGACGGAGAGCACAGCGTCGCGGCGTACGCACGCTGGCTGACCGCGTTCGTGGCGACCCTCTCGCTCGGTGACGACGTCGTGGTGCTGGGACACTCGTTCGGCTCGATCGTCACGTCGGCCGCGGTGGCCGACGGACTCCGCGCCTCCCGGTTGATCCTGGTCAACCCGATCGCCGCCCCCGCCCTGCAGGGCCCGCGCGGCGTGGTGACCCGCCTGGCCGTCTTCTACTACTGGGCCGGCGCCGCCCTGCCCGAGCGCGCCGGGCAGCAGGTGCTTCAGAACGCCGCCGTCACGCGGATCACGAGCCTCGCGATGGTCAAGACGCACGACCGGGCCCTGCGCCGGTGGATCCACGACCAGCACGACAGCTTCTTCTCGCGGTTCTCGGACCGTCGCGTGGTGCTCGACGCGTTCCGCGCCTCGGTCTCGAGCGACGTGAGCACGTACGCCGCCCGCGTCACCGTGCCCACCCTGCTGATCGCCGCCGACCGCGACGACATCACGGCCCTGCCGGCGCAGCACCGGCTGCAGGCGCTCTTCCCCGACGCGACGCTCGACGTCATCGAGGGGGTCGGCCACCTGATCCACTACGAGAAGCCGCGCCAGGCCGCCGCCGCGATCGAGGCGTTCGTCCGATGAGGGTCGTCGTCGACTGCCGGTACGTCCGCGTCGGACGCCACGACGGCATCAGCCGGTTCAGCGCCGGCGTCGTGTCGGCCCTGGCCGAGCGCCACGAGGTGACGATGCTCGTCAGCGATCCACGCCAGCTCGACAAGCTGCCCGACCAGCCGCACCTGCTCGTCAGCGCGCCCACGAGCGTCCTCGAACCCCTCGTGGCCCGGCAGGTGAACCGACTGCGCCCCGACGTCGTCTGGTCGCCCATGCAGACCATGGGCTCGGCAGGGCGCCGGTACCCGCTCGTGCTGACCCTGCACGACCTGATCTACTACACGAACCGCACGCCACCGCCCGAGTTCGCCCTGCCCATCAAGCTGCTGTGGCGGCTGTACCACCTGGCCTGGTGGCCGCAGAGGGTGCTGCTGAACCGGGCCGACGCGGTCGTCACGGTGAGCCGCACGACACGTGACGAGATGCGACGCCACCGGCTGACGCGGCGTCCCGTGACGGTGGTGTACAACGCGGCCGATCCGGTCGGCGCGGTCGAGCCGCGCAGCGCACCCGCACGGCGCGACCTCGTCTACATGGGGTCGTTCATGCCGTACAAGAACGTGACCGCGCTGGCCAGGGCACTGCCGTTGCTCGACGGGTACCGACTGCACCTGATGAGCCGGGTGTCCGAGGCCGAGCGCGCCTCCTTGACGGCCCTGGCACCCGCCGGGGCGCTGGTCTTCCACGACGGCGCGAGCGACGACGAGTACCGCGAGACCCTGCTCGGTGCGACCGCCGTCGTGACGGCCTCGCGCGCCGAGGGGTTCGGCATCCCACTCGTCGAGGGCATGGCGCTCGGCACGCCCGCGGTGGTCAGCGACATCCCGATCTTCCGCGAGATCGGCGGCGACGCGGCGCTCTACTTCGACCCGTCGTCGCCCGCGTCGATCGCCGCCGCCGTTCGCCGGCTCGAGGGGGAGTGGGAGGCGCGCTCGGCCGCGTCGGTCGACCAGGCCGCCCGGTTCGATTGGCGTGACTCGGCAGACGTGCTGCTGCGTCTGCTGGCCGACGTCGCCGCGACGGGCAGCCACCGGCGTCGGCGCTGGGGACGCTGACCGGCCAGCAGCTCGGGCAGGGGACTCAGGCCGGGTCGGCCGCGTCGCGCTCGAGGGCGTTCTGGTACTCGAAGGCATAGGTGCCGGGTCGTTCGGACTCGACCTCGATCGGGTCGTCGAACTCCCGCAGCGTCAAGGCGTCGCCCACGAACTCGAACGAGTGGATGGACCCGTTGCGGATGGGCACGCCGAGGTGCGCGTCGGTGTCGGGGGAGACGTGGTTCACCACCGCCCGGATGACCGCGCCGTGCGTCGCGACGACCACGGACGCGCCGTCGCCGTACCGGGCGGCGATCGCGGCGAGGGCGGGCAGCACCCGCGCGACGAGGGCCCCGCGGCTCTCGCGACCGGGCACCGGGGTGCCCGTGGGGAACCGTGCCTCGACCTGTTCGCCGGTCAGGCCCTCGGCGTCGCCGTAGCGTCGCTCGGCGACCTCGGGGACGAGCTCGGGCGCGGTCAGGCCCAGGCGCTCGGCGATGATCGACCCGGTCTCGGCCGCCCGCGAGAGAGGGCTGGCGACGACGGCGTCGAACCGACGACGCGCGAGCAGGTCGCCCGCCTCTCGGGCCTGCGACCGACCGAGGTCGTTCAGGGGGATGTCGGTGGAGCCCTGGATGCGTCGTGCGCGGTTCCAGTCGGTCTCGCCGTGGCGGACCAGGTACAAGAGCGTCATCGTTCCTCCGGTGGGCACGGCCCCGGAGGTCACGCGACCAGGTGCTCGGCCAAGGCCGCCAGGGTCTCCGACGTGCCGGCGTCCAGCTTAACCGTGGCCCGCGAGTCGCCCTTGGTGACGCCCCGGTTCAGGACGACCACGGGCAGTTTGCGGCGCGTGGCCTGGTCGAGCAGGCGGATGCCGCTGTTGACGACCAGCGACGAGCCAGCGACGAGGAGCGCCTCGGCACCGACGACCATCGACCGCGCCTCGGCGAATCGCTCGGTGGGCACGAACTCGCCGAAGAACACGACGTCGGGCTTGAGCAGGCCACCGCAGACCGTGCAGGTCGGCACGACGAACGCGTCGATGTCGTGCACCTCGACGTCGCCGTCCGGGGCGAGTCGCACCTGGTCGGGCTCGTCGATCCACGGGTTCTCGGCCGCGAGGCGCGCCGCGACCATGTCGCGGGCGAACGCCTGGCCGCAGGTGAGGCAGACCACGCGGTCGACGGTGCCGTGCAGGTCGACCACCCGGCGCGACCCGGCGCGGACGTGCAGGTTGTCGACGTTCTGGGTGATCACGCCGTTCGTCACGCCGGCGGCCTCGAGCCGGGCCAGCGCCCGGTGCCCCTCGTTGGGCCCGGCCGCGCGGAAGGACTTCCAGCCGAGGTGGCTGCCGGCCCAGTAGCGCTTGCGGTAGCCCTCGCTCGAGAGGAACTGCTGGAAGGTCATCGGGTTGCGCGGGGGAGCACCTGCGCCCCGGTAGTCGGGGATGCCCGAGTCGGTGCTGACCCCGGCCCCGGTGAGCACGGCCACCCGGCGCCCGCGGAGGGCCTCGACCGCGGCCTCGAGGGCCTGCTCGTCGGTGGGGACCGCGGGGGCGTTCGACACGGGTGGGACTCCTTCGGGTGCGGTGACGCTAGCCTAAACGCGTCCCCCTCCGAATCGATTCCAGCGGTCGCCCGTCCGCCGGGGCCGTCCCCCGTGGAGCACCGTGCACGTCACCCGCATCACCGACCTCGACCACGAGGCCCTCGCCGACTACAACCGGCTCACCGACGTCGCCCTGCGGCGCGTGTCCGAGCCCGAGGGCGGGCTCTACATCGCCGAGTCCACCAAGGTCATCGAGCGGGCGCTGCGGGCGGGCCACGTGCCCCGGTCGGTGCTGATGACCGACCGCTGGCTGCCCGACATCGAGCCCCTCGTGGCCGACCACGAGGGCGAGATCTTCGTCGGCGACGCGGCCCTGCTCGAGACCCTCACCGGCTACCACCTGCACCGTGGGGCCCTCGCCGCCATGCACCGTCCCGAGCTGCCCTCGGTCGGGTCGGTGCTCGACGGCGCCCGGCGCGTCGTCGTGCTCGAGGACATCGTCGACCACACGAACGTGGGCGCCATCTTCCGGGCCGTCGCGGGCCTGGGGGCGGACGCCGTGCTGATCACCCCGCGCTGCGCCGACCCGCTGTACCGTCGCAGCGTCCGCGTCAGCATGGGCACCGTCCTGCAGGTTCCGTGGACGCGCCTCCCCGAGTGGCCGGCCGGAGCCGGGCTGCTGCGCGAGGCGGGGTTCGAGGTGGCCGCCCTGGCGCTGAGCGACGACGCGGTGACCCTCGACGCCTACGCGGCCGCGCCTCCGGACCGCGTCGCCCTGCTGCTCGGCACCGAGGGTGACGGGCTCAGCCGCGCCGCCCTGCAGGCCGCCGACACCGTCGTCACCATCCCGATGCTGCACGGCGTCGACAGCCTCAACGTGGCCGCCGCCTCGGCCGTGGCCCTCTGGGCACTCCGCGTGCCGACGGGCGGGTCGGAGGCGGTCGCGTGACCGGCGTCGACGGGCGACGTCGCCCGGGTGTCGTCCGGAGGCGCGTGGGCGTGATCGCGCTGCTCGCCCTGGTCGTCGCCGTCGGCGGGTACGTCCCCCTCGCGCTGCTCAGCCCGCTGGCGCCCGCCGCGGCGGACGTCGCCGCCTACACCGCACCGGCCGAGGCGAGCCCCGACCTGACCTTCCCCGCGTACGGCGCGACGGCGGTCGAGGCGATCGGCTGGGACGACAGCCTGACGACGAGCGGCGACGAACGGCCCCGCCCCATCGCGAGCATCAGCAAGGTGGTCACGGCCCTCGTCGTCCTCGACGAGAAGCCGCTCGACGGCGGCGACGGCCCGACCCTGACCTTCGGCCCGGCCGAGGCGGCCCTGGTCGACGCGTACCGGGCGCAGAACGGCAAGGTGGCGCCGATGGCGGCCGGTCAGGCCCTCACCGAACGCCAGGTCCTCGAGGTGATGCTGATCGAGTCGGCGAACAACTACGCCGAGGTGCTGGCCCGGTGGGCGTTCGGCAGCGACCAGGCGTTCGTCGACGCCGCGGCGTCCTGGCTCGCCGACCACGGCCTCACCTCGACCACGCTCGTCGAGCCGACGGGGCTGTCACCCCAGAACACGAGCACCTCGACCGACCTGATCGAACTCGGCCGGCTGGCCCTGGCCGACCCCGACGTCGCCCGCACGGTCGGCACGACGACGACGACCGTGCCCGGCATCGGCGAGATCAGCAACAGTAACGAACTGCTCGGGCTGGACGGCGTCGTCGGCATCAAGACGGGCACCCTCGACGAGGCCGGGGCCTGCCTGTTGTTCGCGGCCGACTACACGATCGGGGGGCAGCAGGTCACGGTCGTGGGCGCCATGCTCGGTGGAGTGGACCACGACCAGCTGGACCGTGACGTCCAGGCCCTGCTCGCCAGCGTGGCCGATCGTTTCCGGACCGTCACGCTGACCACCCGCGGCGACGCCTTCGCCGACTACGACCTGCCCTGGGGCGACGCCGCCCGCGCAGTCGCCGCGGAGGACGCCAGCGTGCTCGTCTGGGGCGACGAGACCGTCAAGGCCTCGGTCGAGACCGACGACGTGGGGGCGGCCCCGGCCGGCACCCGCGTCGGTGACGTCACCTTCACCGTCGACGGAGAACGGCACGTCGTGCCCCTCGAGCTCGACTCGACCATCGGCGAGCCCGGGGCGTGGTGGCGGCTGACGCACCCCGACGAGGTGCTCTGACGCGACCGCTCGGACTGCGACCGTTCTCACCGTGACCGCTCGGACGCCGACCGATCAGACGTCGTCGCGGTAGACCATCGTGACGGCGTCCGGCCGCTTGGCCTGGACGAAGTCGCCCGACGACTGGTGCCGGATGCGGCGCACGACCCAGGGCACGAGGTACTCGCGGGCCCAGCCCATGTCGTCGGCCCGGGCGCTGCGCCACGGTCGACGCTCGAGCGGCTCGGGCGAGTAGGGGGCGAGGTCGTTCTCGACCGCGAGGGCCTGCAGGACCATCCGTGCGATCGTGTGGTGGCCGAGAGGGCTGAAGTGCAGCCGGTCGGGTGCCCACATCCGTGGGTCGACGAGCTGCCGCAACGCCCACATATCCGCCACCACGGCGTCGTGCCGCAACGCGATGGCGTGGACGTGTTCGTTGTAGATCGCCACCTTGCCGCGGAGGCGACCGAGGACGGGGGTGAGGCCGATGTCGGGCCCGGTGAAGACCACGACCGTGGCGCCGTCGGACCGCAGCCGTTCGACCAGCCCCTCGAAGCGCGCGGCGACCTCGTCCGGGTCGGTGCCGGGGCGGATGATGTCGTTGCCCCCGGCCGAGACCGAGATGAGGTCGGGTCGCAGGGCGAGAGCGGCCTCGGACTGCTCGTCGTCGATCTGCTTCAGAAGCCGTCCCCGGACGGCGAGGTTCGCGTAGGCGAAGTCCTCGGTCGAGGAGCCGAGCACCTCGGCGACGCGGTCGGCCCACCCCCGGTGGCCCCCGGGGGAGCGCTCCTCGGGGTCGCCGATCCCCTCGGTGAACGAGTCGCCGAGGGCGACGTAACGGGACCACGGGTGTTGCTGACTCATGCGACCAAACTACTCTCGACGCGTGCCCGCACCGAAGCCCGCCTCCGCGTCCGACCCGACCCGCGCCTCCTGGTCGCCCGACGAGCTGCTGCCCGACGGGCTGCTCGAACGCTTCCGGGGGAGGGCCGCGCGCCACGACCACGAGAACACGTTCCCCCACGACGACCTGGCCGAGCTGCGCGAGCGCGGCTACCTGCGGGCCTTCGTCCCGACCGACCGAGGAGGCGCGGGTCTCGGACTCGAGCAGGTCGCGTCCCTGCAGTCGCGCCTCGCGACCGCGGCCCCGGCGACCGCGCTGGCGGTCAACATGCACCTGGTCTGGACCGGGTGCGCGGCCGTGCTGCAGGCCCGGGGCGACGACTCGCTCGACCTCGTCCTCGAGGACGCCGCGCACGACGAGGTCTTCGCCTTCGGGGTGAGCGAGCCCGGCAACGACCTCGTCCTGTCCGACTCGACGACCTCGGCCGAACCCACGGGCGACGGCGGCTACCGGTTCACCGGCACGAAGGTCTCCACCTCGCTCTCGCCGGTCTGGACGCGCCTCGGCGTCTTCGGACGGGACGACTCCGACCCGGACTCGTCGACCCTCGTCCACGGGTTCGTGCACCGCGACCAGCCGGGCCACGCCTCGCTCGAGGACTGGGACACGATCGGCATGCGCGCGACACAGAGCCACACGACCCGACTCACCGGGGTCGAGGTTCCCGCCTCGCGCATCGTCCGTCGACTGCCCGTGGGCCCGAGCGCCGACCCGTTCCTCTTCGCCGTCTTCGCCGTGTTCGAGACGACCGTCGCCGCCGTGTACCGGGGCATCGCCCGCCGGGCCCTCGAGCTCGCCGTCGAGTCCGCACTCGGGACGACCTCGCGGCGCGCCGGGGGAGCGGCCCGGGCACTCGACCCGGTCGTCCGGTGGCGCGTCGCCGACGCGGGACTGGCGGTCGACGGGCTCGAACCCCAGGTGGACCAGGTCGCCCGGGACGTCGACGCGCTCGTCGACCACGGGGCCGACTGGCCGAGGCTCGTGGTCGGGCTCAAGACGCGCGCCACCGAGACGGCCCGCGCGGTGGTCGAGCAGGCGGTCACCGTCGCCGGGGGCTCGTCGTACCAGTCGTCCTCCGAACTCGGACGCCTGCAGCGCGACGTCCTCGCCGGTCGCTTCCACCCGTCGAGCACCGACTCGGCGCACGCCACGATCGCCGCCGCGCTGCTCGGACCGGGGTCCTGACGGGGTCGTTCTCCGGGGCGACCCAGGGCGCCGCGGCCCGGGCGACGCCGATGTCGGTGGCGCATGTGAGGATGCTCCGGTGAGCAAACAAGACGGCAGCGGGCGGCTCGTCACCACGGTGCCGACCGACGACGCGACCGCGCCGATCTTCCACGTCGACATGGACGCCTTCTTCGCCTCCGTCGAACTGCTCGACCACCCCGAGTTGCGGGGCCGACCCGTGGTCATCGGGCACCGCTCCGACCGATCGGTCGTCACGGCCGCCACCTACGAGGCACGCAAGTACGGGGTCAACTCGGCGATGCCCATGGCGATCGCGTTGCGTCGCTGCCCGCAGGCGATCGTCCTCGAACCGCACTTCGAGAAGTACCAGCACTGGTCCTCGCGCGTCATGTCGATGTTCGACGACGTCACGCCGCTGGTCGAGCGCCTCGGCATCGACGAGGCGTTCCTGGACGTCAGCGGATCGATCCGCCTCATGGGCTCCCCGTTCGAGATCGCGACGGCGCTGCGTCGACGGGTGCACGCCGAGACCGGCCTGCATTGCAGCATCGGTGCCGCGTCCACCAAGTTCGTCGCCAAGCTCGCCTCGAGCGTCGCCAAGCCCGACGGGCTCCTGCTCGTACCGCACCGCCACACCCTGGCCTTCCTGCATCCTCGGCCGATCAGCGCCCTCTGGGGCGTGGGCGGCAAGACCGAGCAGGTGCTGCTCGACCGCGGCCTGCGAACGGTCGGTGACGTCGCCGCCGCCCCCCTCGACATGCTCGTCCATGCGGTCGGGCCGGCTGCCGGCGCGAAGCTGCACGACCTGGCGTGGGGCCGCGACCCGCGCAGCGTCCACACCGAGACGGCCGAGAAGAGCGTCGGCAACGAGAACACCTTCGGCACCGACGTCGTCGACCCGGTCGTCGTCCGGCGCGAACTCCTCCGCCTGAGCGACAAGGTCGGCACCCGCCTGCGGGCCGCCGGTGTCAGTGGTCGCACGGTCGTGCTCAAGCTGAGGACGACCGACTTCGTGACCATCACGCGATCACGCACGCTCGCCGATCCGACCGACCTCGGTCGCCGCATCTACGACGAGGTCGTCTCGTTGTACGAGGCCACGGGCAAGCAGCACGAACGCATCCGGCTCGTCGGCGTGCGCGTCGAACAGCTCAGCGAGGGGACGGGCGGCGACTCGCTCGGCCTGTGGGACGACGACGCCGACTGGCGCGAGGCGGAATCGACCATGGACGCCCTCCGGGCCAAGTTCGGGTCGGCCATGCTGACGCCGGCCTCGCTGCTCGGCGCCTCGCGACGTCGGCCCGGCGCATCCGGTCGGGACGCGGGCGCCGCGTCCGTGGACGACGCCGGTCGAGGGTAAACTCGGGTCGAGTGAGCACCGCCAACGCATCCGACCCCGCCGGGGGTGAGCAGAACCTCGACGGCACGTCGTCCGACCCGCTCGACGTCGGCGTCTCGGCAGGCAACTCGGCTGCTGAACACCTCTCGCCCGCGTTCCCCGAGCGGGCCGCCTGGGGCACCGCCAGCAAGTTGCGCGCCTGGCAGGCCGACGCCCTCGAGCTCTACTTCTCGACGATGCCGAGGGACTTCCTCGCGGCGGCCACTCCGGGTGCCGGCAAGACGACCTTCGCACTCCGCCTCGCCACCGAGCTCCTGTCCCGCGGCGAGGTCGACCGCGTCGTCGTCGTCGCCCCCACCGAGCACCTCAAACGCCAGTGGGCGGACGCCGCCGACCGGGTCAACCTCCGCCTCGATCCGATGTTCAAGAACGCCGACGGCACCTTCGGGCGGCACTACCACGGCATCGCCGTCACCTACGCCCAGGTCGGCATGAAACCCGAAGTGCACAAGGCCATCACGACGGCCGGTCGCACCCTCGTGATCCTCGACGAGGTGCACCACGGCGGTGACGCGCTGAGCTGGGGCGACGGCATCCGCGAGGCCTACACCGGCGCGACCCGCCGCCTCTCGTTGACGGGCACCCCGTTCCGGTCCGACACGGCGCCGATCCCGTTCGTGCAGTACGCCCCCGACGAGCACGGCATCCGCACCTCGAGGGCCGACTACTCCTACGGCTACGGTCGCGCCCTCGCCGACGGCGTCGTGCGCCCCGTCCTCTTCATGGCGTATGCCGGGCAGATGCGCTGGCGCACCCGGATGGGCGACGAGATGAGCGCGTCCCTCGGCGAGGCCGTGACGAAGGACATCACGGCTCAGGCCTGGCGCACGGCACTGTCGCCCCAGGGCGACTGGATCCCGGCCGTCCTCTCGGCGGCCGACAAGCGTCTCACCGAGGTGCGCCGGGGCGTTCCCGACGCCGGCGGTCTCGTCATCGCCACCGACCACACCGCGGCTCGGCAGTACGCGGCCGTGCTGCAGAAGATCACGGGCGAGCGCCCGACCGTCGTCCTGAGCGACGAGAAGGCCGCCTCCGACCGCATCCAGGCCTTCTCCGACGGTGACAGCCGCTGGATGGTCGCCGTCCGCATGGTGTCCGAGGGCGTCGACGTCCCCCGCCTCGCCGTCGGCGTGTACGCCACCTCGGCCTCGACGCCGCTCTTCTTCGCCCAGGTCGTCGGTCGTTTCGTCCGTGCGCGGCGGCGGGGTGAGACCGCGTCGATCTTCCTGCCGAGCGTGCCCAGCCTGATGGCCCTGGCCAACCAGCTCGAGCTGCAACGCGATCACGCACTCGACCGGCCCACCGACGCCGACGACGGGTTGTTCGCGCCCGAAGAAGACATGATGGCCGCGGCCAACCGTGACGAGAAAGCGTCGAGCCTGCTCGAGCAGCAGCCGTTCGAGGCCCTGGACTCGCAGGCCTCGTTCGACCGGGTGCTCTACGACGGTGGCGAGTTCGGTACCGGAGGCGAGATCGGCAGCCTCGAAGAACTCGACTTCATCGGCATCCCCGGTCTGCTCGAGCCCGATCAGGTGCGCGACCTGCTTCGACAGCGCCAGGCCACCCAGGCCCGACGGGCTCCGAAGACGGGGTTGCCCACGACGACTCCGGTCGACGAGGCCCGGCCGCTCTACCAGACCATCAAAGAGCAGCGGCAGGAGCTCAGCCGGCTGGTGTCGATCTGGTCGCGTCACTCGAACGAGCCGCACGGGCTGATCCACGCCGACCTCAGGCGCATCAGCGGGGGCCCGTCGGTCGCCCAGGCCAGCACCGACCAGATCCAGAAACGCATCGACGTGCTCCGCGGTCGTCTGGGCCAGCGCGCCTGACCCGGGTACGATCGACCGATGCTCGACGAGAACGTCCCCGATCGGTGGACCGTGCGCGCCGACCCCGAGGCGGCACCCGAGGCGGTCGTCGAGCGCTTCGGCGGCGGGTACCGGCTGAGCCGGTGGAGTCCGACCGACGCCGAGCCGGCCCGGCTGGGCGTCTACACGTCCCCTGAACTCGCCGAGACCGCCTGGTGGCGACTCGTCGACCGCGAGCAGGGTCAGGGCAGGCGGACGATGTCGACCAGGCGGACGGGGCTCGAGGACGCCTGAGGGACGCCGCCCCGGGCCACGCGGGCCTCGGTTCCGCTGATCGGGTCGAGCACCGACACGCCGTCGTCGACGCACAGCAGCACCGGTCGGACCTCGAACGGTCGTCCTCGGCCGAGTGCATGGAGCCCCTCCGCCCACCGACGGTCCGAGGGACGAGGCGTCGCGGCCCCGACCCTCTCGAGGACGAACGCCACGGTCCCGGCGCCGAACTCCGTGGCGACGGCTGCCAGGGCATCACCGTAGTGGTCCAGGGCGGAGGTGTCGGGCACCTCGGGGATGCCCTCGAGCGGCACCATGAGGGGCAGGGGGACGTCGTCGTCGTCGAAGAACAGCGTCCAGAGCTGACGACGCACCGCCACGGGGACGATGGCCTCGACGTGCCGGACGAGGTCGCGGACGTCGCGGACGGGCGCGTGCGGATCGGCGACCCCTGCCGGGTCGGACGCGTCGCGGGACCCGATCGCGTCGGCGGGAGGGCGGTCGAGGGTGGTGGCGAGGACCGAGGTGAGTGTCATGGGTCGAGCATCTCGGGCCGCCACCACGCTCGGGGGGTTCTCCCCAGCCGCACCCGTCGACGACGGTCGATGCCCGGCTGGGGAGGACCGGTCAGCCCTGGAGCCGGACGGAGTCGCCGACGGTGACCGGTTCGGCGCCGTGGCCCGGTGCACCGGAGAGGGCCCGGAGCGCCCGGCGGAGGACCGTGCTGGACGTGCTCATCGTGTACGGGAAGTACACGACCTCGACCCCGACCGCGCCGAACTCACGTTCGAGTCGGAGGCCCTTCTCGGTGCCCCGCCAGTCGTCGCCCTTGAAGAACACGTCGAAGCGCAGCTCACGCCAGACGTCCATCTTGTCGGGCACGGTCTCGGCGTGGACGCCGTCCACGACGTCGATGTGACGCACGATCTCGAGTCGTTCGGCGAGGGGGACGACGGGCGAGATCCCCTTCGTCACCTGCAGCATCTCGTCGGACACGACCCCGGCGATGAGGTGGTCGCACTGCGCGGACGCGTGCCGCAGCAGGTTCAGGTGGCCGATGTGGAACAGGTCGAAGGCGCCGGCCGCGTAGCCGACCCGGCCCGCGCCTCCTCGTCCGTTCCCGACCTCGACGGGGTCGAGGGCGAGGCCGGTGGCGGGGGTGGGGATGACGTCCACGGGTGTGGTCCTCTCGTCAAGGTGGTGCTCGGGTGTGGTCACGACAGGGCACCGGGCCGACGTCGGAGGCGGGGGAGGTCCTGGAGCGGACGGGACCCGCCGGCGTGGTCGACCAGGTCGGCGATGCTGAACGAAGGAGCGGGTTCCTCGACGGGGTGACGGACGTCGTCGTCGAGCCAGGTGGCACGCACCAGGACCCGGCGCCACGGGGGCACGCCGGTCAGCACGACGCCCACGGGCCGGACGTCCAGGCTGAGCAGCTCGGCGCTCAGGCTCCGGAGGGACTCCACGGTCGTGACCCCGGAGCGGACGACGAGCAGCACGCCGTCGACCTCGTCGGTCACGCTGCGCAACGCGAGCGGGTGGGAGTCGCTCGAGGCCTGGACGACGGAGACGTCGTAGTCCTCCCGGAGGGCGGCAAAGAACGCGTGGGTCCCGGAGCGGACCAGGTGGCGGGACGACGCCACGACCCCGTCGGGCACCGGCACGCGGTCGTACCCGTGCCGATCGGCCTCGACCTCCTCGGGCACGGCGCCGACGGGCACCGTCGACGGGCGCGAGAGGGTCCGGGTGTCGAAGTCGGACTGGACCAGGGCGCAGGTGGCACCGAGTTCGACGACGGCGCGCGCGAGGCCGCCGTCGACGCCGACCGCCTCGCGGACCGAATCCGTGCGTGCCAGCAGGAGCGTGGCGGGCAGCGCGCCGCCGCGCAGTGCCCGCGTGTTCTGGACGACCTCGCGCAGGGCCGTGCGGGTCCGGGCGGAGGAGACCCCGGTGACCGGATCGTCGCCGTGTCGGAGAGCCCCGGGGAGCTGTCCCACGACCGGGAGCCCCGTGATCCGGCGGACGTCGTCGACCGTGTCGACCGTCGGTCGGGCACGGGACAGGACGAGCGCGCCGGCGAGACCGACGGCCAGGCCGGCCAGGAGTCCCGAGAGGACCGTGAGCGCGAGGCCGGGTTCGTCGGGCGTCGTCGGCACGGCCGCGGGGGAGGTCAGGTCGAGTGCGACGGTCTGACCGCCCGACCCGGCCTGCGACTCGACGCGGTCCACGACAGCCGAAAGGCTCTCGGCGACGTCGTCGGCCAGCGAGGCCGCTCCGTCGGCCGTGCCGGCCGTCGTCTGCACTCGGAGGACGGCGGTGCCGCCCGGGTTGACCACCGAGACCCGTTCGGCGAGTTCGTCGACGGGGACGCCGAGGTCGGCCGCGACCGGCCCGAGGACCTCGGGGCTCGTACCCAGCTCGGCGTAGGACGACACACGCTGCTGCGCGAACTGCCCGCGGGCCGCCAGGCCCGATTCCGGCGACTCGACGCGGACGAGGAGGGTCGCCTCGGCGCGCCATCCCACCGGGGCGAGCTGCGACGCGCCGACGCCGGCGGCCACCCCGAGCAGGGCCGCCACGCCGACGAGTGCGGCATGGCGTGACACGGCCCGACCGAGGCCGCCGACGAGGGCACGTCGGGCCGGGGCGCCCTCGCGACTCACGGCCTCGACCCGATCGACGGGGGCGTCACGGACTTCAGTTCGCGGAACCACTTCGGCAAGGCGAGGACGAGGTAGCCGGCGTTGGCGACGAGGAGGGCGAGGTAGACCACGGTGAACGCGGGCGGCCAGGCCAACAGGACGAACGCGAGGCACATCAGGCCGTAGTCCGTCGGGACGACGGCCAGGGAGTAGAGCAGTCCCGTACGTCGTCCCACGGGCGCGGCGACGCCCGTCCGGACCGCCTCCGCGCGGCGGAGCTGGTCGGTCAGGACGATGGCGAAGAAGGCCACCGTCGCCACGACCTGGTAGACGAGCGGCGCGGCCAGCAGGGCCTCGCGACCGTCCGGTTCACGCAGCCACGACGCGAAGACGGCCAGGTGCAGCACCGCGATCTTGGTCGCGTCGATGACGTGGTCGAGCCATTCACCCGCGGGGCTGCCGCCACCGCGGAGGCGGGCGACCTGCCCGTCCGCCGAGTCGAGCGCGTATCCCACGACGAGGAGCAGGACGACGGCCAGGGCCGTGCCGATGCCGGACGGCGCGAGGGCGAGGACGGCGATGCCCGCGAAGGTGCACGCGGCACTCAGTGCGGTGACCTGGTTCGGCGTCGCACCCAGCGTGTAGGCCACCGCGGCTGCCCAGCGACCGAGGCGGCGGTTGACGAAGCGGGAGTACGCGGGCGCACCCGTCGACGGCTTCTGGGCCGACGCGAGGGCGGCGAGGGCGGGTCGCACGGCACGGGGCACGGCCGGTCGGGCCGAGGCCGCCTCGGCGGTCGCGGTCGCCTCGGCGGTCGCGGTCGCGGTGGTGTCGCTCACGAGGCCACCGCCAGCGAATCGACGTCGGCCGTGTGCAGTTCGCGCGTGACGACGGCACCGATGCGGCGGCGCATGCGTTCCGGCGTGAATCGCTGCAGGTAGGCCTCGCGAGCGTGGCGCCCGGCGACGGCCAGGGTGACGACGTCCATCGACGCGAGGATCGACGTCAGGCCGTCGACGTCGCGACGGTCGAAGAGCCAGCCCGTGCGGCCCTCGTCGACGACCTCCTCGGGACCGCCGGAGCGGCTGGCGATGACGGGACGCCCCTGGCTGAACGCCTCGAGCGTCACGAGTCCGAACCCCTCGAGGGTGTCGGTCGGCAGGATGACCGCGTCGGCGTCGCGCAGGTAGGGCGACGCGTCGTCGACCTCTCCCACGACGGTGACCGTCTCGGGCCGCGAGACGATCGCGGCGACCAGAGCGGGCACGTCCACGGAGGAGCCGACGGCCGGGGGACCGCCCAGGACGACGAGCTGGCCGGGGCAACCCGCCGCGTTCCAGGCGGTGAGAAGCGTCGCGTGGCCCTTGTGACCGTTCCATCGGCTCGCCACCACGTACTGGGGCACACGACCCTCGGTGCGCTCGATCGCGTCGATCGACCGGTCCGAGACGCCGTTGTGGACCACGACGGCGCGCGAGTCCTCCGAGAGGCCGGACGAGTCGAGCACCGAACGCGACACGGCGACCAGCGAGGTGCAGGCGCGGGCCAGGGGACGGAGGCCACGTCGGTCACCGTCGCTCCAGGGCTCCTGCAGGTGTCCCACGACGCGGCGGACACCCATGGCCCGGGCGACGGGAGCCACGACGAGACAGGCGCTCGTCGCGCAGTAGACGAGGTCGAAGTGGCGTCCCGACAAGCGGAGCGCCGTGCGAGCCGCGTCGCGGGCCAGACGGACGAGTCCGAGCGGCCCGAGCCGGGTCCGGCGAAGGATCGGCAGGGGCGTCCGCTCGACGCGCGCCCCGAGCTCGCGCAGCCTCGGGCCCAAGGGCCCGACCGCGACGTCGGAGGGCAGCCAGACCGTGACGTCGAGGTCGTCGCGGGCGGCGAGCTCGCCGACCACCTCGAGGACGATCCGGTCCGAGCCGTACATCTCGTCGGACGAGTGCACGAGCAGCACGCGGCTGCGACGCGATCCCCTCCGGCGGCGGGGGAGCTCGGGCAGGTCGACGCCCGGGCTGGCGTCCTCCCGCGTGGCCGGTGCGGCGGTCGCCGCCGGTGCGGACTCGCGGTCCCGGTAGTGCCTGATGTCGACGGACATGCTTTCTCCCCTGTCGTCGTGAGCGTGGTCCGGGCCCGTGAACGGCCCGTGGTGGTCTCGGATGCTGCTGGAGGGGCTCAATACGCTCCCCGGTGTTCGAAGAGCACGCGCACGGTCCGCCACATGATGACGAAGTCGACCGTCAGCGACCAGTTCTCGACGTAGTAGAGGTCGAGGCGGACGCTCTCCTCCCAGCTGAGGTCGCTGCGCCCGTTCACCTGCCACATGCCCGTGAGACCGGGCTTGATGTAGAGACGTCGGTGGACGTGGTCCTCGTATCCCTCGACCTCGCGCGGGAGGGGCGGCCGGGGCCCGACGACGCTCATCTCGCCCCGGACGATGTTCCACAGCTGGGGCAGCTCGTCGAGCGACCAGCGGCGGAGGACACCGCCGACGCGGGTGACCCGGGGGTCGGACTTCATCTTGAAGAGGAGGCCGGCGCCCTCGTCGGCCTGCGTCAGGTCGGCCAGGCGGCTCTCGGCGTCGACGACCATCGAACGGAACTTCAGCATCTCGAAGGTGCGCCCGTCCCGGCCGACCCGTCGCTGACGGAACAGCACCGGGCCGGGGCCGTCGAGCCGCACCGCGAGGGCGACCACCGCGAACACCGGCGCGAGGACGACGAGGGCGGCGGACGCCAGCACCAGGTCGGACAGACGCTTGAGGGCGTGCCTCGGGCCGTCGAACTGAGGCAGCTCGACGTGCATCAGGGGAAGACCCTCGACCGGACGGTAGTGGATGCGCGGCCCGGCGACGTTCGTCAGTCGCGAGGCGATGACGAGCTCCGTCGCGCGTCCTTCGAGCGACCATCCGAGGTCGCGGAGGTACTCGCGGCCACGACCGGGTTCGCCGGCGACGATGACGCTCTCGGCGCCGAGACGCCAGACCGCACGGGGGACGCCGTCGAGGTCGGCCACCACGGGGACGACACGGCTTCCGACGACGATGCCTCGCGGGTCGGCGTCCGGGACGGCGGCCCCGACGACGTCGTACACGGCACCGCTCGTCTTGTCGATGCGACGGACGACGTCGGCGATGTCGTCGCGCGATCCCACGATGACCGCCCTCGAGAGGTAGTGGCCCTTCGCACGCTGGCGCTCGAGCCAGCGCCGCATCGTCCACCGGCCGACGACCAGGCCGGCCCCGCCGACGGGCAGCGCCACCAGGAAGTACCCCTCGCCGCCGATGTGCCCGACCGAGGCGAACCCGATCGCCACGACGGCGAAGGCCCAGACGCTGGCCGTGAGCAGGCGCTTGTACTCGACGACGCCGCTGCCCACGACCGCGAGGTCACGGGTGCGGTGCAGCGTCAGGCACAGGGTCCAGACCAGTCCCACGACGACGGGCAACCCGGGCGAGCCGACCGACTCGACGAGGGTGGACGCGTCCGAGCCCCGACCGGCGGCGATGGCGCGCGCGGCATCGACCGCGACGGCACCGACGATGCTCAGGGTCAGGACGACGGTGTCGACGAGGCGGAGACGGCGCCGGTAGCGGCGGGCCCAGGCCGCGCCGGACTCGGCGTCGTGGGTCGCGGCCGGGGAGGCGAGGGGCGCCTCCGACTCGGGCAGGTCGAACGGGGGGTCGATCCGTCGGGGTGACGACGGTCCGACCAGGACTGAGCGGAGTTCGCTCTGCGTGCTGGACATCGGGTCTCGGGTTCGGGTAGGGGACGGCACGCCCACGTCGGTGGTGGCGACGGGGCGGTGGCGGGCGGTCGATCGAGGTTCGGGTTCGATCGACCGCCCAGGCGTCGCGCCGGAGCACGGGCGTCACGAGGGTGCGGGACGTCCGGCGGGGCGGCGACGGGCGCGTCGGGCAGCGGGTCTGCTCGACGCACGATTCGGGTCGGTGCGGTGATGCGGGAGCAGATGCTCCCGGTGAGAGGGTCGGGTTTCTCGGTTCCTGGTGATTTCGGGTCGACCAGGAGGATGCTGTGACTCTAGTTCGGGGGGCACCCGACACAAGAGCCTATCAAGACCCCCCGTTCGGGGGCGGTCGTGTCCCCCCTGTTGCCGACACCCGAACGGGTGACTCTCGACCCCCGTCGTGTCACCCGTGCGGGGGTGACAAGGAGCCGTGAAACGCGCCGGCGCGGCGTGTCCCTCCGCGGGCAGGACGTGGAGACCACCGCGGTCTCGGCGAAATGCCTGGTCAGATGCCGGTACTCGCTCACGGATCGATGCCCGACACGCTCACGGGGACGGCGTTCACCATCCCGACAGGTGTCGTTCATCTCGCCCCGTCCCCCTCCTGGCGGACACCGATGGGGTACAGACGGAGAACGCCCCCCGACCGATCGGTCGAGGGGCGCATCACCCGTCACAATCACCCTCGTCCGCGTGTCACGGACGGGTGACGAATCCCTGCTCGACCATCCAGTCGAAGGCCACGTCGGCCGGCTCCTCACCCTCGACGTCGACCGCCAGGTTGAGGCGACGCATCTCGGTGTCGGTGAGGGCGGGCGAGATCTCGTCGTACACCTCGGCCAGCTGCGGGTACTCCTCGAGCGTGGCCGTCGAGAGCACCGGTGCCGCGTTGTAGGCGGGGAAGAACCCACGGTCGTCCTCGAGCACGTCGAGGTCGAGAGAGTCGATCCGACCGTCGGTCGTGAACACCTCGCCGAAGTTGCAGCTGCCCCGGTCGGTCGCGGTGTACACCGTGCCCGTGTCGAGGATGCTGACGTTGCTCGTCGGCACGCCGTCCGCGGCCCCGAGTTCGAGCCCGTAGGCGGCGAGCATGGGGGCGAAGCCGTCGGCCCGCGAGTTGAACTCGGCCTCGACGCAGAAGGTGCGCTGGTCGACGGGCAGGTCGGCGATCTGCGAGAGCGACGTGATGTCGCCCAGCTCGGGCACGGCCTCCGCCCGGACGGCCATGGCGTAGGTGTTGTTGAGCGGCGCCGGCTCGAGCCAGGTCAGTCCGTTGTCGGCGTCCGCGTCGCGGACGGCCTCGTACTGCTCCTGCTGGTCGGGGATGCCCTCGGCCTCGGCGAGGTAGGTCAGCCAGGCAGTCCCGGTGTACTCGTAGGTCATGTCGGCCGTGCCGTCGAGCATCAGCTGTCGTACCGCCACCGACCCCGGCACGTTCGTCATGTCGGTCACCTCGAAGCCCGCTGCCTGGGCGGCGAGCACCGCGATCTTGCCGAGGATGAGCTGCTCGGTGAAGTTCTTCGCCGTCACGGTGATGGCCGCGTCGTCGGGCAGCCCCTCGATGACGCGGATCGAGCCGGGCGCCACCGCGGGCACGAACGCCGTGGCCGGCTGCAGGCCGCACCCGGTCAGCGCGAACGTCGCCGCGGCGACGACGGCGAGGGACGAGGAGGCGCGGCGCAGCCGGCCGGGGAGGCGGGAGGTGGTCATGCGCGGAGTCCCTTCGGACGGGCGACGTACTCGACGACGCGACCCAGCCAGTCGATCATGAGGGCGAGGAGGGCGATGAGCAGTGCCCCGGAGACCAGGACCCGCGGCATGAAGAGGTTCACCCCGGTGGTGATCAACAGGCCCAGCCCGCCGGCACCGATGAAGGTGGCGAGGGCAGCCGACCCGACGAGCAGCACGAGGGCCGTGCGGATGCCCGAGAGCATCACCGGGACGGCCAGCGGAAGCTCGACCTTGAGCAGGACCGACGACGCGCTCATGCCCATGCCTCGACCGGCTTCGACGAGGCGGGCGTCGACGCTCTGCAGGCCGATCATGGTGTTGCGCAGCACCGGCAGCACCGCGTACAGCACGAGCGCGACGACGGCCGCCCAGAAGGTGAAGCCGAGCCAGAACGCGAGCAGCACGATCAGACCGATGGCCGGTGCGGCCTGCCCGAAGTTCGCGACGACCAGCACGGGCCCGCTGATGCGGACGAACGGGCGCCGGGTGAGCAGCACCCCGAGGGGGATGGCGAGCACGAGCACGATCGCCGCCGACACGAACGTCAGGGCGAGGTGCTCGCCCGTGTAGGCCAGCAGGTCGGAGGGGTTGAGGGTGGTGCGTTCGGCCGTCGTCAGGTCGGCCGTGGTCAGCCAGACGACGAACGCCGCGAACACGGCGAGCACGGCCACGGGTTGCACGAGCAGTCCGAGCCACGCCGGGCGGGGCGTACCCCGTCCGGACGAGCGCCCGTCGACCGAGGCCGGGGCGACCGTGGCGGTCACGCCGCGTCCTCGTCATCCGCGGGGGCCCCCGGCACGACGTCGAACGAGCCCGTGTTGGTGCCCACCGGCGCGTCGTGCTGGGCCTCGGCGGCCGACGCGCGTGCCCGGGTGATGGCCTCCATCACGACCTCGACCGTGATGACGCCGATGAAGGCGTCGCGCCGGCCCGTGACGAGTGCGGCACCCGCACTCGAGACCAGCATGGTGTCGAGCGCGTCGTTCAGCGTGGCGCCGCTGCCGATGACGGGCAGGTCGGCGTCGGGTGTCGAGCCCAGCACGCCGAGACGGCCGAGCTGCCGGCGCGAGGGCCACGAGACCGGTCGCTCCCGATCGTCGACGACGACCGCGTGGCCGTGGCCGGCCGCCTCGACCCGGGCGAGGACGTCGGCGGCGGACTCGCCCGAGCGGGCGACGACGGCCTCGGCGAGGTCGACGTCGCGGACGCGCGTCAACGTCAGCTGCTTGAGGCCGGCCCCCGACCCGATGAAGTTCTCGACGAACTCGTTCGCCGGCTCCGCGAGGATGCGCTCGGGGGTGTCGTACTGCACGATCCGCGCGCCTTCGGAGAAGATGACGATCCAGTCGCCGAGCTTGACGGCCTCGTCGAAGTCGTGGGTGACGATGACGATGGTCTTCTGCAGCTCGTGCTGGATGTTGATCAGCTCGTCCTGCAGGCGCTGACGGGTGATCGGGTCCAAGGCACCGAAGGGCTCGTCCATCAGCAGCACGGGCGGATCCGCGGCCAGTGCCCGGGCGACGCCGACGCGCTGCTGCTGACCGCCGGAGAGCTCGCGCGGGTACCGGTCGCGGTACGTGGCCGGATCGAGCGACACGAGTTCGAGCAGCTCGTCGACGCGGGCCGCGATGCGCTCCTTCGACCAGCCGAGCATCTTCGGCACGATCGCGATGTTCGCCGCGACGCTCATATGCGGGAACAGTCCGCCGGCCTGGATCACGTAGCCGATGCGACGGCGCAGCTCGTCGCCGTCGATCGAGGTGACGTCGTCGTCGCCCAGGACGATGCGCCCCTCGGAGGGCTCGATCAGCCGGTTGATCATCTTCAACGTCGTGGTCTTGCCGCAGCCCGAGGGCCCGACGAGCATGACGATCTTCCCGGCGGGGATCTCGAGTGTGATGCCGTCCACGGCCGGCTTCGCCTGGCCGGGGTACCGCTTCGTGACCTGGTCGAGGGTGATGCTGCGACCCGAGACCTCGTCCGAGGGGGACGAGGAGGTGCGGGTGGGGTCAGTTCTGGACACGGATGCCTCTCGAGACGGTCAGGCGGCCGAGGCCGACGAGGAGGAGGTCGAGGACGAGGGCGAGCAGGACGACGCCCACCACGCCCGTGACCACGGAGGCGAGCGCGTTCGCCCCGCCGAGTCGGGACAGGCCCGAGAAGATGAAGCCGCCGAGGCCGGGCCCCAGCGCGTAGGCCGCCACCGCGGCGATGCCCATGACCATCTGCGCACTCACGCGGATGCCCGTGAGGATGATCGGCCACGCGAGGGGCATCTGCACGGTCGCGAGGGTGCGGAACCGGCCCATGCCGATGCCCCGTGCGGACTCGACGACGGAGCCGTCGACCTCGTGGAGTCCGACGACGGCGTTGCGCAGGATCGGCAGGGCGGCGAAGAACGTCACGACGATGACGGACGGCGCGACGCCGAAGCCCGCGAAGGGGATCAGGAGGCCGACGAGCGCGAACGAGGGGAGGGTCAGCCCGACGGCGGAGACGCCGTTCGCCAGCGCGTAGAGTCTCGGGCTGCGGTGGACGAGGGCGGCGAGGCCGACCGAGATGAGCACGGCCAGCACGAGGCACTGCACCACGAGGGAGAAGTGCTGCCACGAGGCGAACCAGATCTGGCTCCACCGGTCCACCACGAAATCCCACGCCACGCAGACCATCTCCCCATCACCGGCAACGACCGTCAGTCCGAACGGCCGCTCCTCTGGAGGCGACCGGCGTCCACACTAACCGCGGCCACCGCGCCGCGTCATGTCGCCGACCACCCCCCATGGGGCTCGAGACTTCCCTCCCGTTATCGAATCGAGTAGAGGAAAGACCAGGTGACGACGGCGTGTCGGCCTCAGCCGACACGCCGTTGTAACGATCCTCGGATTCCGCCCGGGAGGCCTCCCTCAGGGGGCCGACACCCCGGAGGTGACCTTGTACCGCGCTCCGTGGTGCTCGTCCGGCAACCGGTCGCCGCGGCCGAACAGCTTTTGCCGCAGGGTGCCCGGCTCGTACTCGGTGGGGTAGACACCCCGGGCCTGGAGAACGGGGATCACGTGTTCGACGACGTCCTCGAACGTGCCGGGCGTGATCGCGTAGGCGAGGTTGAACCCGTCGACGTCGGTCTCGTCGACCCATTCCTGCAACTGGTCCGCGATCTCCTCGCCGGACCCGACGATGCGGGGCCCGAGACCGCCGATCCCCGCCGCCTCGGCGATGTCGCGGATCGTCCACTCCTTGCCCGTGTCGCCCTCCTGCGCCTGGAAGTTCGCGAGTGCCGACTGGATGGCGTTGCTCTCGACGTCACCCACGGGGTCGTCGAGCGAGTAGGTCGACAGGTCGACGCCCATCCAGCCCGACATCAGCGTCAGGGCCCCTTCGTGGGAGGCGTAGCGCCGGTACTCGTCGTGCTTGGCCCGGGCCGCCTCGGGGGTGGCGTCGGTGATGATCGTCAGCAACGTGTAGATGCGCGCGGAGTAGCGGTCCCGACCCGCGGCCTCGAGGGCGTCCCGGATCTTCCCGACGGTCGCGGCCAAGCGTTCCTTGGTCGGGGCGGCCACGAAGATCGACTCGGCGTTGCCGGCGGCGAAGCGGATGCCCCGCGGCGAGGCACCGGCCTGGTAGATCACGGGCGTGCGTTGGGGGCTGGGCTCGGCGATGTGGATGCCGGGCACCTTGTAGTAGGTGCCGTCGTGGCCGATCTCGTGGACCTTCGTCGGGTCCGTGAAGACGCCCGATTCGCGATCGCGCACCACGGCGTCGTCCTCCCACGACCCCTCCCACAACTTGTAGAGGACCTCGAGGTACTCGTCCGCCTGGTCGTAGCGGGTGTCGTGGTCGAGCTGGTCGTCGGCACCCATGTTGCGGGCGGCGCTCGGCAGGTAGCCGGTGACGACGTTCCAGCCGACCCGCCCCTCGGTCAGGTGGTCGAGCGTGGACATGCGCCGCGCGAACGGGTAGGGGTGCTCGTAGGCGGTGCCGGCCGTGATGCCGAAGCCGAGGTGCTCGGTCGCGGCGGCCATGGCCGAGACGAGCAGCACCGGGTCGCCGACCGGGGTCTGGGTGCCGTTGCGCAGGGCCGCGTCGTGGTTGCCGCCGTAGACGTCGTAGGTGCCCAGCACGTCGGCGATGAAGAGGCCGTCGAAGACGCCCTTCTCGAGGAGGCGCGCGAGGGAGGTCCAGTAGCTCAGCTTCGTGTAGTCGGCCGAGCGGTCGTCGGGGTGCCGCCAGAGACCGGGGGACTGGTGCCCCACGCAGTTCATGTCGAAGGCGTTGAACCGGATTCGTCGAGTCATGAGGCCATCCTCACGACCCGGGCTCGTGCTGTCGTCCGCCCTGACACACGACGTCACACTCCACGCCCCGTAGCCTGTGTCGGTGCTCCCGTTCCGCCCCCGCCTCGCCGACGTCGACCGCCCCCGTCTCACCCGCGACGTCTACGTCCTCGGCGTGATCGCCTTCTTCGTCATGGTCGGCTTCGGCGTGGTCGTCCCCGTCCTGCCGGTCTACGCCCGCAGCTTCGGCGTCGACCACGCCCTGGTGGGCGCCGTCCTCTCGGCCTTCGCCCTCATGCGCCTCGTGGCGAGCCCGTTCGTGGGTCGACTCATCGACCTGATGGGCGAGCGGGTCGTGCTCTCGGTGGGCATCGGCATCGTGGCGCTGTCGAGCGGGCTCGCCGGGCTCGCCCAGACCTACCCGCAGCTGCTGCTGCTCCGGGGTGCGGGCGGCATCGGCTCGGCCATGTTCAGCATCGCGGCGATGACGTTGTTGCTCGGTGCGACCGACCCGTCGCTCCGAGCCCGGGCCGTCGGCTTCTACCAGGGCGGGTTCCTCGTCGGCGGCATGGCGGGTCCGGCACTCGGCGGACTGCTCGCCACCATCTCGTTGACGGCACCGTTCTTCTTCTACGCGGGCACGCTCGCCGTGGCCGGCCTGGTGGGCGTCGTGCTGTTGCGCCGGGCTCCGCAGCAGTCCTCGACGACCGTCACCGCGCCTCCGGTGCCCCTCGGGGTCGTGCTGCGCGACGTGCGGTTCCGGACCGCGTGCGTGGCCAACTTCGCGCAGGGTTGGTCGTCGCTGGGAGTGCGCAGCGCCCTCGTCCCCGTCCTCGTGGTCGAGGTCCTGCGCGGACCGACGGCGTGGACGGGCCTGCTCTTCGCCGCGTCGGCGGTGGCCCAGACCATCGCTCTGGCACCGGCCGCGCGCTTCGTCGACACGGTCGGCCGTCGACCGGCCGTGATCGGTGCGTTCGCGGTGGCCGCCGTGACCCTGTTCGCGGTGTCGCTCGCCCCGGACGTCTGGACCCTCGGTGCCCTGCTCTGCGTCTACGGCGTGGCGACGGCGTTCATGGGCACCGCGCCCGCGGCGCTGGTGGGCGATGCCGCGGGCGCCCGGGGCGGTCGTCCGGTCGCGATCTTCTCGATGTGCTCCGACGTCGGGGCGATCGCCGGGCCGCTCGTCGCCGGGCTGCTGGTCGACACGGTCTCGTACCCGGCGGCGTTCGGCGTGGCGGCCGTCCTGCTGGCGGTGGCGGCCGGGGCGGCGGTCCGTCTGCCCCGGACCACCGCCGCCGCCCCGACGCCCGCCTGATCAGCCGAGGTGGACGGGCGCCTCGGTGGGCAGCAGGTCCTCCTTGCGGCCTCGGATGAGGAAGAACGAGATCGGCGCCGCGAGCAGCATGGCGATCGCGGCAGCCAGGAACGCCACCGAGTAGCCGTCGACCAGAGCACCGAGCGGCCCGCCCACCGTCGACGTCGAGGACGCGACGGCTCCGGCGTAGAGGTTCGTGAACACGGCCAGACCGATCGATCCGCCGATCTGCATCATGGCGTTCGAGGTCGCGCTGGCGGCACCGGCGTCGTGCGGGGCGACCCGGCTGAGCGCCAGGTTCTGCATGGGCACGAAGACCCCGGCGAGACCGACGCCCATGACGAGCAGGGCCGGGAGCACCTGCACGGCGTACGAGCCGTCGGCCGTGATCTGCGTGGCGAGCCAGAGCAGCCCCGCCCCGGCGACGAGCGGCCCGACGATCATCATCGGGCGAGGGCCGACGACCGGCAGCAGCTTGGTCAGCAGGGGAGCGCAGACCATGATGACGAGCGTCATCGGCAGGCTGGCGAGCCCCGCCTCGAGCGGACCGAAGCCGAGCACGATCTGCAGGTGGAAGGTCAGGTAGAGCAGGGCGCCGATCATGACGCTCCCGACGATCAACTGCACCAGGAAGGCCCCGCCCCGGACGCGGTCGGCGAGCACGCGCATCGGCAGAAGCGGGTGGTCGCTCCGTCGCTCGACGACGACGAACAGGGCGAGCAGGCCGGCCCCCAGGGCGATGAAACCGATGACGACGGCCGACCCCCAGCCGTCCTCGGCCCGGGTGAAGCCGTAGACGAGGCTCGCGAGGCCGGCGGCGACGACGATCGTCCCGACGACGTCGAGACGATTGCGTCCCTCGGCCCGGCTCTCGCTCACCACGAAGGCGGCGGCGACGATGGCGACGAGCACGATGGGCACGTTGACGAGCAGGCACCAGCGCCAGCTGACGAACTCGGTCAGCACTCCGCCGAGCACGAGCCCGACGGCGGCACCCGCGCCCGAGATGGCACCGAAGACCGCGAAGGCGGTGTTCCGGTCACGGCCGGACGCGAAGGTCGTGGTGAGCACGGCGAGGGCCGCGGGGGCGAGCAGGGCGGCGAACACGCCCTGGAGGCCACGGGCGAGGATGAGCTCGCCCCCGGTCTGCACGAGGCCGCCGAAGGCCGAGGCGGCCCCGAAGCCGACCATGCCGACGATGAAGGTGCGCTTGCGCCCCCAGAAGTCGGCGATGCGGCCGCCGAGCAGCAGCAGGGCGCCGAACGCGAGCGCGTAGGCCGTGACGACCCACTGGCGGTTCTCGTCGCTGAGGCCGAGGTCGGCCTGGGCGTCGGGCAGGGCGATGTTGACGATGGTGCCGTCGAGGACGACGACGAGTTGCGCGAGGGCGACGATGACGAGCACCCACCAGCGGCGCGACGAGCGCGTCTCGGTGGGAGCGGGGGCGACGGTGGTCACTGCGGTACCTGTTTCTCTGAGTGGACGACGAATTACCCTACCTACTAGTTGGTTGGTTCGTAAGTCGGCTACGGTGATCCGATGCGAACCGATGCCGCCGAGACCCGTCGAGCCATCCTCGCGGCGGCGACCGCCGAGTTCTCGCGACACGGGCTGGCCGGGGCGCGCGTGGACCGCATCGCGGCCGAGGCCGGCTGCAGCAAGGAGCGCCTGTACGCCAACTTCGGCGACAAGCGTTCGCTCTTCACGACCGTCCTCAACGGCACCTTCGAGACGATGGGCGACGCGGCGTCGCGCCCGGCCGTGAGCATCGAGGAGTTCGCCCTCGCCGTCTTCGACCACATGCAGGCCCACCCCGACCACAGCCGTCTGATCGCCTGGGCCCGACTCGAGGGAGAACACGACTGGGAGGCCTCGGTCCCCACCCTGCGCGCCGTCCAGGACGCGGCCCTGTCCCAACTCGACCGCCTCCGTGACGACCCGGCCGTGACGGTGTCCTGGAGCAGCGACGACATCTTCGCCCTCGTCATGTCGCTCGCCCGCGCCTGGCAGAACCTCCCCGGTCTCGGCGAGGCACACCCCGGTGTGGTCCTCGACCCCGCCCTGCAGCGCGAGATCGTGCGCGAGGCCGTGCGGCGCCTCACCACCGCCTGAGACGGACCCGGGGCAACCGACCGCACCGACGACGAAGGAGGCGCGCCCCGGTCACCCGGGACGCACCTCCTTCGCACGGTCGGTCGCGTCTACTTCTTCGCGTCGACCTTCGGGGTGACCTTGAGGAAGCCCGCGCGCGGGTCGCCGAGGCCGACCAACGGGGTCGTGTCGCGGCCGCCGACAAAGTTCGTCACCCAGCCGGACAGGATGCGGAACTTGCGGTTGAGCGTCGGCATCGCGTACAGGTGGTAGCCGCGGTGGGCCATCCAGGCCGGCACGTTCTTGAGCTGCAGGCCGAACATGCTGGCCGCGCCCTTGCCGATGCCGTAGCTCGCCACGGTGCCGAGCGACTCGTGGCGGTACTCCTTGACGGGCTCGCCCGAGAGGGTGGCGATGACGTTGTCGGCCACGGTGACCGCCTGGCGCACGGCGTTCTGCGCGTTCGGCGGGTAGTACGCGGGCTGCTTCTCGGCCAGGAGGTCGGGGACCTGCGCGCCGTCGCCGAGGGCCCAGACACCGTCGAGCTTCTGGCCGTCCTCGGTCTGCACCTGCAGCGTCGCGCTGACGTTGACGTGCCCCTTCGGGCCGAGGGGCAGGCCCATGTCGCCCAGGACCGGGTTCGGCTTGACGCCGGCCGTCCAGACGATCGTGCCCGCGGGGATGGTCTCGCCGTCGCTCAGCACGACGTCGCCGTCGATGCACGAGGGCATCGTCGTCTTCAGGCGGATGTCGATGCCGCGGCCGCGGAGCTGGCCGAGCGTCCACTTCGAGAGCTCGGGGCCGACCTCGGGGGCGACGCGGTCGAGGGCCTCGACCAACACGAAGCGCAGTTCGTCGCGCGACAGGTTCGGGAACGTGTCGACGGCCGAGTTCGCGGCGTCGGACAGCTCGGCGAGGGCCTCGACGCCGGTGTAGCCGCCACCGACGAAGACGACGGTCAGGAGCTTGCGACGGACGGTTGGGTCCTTGACGCTGGCCGCCTCGGCGATGTTGCCGAGGATGCGGTCACGCACGTACTGCGCCTCTTCGACGCTCTTGAAGCCGACGCCGTTCTCGGCGAGTCCCGGGGTCGGGAAGGTGCGGGTGACCGCGCCGAGGGCGACGACCAGCTGGTCGTAGGCGATGTCGCTCGACTCGCCGTCCGCACTGGTGACGGTGACCTTCTTGGCCTCGCTGTCGAGCCCGGTGACGGACGCCTCGACGACCTTCGTGCGCTTGAGCGTCTTGCGCAGCGGCACGGTGACGTCGCGCGCAGCGATGTGGCCACCGGCGACCTCGGGCAAGAACGGCTGGTAGGTGAAGTACGGGGCCTGGTCGACGAGGGTGATGCTCGCCGCCTGGGGTGGGTGTCGCTTCTGCAGCTCGAGTGCAGTGGTGAGCCCGGCGGAACCGCCGCCGAGAATTACGATTCGCTTGGTCATGTATGTGTTCCTCCCTCAGACGACCGTACCCCCGGGGCCGGTCGACGGGACGCCACGCGCCGAACGGCCCGGCACCCGCAGGGGGCCGGGCCAGGGAGCCGGTGGGCGGTGGGGTCAGCGGCCGCCGTCGACGTCGCTCTGCGTGAACGACCCGTCGGGCTCGCCGTCGTGGGGTCCGCCGTCCGCGGCGGGCTCGTCCGGCACCTGGGCGTCGACGTACGAGCCGTCGCCCTCGCTCGTGCCGGCTTCCTCGGTGTAGGTGCCGTCGGCCTCGCCGTCGTGCGGACCGCGGGTGCGGGCACCGTCCTCGAGGTCGTCGTCGACGTACGAGCCGTCCTCACCGGAGGTGGGTCCGCCCGTGCTCGACCGGTCGTGCTCGTGGTGGTTGGCGTCGCTGCCCATGGGTGCTGCCCTTCGTCGAGGTCGGCCGGCGTCCTCGCCGCCCGTGCCGCTCACCCTAGACCGACGCGACCACGATCGACCGGGCGGAGCGGTCGCGTCAGAACCCTTCGTTCTCGCGCGTCACGTAGGGCGACTCGAGCGCGTCCAGCTCCTCGTCGGTGAGCCACAGGTCGACCGAGGCCACGGCGTCGTCGAGGTGCTGCATCTTCGTGGCTCCGACGATGGGCGAGGTGACCGCCTGCTGCTGCCGGACCCAGGCCAGCGCGACCTGCGCGCGTGAGACGCCCCGCGCCTCCGCGACGTCGGCGACGGCACGGGCGACCGCACGGTCGCCGTCCTCGCGCTGCTTGTAGAGCGTCTGACCGAAGCGGTCGGTCTCGGTCCGGGCCGTGGTGGCGTCCCAGTCGCGGGTCAGCTTCCCGCGGGCCAGGGGCGACCACGGAAGAACGCCGACGCCCTGGTCGAGGCAGTAGGGGTGCATCTCACGTTCTTCCTCGCGCTGGATCAGGCTGTACTGGTCCTGCATCGAGACGAAGCGCGTCCAGCCGCCGAGGTCGGCCGCGTGCTGCATCGAGGCGAACTGCCAGGCCCACATGCTCGAGGCGCCGATGTAGCGGGCCTTGCCGGCCTTGACGACGTCGTGCAGCGCCTCCATCGTCTCCTCGACCGGCACCTCGGGGTCGAAGCGGTGGATCTGGTACAGGTCGACGTAGTCGGTGCCGAGCCGGCGCAGGCTGTCGTCGATCGCGCTCATCACGTGGCCCCGGCTGAGCCCGGCGCCGTTGGGCCCGGGGCGCATGCGCCCGTGCACCTTGGTCGCCAGCACGACCTCTTCGCGGGTGGCGAAGTCGCGCAGCGCCCGGCCGACGATCTCCTCGCTGGTTCCGTCCGAGTAGACGTCGGCGGTGTCGAAGGTCGTGATGCCGAGCTCGAGCGCCCGGGCGATGAACGGGCGGCTCTCGTCCTCGGGCAGGCTCCACTCGTGCGTGCCGCGGTCGGGCACGCCGTAGCTCATGCAGCCGAGGGTCACCGCCGAGACGGTCAAGCCGCTCGTGCCCAGTCGTGCGTACTCCATGTGTGCTCCCTCTCGTCGTGGGGCGGGGCACCGACGGCCGCGCCGACTGCGACCCTACGCGCGGGGCGGCGCGGCCCGACCCGCGGTGGACGCGTCGCCGCGGACGACCGAGGCGGCGTGTCGGAGGGCCCGCCGCGCCTCCGGCGTCCAGGGCGCACCGACGAAGACGTGGAACGCTCCGCGGTAGAGCCGCAGCTCGGCGCGTCCACCCGCAGCGGTCACGCCGCGGACCAGCCGCTTCACGTCGGGCGTGAGCAGGTCGCGGTCGCCGGCGTAGGCGGACACGGGAGGCAGACCCGAGAGATCGCCCCGCAGCGGGCTGACCTCGGGCGAGGCCGGGTCGCGGTCGCCGGCCCACCATCGACCTGCTGCGACGAGGCCGTCGCGCCCCAGCATGGGGTCGATCCGTGCGACCTCCTCCACCTCGGCGGAGTCGAGCAGGGCGTCCACCCACGGCGAGAAGAGCACGAGGGCGTCGGGCACGGGCCGACCGGCGTCGCGTTCCCGCATCGCCGCGACGAGGGCGAGCGCCCCGCCCGCCGAGTCGCCGGCCACGACGACCCGGGACGGGGAGGCGCGGCGCACGTCCTCGAGGACGGCGTCCAACAGCGGCAGCACCTCGTCCACGTCGTGAGCCGGGGCGAGCCCGTAGAGCGGCACCGTCACGACGGCCCCGGAGGCGCGGACGAGTCGGGCGAGGAGGTTCCAGTGCGTGGTCAGGACGGGGTGCACGTAGGCACCGCCGTGCAGGTAGACGACGTGCACGCCGCTCGGGACCCGACGCGGCCGGAGGGTGACGACGCGGACCTCGCCGACCCGCGCCTCCTCGACGGTCGCGACCCGCCGCACTGCCCGCGTGGCCGGGGCCCCGGAGCCCTGACGGGCGACGGAGCGCACGAGGGAGTCCTCGGTCTCGGTCGAGCGGGGGCGGAAGCGCAGCAGGGCACGCGTGGCGGCCATCGAGAGCGACATGTCACGACCCTACGCACGTGCCGGGGGAGGGCGGGCGACCCGGGAACCCGACCCGGGAACCAAGGAAGGCCCGGACATCAGAGATGTTCGGGCCTTCCGTCGCTTGCGAACAAGCATCTGTCTCAACACAGATCTGGTGAAACGCCTCTCGAGAGAAGATGTTTCGAGTGTCCGAGGGGGGACTTGAACCCCCACGCCCTATACGGGCACTAGCACCTCAAGCTAGCGCGTCTGCCATTTCCGCCACCCGGACTGGATGGTGCCGACCGAAGCCGACACGAAAGATTAGCACGGCTCGGAGGGCCCTCGTGACCACGGGCCCGTCCGTCGGCGAGAGGGGCACGGCAGGTAGCGTGGAGCGCATGACGACGACCCCCACGAGCACCGGCCCCACCGAGTCCGAGCTCGACGAGACGGCCCGCATCGCCCGCGACCTCATCCGCTTCGACACGTCGAACTACGGCGGCGGGCGGTCGAACGGAGAAGCCGACGCGGCCGAGTACGTCGAGGCGGCCCTCCGCGACCTCGGCCTCGAACCGCAGCTGTTCGAGTCCGAACCCGGCCGGGTCAGCGTGATCGCCCGGGTCGAGGGTGCCGAGCCGTCGAAGCCCGGCCTGGTGGTGCACGGACACCTCGACGTCGTGCCGGCCGACCCGGCGAACTGGTCGGTCGACCCGTTCGGCGGCGTGGTCCGGGACGGCATGCTCTGGGGCCGTGGCGCCGTGGACATGAAGAACATGGACGCCATGATGCTGACGGCCGTCGGCGACATCCTGCGGGCGGGCGAACGACCGGCCCGCGACCTCGTGCTGGGGTTCCTCGCCGACGAGGAGGCCGGGGGAGTCCTCGGCTCGCACTTCCTGGTGAAGGAGCACCCCGGGTTGTTCGACGGCGCCACCGAGGCGATCAGCGAGGTCGGCGGCTACTCGACCTTCATCGACGGTCGCCGCTCGTACCTGCTGCAGACGGGCGAGAAGGCCCTGATCTGGGTCAAGCTCACGGCCAGGGGAACCGCCGGCCACGGCTCCCAGATGATCGAGGCGAACGCCGTGACGCGCCTGGCCGAGGCCGTCGCCGTGCTCGGCCGCCAGCAGTGGCCGATCGTGCTGACGGACACGACCACCGCGCTCCTGGGCGAGGTCGCCCGCATCCTCGACGTCGACGTGCACGAGGTCGCACCCGACGAGCTGGTCCTGCGCACCGGCACGGCCAAGGGCTTCATCCGCGGGTCGCTGCGGACGACGACGAATCCCACGATGCTGACGGCGGGCTACAAGCACAACGTCGTGCCCGACACGGCCGAGGCCCTGGTCGACATCCGGTGCATGCCGGGGCAAGAACAGTCCGTGCTCGCCGAGGTCCGGGCGCTGATCGGCGACGACGTCGAGATCGAGACGATGCACACCGACATCGGACTCGAGACGCCGTTCTCGGGCCCTCTGGTCGACGCGATCACCGCCACCCTCGACCGCCACGACCCGGGGGCACCCGTCCTGCCGTACCTGCTCTCGGGCGGCACCGACAACAAGGCCCTCAGCCTGCTCGGCATCGCCGGGTACGGCTTCGCCCCGCTCCGGCTCGACGAGGGCATGGACTTCCCGGCCATGTTCCACGGCGTCGACGAACGGGTGCCGCTCGACGCACTATCCTTTGGCAGTCGCGTCCTGCGGGACTTGTTGTCGACGTACTAGCAACCCCCGCACCAGAAGGGTCACCCGCGTGGAGCATCTCCTCCAGGCACTCCTGCTCGGCCTCGTCCAGGGCCTCACGGAGTTCCTCCCCGTCTCGTCCAGTGCCCACCTGCGGCTCGTCGGCCTGTTCTTCAGCGATCCCGGAGCGGCGGCCGAGTTCGACCCGGGCGCCACCTTCACCGCCATCACGCAGCTCGGCACCGAGCTCGCGGTCGTCATCTACTTCCGGCGCGACATCACCCGCATCGTCTCGCGTTGGTTCGCCGGTGTGACCGGCAAGATCCCGCGGACCGACCCCGACGTCCGCATGGGCTGGCTCGTGATCATCGGCACCGTGCCGATCGTGCTCGTGGGCTACGTCGCGCAGGAGTACATCCGCACGGTCTTCCGCTCCCTCTGGATCGTGGCGATCGTGTTGATCGTGTTCGGCGTGCTGCTCGGCCTGGCCGACCGTCTCGGCAAGAAGACCGAGCGCTTCGAGGACATGCGCTACGGCCACGGCATCGCCGTCGGCGTCGCCCAGGTGTTGGCGCTCTTTCCCGGCGTGTCGCGGTCGGGTGCCACCACGACCACGGCACTCGCCCTCGGCTACACGCGGCCGGCCGCCGCACGGTTCTCGTTCCTGCTGGCCGTGCCCGCCGTCTTCGGCAGCGGGCTCTACGAACTCGTCCAGAGCTTCAGCGACCCCGGGCCCTACTCGCTGGGTGAGACCCTGGCCGCCACGGTCGTCGCCTTCGTCGTCGGCTTCGTCGTCATCGCGTTCTTCATGAACTACATCTCGCGCCGCAGCTTCGCCCCGTTCGTGGCCTACCGCATCGTGCTCGGCGTCGTCCTGCTCGTCCTGCTCGGGACGGGCGTGGTGGCTGCATGAGGTCCTGGGCCGAACCCGTCGTCCCGCGCCTCCCCGGCCTCGGCGACCTCCCGGCACTCCACGACACGTCGACCGGCACGGTGCACCCGACCGAGGTCGACGGTTCGCGGGCCGGCCTGTACGTGTGCGGCATCACGCCCTACGACGCCACCCACCTGGGTCACGCGTCGACGTACCTGGCATTCGACACGCTTCTGCGCGTCTGGCGCGACGCCGGGGTCGAGGTGGTCTACGCGCAGAACACGACCGACGTCGACGACCCGCTGCTCGAGCGGGCGACGGCCACCGGCGTCGACTGGCGCGAGCTCGCCGACGGCCAGACCGACCTGTTCCGCAGCGACATGCAGCACCTGGCCGTGGTGCCGCCGACGCACTACGTCGCGGTGACCGAGGTGGTGACCGACGTCGCCGACGCCGTGGCGCGCCTTCTCGATCGTGGTCTCGCGTACCCCGTGCCGACCGACGCCTCCGGTGCGGGCGACGACCTGTACTTCGACGTCCGGGCCGCCGAGCGCGACACCGACTGGCACCTGGGCCTCGAGAGCCGGTACGACGCCGAGACGATGGCCCGGTTCTTCGCCGAGCGCGGTGGGGACCCCGACCGCCCCGGGAAGCGCGACCCGCTCGATCCGCTGCTCTGGCGCGCGGCCCGTGACGACGAGCCGTCCTGGCCCACCACGCTGGGGGCGGGCCGCCCGGGCTGGCACATCGAGTGCACGGTCATCGCCCAACAGCACCTCGACGTGCCGATCACGGTCAACGGCGGCGGCAGCGACCTGGTGTTCCCGCACCACGAGATGAGCACGGCGCACGGCACGGCCCTCACCGGCCGCTCCTATGCCGTGCACCACACGCACACCGGCATGGTCGCGTACCAGGGCGAGAAGATGAGCAAGTCGCTCGGCAACCTCGTGAAGGTCAGCGAACTCGTCGCCGCGGGCCACGACCCGCGCGCCGTCCGGCTCGCCCTCCTGGCGCACCACTACCGCTCCGACCGGGAGTGGTTCGACGCCGACCTCGTCGCCGCCGAGCAGCGCCTCGGCCGCTGGCTCGCCTGGGCGGCCACGAGCGAAGGAGGCGCGGTGCCGGTCACGGCCCTCACCCCCTTGGTCGTCGCCCTGCGTTCCTCCCTCGCGGACGACCTCGACACGCCGTCGGCACTCGACGCCGTCGACGCCGTCGTGAGCCGGGCAGGGGCCCCGTCCGAGGTCGACGTCGACGCCGTCCAGGCGCTGCTGGGCATCGACCTGCGCGCCTGAGCGCGTCCGGGAGCACGTACTCGCCCGACCGCGCGGGACGACTCGGGAAAACAGGTCGCCCGTCCCGTTCTCCATGCGTATGCATGAGTGTTCCTCAATCAGCACGGACGTCTGCCCTACGATGGTCGGCGTGGAACCGTCGATCACCGCTCCGGCCTCGGCCGCGACGTCGAGCGACGCCCGCCGCCCACTGACCCGACGCGACACGCGCGTCGACCTCTGGATCGCGGCGCTCACCGCCGTGCTCGGCCTCGCCACGCTCTGGCTCAGTGCCGTCATCGTCGCGGACACCGACGGGGCGACTTCTCCGTCGATCGTCGAGAGCGTGATGTGGCTCGTGGGCCTCTGCGCGCCGCTCGCCTTCCGTCGGCAGCGGCCCGTGGCCGTCCTCGTCGTCGTGTCGGCCGTGTTCCTGGCCGCCCAGCTGCGGGGCTATCCCGACACCCTGACGCCGTCCATCGTCGAGTTCGTGGCCATCTTCACCGCGAACGCCTGGGCGGCCCGGCGCGCCCGAGCGCTCGTCGTGAGCGTCGTCGTGACCGCGGTCATGTTCGTCTGGCTCGGGGTGTGGCTGCGCTCGGTCTACGTGTCCGACGCCGAGGCCCCCGACCCCGTGACCCTCGCCACGATCGCCTACACGCTCGTGTCGAACGGCATCGTCCTCGTCACGGCCATCGCCTTCGGCCGAGCGGCCCGCGTGTCGGCCACCAGGCTGCACGCGCTCGAACGCACGGGGGTCGAGCTGCGAGCCGCACACGAACTCGTCGCCGACCGGGCCATCAACGAGGAGCGCACGCGCCTCGCCCGCGAGTTGCACGACGTGGTCGCCCACCACGTCGCCGTCATCGGCATCCAGGCGGGGGCGGCCCGGCGGACCCTCGACCGGCCCGAGATCGCACGGGGTGCCCTCTCGGCCGTCGAGGGCACGGCGCGCACGACCATCGACGAGCTCGACCGCCTGCTGTCCGTGCTGCGGTCGCGCGACGGCGAGGCCGGGTCCGCCCCCGCGGGCCTCGGCGCCCTTCCCGAACTCATGGCCGACACGCGCGCACTCGGTCTCGAGGTCCGGTTCTCGGTCCACGGCGACGCGCACGACGTCCCCGAGAGCATCGGGGTCACGCTCTACCGCATCACCCAAGAGGCGCTCACCAACACCCTCAAGCACGGCAACGCCTCGCTCGCCGAGGTGCAGCTCCGCTACGGCGACCGCACCGTCGAGGTCGAGGTCGTCGACGACGGCCGTCCCGGCCCCACGCCCTACCCCGGGGCAGGCCCACCGCAGGGCGCGGCCGCGTCCGGCGCCGGACTGGGCCAACGGGGCATGCGCGAACGGGTCGACCTGCACGGGGGCGAGCTGCAGCTCGGCCCCCGACCGCGCGGGGGCTACCGGGTGCACGCCGTCCTGCCCGTGAGCGCGTGCGCCGACGCCCGCCCCCGCGACCACGTCGCCACCGACCCCTCCGGAAGATCATGACCGACACGACCGATCCCGTCACCGTCCTGCTCGTCGACGACCAGGACCTCGTCCGCACGGGTTTCCGCATCATCCTCGACACCGCGCCCGACGTCCGCGTCGTGGGCGAGGCCTGCGACGGGCTCGAGGCCGTCGACCTCGTCCGGCGGCTCCGCCCCGACGTCGTCGTGATGGACATCGAGATGCCCGTCCTCGACGGGCTCGAGGCCACGCGTCGCATCCTCGCGCAGTCTCACGAGGGCGGCCCGGCGGTCCTGGTCCTCACGACCTTCGGCCGGGACGACTACGTCTTCCGGGCACTTCAGGCGGGGGCGAGCGGCTTCCTGCTCAAGACGGCCACGCCCGAGGACCTCATCGAGGCGATCGCCGTCGTGCACCGCGGCGACGCACTGCTCTCGCCCCAACTCACCCGTGCCGTCGTCGAACGCGCCGTGGGCGACCCGGCGACGGCGCGGGTCGTCGTGCCCAGTCCGGCCCTGGCGACCCTCACCGAACGCGAACGCGAGGTCCTCGACCGGCTGGCCTCCGGGGCCTCGAACGCCGAGATCGCCCGTCGGCTGTTCCTCGGCGAGGCGACGGTCAAGACCCACGTCTCCAACGTGCTCGGCAAGCTCGGCCTCCGTGACCGGACTGCGGCCGTGGTGTTCGCCTACGAGAACGGCGTCGCCGTCCCGGGAGAACCCGCCACCTGAGCGAGGTCGCCGAGCCGGGCCGTCGAATCCGGTCCGACGGGGTCACGGCACGGTGACTCAGGGGACCGGGGGATACCGCGGGTCGTCCGGTCGGCCGTCCCCGCCCTTGCCGTCGCGCCGCCGCAGGTACCGTTCGAACTCCTGCGCGATGGCCTCCCCGCTCGCCTCGGGGCTGTCCACCGTGTCGCGAGCCTGCTCGAGCTGCTCGATGTAGCCGGCCATGTCGTCGTCGTCGGCCGCGAGGGCGTCGATGCCGGACTCCCAGGCCGTCGACTCGGCGGCGAGCTCGCCTCGGGGGATCGTCACGCCCGAGAGTTCGTCGAGCTTCTCGATGAGCGCGAGCGTCGCCTTGGGCGACGGGGCGTTGTGGACGTAGTGCGGCACCGAGGCCCAGATCGAGAGGGTCGGCACGCCGGCGGCCTCGACGGCGTCGGCGAGGACCGACAAGATGCCCACCGGCCCCTCGTAGGTGCTGCGCTCGAGGGTGTACTCGTCGCGGACGGCCTCGTTCTCGCTGCTGACGAAGACCGAGATGGGCCGCGTGTGGGGGACGTCGGCGAGCATGGCCCCGAGGAACACCACGCCCGTGACGTCGTGCACGTCGATCAGGTCGACGATCTCGGCGGCGAAGCCCCGCCAGCTGCGTGACGGTTCGGCCCCCAGCAGCACGAGAACCTCGGTGGCGGGCGACGCGGGGTCGCGGGGGAGGACCGTCGCGGCGTCGGCGGCCGCGTGCAGCTGGATGCGGGGCCACACGAGGGTCCGCACCCCGTCGTCGTCGAGCCCCACCTGGGGCCGGTTGAACTGGTAGTCGATGTACCGTTCGCCGTCGAGCTCGGCCACCGGTTCGAGCGAGAGCGTCTCGACCAGGCTGCGCGCGACGCCGCTGGCGGCCTCACCGGCGTCGTTCCAGCCCTCGAAGGCCACCACCAGCAGGCGTCCCGCAGCGAAATCCGACGTGTTCGTCAACCTGAGTCCTCACCGTGCCGGAAGGGCGTCCGGCGCTTGACCCTCCACGATAGACCGTGACCGCCACCAGGAGGCGCGGGCCGGGAGGCCACGCCGGTCACGCCCGGTAGACTCGTCCGCCGTGACCGAAACCCTGCCTGCCGCCGTCCTGTGGGACATGGACGGAACCCTCGTCGACACCGAGCCGTACTGGTTCCTCTGCCAGGTCGAACTGGTCGAGTCGTTCGGCGGCACCTGGAGCCGCGAGGACGGCGACGCCATGATCGGCAGCGGCCTGTGGCAGTCCGCCCGCGTCCTGCAGTCCCACGGCGTCGACCTGTCCGAGGACGAGATCATCGACCGCCTGACCACCGCCGTCCTCGAGCGTGCCGCGGTCGAGATCCCCTGGCGTCCCGGCGCGAAAGAGCTCCTCGCCGAGCTCCGCCGCGAAGGAGTCCCGACGGCCCTCGTCACCATGTCGATCCGTCGCATGGCCCAGTTCATGGTCGACGCCATCGAGTTCGAGGCCTTCGACGCGATCGTCGCCGGCGACGACGTCGAGCACGCCAAGCCGCACCCCGAGGCCTACCTCCGGGGCGCCGCACTGCTGGGCGTCGACCCCGCCGACTGCATCGCCATCGAGGACAGCACTCCCGGCCTGGCCTCGGCCGTGGCCGCCGGCACCGTCGCGATCGGGGTCGAGCACCACGCGCCGCTCGCCGACGACGGCCCCTACATCCGTCGCGACACCCTCGTCGGCACCACGGTCGGCGACCTCCGCGAGCTGCACCGTGCCGGGCGCGCCGTCCGCGACCAGGCGACCTCCGACTCCTGACCCCGGTGCGCACGCCGCGCCTCCTGCGCCCCTCGGGGTGCGACCCGATCGAAAGCAGCACCCCCGCATGACCGCGTTCCGCCGCCAGTCCGGCCCCTTCGTCGAAGGCGACAAGGTCCAGCTCACGGGCCCCAAGGGCAAGATGAACACCATCGTGCTGACCCCGGGCGCCGTGTTCCACACGCACCGCGGCATGATCGCGCACGACGACGTCGTCGGCCTGCCCGACGGGTCGGTCGTCCCGAGCACGACCGGCGACGAGTACCTCGCGCTCCGTCCGCTGCTGAGCGACTTCGTGATGTCCATGCCCCGGGGCGCCGCCATCGTCTACCCGAAGGACGCCGCACAGATCGTGGCGTTCGCCGACATCTTCCCCGGCGCGACCGTCGTCGAGGCGGGCGTGGGGTCGGGTGCGCTGTCGCTCTGGCTGCTGCGCGCCGTCGGCCCCGAGGGACGCCTGGCGTCCTTCGAGCGCCGTCAGGAGTTCGCCGACGTGGCCGAGGGCAACGTCGCGAGCTTCTTCGGCGCCGAGCCCGAGAACTGGTCGGTCACGGTCGGCGACCTGGCCGACGAGCTCCCGGCGGCGATGCCCGACGGGACGGTCGACCGGGTCGTGCTCGACATGCTCGCGCCGTGGGAGAACGTCGACGTCACGGCCGACGCGCTCAAGCCGGGCGGCTTGGTGATCTGCTACGTCGCCACGGCCACCCAGCTCTCGCGGACGGCCGAGGCCCTGCGTGCCTCGGGGTCCTTCACCGAACCCGACGCGTCCGAGACCCTGGTCCGCGGCTGGCACGTCGAAGGCCTCGCCGTCCGCCCCGACCACCGGATGATCGGGCACACCGGCTTCCTGATCACCGCCCGCCGGCTGGCCCCCGGCGCGGTGCTCCCGCAGCTCAAGCGCCGCCCCTCCAAGTCCGACTACAGCGACGCCGACGTCGAGGCCTGGACCCCCGGGGCCCTCGGCGAGCGGTCGGCCAGCGACAAGAAGCTGCGCAAGACCGCCCGCCAGGCCCGGACGGCCGCCGACGCCGCCATCGCGGCGACCGGAGCCGTCGACGTCGGCACCACCGACGGGCCGTCGACCGGTTCCACACCGGCCTGAGCGTCACGGGGCGCCCCGATCGCCCCCGCTAAGCTGTCCCCGCATCCGAACGACCCGACCGGTCGCCCCACTCGACCCCCGGTCGCCTCCACGAAATGAGTCCCCGTGCGCAAGATCCCCGCCCTCGTCGTGACGGTCGGCCTGCTCGCCTCGATGACGGCCTGCTCGACCACGGCCGGACCCGGCTCGACCGGCTGCCCCCCCACGGGCGACGCCGCCTCGGTCGTCACGGCGACCGGTGACTTCGGCACGAAGCCCGACGTCGACGTGCCGACCCCGATCGTGACGAAGAAGACCGAGGTCTCGACGCTCATCGAGGGCGACGGCCAGCGACTCGTCGACGGCACCCCGGTCGTCATCGACTACACCCTCTTCGACGGCTCCACGGGGCAAGAACTCGAGGACAGCGGCTACGACGGGTCGACGAACGTCCCGTTGACCGTCGGCGGCCAGACCCTCGCCCCGCTCGTCGACGCGCTCGAGTGCTCCACGGTGGGCTCGCGCGTGGCGGTCGCCGTCAAGGCGAGCGACCTCTCCGCATCGATCAACGGTGCCGCCGCGACCCCGAACGACGACCCCGACGCCGCCTACGTCGCCGTGGTCGACGTCAAGCGGGCGTTCCTCGCGAAGGCCGACGGGGCCCTCCAGCTCGGCGCGAACGGCCTCCCGGCCGTCGTCACGGCGCCCGACGGCGCACCCGGCATCACGATCCCCGCGGGCGACGCACCGGCTGACGAGGTCGTGCACCTCGTCCGCAAGGGCCACGGCACGACGCTGACCGCCGACGACACGGCCGTGGTGCAGTTCACCGCCGTCACCTGGAGCCAGCCGTCCACGGTCGCCGGTTCGACCTGGACGAACGGCGGTTCGGCGACGCCGGTCGACCTCGGCGACGAGCAGATCCCCGACGACATCCGCTCGGCCCTGGTGGGGCAGCAGGTCGGCTCGCAGGTCATGGTCGTGCTCCCCGCGTCCGCCGAGAGCGGCGGCTCCGCCTACGTCTACGTCTTCGACGTGCTCGGGGCGATCCGATGACGCTGCCCTGCTGAGCCGGTCGCCGTGCCCGCTGCCCGCACCCCCCGCGTCCCCGTCGAAGAGCGCCTGTTCAGCCTCGTGCTGGCCCTGCTCGCGACGGATTCCGGGCTGAGCAAGACCGAGATCCTGTCGACCGTCCAGGGCTACCGCCAGAAGTACTCACGTGCCGGCGACAACGCCGCTCTCGAGCGGCAGTTCGAGCGGGACAAGGACGACATCCGTGAACTCGGCGTCCCCCTCGAGACGATCGACGACCCCTCGGCGGCGGGCAACAACCAGGCCTTGCGCTACCGCATCCCGCGCGGGGCGTACGAACTGCCCGAGGACATCTCGTTCTCCTCCGAAGAGACCGCTCTCCTCACCTTGGCCGCGATGGTCTGGCGCGAGGGGTCCCTCTCGCACGAGTCCCGACGGGCCCTCCTCAAGCTGCGGTCGCTGGGGGGCTCCGCCAGCGTGCCCGAGCTCGAGTACGCTCCTCGACTCCGATCCCGGGACGCGGCGTTCGAGCCCCTCCGCACGGCGCTCGACCGAGGCGTCGTGGTGCGGTTCGACTACCTCAAACCCGGTGACGAGTCCGCCCGTCGACGCGAGGTCGCCCCGGCGGCACTGGTGCAGCACCACGGTCGCTGGTTGGTGTCGGCGGTCGAGGTCGGCACCGGAGCGCTCAAGACGTTCTTGCTGTCGAGGGTGGTCGGTCCCGTCCAGCTGACGTCCTCCCCGTACACGCGCCCCGACGACGCCACGGCCGAGCGCGCGCTGGCCGACCTCGAGCAGGTCTGGCGCGACCGAACCGCGACCCTCCGCGTCGAGCCGATGTCCGACGCCGAGACCCGACTCGGCAAACGTCGCGGCACCACGCGCGTCGATCCCGACACGCTCACCGTCCACTGGACCGACGAACACCTGCTCGCCGACGAGCTGGCCTCCTTCGGCCCCGAGGTCACGGTCGTCGAGCCCGAGAGCCTGCGCTCCCTGGTCCGGTCCCGTCTCGCGACCGTGCTCGCCGCGCACACCGCCGACCCCGTCGAGGGGAGGGCCCGTGGCTGAAGCCCGAGGTGCCCTCCACGCGGCCGACAAACTCGCCTTCCTGCTGTCGCTCGTCCCCTGGCTCATGGACCACGAGCGCGTCAGCGTGGCCGAGGCCGCCGCCCACTTCGGCGTGAGCGTGGCCGAGATCCGTCGAGCGGTCGAGCTCATCGCCGTCTCGGGCATCCCCGGCGAGACCACCCAGTACCAGCACGGCGACCTCTTCGACATCGCCTGGGACGACTTCGAGCAGAACGACGTGATCGTGCTGACCAACCTCGTCGCCATCGACGACTCGCCGCGGTTCTCGGCTCGCGAGGCCGCCGCACTCATCGCCGGGCTGCAGTACCTGTCGTCGCTGCCCGAGAACGCCGATCGCGCGGCCATCGCCACCCTGATGAGCAAGCTCTCCCGAGGGGCCTCCAGCGAACCGAGCCAGGTGGCCGTCGACCAGTCCGAGACGAACGAGGTCCTGGGTCTCGTCGGACGGGCGGTCGAGGCCGGTGTGCAACTCGAGTTCGACTACCGCGGCACCCGCGGCGTCGCCGAACGCCGCAGGGTCGACCCGCTGCGGGTCGAATCGGTCGACGCCGATTGGTATCTCAGGGCCTGGGACCACCTGCGCGAGGCCCCCCGCACGTTCCGGCTCGACCGGATCGCCGCACCGGCCCTCACCTCGACGCCCATCGCCCATCGGGCCGACGACGTCGCCCTGCCCGAGACGCTCTTCGAGGGGTCTCCGGACGACCTCGTCGTGGTGCTCGACCTCGACGCGGCCGCGGCGCCGCTCCTCGCGGACTACGGCCCCGACGAACCCGAGCCCCTCGAGGACGACCGCGTGCGGCTCCGACTGCGCGTCAACCGCCTCGGCACGCTCTGTCGCCTGGTGGCGGGGCTGCCGGGTCGCCCCGAGGTCGTCGCGCCCGAGTCGGCACGCACGGCCGTGGCGGACTGGGCCCGCCGCGCGATCGAGAGTTATGACGCCGACCCGCCCCGCGCCTCCTAGGCTCTCCGGCTCCGCCGGCGCTGTGGATCGTCTGCGCCGCGCCCGTCGCGGCCGACCCCGCACGATAGACTGATCGTCACCCTGCCCCGCAAGGAGACCCCATCATGTTCGGAAACGCACTCTCAGGCTGGCACCTGATCATCATCCTGGCGATCGTCCTGCTCCTCTTCGGTGCGCCGAAGCTCCCCGCCCTCGCGAAGAGCATCGCCCAATCGATGCGCATCTTCAAGAACGAGGTCAACAGCGACAAGAAAGAGTCGGCAGTCGACGACGACTTCGACGACCGTCCGGTCCGTCGCTCCGACGACTCGACCGCCCGGTACACCGACGGGTCGACCGCTCGCCGCTCCGACGACGGCTACCCGTCGCCGAATCGCGACGTCCCGCCGAAGTCCTGACGCGTGGCCACGACGACGACTCGTGGCGACAGCACCCGGGGGAGGGGCACCGGCCGCAGCCGTGGCCGCGACGGCAAGATGTCGCTCGGCCAGCACCTGCTCGAGTTGCGCAAGCGCCTCTTCATCTCTGCCCTCGCCCTCATCCTGGCCGCTGTCGCCGGCTGGTTCCTCGCGCCCTTCGTCCTCGACGCCCTGAGGTCACCGGTCGAGGCCATCGCCGCGGCGCGGACGGGTGAGACCACCCTCAACTATTCGAACATCACCGGCGCGTTCGACCTCAAGCTGCAGATCGCGGTCACCGTCGGGGTCGTCATCTCGAGCCCCGTCTGGCTCTACCAGGTCTGGGCCTTCATCGTCCCGGCTCTCGTGCGCAAAGAGAAGCTCTACGCGGTCGGCTTCATCGGCACCGCCATCCCTCTCTTCCTGGGCGGCTGCCTCGCGGGCTGGTACGTCCTTCCCCACATCGTCGAGGTCATGACCGGCTTCGTCGACACCCAGGACGCCACGATCATCGAGTCGAAGGTCTACTACGACTTCGTCCTGAAACTGGTCCTCGCCGTGGGCATCGCCTTCGTCATGCCGGTGTTCCTCGTGCTGCTGAACTTCGTGGGCGTCGTCTCGGCCGCCGCGATCGTCAAGGGGTGGCGCGTGGCCATCCTCGTCATCGTCCTGTTCACCGCCATCGCGACGCCGTCCGCCGACATCTTCTCGATGTTCCTGCTGGCGATCCCGATGATCATCCTCTTCTTCCTCGCAGCCGGAGTGGCCTGGCTGCACGATCGCCGGGTCGCCAAGCGCGCCGCAGCCCTCGACGCCGAGCTGGCGGCGGAGTGACCCGATGAGCCCCGACCTCAGCCCGGCGGAGCGCTTCGCCGCGGCGAAGACACGCGTGAAGACCCCCAAGCTCCAGGCCTTCCGGTCCCGCCTGGGATTCACCCTCGACCCGTTCCAGATCGCCGCCTGCGCCGCCCTCGAAGAAGGCGACAGCGTCCTCGTCGCCGCTCCCACGGGCGCCGGCAAGACGCTGGTGGCCGAGTACGCCATCCACCTCGCCATGCAAGACCCTCGGGCCAAGGTCTTCTACACCGCCCCGATGAAGGCTCTGAGCAACCAGAAGTTCCAAGAGCTCGTGGCCGAGTACGGCGCGTCCGAGGTCGGGCTGCTGACCGGCGACACGAACGTCAACTCGAGGGCTCGCATCGTCGTGATGACGACCGAGGTCCTCCGCAACATGATCTACGCAGGGTCCGAGATGCTGACCGACCTGCGCTACGTCGTCCTCGACGAGGTCCACTTCCTCGCGGACCGGTTCCGGGGCGCGGTGTGGGAAGAGGTCATCATCCACCTGCCCCTCGACGTCAGGCTCATCTCGCTCAGCGCGACGGTGTCCAACGCCGAAGAGTTCGGTGACTGGTTGCAGACGGTCCGTGGCAGCACCGAGGTCATCGTCTCCGAGGACCGCCCCGTGCCCCTCGACCAGCACGTCCTCGTCGGGGGCAAGTTCCTCGACCTGTTCGACTCCTCGGGGCAGGCGGCGACGAACCGGGTGAACCCCGAACTCCTCCGGGCCACCTCGCTCGGGCGGCGTGGCGGTCGCAGCGGCGGACGCCGGGACTCCCATTCCAGCGGACGGACAGGCCCCCGGGGCCACGTCGTCCCGCCCACGCAGGGCGGCCCCGGACGCCTCGACCGCTGGAAGATCGTCGAGATGCTCGACGACCAGAACCTGCTTCCCGCCATCTTCTTCGTCTTCAGTCGGGTGGGCTGCGACCAGGCCGTGTCCCAGGTACTGAGGTCGGGCATCCGCCTGACGACCGCCGACCAGCGTCGAGAGATCCGCGAGATCGTCGAGGCCCGCTGCCGCACCCTGCGCGACGAAGACCTGGCCGTGCTCGGCTACTGGCGCTGGCTCGACGGGCTCGAACGGGGCGTGGCCGCCCACCACGCCGGCCTGTTGCCGGCGTTCAAAGAGGTGGTCGAAGAGCTGTTCCAGAAGAAGCTCGTCAAGGTCGTGTTCGCGACCGAGACGCTCGCACTGGGCATCAACATGCCGGCCCGCACCGTCGTGCTCGAGAAGCTCGAGAAGTTCAACGGCGAGGCCCGGGTGCCCATCACCCCCGGTGAGTACACCCAGCTGACCGGTCGCGCCGGCCGTCGCGGCATCGACGTCGAGGGCCACTCGCTCATCCAGTGGCAGCAGGGCCTCGATCCGCAGGCCGTCGCCTCCTTGGCCTCGCGGCGCACCTACCCGATGAACAGCAGCTTCCGGCCCACGTACAACATGGCCGTGAACCTCATCGAGCAGTTCGGTCGATCGCGCACCCGCGAGGTGCTCGAGACCTCGTTCGCCCAGTTCCAGGCCGACCGCTCGGTCGTCGACCTGGCGCGCAAGGTGCGGTCGCAGCAGCAGTCGCTCGACGGCTACGCCGCGTCGATGGCCTGCCATCTGGGCGACTTCGGCGAGTACACGATGTTGCGTCGCGAGGTGGGCGACCTCGAGAAGCAGGGGGCTGCTCGCGCCGACTCCCAGTCGCGGGCCGAACGCGACAAACGTCAGCGACGCATCGTCGAACTCCGACGGCAGGTCCGGCAGCATCCCTGCCACGCCTGCCCCGATCGCGAGCAGCACGCCCGCTGGTCCGAGCGCTGGTTCAAGCTCAAGAAGCAGACCGACCAACTGTCGGCGCAGATCCGCAGCCGGACCGGCGCCGTGGCCAAGGTCTTCGACCGCGTCACCGACGTGCTGCTCGACCGCGGCTACCTCCTCCCGACGGGCACGAACGCCGGAGGCGCGGGCCGCGTCCCCCGGGACGCCGAGGTCACCGTCGCCCCGACCGGTCGCACGTTGCGCCGCATCTACGGCGATCGCGACCTGCTCGTGGCCGAGAGCCTCCGCCTCGGCCTGTGGAACATGCTCGACGTGCCGTCGATGGCCGCGATGGCCGCCACGCTCGTGTACGAGCCCCGGCGGGACGAGGGCCAGCTCTCCGAGCGGTTCCTGCCCCGGGGCGAGTTCCGTGCCGCCCTCGACGCCACCCAGTTGCTCTGGGCCGAGCTCGACGACCTCGAGCACGAACACCGCCTGCCAGGCAGCCAGCCCCCGGCTCCGGGTCTCGCCCTGGCGATGCACCGTTGGGCCCGAGGTGCTGCACTCGACTCGGTGCTCGACGACGCCGACCTCGCAGCCGGCGACTTCGTGCGCTGGACGAAACAGACGATCGACCTGCTCGACCAGCTGTCGGTCGTGGGCGACCTGCCGGTCGGCCCGACGGCGCGACAGGCGCTCGACGCCGTCCGTCGCGGCATCGTGGCCTACACCGCGGTCGGCCCCTGAGTCCTCTTCCCACCGAGGCCGGGCGACGACCGACGACGACCGGCCTCCCAGACGCCGCCACCTAGAATCGCGGGGTGTCTTCCCGAGCGACCGACGTCCGACTGCCCCTCTGGCTGGCCCTGATCGTCGCGCTCGGCGCCGGTGCCGTCCTCGACGGCGGCTTCCCCGACGGTGACGTCTGGCCACTGACGTTCGTCGGCATCGGATTCGTGCTGTTGGCACTCCGAGGCCGGTCGCTCGGCGGTTCCTTCCTGGTCGGCCTCGTGGCGGGCCTGTCGTTCTACCTGATCCACATCTCGTGGGCGACGCTCTTCCTCGGCGTCGTGCCCTGGGCCGCCCTGTCGACGCTCGAGGCACTCTTCTTCGCCGCGGGGGCGATGCTCATCACCCTGGCGTACCGCTGGGTCCCGCGCGTCTGGCCCGGCACCCTGGGTCGTACGGTCCTCCTGCCGGTGGTCGTCGGGGGGCTCTGGACGCTCCGGGAGTTCGTCGCCGGAACCTGGCCCTACGGCGGGTTCGCCTGGGGCCGGGTGGCGCTGAGTCAATCCGAGAGCCCGTTCGCCGGCCTCGTCGCCTGGCTGGGCATCTCTGGCCTGTCGTTCCTCATGGTGGCGATCGTCGCCGCACTGATCCAGCTCGCCCTCCAGACGACCGTCCGGGGTTCGACCCGTGTGCTGGCGGGTGCCACGGTCGTCGTCGCCGCCCTCGCGGTGCCCGCCTGGCCGACGCACTCCTCCGGCACGGCCACCATCGCCGCCGTCCAGGGTGACGGTGACGCCGGCTACTTCGCCGACCGGCAGTACGGCGACCTGACCAACGCCCAGGTGCTCGCGATGAGCGACCTGCAGGCCCAGCTCGCGCAGTTGCCGGAAGACCAGCGCTCCCTCGACATGATCGTCTGGCCCGAGGGCGGCAGCGACCGCGATCCCACACGCGACGCCACCGGCCGGTACGTCTTCGACGCGATCTCCCGAGGCTACGACGCACCCCTCGTCTCGGGTGTCATCACCGAGAGCGACGACGGCGAGACCGTCTACAACTCGTCCCTCCTCTGGTCCGACGGAGGCGTGCGAGACCAGTACGACAAGAAGCACCCGGTCCCGTTCGGCGAGTACGTCCCCGACCGTGACTTCTGGCGACCCTTCGCCCCCGATCTCATCGACCTGATCGGCCGGGACTACACCCCGGGCACGCGTGACGAGGTCTTCGACCTGGGCGACTTCCGGGCCGGCATCTCGATCTGCTTCGACATCGTCGACGACCAGCTCATCACGAACATGATGGACGAGGGCGCCCAGGTCATCATCGGCCAGACGAACAACGCCGACTTCGGCACCCGTCCCGGCCAGACGGACGAGAACGAGCAGCAGCTCGCGATCGCCCGCCTGCGAGCCATCGAGACGGCCCGACCCCTCGTCAACGTCTCGACCGTCGCCTCGACGCGGGCCATCGACGCTTCGGGCAGGACGACCGCGAGCATCCCCGACTACGAGCCCGGCACCATGGTGGCGGTGGTCGACCTCGGCACCGGGACGACGCCCGCCGTCGCGGCGAGTCGTGCGATCGAGCTGCTCGTGTCGTTCTTCGGTCTCGCGATGCTGTTGCTGTCGCGTTCGTTCATCGGTACCCGCCGATCGGCTCGTCGACGCCGGCTCGACGAGGCACCCGATCCGATCCTGCCGCGGTGGCGCGTCGTCGACTGACGTCTCGCGACGCCCGGCGCGAGAGAAGGCCCGACCACCGTGAGGTGGTCGGGCCTTCTCGTCTTCGTGGTTCAGGCTGGGCCGTCAGGCGCCGATCTTGTGCTGACCCTTGCGGGCCCGCAGGAAGTCGAGTCGTTCTTGGAGGAGCTCCTCGAGCTCGTCACGGCTGCGGCGCTCGAGCAACATGTCCCAGTGACTACGGGGGACCTTCACGTCACCGGCGTCGATCTCGACGGGCTTGCCGTCGGCCGACAGCAGACGACCCTCCTGGCCACTCTTGGGGGACTGCCAGATGTCCGGGATCTCGGCGTCCGCAGCGAACACCATGTCGAACGTCTGACCGTCGGTCGTCTGGTAGACGGCCTTCTTGCGGGGCGAGAACTCCACGCCCTCTTCGCTCTGCAGGCTCTGGCTGCCGAGCCTCATTCCGCGCAAACTGCGATCTGCCATTGTGTGGTCTCCTCTCGCGTTGCAATCACCCGTTGTAACCCGTTCTGGACCTCCGCCGTTCCGAGCCGTGCGATTTCACAGTCCCTTCACAGTGCCCCGGCAGACCGGGACGGCGGTCACGGAGCGCGCCGACGTACCTCGTCGAGGGCCAGGTCGGCACGGTCGGTGACGATCCCGTGGACGCCCAGGGTGAGCAGCCGAACCATGTCGACGGGCTCGTTGACGGTCCAGACATGCGTCTCGACGCCCAGATCCGCCCATTCGGCGACGCGTGCGGCCGTGACGATGCGGACCGGACCCTTGCGCTCGGGGACCTGGACCGCCCGGCACCCGACGAGGGCGCGCCGCACCAGCGTCCGCCTGAGCCCGGGGAGGGGGACGAGGCCCGCGGCCATCGCCGCGACGATGCCCCGGGACGAGGCCGACGTCGCGACTCCCGGCAGGGCCCGGACCGCCCGCAGACGCCTGCGGTGGTCGAAGGAGGTCACCAGGACGCGGTCCGTCGCCCGGACCCGGGCGATCGCGCGGACGGCCGGCGCGACGGCCTCGTCGGACTTGAGGTCGACGTTGAACCGGGTCTCGGGGAAGGCGTCGAGCGCCTCGTCGAGGGTCGGGATCTCGTGCTCACCGTCGAGACGGATCGCCTTGACGTCCGCGAGGTCGAGGTCGAGGAGGCGCTGCTCGCGTCCCGCGACCCGCTTCAGGTCGGGATCGTGGCTGATGACCGCGATGCCGTCGCGCGTGGCGTGCACGTCGGTCTCGACGTAGGTCGCCCCGGCCGACACGGCCAGGGCGAACGCCAGCATGGTGTTCTCGGGAGCCTCGACGGCGAGGCCCCGGTGCGCCAGCACCCGGGGGCCGGCCGGCGCGAACCAGCCGGCCGAGACCGGGGGAGCGGACGGCACTACGAGGTCGCCGGGGGAGCGGTCGGACCGGAGCCCGGGGCACCCGTCTCGGGAGCCGGGCCGGCGGGACCCGCGGCACCCGCGCCTCCGGACCCCGTGGCGGTGCCCGTCCCACCGGGCGTGGTCACCGTCGGGAAGCCGAGGTCGGGTTCGGCCTCGAGGTCGACGGTCGAGGCCAGGTCGGGCGTGACGTCCATCTCGGAGACCTTGGGACCCTCGGCCGGGGTCCACCCGGGTGCGTTCGGGTCGCGAGGCGCGAAGAAGCCCTGCCCGATGCCCTTGAGGGCCTCGGTCAGCTCGCTGGGGATGATCCACATGGTGTTGGCCGAGCCGTCCGCGATCTTCGGCAGGGTCTGGAGGTACTGGTACGCGAGCAGCTTCGGGTCGGGGTCGCCGGCGTGGATGGCGTTGAAGACCGTCGCGATGGCCTCGGCCTCACCCTGGGCCCTCAGCACCTGTGCCTTCGCGTCACCCTCGGCCTTGAGGATCGACGACTGTCGCGACCCCTCGGCCTCGAGGATCTGCGACTGCTTCGTGCCCTCGGCGGTGAGGATGGCCGCACGACGACTGCGCTCGGCACGCATCTGCTGCTCCATGGAGTCCTGGATCGACAGGGGCGGGTCAATGGCCTTCAGTTCGACGCGTCCGACCCGGATGCCCCACTTGCCGGTCGCCTCGTCGAGCACGATGCGCAGTTGGCCGTTGATGTTGTCCCGGCTGGTGAGGGCCTGCTCGAGGTTGAGCCCACCGACCACGTTGCGCAGCGTGGTGGTCGTGAGCTGTTCGACGGCCCCGAGGTAGTTGGCGATCTCGTAGGTGGCCGCGCGCGCGTCGGTCACCTGGAAGTACACGACCGTGTCGATCGAGACGACCAGGTTGTCCTCGGTGATGACGGGCTGCGGGGGGAACGAGACGACCTGCTCGCGCATGTCGATGAGGGGCCGCACCCGGTCGATGAACGGCACGAGCAGGTTGAGGCCGGGGGAGAGGGTCTTGTGGTAACGCCCCAGTCGTTCGACCACGCCGGCACTCGCCTGCGGGATGATGCGGACCGAGCGGAACAGGATGACGAGGACGAGCACGACGACGATCGCGACGACCACGATGGTGACGACGGTGCCGGCACTGATGGTGTCCATGGCTTCAGGACCTCTCTGCGGGGGCGACGAAAGCCGTCGACCCCTCGATGGCGGTCACGACGACCGGGGACCCGGTGTCGAGTGCGAGGTCGGCGCCGACCGACGTCGCGGGGGAGGACAGCACCCGTGCCGTCCAGGTCTCGCCGTTCGACAGCTTCACCTGGCCCGGGTCGGAGCCGATGGGCACGACGACCGTGCCGCGCAGCCCGAGCAGCGCCTCGACGTTGCTGGGGGTCGGATCGCCCCCGCGGCGGAGCGCCCGCAGCAGCGGCGGCCGCACGGTGAACAGCAAGAGGACGGCGAGGACGCCCGCGATGATCGCCTGCAGCCACCACGGGGCGCCGAAGAGTCCGGCGAGCAGACCGCCGACGCTGCCGATGGCCAGCATGAGGAAGGTGAACTCGAGCGTCGTCACCTCGACGATGACGAACACGAGGATGAGCGCGATCCACGCGACCCATGCGTAATCGTTCAGGACGTCCATGTCGACCTTCTCTCGTTCCCCTGTTATGGAAACTACCACCCACCACCGACGGTGACGAGGGGGATTGGTAGGGTCGAGTCCGGTCCGCGGACCGATCGACCCCCCGCACAGTCTGGAGCACGCCTTGTCCAACCCCCTCGCCGCAGAGTCCCTCGCCGGAGCCCGAGTCCTGGTCACCGGGTCGTCCCGGGGGATCGGCGCCGACACCGTGCGCTACTTCGCCGAGGCCGGCGCCAAGGTCGTCGTCAACTACCGCAACAAGGAGAAGCGCGCCCTGCAGCTCGTCGCGAAGATCGAGGAGGCCGGGGGCGAGGCGATCGCCATCGGGGCCGACCTGACCGACGAGGCCAGCCTGGCGACGATGTTCGAGACCGTGCGCGACGCCTGGGGCGGCCTCGACGTCCTCGTCATGAACGCCTCGGGCGGCATGGAGACGGGCATGGCCGAGGACTACGCGCTCAAGCTGAACCGCGACGCCCAGGTCGCGTTGCTGACCGCGGCCCTGCCACTCCTCGCCCCGGGCTCGCGCGTCGTCTTCGTCACGAGCCACCAGGCTCACTTCATCCGCACGACCGAGACCATGCCCGAGTACCTTCCCGTCGCCCTCAGCAAGCGCGCCGGCGAGGACGCCCTGCGCGAGATGCTGCCGCAGCTCGAGACCGCGGGCGTCGAGTTCGTCGTCGTCTCGGGCGACATGATCGAGGGCACCATCACGGCGACCCTTCTCGAGCGGTCGAACCCCGGCGCCATCTCGTCGCGGAAAGAGAGCGCGGGCAAGCTGTACAACGTCGCCGAGTTCGCCGCCGAGGTCGCGTCGGCCGCCGTCGAGCCCGTCCCGGCCGACCACACCCGGCTGGTGGGCGACACCAGCGACTTCGCGCCGATCGTCTGAGACGGGGCCCCTCGTGACCGAGCGCATCGTCCGACCGACCTCGCGCCTCCTCGTCCTCGACGGGGACGACCGCGTGCTGCTCATGAAGACGGTGGCGCCCGACACCAGTCGGTCAGCACGCTGGATCACCCCGGGTGGCGGGGTCGACCCGGGCGAGACCCACGTCGAGGCGGCCGTCCGCGAGCTGCACGAAGAGACCGGCCAGGTGATCACCGAGGTCGGCGACGTCGTGCGCGTGGACGACTTCGAGGTGGCCTGGGACGACGCCGACCACACGCACGGTCACGCGGAGTTCTTCGTCGTCCGCCTGCCGCACTTCGAGGTCGTCGACGACGACTGGACCGACGAGGAGCGCACCGACATCCTCGAGTCGCGCTGGTTCAGCCTCGACGAGCTGACGACCATCGACGAGCCGGTCGAGCCCGGCGACCTGGCCGAGCTGCTGCGCGAGGTGCTGGAGGGATCGTCCGGCGCCTGAGGGTCAGAGGACGCCCGTGCACCCCTTCCGGTTGTCACGGTTGGTGACTGATAATGCACATTATGTCAAGTAATGTGAAATCGTGCGACGGAAGCACTCCCCGCTGACGCACGCCGCGCCTCCTCGGAGTTGCCTGGTCGCATGACGACCGATGCGACCCATACACCGCCCGACGACGCGCACCGCCGACCCGACGGACTCGACGACGACACCGTCGCGGCGCTCGGCGAACTCTCGGCCGCGCTCGAGATCGTTGAACAGGCCCGAGGATTCCTGTACGGGTTCCACCGACTGACCGGCAAGGCCGACCTGGCGCTCGGCGACGCCGTCGAGTCGCTCCGTCGAGCCGGCCACGTCGAGGTCGCGGACCTGCTCGATCAGGATCTCGTCGGTCGAAACGTCGTCGAGGGCCGCTGGACCTACCAGATCGTCGAGGACTACGACGACGGGTACTACGCCGCGTTCCGCGACCACGAGCAGAACATACGTGATTCTCTCGCGGGCGGCAAGAGGCATCTCTTCGAGGCCGAGATGAAGGAGGCGCGGCGCAGCCACGGACGACGGCACCACGAGGCGCTCCCCCGCGAATCGACGACACCAGGCGCGGACGGGAACGACTCCGCGGTCGATCCCGTCGCCTGAGAAGATGGTCCGATGACTCCCCCGCCCATCGACCGGCCCCGCATCGAGGCCGCCGTGCTCGAACTGCTCGCCGCGATCGGTGAGGACGTCGACCGTCCGGGGCTCGAGTCCACCCCTCGACGCGTTGCCGACGCCTACGCCGAGTTCTTCTCCGGTCTGTCCGTCGACGCGTCCGATCTCGTCCGCCAGGCCACGGTCCCGGCCGAGGCCCACCAACTGGGCGAGGTCGTGATCGTGCGAGACATCTCGTTCCGGTCGGTGTGCGAGCACCACCTGCTGCCCTTCGTCGGCGTCGCGCACGTGGCCTACGTGCCGGGCGAGACGATCGTCGGGTTGGGCGCGCTCCCCCGGGTGGTCGACGCCGTGGCCTCGCGCCCGCAGCTCCAGGAGCGCCTCGGCGAGGAGATCGCCGAAGCCGTGCAGGCGGGCGCCCGCCCGGACGGCGTCCTCGTGGTGCTCGACGCCTCGCACGGGTGCGTCACGACCCGGGGCCCCCGTCAGACCGGCAGCACGACGGTGACGCTCGCGAGTCGGGGCGTCCTGTCCGAGCCGTCGGCGCGGGCCGAGGCGGTCGCCCTGATCGGCGCGCCTCGTGTCTGAGGCCGCGGCGCAGCACCGCGAGGGCGACTCCCCCGGGCTCGCCCTCCCCCCTCTGCTCGTCCCCCGACGGCGCATCGGGTCGCGGACCTTCGACTTCTCCCGCCAGGTCGCCGTGATGGCGATCGTGAACCGCACGCCCGACTCGTTCTTTGACCGGGGTGCGACCTTCGCCCTCGACCGCGCCGTGCAGGCCGCCGTGGACGCGGCCGCGGCGGGCGCCGACTGGGTCGACATCGGGGGCGTCCCCTTCGCGCCCGGGCCCGAACTGTCCGCCTCCGACGAACTCGACCGAGTCCTGCCCGTGGTGGAGGCGCTCGCGAGTCGGTCGGACGTCGTGATCTCGGTCGACACCTTCCGCCCCGAGGTCGCCGAACGCGTCATCGCCGCCGGAGCCCACGTCGTCAACGACACGACGGGGCTCCACGACCCGCGGTTGGCCGACGTGGTCGCCGACAGCGGCGCCACGCTGGTCGTCACCCACAGCCTGGCCGCACCCCGACGCCCGCATCCCCGGCCGCACTACGACGACGTCGTCGCCGAGGTCGTCGAGTTCCTCGCGCGGCGGGTCGACGTGGCCCGCGGCCACGGGGTGCCCGACGACCGACTCGTCGTCGACCCGGGGCACGACCTGAACAAGACGACCCGGCACTCGCTCGAGCTGACCCGGCGCCTGTCCGAGGTGGCCGCCCTGGGCCACCCGACGCTCGCCGCGGTCTCCAACAAGGACTTCGTCGGCGAGTCCCTCGGTCGCGACAAACCCGACCGCCTGGCCGGCTCGCTCGCGGCGGCCACGATGAGCGTGCTGCAGGGCGCGCGCATCGTCCGGATGCACGACGTCCGGTCCAGCGTCGACGCCGTCCGCATGGTCGAGGCGATCCTCGGCTGGCGCGACCCCGTCGTCGAGCGCCACAACGTCGCCGAGGACGTCTCGTGACCGCGGCCGCCATCTCGCAGTTGCATCCCGCTCCCCCGGTGGGCGGTGGCACGCTGACCATGGACGATCTCGTCGAGCTCCACCGGCCCCACGACCGGACGACACCTCGCGTGCGAGCGAACTTCGTCGCGAGCGTCGACGGCTCGGCGACGGCCGCCGGGCGGACCCGCGACCTGGGCGGCCCCGCCGACCTGCTCGTCTTCGACCTGTTGCGTCAGCTCTCCGACGTCGTCGTGGTCGGTGCGGGCACGGTCCGCGACGAGGGCTACGGCCCGATGCGGCTCGGCGACGAGGCCGTCGCCTGGCGGCGCGAGGCCGGCCTGCCCGATCATCCCGTCTTCGCCGTCGTCTCCGGGCGGCTCGGGCTCGACCCGACGAGCGACGTGTTCGCCGATGCGCCCGTCCGGCCACTGGTGCTCACCCACGACGAGGCACCTCGCACGGCTCGGGCCCGCCTCGACGAGGTCGCCGACGTCGTTTCGTGCGGTCGCGACCGGGTCGACCCGCGCCTCCTCGTCCGGGCCCTGGTCGAGCGGGGACTGGCGCAGATCCACACCGAGGGCGGCCCTGCATTGCTCGGCGACCTGGTCGCCGCCGACGTCGTCGACGAACTGTGCCTCACCGTCTCGCCGAACCTCGAGGGCGGAGCCGGGCCGCGCATCGTCGCGGCCCGTGAGGCCATGGCGCTGCGCGGCCTCGCCCTCGACCACGTCCTGCTGTCGGGCGACATGCTGCTGACGAAGTGGTCGCGACGGCGCTGACCCCGGCGTGCCCACGACCCCGAGGGTCAGCCGACGACCCCGAGGTCAGGAGGCGCGGTTCCGGCGACCGATCAGCTCGCCTTCTCGCCGAAGCCGCCCTCGATCAGCGTGATGAGGTCGTCCACGGCGGCCGCGGCGTCCGGGCCGGTCGCCATCACGGCCACCGTCGAACCGACGCCCACGTTCAACCCCATGATGCGCAACAGGCTCTTGGCGTCGACGCCGTTCACCGTGACGTCGGCCTGGAACCGCGACGCGTGCGTGACGAGGTCGGCGGCCGGGCGGGCGTGCAGCCCCGACGCGTTGACGAGCACGGCCGATCGCTCGACGGCGTCGCCACCGCGGAGGTCGCGCTCGTCGGCATGGGCGTCGGCGACGCCGGTGGCCGTCCGGGCCGCCGCCGCGACGGCCTCGAGGTCTCCCCCGGTCTCGGCGGAGACGGCTGCGGCCACCGTGCCCTCGACCAGAGGGGCGTCGGCGATGACCACGCGCTGCTTGTCGGCGTCGTCGAGGAAGTCGACGGCCGTCTCGCTCGTGAGGATGGCTGAGCCGAGGTCGCAGAGCACCACCGCTCCGCCGCCTTGCGATGCCTCGGCGAGGGCGGCGGAGATCTTGTCGAAGCTGGTGCCGATGGACCCGTCGTCGGTCCCTCCGGCAGCCACGAGGGTGGTCGTGGGGGCCATCTGGCGGGCCAGGTCGACCACGCCCTCGGCGATCTTGGCACTGTGCGAGACGACGACGATTCCGATGGTGGGCATTCTCAGGACTCCTTGCTCGAGCGGTCGGCGGCGTCGGCCGCCGCGGCGATGATGAGGGACGACGACTGCGCGCCGGGGTCGCGGTGACCCACGGCACGGTCGCCGAGGTAGCTGGCTCGACCCTTGCGGGCGACGAGGGGTTCGGTCGACTCGGCACCGGTCGCCGCGGCGTCGGCTGCGGCGCGGAGGACGGCTGCGGGCGACGCTCCGTCCGCAGCGGCCGCGGCAGCCGCGTCGACGGCCGGGGTCCACGCGTCGATCATGGTCTTGTCGCCGACCTCCGCCTTGCCTCTCAGCACGACGCCGTCACGGGCCGCCGTGAGGAACGCGACCAGCGCCTCCGCGTCCAGCTCGGTTGCGTCGCCCAGAGCGGCCGACCCTTTGAGGTACGCGGTGCCGAGCAGGGGGCCCGACGCGCCGCCCACCGTCGAGATGAGGGTCGTGGCCACGAGCTTGAGCGCGGCCCCGGGCGTCGCATCGGCGGGGAGGTCGGCGAGCTTGGCCCGGACGGCGGTGAAGCCCCGCGACAGGTTCTCACCGTGGTCGCCGTCGCCGATCTGCCGGTCGAGCTCGCTGAGTGCCGTGTGTTCGGCAGCGACGACGTCGGCCGTCCGGTCGATCCAGGCCCGGGTCCAGGTGGCGTCGAGTGTCATGCGGTGGTCGTTCCTCTCGTGGTGCGGTGATGCGGTGCTGCGCGCCCGCGGTCGGGGCTCCGGGGTCCGGGGTCCGTGCCCGAGGTCCGGGCAGACGTCTATCGGCCTCGGCGCAACGCCACGGTCTCGACCGGGGCGTCCCAGAGCTCGGTCAGCTCGTCGTCCAGACGGGTCAGCGTGATCGACATGCCCTGCATCTCGAGCGACGTGACGTACGAGCCGACCAGGCTGCGGTACACCTCGACGCCTCGTGCCTCGAGCGCCTCGGCAGCCCGGCGGTAGGCGATGTACAGCTCGACGAGAGGCGTGCCTCCCATGCCGTTCACGAAGAGCAGCACCCGGTCGCCGGATGCGAGCCCCAGATCGTCGGTGACGGCGTCGAGCAGGCGATCGACGATGGCGTCGACCGGCTCGAGGGGGATGCGCTCACGGCCCGGTTCACCATGGATGCCGATGCCGATCTCGACCTCGTCGTCGGCCAGCGTGAAGCTCGGCTCACCGGCATGCGGGACCGTGCCCGCGGAGAGCGCGACGCCCATCGACCGGGTCGCCGCGTTCGTGCGTCGGGCCACCTCGGCGACGGCGTCGAGCGAGTCGCCCCGCTCGGCGGCGGCCCCTGCGGTCTTCTCGACCACGACCGTTCCGGCGACGCCTCGGCGTCCGGCGGTGTACAGCGAGTCCTTGACCGCCACGTCGTCGTCCACGAGCACCGTCCGGATCGTGATGCCCTCGGCCTCGGCGAGGTCGGCCGCCGTCTCGAAGTTGAGCACGTCGCCCGTGTAGTTCTTGACGATGTACAGGACGCCTGCGCCGGCGTCCACGGCCTGCGTCGCGGCGACGATCGGATCGGGCGTGGGCGACGTGAAGACGGGGCCCGGCACCGCGGCCGACAGCATGCCGAAGCCGACGAACCCCGCGTGCAGGGGCTCGTGACCGCTGCCGCCGCCGCTGACGAGTGCGACTTTCCCCGGCACGGGAGCGGCCGAACGGCGGACGAACGTCGGATCGTGTGAGACGACCACGAGGTCGGCGTGCGCCGCGCCGAAGCCGGCGACGGCCTCGTCGACGACGTCGGACGGATCGTTGATGAGCTTCTTCATCGAAGTCCCTTTCTCGGCGCGAGAGACGGTGCTCGGGTGCACCAGGCTGCCGCTCAACCTACTCCCAGGACCCCCTGATGCACATATGTGCAAACACCTGATCTTTCCTTCTCGTCGCATGTGATCACAGCACTAAGGTGTTGACACACGCTCACCGCGGGTGCACTGTCGCCCCGCCGTACGACAAGGAAGGTCGACGTGAACCTGGGATTGATTTTTCTTTCAGAAACGGTGGGCACCGCATTGCTGCTCACCCTCGGTGGCGGAGTCGTCGCCAACGTCGCCCTGACGAAGACGAAGGGCTTCAACGGCGGCACGCTCATGGTCAACTTCGGCTGGGGCCTCGCGGTCTTCGTCGGAATCCTGGCCTCGTACTCGTCCGGGGCGCACCTGAACCCGGCCGTCAGCATCGCGCAGCTGATCCTCGGCAACATCACGTTCGCCGCGTTCCTGGTCTACGTCGCGGCGCAGATGGTCGGTGCCATCATCGGTGCGGTCGTCGTCTGGCTGGCCTACAAGCAGCACTTCGACGACGAGCCCGACCCCGCCACGAAGCTGGGCGTGTTCTCGACCGGCCCTGCGATCCGCAATTACGGCTGGAACCTCGTGACCGAGATCATCGGCACCTTCGTGCTGGTCTTCACGATCATCGCCATCACCAACGGCGCCTCCCCGAACGCTGCCAACCTCGGTCCGCTCGGCGGCCTCGCCGTCGCGCTGCTCGTGGTCGGCATCGGCGCCTCGCTCGGTGGCCCCACCGGCTACGCCATCAACCCCGCCCGTGACCTCGGACCCCGCATCGCCCACGCGTTCCTGCCCATCAAGGGCAAGGGCGGCAGCGACTGGTCCTACGCCTGGGTGCCGGTCGTCGGCCCTCTCGTCGGTGGCGCCCTCGCGGCGCTGCTGTCCTTCCCGCTCCTCCCCCTCGCCGCCTGACCCGGCGACCCACTGATCGGTCGAGGCCGGCTCCCCCGGGCCGCCCGACGCCGATCGATCCACCCGCTCCCAGCAGAGGCTCGGGCCCGTCCGCTCGAATGGACCGACCCGAGCCTCCGTGCGAGCCGCATCCATCAACGACGAAGGAGTTCCACCCGTGAGCGACACCGACTACGTCCTGGCCATCGACCAGGGAACCACCAGCACCCGCGCCATCATCTTCGACCACTCGGGTTCGATCGTGGCCACCGGCCAGAAAGAGCACGAGCAGATCTTCCCCCGCGCCGGCTGGGTCGAGCACGACCCCGCCGAGATCTGGGAGAACACCCGCGAGGTCATCGGTCAGGCCCTCTCCCGCGCCGACATCACGCGCCACAACATCAAGGCCGTCGGCATCACCAACCAGCGCGAGACCGCCGTGGTCTGGGACAAGACCACCGGCAAGGCCGTCTACAACGCCATCGTCTGGCAGGACACCCGCACGCAACCCATCGTCGACCGCCTGGCCGCCGACGGAGGCGTCGAGCGCTTCAAGCCCATCGTCGGCCTGCCGCTCGCGACCTACTTCTCGGGCACGAAGGTCGTCTGGATCCTCGAGAACGTCGAGGGCGCCCGCGAGAAGGCCGAGGCCGGCGACCTGCTGTTCGGCACGACCGACACCTGGGTCCTCTGGAACCTCACCGGTGGTACCGACGGGGGCGTCCACGTCACCGACGTCACGAACGCCTCGCGCACCCTCTTCATGGACCTCGAGACGCTCGAGTGGCGCGACGACATCCTCGAGGCGTTCGACGTGCCGAGGTCGATGCTTCCCGAGATCAAGAGCTCGTCCGAGGTCTACGGCACGGTCGAGGCCTCGAGCCTGCTGCGCGAGGTGCCCATCGCCGGCATCCTCGGCGACCAGCAGGCCGCCACGTTCGGTCAGGCCGCCTTCGACCAGGGCGAGTCGAAGAACACGTACGGCACCGGCAACTTCCTGATCTTCAACACGGGCGAAGAGATCGTCCACTCGAAGAACGGGCTGCTCACGACGCTCGGCTACAAGCTCGGCGACGCCGCACCGCACTACGCCCTCGAGGGGTCGATCGCCGTCACGGGCTCGCTGATCCAGTGGCTGCGCGACAACCTGGGCATGATCGGCTCGGCCCCCGAGGTCGAAGAGCTGGCCAAGACCGTCGAGGACAACGGCGGGGTCTACTTCGTGCCCGCGTTCTCGGGTCTGTTCGCGCCCTACTGGCGCTCGGACGCGCGAGGCGCCCTCGTGGGCCTCACCCGTTACGTCAACAAGGGTCACATCGCCCGTGCCGCCCTCGAGGCGACCGCGTTCCAGACCCGTGAGGTGCTCGACGCGGTCAACGCCGACTCGGGCGTCGACCTGACCGAGCTCAAGGTCGACGGCGGCATGACCGCCAACGACGCGCTCATGCAGTTCCAGGCCGACATCCTCGACGTCCCGGTCGTCCGCCCGGTGGTCGCCGAGACCACCGCCCTCGGCGCGGCCTACGCGGCCGGTCTCGCGGTCGGCTTCTGGGAGACCCTCGACGACCTCCGTGCCAACTGGCAGGAGGACAAGCGCTGGACCCCGAACATCGACGCCGACGAGCGTGACCGCACGCTGCGTCTCTGGAAGAAGGCCGTCACGAAGACCTTCGACTGGGTCGACGACGACGTCAACTGATCCCCCGCGCGAAGGGCCCGTCCGACCGGACGGGCCCTTCGTCGTCCGCCCCCTCAGGACGAGGAGGCGCGGTGCACCTCAGGAGGCGCGGGTCGCCGCCACCCACTGGTCCAGTTTCGCGATCGCCGCGCCCGAGTCGACGGCCCGGGCCGCGACGTCCAGCTGCTCCCGGAAACGAGCGAGGAGGGGCCGTTCGCGCTGGCCCGGATCAGCCGCCAGCCCGTAGGACACCAGTCCGGCCGCGGCGTTGAGCAGCACGATGTCGCGGACCGGACCGCGCTCCCCCGCGAGGACCTCACGGGCGATGCCCGCGTTGTGCGCCGCGTCCCCCCCGACGAGGTCGGAGATGCGCGCGCGGGGGATGCCCAACTCGAGGGGATCGAGGTCGTGCTCGGTCACCGACCCCCCGGTGACCTCCCAGATGTGGCTGTGACCCGTCGTGGTCAGTTCGTCGAGGCCGTCGTCCCCGCGGAACACGAGGGCGGTCGCGCCGCGCGTCTGGAACACGCCGACGATCAGCGGCACCTTGTCGAGCGACGCGACGCCGACCGCGCTCGCCTCGGGTCGTGCCGGGTTCACCAGGGGCCCCAGGAAATTGAAGACCGTCGGGACGCCGATCTCGCGACGTACGGCGGCGGCGTTGCCGAAGCCCGGATGGAAGGCGGCGGCGAAGGCGAAGGTCAACCCCGCCTCGCGCAAGACCTCCGCCACGCGGTCGGCCCCGATGGTCAGGTCGATGCCGAGGGCCGACAGCACGTCCGACGAGCCGGACGACGAGCTCGCCGCCCGGTTGCCGTGCTTGATGACCGGCACACCGGTCGCCGCCACGACGACCGAGGCCATTGTCGAGACGTTCACCGTCCCGAAGCGGTCACCACCCGTTCCGACGATGTCGACCGCCATGCTGTCGACCGGGAGGGGCACGGCATGAGAGAGGACGGCATCGCGGAAGCCAACGATCTCGTCCACCGTCTCGCCCTTGGCACGGAGGGCGACCAGGAAGGCCCCGAGCTGGGCAGGGGTCACGTCGCCCGTCATGACCTGCTCCATGGACCACGTGGCCTCGCTGATCGAGAGGTCGCGCCCGGTGAGGAGCGCGTCGATGATCGAGGGCCAGGTGAGCTCGGAGGTCATGGGCCCAGGCTACCGGCGGATCATATGGCGCTCCGATGTCTCGGCGTCAAGGGAAATTCCCGACCCGGGGTTTCGAGCGCAAACCCAAGGCGACTTACCAGGCATAATGGACCTCGTGACAAGTACCTCTCTCTCGAGACCTTCTGGCGGCCCTGTCGTCAATCGACCCAGCACGGTTGCCGTGGGCACCATCGTGTGGCTCGGCAGCGAGGTCATGTTCTTCGCCGGCCTCTTCGCGATCTACTTCACGCTCCGCTCGACGTCTCCCGGCCTGTGGGCCGATCAGACGGCCCTGCACAACGTGCCGTTCGCGCTGACCAACACCATCACCCTGGTGCTGTCCTCGGTCGCCTGCCAGTTCGGAGTGTTCGCCGCCGAGCGCATGCAGCCGCACCGCACGGGCCGCCTGTTCCAGGTCAGCCGCTGGGGCATGGTCGAGTGGTTCTTCCTCACCTACGCCATGGGCGCGGTCTTCGTCTGCGGTCAGGTCTTCGAGTACGCGACCCTCATCTCCGAGCACGTCACCCTCAGCTCGAGCGCCTACGGCTCGGCCTTCTACATGACGACCGGCTTCCACGGGGCCCACGTCATCGGTGGTCTGATCGCCTTCCTGCTCACCATCGGTCGCGCGTACGCGGTCAAGAACTTCGGGCACAAAGAGGCGACGACGGCCATCGTGGTGTCGTACTACTGGCACTTCGTCGACGTGGTCTGGATCGGCCTCTTCATCGTCATCTACCTCCTCAAATAGGCATTGGATCGTCTGCACAGCATGTTCACGAGAACCTCGTCCTCCCGACGCACCAAGAAGGCCGGCCGTCGCGGCCCCGTCGCCACCGCCTCCCTGTTGCTGGTCGGTCTGCTCACCACGGGCGGTGCCTACGCACTCTTCTCCTCGACCGCCTCGGCGGACGAGAGCAGTGCGACCGCGACCTCGCAGCAGAGCATCGACGAGGGCCAGAAGCTCTTCGCCTCGAACTGCGCGACCTGCCACGGCCTGAGCGCGGCCGGCACCGACAGCGGTCCGAGCCTGATCGGCGTCGGAGCCGCCTCGGTCGACTTCCAGGTCGGCACGGGACGCATGCCCATGGCCGTCAACGGCCCGCAGGCCGAACAGAAGCCGACGCAGTTCTCCGACGAGCAGGTCGCCGCCATGGCCGCCTACGTCGCGTCGCTCGCCCCCGGGCCCGCGATCCCCGACGAGTCGCTGCTCCAGGCCGACGGCGACACGACCAACGGTGCCGAGCTGTTCCGCATCAACTGCGCCATGTGCCACAACGTGGCCGGAGCGGGTGGGGCACTCACCCAGGGCAAGTTCGCCCCCGCACTCGACGGGGTGACCGCCCACCACATCTACGAGGCCATGCAGACGGGCCCGCAGAACATGCCGGTCTTCAACGACCTCAACCTGTCGCCCCAAGACAAGGCCGACATCATCACGTACCTCAAGTACGTCGAGAACAACCCGTCGCCGGGTGGATTCGAGCTCGGGAGCCTCGGCCCCGTCGCCGAAGGTCTATTCATCTGGATCTTCGGGCTCGGTGCGATCGTCGCGATCACCATCTGGCTGACCGCCCGGTCGAACTGACCCGCGTTCTCTCCGTACTTCACGAAAGGCAGAATCAATGGCAGAGCACGACGACGAGGCCCCCATGGCGGGCTCGGCTGTCGAGAAGCGCGAGCCTCGACAGGTCTCGGCCGGCACGGCGGTCGTGACGTCCGACGTGTTCCAGAACCCGGGTGAGCCGCCGCACCGCGATCGCGTCACCGACATCGACCCCAAGGTCGAGAAGCGTGCCGAACGCCAGGTCAGCCTGTTCTTCTTCCTGTCGATCGTCGGCAGCATCGCCGCCATCGGCGCCTACGTCGCGTTCCCGATCACGTCGGGCGACTCGGGTTCGGTCCGACTGAACAACCTGTTCCTCGGTCTCGGGATCGCCCTCGGACTGCTGTCGGTCGGGATCGGTGCGGTTCACTGGTCCAAGACGCTCATGCCGGCTCGAGAGATCACCGAGATGCGCCACGACACGCGCGGCTCCGAGCCGACGCGTGAGAAGGCCGTCGAGGTCTTCGCGTTGGGCAACCACGAGAGTGGCTTCGGTCGCCGTTCGCTCATCCGCAACAGCCTGATCGGTGCACTCGTCGCGACTCCCCTGCCGGCCGTCGTGCTGTTCCGCGACCTCGCGCCCGCCGAAGATCCCAATGCCGTCCTGCGCCACACGCTGTGGGAAGAAGGCATGCACCTCGCCGCCGACCCCTCCGGCACCCGCATCAAGGCGTCGGACGTCACCCTCGGATCGGTGTTCCACGTCATCCCCGAGAACCTCAACGAATCAGAACACCTGCTCGAAGAGAAAGCCAAAGCGGCCGTCCTTCTCATGCGCCTCAAGCCGGAAGATCTCAATCCGGCCGAAGGACGCGAAGACTGGCAGTACGACGGAATCGTCGCCTACTCCAAGATCTGCACGCACGTCGGGTGCCCCGTGGCCCTCTACGAACAGCAGACACACCACCTGCTCTGCCCCTGCCACCAGTCCACGTTCGACGTGACGAACAACTGCGAAGTGATCTTCGGGCCCGCCAAGCGCCCCCTGCCGCAGCTGCCCATCACGGTCGACGCCGACGGGTACCTCGTCGCGCAGAGCGACTTCCACGAACCTGTGGGCCCGAGCTTCTGGGAGCGCGAAAAGTGATCACCACCACCCCGGCACAGGGTGCCGAACCGGCCACGTCGGACAACATCGGCAAGGCTCCGGCCTTCGCCCCGACGAAGACCAACAAATTCCTCGGCGCTACGGCGAACTACATCGACGAGCGCACGAGCATGTCCGGCCTGGTCAAAGAGGTGGGTCGCAAGATCTTCCCCGACCACTGGTCGTTCATGTTGGGCGAGGTCGCGCTGTACTCGTTCGTCGTCATCCTGCTCTCGGGCACGTTCCTGACGTTCTTCTTCCAGCCGTCGATGGCCGAGGTCAACTACAACGGTTCGTACGTTCCGCTCAAGGGCCTCAACATGTCGGCCGCCATGGCGTCGACGCTCGACATCTCGTTCGACATCCGCGGTGGTCTGCTCTTCCGGCAGATCCACCACTGGGCGGCCCTGCTGTTCGTCGCGGCGATCATGCTGCACATGCTGCGCGTCTACTTCACCGGCGCGTTCCGCAAGCCCCGCGAGATCAACTGGGTCGTGGGCTTCACGCTGTGGATCCTCGCCATGGCCGAGGGCTTCACCGGATACTCGCTTCCCGACGACCTGCTCTCGGGCAACGGTGCGCGCATCATCGACGGGATGATCAAGGGCATCCCCGTGATCGGCGTCTGGATCTCGTACCTCGTGTTCGGCGGTGAGTTCCCGGGGACCGACATGGTCGGCCGCTTCTACTCGCTGCACATCATGCTGCTGCCCGCATTGCTGATCGCCCTGCTGGGCGTGCACCTGCTGCTGCTGATCATCAACAAGCACACGCAGTTCGCCGGTCCCGGCAAGACCAACCAGAACGTCGTGGGCGTTCCGGTCATGCCCGTGTTCGCTGCGAAGGCCGGTGGATTCTTCTTCATCGTCTTCGGCGTCATCGTCCTGATCGCCTCGCTGTTCACGATCAACCCCATCTGGAACTACGGGCCCTACGACCCCTCCCCCGTGTCGGCAGGTACACAACCTGACTGGTACATCGGCTTCGCGGACGGGGCCCTGCGCCTCGTGCCCCCGGGTTGGGAGTTCGTCGCCTTCGGCTACACGGTCTCGATGAACATCCTGGTTCCGATCACGGTGCTCGGTCTCTTCATCGTCGTGGTCCTGCTCTACCCGTTCTTCGAGGCCTGGGTGACCGGCGACAAGCGCGAGCACCACATCCTCGACCGACCTCGCAATGCCCCCACACGCACCGCCATCGGTGCGGCCGGCATCGTGTTCTACGCCAGCCTCTGGGCGGCGGCGAGCTCGGACATCATGGCGACCCACTTCCACCTGTCGTTGAACTACGTGATCCACGCTTGCCAGGCAGCGTTGATCCTCGGCCCGTTCATCGCCTTCTGGGTCACGAAGCGTGTCTGCCTCGCCCTTCAGAAGAAGGACCGCGAGATCGCTCTGCACGGCTACGAGTCGGGACGCATCGTCCGTCTGCCGGGTGGCGAGTACATCGAGGTGCACGAGCAGCTCGACGAGTACGAGCGCTGGCGTCTGCTCGACTTCAACGAGTACGAGCCCCTCATGGTCCGTCCGAACGCCAACGGGAAGATCACGGCCCTGCAGCGGGCTCGTGCGTCGGCATCGTCGTTCTTCTTCGAGGACCGCATCGCTCCGGTGAAGCGTTCCGAGATCGAGGCATCGCACCACGACGAAGGCCACTGACCTTCCGATACCCGAGGCCCGGTTGCACGCTCTGTGCAGCCGGGCCTTCGGCATTCCCTGGGGAAACCGGCATGCCCCCGGCCGTACTCACAGGGAGCGCCGAGTTGCCCTCCCGGCTCAGCCGTACCAGCGCCGGCATGCACCCCCGGGAGACGGCCACGAGCGGACGTGAGCAGCCCCCGCCCCTCGTAGAGAGCCCGCCCGACTCAGCATCTCTCGGCCGCGTCCACGACGTTCGCTCGAGGTGGTGGGCTGCCCGGGGCAGACCAGGGCCTCTTCGTCTCGCCACGACGACGCGCCCACCAGGTCGGCCTTGCCCGCTCGTCGGGCTCCCGTCCTCGTCCCTGCCGTCCGACCCTCAGCTGGCGCGTACGCAGTCGAGGATCACGACAGGTCCCTCCCCCGCTCATGGCCTCCGTGCCGGCGCTCGTCGTCGACAGGACGTGACTCGGCCCGGTGGCTGCCGGTTCCTCCCGGTCAGTGAGCAGACACGGGCTCGACCTCCCGGGCGCCACTCCGCCTGCCCTCATCTGACGACTGTCTTCTGTCCTCGCCTCACAGAGCATGGTCCCGCGGGTCCCATAGCACCGGTGAGACGCTTCCTGGTCGCGCCGAAGGCGGATTCCCTACGCGGATGAGGTGCAGAGCGTCATGGCTGCTCCGTGGGCGTGACCCACTGCCGGAGGACGGTATGCACGCGGCCTCCGTCGGCCCCGCCGAGACCGGCCAACCTCGCGGACTCTAGATGGCCCTCAGGCTGGCCCCTAGTGGCCAGCAAAGATCCTGGGCCGAGTCGTCGCCAGGAGCCATGACGGCGAGGAGCTTCACGTGGACCAGATACCGGAAGAGCGGGCCTCTGCTTTATCGAAGAGGTCTCTCCCCCACGAGTACGGCCTTGCTTGCCACCCCGCGGTGAGGCCTGGTCTACCACCCCCACGGTGCGGCCTGGCCTGCCCCGCGCGGTGCGGCTTGGCCTGCCACGTACGGTAGGGCCTGGCTTGCCGCCCACGGTACGGGCTGGCTGGCCGCCCACTGCCGGCCAGAGCGTCGGGATCAGGGGCCCCTGCAGCAGCGCGTGCTGCTGTCGTCGCCAGGGCCGTCGAGACCCACACTCCCCAACTGGTCTTGTGGGTCTACCGTCAGTCGCGGGGCTGACGTCATGAGATCGTCAGGTTGATGACCGACGGCCGATGGCGCTCCCTCGAGGCTGCCGTCGTGAGCCTCTCGCCAGACGTGAGACGACGAAGGGCGCCGGTCCGAAGACCGACGCCCTTCCCGCTCGAACGAGCAGGCGAACTAGTGTGCGAAGTTGCCGCGGTAGTACTCGTAGACCCAGCCGACGAGGGCCACGGCCGTCAGAGCGGCACCGATGTAGATGATCCACATGCCGACTGCCAACGCCAGGAAGATGAGACTGCAACCAGCAGCGAGGATGATGGGCCACCACGACCACGGGCTGAAGAAGCCCATCTCGGGGTCACCGTCGTCGATGTTGGCGTCCAGACGGTCCTCGGGCAGCTCGCCCCCCTGGGTGGCGTGCGAGCGGCCCATGTAGAAAGCCAAGAAGGCGCCGAGCATGCCGGCCAGACCGATGCCCAGCGTGCCCGCCCATTCGACCTGGCCGGTGTCGAGCAGGCTCCAGAGCACGTAGACCGCGCACATGAGGAAGAAGAAGATCGCGAGGATCCAGAACAGCGTCGCGTTGGTCTTCATCGGGGCTACTTCACTTTCTCGCTGGACGCGTCGTACGTGGGGGCGTCAGGTGCGTCCTTCACCGGGCCGATGCCGACGGGCAGTCCGGCCTCGGGGTGGTTCAGGTCGAAGGCCGGCGACTCGGAACGGATGCGCGGGATCGACGTGAAGTTGTGCCGCGGCGGCGGGCAGGACGTCGCCCACTCGAGCGAACGTGAGTAGCCCCACGGGTCGTTGACCTCGACCTTGGGCGCGCGACGAGCCGTGATGTACACGTTGTAGAGGAACGGCAGGATCGAGACACCCAGCAACATGGCGCCGATGGTCGAGAGCTGGTTCATCCACGTGAAGTGGTCCTCGGGCTGGTACGTGGCGTAGCGACGGGGCATGCCCATGACGCCGAGCCAGTGCTGCACGAGGAACGTCGTGTGGAAACCGACGAACAGCATCCAGAAGTGGATCTTGCCGAGGCGCTCGTTGAGCATCTTGCCCGTCCACTTCGGCCACCAGAAGTAGAAGCCCGAGAACATGGCGAAGACGACCGTGCCGAAGACGACGTAGTGGAAGTGCGCCACGACGAAGTACGTGTCGGACACGTGGAAGTCGAGCGGGGGCGACGCCAGGATGACGCCGGTGAGTCCACCGAAGGTGAAGGTGATCAGGAAGCCGATGGCCCAGAGCATGGGCGTCTCGAAGGTGACCGAACCACGCCACATGGTGCCGATCCAGTTGAAGATCTTCACACCGGTGGGGACCGCGATGAGCATCGTCATCAGGGAGAAGAACGGCAGCAGGACGGAGCCGGTGACGTACATGTGGTGAGCCCACACCGTGACGGACAGGGCCGCGATCGAGATCGTGGCGTAGACGAGCGTCTTGTACCCGAAGATCGGCTTGCGGCTGAAGACCGGGAACACCTCGGACACGATGCCGAAGAACGGCAGGGCGATGATGTACACCTCGGGGTGGCCGAAGAACCAGAACAGGTGCTGCCAGAGGATGGCGCCACCGTTGGCAGGGTTGAAGACCTGAGCGTCGAAGACGCGGTCGAAGCCGAGCCCGAACAGAGCCGCGGCCAGAACCGGGAAGGCCATGATCACGAGGATCGAGGTGATCAGGGTGTTCCAGGTGAAGATCGGCATGCGCCACATGGTCATGCCCGGGGCGCGCATCGAGACGATCGTGGTGATGAAGTTCACCGAACCGAGGATCGTGCTGAACCCGGTGAGGCCGAGACCGAACACCCACAGGTTTCCACCCAGTCCTGGAGAGAACGTCGTGTCGCTCAGGGGCGCATAGGCGAACCAACCGAAGGACGCTGCCCCCTGGGGGGTGAGGAAGCCGGCGACGGCGATGATCGAGCCGAAGGAGTACAGCCAGAAGGCGAAGCCGTTCAGACGCGGGAAGGCTACGTCCGGCGCACCGATCTGGAGCGGCATGAGGACGTTCGCGAAGCCCGAGAACAGGGGGGTGGCGAACATGAGCAGCATGATCGTGCCGTGCATCGTGAAGAGCTGGTTGTACTGCTCTTTGGTGGCGACGATCTCGAGGCCGGGCGCGAAGAGTTGTGCGCGGATGATCAGCGCCATGACCCCGCCGAGGCAGAAGAAGAGGAACGACGTGATCAGGTACATGTACCCGATGGTCTTGTGGTCGGTCGACGTGATCCAGTTGACGACGACGTTGCCCTTGCGGCCGACCTTCGAGGCTCCGAAGTTCTGGCCGGACGAGGTCCCACCGGTGGTGGGACGGGTGGCGGTGGCTGAGCTCATCGAACCGTGCCTTACTTCTCGGAGTCTTCGGTGCCGGCGGCGTTGGCAGGTGCCTCGGTGCCGGGCTGGTTGGTGTTGGTGTTGTACTGGTCGCCCAGCAGGCCGGTGTTGCCCTCGGCGTCGAGCGTCTGCAGGTACTGGTCGTACTCGGACTGCGAGACGACCTTGACGTTGAAGAGCATCAGCGAGTGGTACTCGCCGCACAGCTCAGCGCACTTTCCGCTGAACGTGCCCTCTTTCTCGGGCGTGAAGTACATCGAGTTGGTCTTGCCGGGGATCGTGTCCTTCTTGTAGAGGAAGTCGATGATCCAGAAGGAGTGGGCCACGTCGCGCGACTTGAGGTCGATCTGCACGGTCTTGCCGACGGGAAGGTAGAGCTCGGGGAGCTGGCTCTCGTCGATCGTGCCGTCACCCAGTTCTTGTGCCTGGATGCCCTGGTAGTAGACGCTCTCGTCTTCGTTCTGCTGGTCAATGTAGTTGAAGTCCCAGGCCCATCGCTTGGCGTAGACGTCGATCTTCACGTCGGGGCTCGCGGTCGGCGCCTCGATGGCGGCCTGGTCGCGTGCGGTGAAGGCGAAGAAGCCCAGGACGAGGATCAGGGGCACGACCGTGTAGAAGATCTCGATCGGCATGTTGTAGCGCAGCTGGACGGGCAGGCCCGTCTGGCCCTTGCGTCGGCGGTAGGCCACGCACACCCAGATGATCAGGCCCCACACGATGACGCCGACGATCAGCAACACGATCCACGAGGTGACCCAGAGGCCGATGACGCGGTCCACGTGGTTGGTCGTGCCCGCGGTGGTGGGCAGCCACCCCTGCAGCTGGTCGGTGGTGCACCCCGCTAGCACGAGAGCCAGGACGACTGCCATGGGGGCGGCAGCCCAACGAAGACGGCGGTTAGAACGCACTGTTACCTCTCGGATGACACGACAGTGGAGGGTGTTCCCAGTGTTGACGGGGACCTGCCTAGCTTACTCGCAGGTTCGACCCCCCAGCGCACGGCACGCGCCGGAAGCCTCTCGACGTCGAGCGAGAAGACACCGGGACACGCGAGAGGGGACCACCCTCGCGGATGATCCCCTCTCGACGCGCGGCTCGACGCCGCCCCTCGACGATCAGTGGAAGCTGTCGCCGCAGGCGCAGCTGCCCTGCGCGTTGGGGTTGTCGATGGTGAACCCCTGCTTCTGGATGGTGTCCTCGAAGTCGATGGCTGCGCCGTCGAGGTAGGGAACGCTCATCTTGTCGACGATGACCTCGACGCCGTCGAAGTCGACCGTCGCGTCGCCGTCGAGCATGCGCTCGTCGAAGTACAGCTGGTAGATGAGCCCCGAGCAGCCACCGGGCTGCACGGCCACACGGAGGCGGAGGTCGTCCCGACCCTCTTGCGTGAGCAGGCTCTTCACCTTGTCCGCGGCGGTGGACGTGATCGTCACGCCGTGCGCCTTCGCGTCGACGGGAGCGGTTGCGATGTCGGTCATGGTGCCTCCTTCGGGCCGGGTCGAGTGCGGGGCACTCGTCGTCGACCAGTGTAAGCAGCCGGGGGCCGGTTTTGTTCCGGACCCGCGCCTCCCCCTGTCGTCCGGCCCCGCGCCTCCCCCGGTCGTCGCCGGTGCCGAGGAGGCGCGGGTCGCGCCGGTCAGCCCCTCGCGTCGAGGCGCGCCAGCAGGATCGCCTCGCTGAGGATCGCTCGATGCAGCACACCCAGGTGCTGCGATTCGTTCGGGCTGTGCGCTCGAGTGTCGGGGTCCTCGACGCCGGTCACGAGGATCTGGGCCTCGGGGAAGGTCCGGACGAGGTCGGCGATGAACGGGATCGACCCGCCGATGCCCGTCTGGACCGGCGCCTCGCCCCAGCCCTCGGTCATCGCGACGGTGGCGTCGGCGATGGCCGTGCCGGTCGTGTCCACCAGGAAGGGATCGCCCTGGTCGACGTCGTCGATCTCCACGTGGGCGCCGAACGGTGCGTGCTCACGCAGGTGCGCCTCCAGGGCGGCGTAGGCGTCCTCCGCGGTCTGCCCGGGAGCGATGCGGGCGCTGATGCGGACAGACACCTCGGGGCTCAGCGTGTTGGACGCGTTGGCCACCGAGGGGGCGTCGATGCCGGTCACGGTGATGGACGGCTGCGACCACACCCGGCTCAGGACGGGACCGCGTCCGATGGGGGTCACGCCCTCGAGCAGACCGCTCTCGTCCCGCAGCTGCTGCTCGCTCTGCTCCGGGTGCTCGGCCTCGCGACTCGTCAGCCCAGCCACGGCCACGCTGCCGTCGTCGTCGTGCAGGGTCGCGAGCAGCTTCACCATGGCCAGCATGGCGTCGGGGACCGCCCCGCCGAGCATGCCGGAGTGGGACGCGTGGGCCAGGGTGCGGACGGTCAGGCGGAAGGTCACGTTGCCACGCAGGCCGACGGTGATGGCGGGCACCGTCGTGCTCCAGTTGTCGGAGTCCGCCACGACGATGACGTCGGCACGGAGCTCGTCCTCGTGCTGCACGAGGAAGTCGGCGAAGGAGCGGGAACCGAACTCCTCCTCGCCCTCGATGAACAACGAGACGCCGACGCCGAGGTCGTCTCCGAGCACCTCGTTCACCGCACGGAGGGCCGCCACGTGCGTCATGACGCCGGCCTTGTCGTCGGACGCTCCGCGCCCGTACAGCCGGTCGCCCTTGACCGTCGGCTCGAAGGGAGGGGTGTCCCAGTCGGCGTCGTCTCCCTGCGGCTGCACGTCGTGGTGCGCGTACAGGAGGATGGTCGGCTTGCCGTCCCGAGCCGGACGGCGCGCGAGCACGGCGGGCTGACCGAGGGTTCCGCTGCCACCGATGGGGGCCCTGCTCACGGTCACCTGCTCGAAGAGACCCGTGCCCTCGACGAGGGCGGCGACCGCGTCGGCGCTGCGTCGCACGTGCTCGGGGTCGAAGGCGTCCCACGAGACGGAAGGGATGCGCACGAGGGCGCCGAGGTCGGCGATCGTCGCGGGCAGGCCCGCGTGCACGGCCTCCGCGAGTTCGCTGACAGTACGGGGATCGGTGGGTCGGACGGGATGCTGCGAGTCGCTCATGCAGGTAATCTTAGGAACTCGGACAACCCTGAGGATCTCCCGTGGCCAAGCCAGACAGCAAGACGACCGAGACGACCACCGTCGCCGAGCCCGAGTCGACCGCGGTCGGCAAGGGTCGCCCGACGCCCACGCGACGCGAACGCGAAGCCGCCAACCAGAGGCCCCTCGTCGCTTCGGGCAAAGAAGCCCAGAAGGCGCAGCGTGCCCGTCTCGCCGAGCAGCGTGACCGTGCCCGCGTCGGCCTGGCCAACGGCGAGGAACGCTTCCTGCCCGACCGTGACAAGGGTCCGCAGCGTCGATTCATCCGCGACCACGTCGACGCCCGCTTCAGCGTGGGCGAGGCCATGATCCCCATCATGGTCGTCGTCATCGCCATGACGCTCGTGCAGTCGGCGGCCATCCAGTCGATCACGTTGCTCGTGCTCTGGGGATTCTTCGCCCTCGCCGTCGTCGACTGCCTGATCGTCGGCCGGAGCGTCAACCGCAAGCTCGCCGCCAAGTACGGGGCCGAGAACGTCCGCAAGGGCAACCGGTGGTACGCCGCCATGCGAGCGATGCAGCTCAAGCCCATGCGCCTCCCCAAGCCGCAGGTCAAGCGCGGCGAATACCCGACCGCCTAGGCGGCACATCGCCCCGGCCGACGAACGACGAACGGCGTCACCCCTCGCGGGTGACGCCGTTTCGCGTCGGCGGCTGCATGGACCGGAGGTCTCGTCAGGCGGTGGGCCGTCGCCGACGCAGGGCGACGAGCCCTCGGTTGACCTGGCGCGCCCAGAGCGGCCCCCGGTAGAGGAAGGCCGTGTAGCCCTGCACCAGCGTGGCCCCGGCGCGTAGTCGTTCGTCGACGTCCTCGGCGCTCGAGACGCCCCCGACGGAGATGACGCACGTCTCGCTCGGGACGGACTCCCGGACGAGCCTCAAGACCTCGAGGGATCGTGTGGCGAGTGGCGCACCCGACAGGCCACCGGCTCCCGCGGCCTCGACGACGGCCCCCTCGGTGACCAGGCCCTCTCTCGACACCGTCGTGTTGGTCGCGATCACGCCTGCCAGGCCGAGCTCGGTGACGAGGGCACCGATGCGGCGAACCCCGTCGTCGTCGAGGTCGGGTGCGATCTTGACCAGCACCGGGGTGTGCCCCGCGGCGTCGCGGACGGCCTCGAGGAGCGGGGCGAGCCTGTCGAGCTCTTGGAGCCCGCGGAGTCCCGGGGTGTTGGGCGAACTGACGTTGACGGCGAGGTAGTCGGCCAAGGGAGCAAGGAGGCGCGTGCTGGCGAGGTAGTCGTCGATCGCGTCGTCGACGTCCACGACGCGACTCTTGCCGATGTTCACGCCGATGACGGGCCGTGACGGAGCTGATCGTGCACGGCTGAGTTCGAGGGCCGCCGCGTGGGCACCGGAGTTGTTGAACCCCATGCGGTTCACGACGGCGAGGTCGGGCACGAGGCGGAAGAGCCGAGGACGCTCGTTGCCGGGCTGCGGCCGAGCCGTCACCGTGCCCACCTCGACGTGCCCGAACCCGAGCGCGCCGAGACCGGCGATGCCCTTGGCGTCCTTGTCGAAGCCTGCCGCGACGCCGAAAGGTGAGCCGAAGCGGAGTCCGAGCGCCTCGACTGCGAGGGACGGTGCCGGGGCCGTCAGGCGTCCGACGACGCCGGCCAGGCCCAGCTTGGGGATTGCCTTGATGACCCGGAACGCGAGATGGTGGGCGTCCTCGGGGTCCATCTTGGCGAAGACGACGTCGAAGAGGACGCGGTACGGGGTCCTCACTCGTCGACCGACCGGGTGGACGGCGGACGGGACGCGTGCTCTTCGCGCAGTTGACCGATCGAGGCCTCGAAGTCCTCGAGCGAGTCGAAGGCCTGGTACACGCTGGCGAAACGCAGGTACGCCACCTCGTCGAGATCGCGGAGCGGAGGCAGGATGGCGAGTCCGATGTCGTTCGCCTCGATCTGCGACGCACCGCTCGCCCGGACGGCCTCCTCGACCTTCTGCGCCAGGACGGCGAGGTCGCCGTCGGTCACCGGACGACCCTGGCAGGCCTTGCGAACGCCCGAGATGATCTTGTCGCGGCTGAACGGTTCGAGGACGCCGTTGCGCTTCACCACGTTGAGGCTCGCGGTCTCGGTCGTGCTGAACCGACGACCGCAGTTCGGGCACTGCCGGCGACGACGGATCGACGTGCCGTCGTCACTGGTGCGGGAGTCGACGACTCGGGAGTCGGGGTGGCGGCAGAAGGGGCAGAACATGGTGCGGCCAGATTATCGGACGACCGGGACGACGTCGGACGCCCGGGCCACCCGAGAGCCCTACCGCGGGGACGGTACCCGGTTCAGGGGCGCGACAGCCGGGCCGCGACGGCCTCGCCGTGGGCGGGCAGCAGTTCGGCGTTCGACAGCGCCACGAGCCGTTCGGCCACGACTCCGAGGGCCTCGGCGTCGTATCGGACGATCTGCTGGGGCCGGAGGAACGTGAACGCGCCGAGCCCGGACGAGAAGCGCGATTGCCCGCTGGTGGGCAGGACGTGGTTCGAACCGGCGAGGTAGTCGCCCAGGCTGACGGGCGTGTCGGGCCCCACGAAGATCGCTCCGGCGTCGGTGATGTCGGCCAGGACCGCGTCGTCGTCGCGGGTCTGCACCTCGAGGTGCTCGGGCCCGTAGGCGTTGCTGAAGGCGGCGGCCTGCCGCAGGTCGTCGACCAGGACCACCGCCGATTGGCGACCGGAGAGGGCGGTCCGGACTCGGGCGGCGCTCAGGGTGCGGGGCACGAGCCGGGTCAGCTCGGCGACGACGGCCTCTCCGAAGGCGGCTGAGTCCGTCACGAGGACGGCCGAGGCCTCCTCGTCGTGCTCGGCCTGGCTGATGAGGTCGACGGCGACCAGCGTGGCGTCCGCCGAGTCGTCGGCGATGACGAGGATCTCGGTCGCGCCGGCCACCGAGTCGATGCCGACTCGACCGCGCACGAGCTGCTTCGCCGCGGCGACGAAGTTGTTGCCGGGACCCGTGATGACCTGGACCGGCTCGAGTTCGAGCTCGGGCACGCCGTAGGCGAGCGCACCGATCGCTCCGGCACCACCGATGGCGTACACCTCGTCGATTCCCAGCAGGCCGGCGGCACCCAGGATGACCGGGTGGACTCCCCCGCCGTGCTCGCTCTGCGCGGGCGACACGAGGGCGATCGACGACACTCCCGCCACCTGTGCGGGGACGACGTTCATCACCACGCTGGAGGGATACACGGCCTTGCCGCCTGGGACGTAGACCCCGGCGCGCGTGACGGGTTGCCACCGCTGCTCGATGACGGCTCCCGGGGCGGGGCGGGTCGTGGTCGGCGCCGGGACCTGGGCGCGGCTGGCCTGCGTGACCCTCGCGATCGACTCGACCAGCGCCTCCTTGACCAAGGGGTCGAGGGCCGCCACGGCGTCGTCGATGGTCTGCGTCGTGACGCGCAGCGTGTCGGGACGGACGCCGTCGAAGCGTGCCGCCTGGTCGCGCAGGGCGGCGGCACCCCGCTCACGGACGTCGTCGACGAGACGCCGGGCGGCGTCCGTCGCGGCGCCGACGTCGGCGTGGGACCGCGGGACGAGGTCGAGCAGCTGGGCGTGGGTCGGCGCGAGACCGCGCAGATCTGTGGTCTGGATCATGGCCCGTCCAGCCTAGTCAGTAGGGTCGGGAGCATGACGGACGACAACGCGACGACCTCGCGGCCCGACGACTCCCTCGAGGTGTTCAAGGACGCCTTCCGACGACACGCCGCCGGCGTCGCGATCGTGACGGCGCGAGACGGCGACGGCGCGCCGGTCGGGTTCACGGCCACGTCACTGGCGTCGCTGGCCGCCGTGCCGCCGCTCGCGACCTTCAACATGGCCAGGACGGCGAGTTCGTGGCCCGCCCTCTCGGAGACGGACCAGGTCATCGTGCACCTGCTCGGCCTGCGCAACCGGGACCTCGCCCGACGCATGGCGGGTCCCGCCGCCGAGCGCTTCGCCGGGGACCACTGGACCGACGGCCCGAACGGAGTGCCGCTGCTGACGGGTGTGACCGCCTGGATGACCGGGACCGTCGTCGAGCGGTTGCCCGTCCACGGGAACGCCGTCGTGGTCGTGCGCATCGGGACGGGCGGCGTCGGCGAGGACGACGACGCCCTGCTGTACCACGACCGACGGTACCTGAGGCCTGTACACCTCGACGACTGACACCGGGCACACCTCACGACGGCAGCCGGGTGCCGACCACCTCACACGAGGCAGCCGGGACCCAGCAGGCTCTTGAGTTCGCCGAACAGGTCGGCCGTGACGTCGACCGGCATGGGGATCTCGAACACGCGGGCGGCCTCGCCCTTGACGAGTCGGAGACGGACCTCGGTGCCGCCGGCGTGACGACCGAGCACCGCCGCCAGTTCGGTGACCGTGTCGTGCGTGGCCCGGTGTTCGGGCATCTGCAGGAGCAACGGCCCGTGGTTCACGCCGACGCCCAGGTCGGGCATGAACATGCTCGCGGCGTGCATGTTCATGCCGTCGTCGCGGACGCTGACCCGGCCCTTGAGCACGATGATCGAGTCGCCGACGAGCGACGGCCCGAACTCTTGGTAGGTCTTGCCGAGGAACATGGCCGAGATCTCGCCCCCGAAGTCCTCGACGGTGATGATGCCGTAGGGGTTGCCCGAGTTGCGCGCGACGCGGTGCTGCACGCTGGTGATGAGCCCGGCGATCGTGACCGTCTCGCCGTCGATCGTCGCGGGGTCGCTCGCCAGGATGTCGGTGACCGTCGTCTGGGCGTGCTTCGCCAGGGGCAGCTCGAGACCGGCGAGCGGGTGGTCGGAGACGTACAGGCCCAGCATGTCTCGCTCGAACGCCAGCTTGTCGCGTTTCGACCACTCGGGACGTTCGGGCACGTGCTGGACGTCCTGGGGCTCGTCCCACAGCGAGTCGAAGTCGAAGCCGACCTGGCCGTTCGCCTCGGCGCGCTTCTCGCTGACCGCGGCCTCGACGGCGGATTCGTGGATCTCGACGAGGGCACGCCGCGTCGACCCCAGCGAGTCGAATGCTCCTGCCTTGACGAGCGACTCGACGGTGCGCTTGTTCGCCACGGGCAGCGGTACCTTGCGCAGGAAGTCGTGGAAGGAGGTGAACGCACCCTCTTTCTTGCGCGCGGCGATGACGTGGTCGACCACGTTGAAGCCGACGTTGCGCACGGCCCCCATGCCGAAGCGGATGTCGTCGCCGACGGCCGCGAAGAACCCGATGCTTTCGTTGACGTCGGGCGGCAGCACCTTGATGCCCATCCGGCGGCACTCGTTGAGGTAGAGGCCCAGCTTGTCTCGGGAGTCCCCCGTGCTCGTGAGCAGGGCGGCCATGTACTCGGCCGGGTAGTGGGCCTTGAGGTAGGCCGTCCAGTACGAGACGACGCCGTACGCGGCCGAGTGCGCCTTGTTGAAGGCGTAGTCGGAGAACGGCAGCAGGATGTCCCAGAGCATCTTGACGGCATCGGGCGAGAACCCGTTGTCGAACATGCCCTGCTCGAACCCGGCGTACTGCTTGTCGAGCTCGGACTTCTTCTTCTTGCCCATGGCACGTCGGAGGATGTCGGCCTGACCCAGCGAGAAGCCGGCGACCTTCTGGGCGATGGCCATGACCTGCTCTTGGTAAATGATCAGGCCGTAGCTGGTCGAGAGGATCTCTTGCAGCGGCTCTTCGAGCTCGGGGTGGATCGGGGTGATGTCTTGCGCGCCGTTCTTGCGCAAGGCGTAGTTCGTGTGCGAGTTGGCGCCCATGGGGCCCGGCCGGTAGAGCGCGATGACTGCCGAGATGTCCTCGAAGTTGTCGGGCTTCATCAGGCGGAGGAGCCCACGCATGGGCCCGCCGTCGAGTTGGAACACCCCGAGCGTGTCGCCGCGCCCCAGCAGTTCGTAGGCTCCCCGGTCGTCGAGCTCGAGGTCTTCGAGCACGAGGTCGAAGCCACGGTTCGTCTTGATGTTGTCGAGGGCGTCGTTGATGATCGTGAGGTTGCGCAACCCCAGGAAGTCCATCTTGATGAGGCCCAGCGACTCGCAGGCCGGGTAGTCGAACTGCGTGACGATCTGACCGTCTTGCTCGCGCTTCATGATCGGGATGATGTCGATGAGCGGATCGCTCGACATGATGACCCCGGCGGCGTGCACACCCCACTGGCGCTTCAGCCCCTCGAGGCCGAGCGCCGTGTCGAAGACGGTCTTGGCCTCGGGATCGGACTCGACCACGGTGCGGATGTCGCCGGCCTCTTTGTAGCGCTCGTGCTGCTTGTCGAAGATGCCGGTGAGGGGGATGTCCTTGCCCATCACGGCGGGGGGCATGGCCTTGGTGAGCTTCTCACCCATGCCGAAAGGGAACCCGAGCACTCGAGAGCTGTCCTTCAGGGCCTGCTTCGCCTTGATGGTGCCGTACGTGACGATCTGGGCGACACGTTCGTCGCCGTACTTCTCGGTGACGTACTGGATCACCTCGCCGCGACGACGATCGTCGAAGTCGACGTCGAAGTCGGGCATGGAGACGCGGTCGGGGTTGAGGAACCGCTCGAAGATGAGACCGTGGCGCAGCGGATCGAGATCGGTGATCCGCATGGCGTAGGCGGCCATCGAGCCTGCCCCCGAGCCACGGCCCGGCCCGACCCGGATGCCGTTCTCCTTCGACCAGTTGATGAAGTCCGCGACCACGAGGAAGTAACCGGGGAATCCCATGCCGGTGATGACGCCGATCTCGTACTCGGCCTGCTTGCGCACGTCGTCGGGGATGCCCGCCGGGTAGCGGTACACGAGACCCTTCTCGACCTCTTTGATGAACCAGGTCTCTTCGGTCTCGCCCTCGGGCACCGGGTAGCGCGGCATGTAGTTGGCCGAGGTGTTGAACTGCACGTCGCACCGCTCGGCGATGAGCAGCGTGTTGTCGCAGGCCTCGGGGTGGTCGCGGAAGAGGTGTCGCATCTGCTGGGCGGACTTGAGGTAGAACTCGTCGGCGTCGAACTTGAACCGGTTCGGGTCGTTCAGCGTCGAGCCGGACTGGACGCAGAGGAGTGCCGCGTGACTCGTGGCATCGTGCTCGTGCGTGTAGTGGAGGTCGTTCGTCGCGACGAGCGGCAGGTCGAGGTCTTTCGCCAGGCGCAGCAGGTCGCCCATGATCTGGCGCTCGATGCCGAGTCCGTGGTCCATGATCTCGGCGAAGTAGTTCTCTCGGCCGAAGATGTCGCGGAAGTCGGAGGCCGCCTTGAGCGCCTCGTCGTACTGGCCGAGCCGCAGGCGGGTCTGCACCTCGCCGCTCGGGCAACCGGTCGTGGCGATGAGACCCTCGGAGTACTGCGACAGCAGTTCGCGGTCCATGCGGGGCTTGAAGTAGTAGCCCTCGAGCGAGGCCCGGGACGAGAGGCGGAACAGGTTGTGCATGCCCGTGGTGTTCTCGGACAGCAGGGTCATGTGCGTGTAAGCACCGGAGCCCGACACGTCGTCGCGTCCGCCGTCGCCCCATCGCACGCGCGTCTTGTCACCCCGGTGCGTGCCCGGCGTGATGTACGCCTCGGTGCCGATGATGGGCTTGACGCCCGCCTCGGTCGCGGTCTTCCAGAAGTCGTAGGCGCCGAACACGTTTCCGTGGTCGGTGACCGCAACCGCGGGCATTCCCTGCGCCGCGGCCTCGGTGACCAAGGGCTTGACCCGGGCCGCACCGTCGAGCATCGAGTACTCGCTGTGCACGTGCAGATGGACGAATGAGTCTTTGCTCGAGGCCACAGGGCTCCTCGTCTGGTGGTGGATCTGGCGACTAGGGGAACAGCCTAACTCCGACGGAGGACATCGAGAGCGTGCTGCAGGTCGGTGGGGTAGGTCGACCGGTACACCACCGGCTCACCCGTCCCGGGGTGACGGAAACCGAGCTGTACGGCATGGAGCCACTGTCGGGTGAGACCGAGCGTCGTCGAGAGCGTCGGGTCGGCCCCGTAGGTCGCGTCACCGACACAAGGGTGTCGCTGGGCCGCCATGTGGACCCGGATCTGGTGGGTCCGCCCCGTCTCGAGGTGGACCTCGAGCAACGAGGCCGACGGGAACGCCTCGACCGTCTCGTAGTGGGTGACCGACGGCTTGCCGTCGACGACCACCGCGAATTTCCAGTCGGACGACGGGTGGCGTCCGATGGGCGCGTCGATCGTCCCGGTCAACGGGTCGGGGTGTCCCTGGACGACCGCGTTGTAGATCTTCTCGACGGTCCGTTCACGGAACGCCTGCTTGAGCAGCGTGTAGGCCCGCTCGGTCTTGGCCACGACCATGAGTCCGCTGGTGCCGACGTCGAGGCGGTGGACGATCCCGGCCCGTTCGGACGCGCCCGACGTCGACACGGTGAAGCCCGCGGCGGCGAGCCCGCCGAGCACGGTCGGGCCCGTCCACCCCACCGAGGGGTGAGCAGCGACGCCGACGGGCTTGTCGACGACGACGATCTCGTCGTCGTCGTGCACGACCGCCATGCCCGGTACGTCGACCGCGACCACGGCGGGGGCCTCGCGTGGTGACCACGTGACGTCGAGCCACGCACCGGCCTCGAGCCGGTCCGACTTGCCGACGGTGCGACCGTCCACCGTCACCCCACCCGAGGCCGCGACCTCGGCCGCGAAGGTACGGCTGAAGCCGAGCAGCTTCGCCAGGGCGGCGTCGACCCGCTCGCCGGCGAGCCCGTCGGGCACCGGGAGGGCGCGCGTCTCGCTCACGTAGTGCTCCGGCGGTCGGCAGGAGGCGCGGCGTCGGCAGGAGCGCTCGGCTCACCGTCACGAGTCGTCGGCCGGCCGTCCGGCGCCGAGTCGGCCATCGGAGAACTGCCGTCGCGCCCGTCCTCTACCGAACCCCGAGCCTTCTTCGTGCTCGGTGTGCGCGTGCCGTCGAGCCCGATGCCCAGCAAGGTGAGCAGGAGGAGCAACCCCATGCTCGAGACGATGAAGACGTCCGCCACGTTGAAGATGGCCGGCAGGAGCGAGGGGAAGTAGATGAAGTCGATGACGTGCCCCTGCCCGAAGGAGGGCTCACGGAGCAGGCGGTCGGTGAGGTTGCCGAGGGTACCGCCGAGCAGCATGCCCAGCATGATCGACCAGGCCAGCGATCGGATGCGCCGGGCCACGATCAGGATCGCGACGGCGACACCGGCGGCGGCGATCGAGAAGATCCACGTCGAGCCGCTCGCGAACGAGAAGGCGGCACCGGGGTTCTTGACGAAGTGCAGTTGGAAGAACTCGCCGACGACGTCGACGGACCCGCCTTCGACGAGAGTGCGGGTGACCAGCAGTTTGGTGCCCTGGTCGAGGCCGTAGGCCACGACCGCGACGAAGGCCAGCGTCGCGAGAACGCGGACGCTGGCCTTCGTGGTGGGCTTGTCGCTCGACAAGACCTTAGTTCGAGCCGAAGCCCTGGGCGCTGGCCGGAGTCGACCGGGCGGCCTCACCCGTGCCGTCGCCGTCGAGCTCGTGGAGCTGGCCTTCGATGTAGCTCTTGAGCTTGGAGCGGTAGTCACGCTCGAACGACCGCAGGTCGTCGATGCGACGTTCGACGCTCGAGCGCTCGGTGTTGAGGCGGTCGAGGATCTCGCGCTGCTGGGTCTCGGCGGCACCGACGATGTCACGCGACTTCGTCTCGGCCTCGGCGACGACCTCGCGCTGACGCGCCTCGCCCTCGGACACGAGTCGTGCGGCGGTGGCGTGGCCTTCGGCGATGAGCGCGTCGCGCTTCTCGACACCCTCGCGGACGTGCTCTTCGTGCAGACGGCGTGCGAGCTGCAGCAGGCTGTTGGTGCTGCTGGTCTCGTCGGCCTCGGACACGGCCGGGGCCGAGTAGGCGGGAGCGGACGCCACCGCGGCGGGGGCCGCGACGACGGGCTCGGGCTCGACGACCGGTTCGGGCTCGACGGCCTCGGGAGCCGAGGCGGGAGCCGGTGCCGACGCAGGAGCCGGGGCGCTGGCCACGGGGGCCGACACGGGGGCGGCCTGCGTCACGGGGGCCGAATCGCCCGACGAGAGGCGCTGACGCAGCTCGTCGTTCTCCTGGTTGAGACGTCGCAGCTCGGCGACGACCTCGTCGAGGAAGTCGTCGACCTCGTCCTGGTCGTATCCCTCGCGGAACTTCGTCGGCTGGAACCGCTTGTTGACTACGTCTTCCGGCGTCAAAGCCATTGCCGTCACCTCGTGCATCTGTTGGATCGTGTGATCGTGGTCTGTGTCGTTCTTCTACACCGTAGAGGAACGGGACCCGGTCGGGCCGGGGTCGTGCCGTTCGGGCGCTGCAGTGAGCCTACCCTGTCGCTCGCCGACGACGTGGTCAGCCGAAGGTGCGGAGCCCGGAGGCGACGCTCATCAGGATGATCACGGCCAGCATGATGATGCTCCAGCCGAAGTCGAGTGCCACCGAACCGAGCCGCACGGGCGGCAGGATCTTGCGCACGCGACGGATGGGCGGGTCGGTCACGGTGTAGGCCACCTCGGCCAGCACGAGAACCGGCCCTCGGGGCCGCCAGCCGCGACTGAACGACTGAGCCAGGTCGAGCACGAAGCGCGCCCACATGAGCAGGAAGAAGATCAGCAGCACGTAGTACGCGATCGTGGCGATCAGGTAAGTGATCATCGGGGGGTCATCAGCTCACACGAGTCGGCGCGAGGGGACTCGCGGGCGGGCAGGTCGTCACGTCGACGCGGAGAAGCCGCGACGACGGACTCGTCACGACTGGGCGAAGAACGACGCTTCGATGTCGGATTCTACCTCAGCCTGCTCGCCGCTCACCGCGATGTGCGCCGGTGACAGAAGGAAGACCTTGTTGGTCACGCGCTCGATCTTGCCGTACAGGCCCTGCGAGAGTCCGCTCGCGAAGTCGACCAGACGACGGGCGTCAGCCTCGGTCATCTGCGACAGGTTGATGATCACCGGGATGCCGTCACGGAAGCTCTCGGCGATCGCCTGGGCGTCCTTGTACTCGCGGGGGTGGACCGTCAGGATCTCGTTCATGTCGTGGGGCACCGTGTTCTTCGGGGGCGAGGAGCGACGCAGGGGCGTCACGGGGGCGCGGGTGGGCGCGGGGGCGGCAGTGGGTGCCGAATGGACCGGGGCGACGGGAGCCGGAGCCTGAGCGGCCGCCTGCGGTCGCGACGACTGCTGGGGCTGCGCTCGCTCGTGGGGCTGCTCGTCGTACTCGAGCTCTTCGTCGGCGAGGCCCAGGTAGACCATCGTCTTGCGCAGCGGGTTGGCCATGGTGTTCCTCCGAGTCAGTGGATCGTCAGGACCGACATTAACGAGCATCGGGGCGAGAACCCGTGATTGCCGTGCCGATCCGTAGGTGTGTCGCGCCCTCGGCGACGGCCTCGGCGAAGTCGGGGGACATGCCGGCCGAGATCGCGTCGGCCGTGGCCTCGAGGGACCGCACCCGTTCGGAGACCGCTCGGAGGCGCGCGAAGGCGGGTCGCGCCTCCTCGTCCAAGGGCGCGACGGCCATGACGCCCCGCAGCCGCAGCCCGGGGGTCGAGAGCACTCTCTCGACCAGGCGCTCGACGTCGCGTTCGGCGACTCCCCCGCGGCCGGGGTCGTCGGTCAGGTTGACCTGGACGAATCCGTCGACGACGAAACCGGACTCGTCGGCCAGCGCGTCGACCACGGAGTCACGGTCGAGCGAGTGCACGGCGTGTGCGTAGCGCCGGGCCTGCCGCGCCTTCTTCGACTGCAACTGACCGACGAAATGCCACCGGAGTCCCTCGAGGTCGCTCAACTCGGCGGCCTTCGCCTGGGCCTCCTGATGACGGTTCTCACCGACGTCGCGGACGCCCAGGGAGTACAGCGCACGGATCAGGCCGGGCGGGTGGAACTTCGTGACGACGATCGTGGTGAGCTCGTCCCGAGACCGCCCCGCGGACGCGCAGGCGTCGTCGACGGCCGCGGCGACCCGGGCGAGACGCTCGCCCAGGTCGCCGTCGACACTCGTCGGATCGGTCACTCGTCGTTACTTGAGGAAGTCCGGGACGTCGAGGTCGTCGTCACCGTCGTCGAAGGCCGGGTCGACGGCCTGGGTCGCGGGCTCTTCGGGCCGCTTCCAGGCGGCGGGCTCGTGCGTCGCACCGCTGTCGGCGATGGCCGAGACACCGGCGACCGAGGTCGCCGTGGGGCCCTCGGAGTCGACGAAGCTCGACCGGCGGTCCTTCACCTTGGTCGAGGGCTCCCCACCGTCGAAGCCGGCCGCGATGACCGTCACGCGCACCTCGTCACCGAGGGTGTCGTCGATCACGGCACCAAAGATGATGTTGGCCTCGGCGTGGACGGCCTCTTGGACCAGACGAGCTGCGTCGTTGATCTCGAAGATTCCCAGGTTCGAACCGCCCTGGATGGACAGCAACACCCCGTGCGCACCGTCGATGCTCGCCTCGAGCAACGGGGACGCCACGGCCAGTTCGGCAGCCTTGATGGCGCGGTCGGCACCCCGCGACGAACCGATGCCCATGAGGGCCGAACCCGCGCCCTGCATGACGGACTTGACGTCGGCGAAGTCGAGGTTGATCAGACCGGGCGTGGTGATCAGGTCGGTGATGCCCTGGACACCGGCGAGGAGAACCTGGTCGGCCGTCCCGAAGGCCTCGACCATGCTGATGCCGCGTTCGCTGATCTCGAGCAGACGGTCGTTCGGGACGACGATGAGGGTGTCGACCTCGTCCTTCAGGGCGGCGACCCCGGCCTCGGCCTGGGCCTGACGGCGCTTGCCCTCGAAGCCGAAGGGCTTCGTGACGACACCGATGGTCAGGGCGCCGATCGACTTGGCGATGCGGGCGACCACCGGGGCGCCGCCCGTGCCGGTGCCACCGCCTTCGCCGGCCGTGACGAAGACCATGTCGGCACCCGCGAGGGCTTCTTCGATCTCTTCGGCGTGGTCCTCGGCCGCACGGCGTCCGACCTCGGGGTCGGCACCGGCGCCGAGGCCCCGGGTGAGCTCGCGACCGACGTCGAGCTTGACGTCGGCATCGCTCAACAGCAGCGCCTGGGCGTCGGTGTTGATGGCGATGAACTCCACCCCGCGGAGCCCGAGTTCGATCATGCGGTTGACGGCGTTGACGCCACCGCCGCCGACACCGACGACCTTGATCACGGCTAGGTAGTTATGGTTCGTTGTCACGTCCGGGCCTCCGCTTGAACCTTAACTCTGCAGTTGAAGGTTAAAGTTGTACATGGTATGCAAGTTCTGCAGTCACAAGGTATGGGTGCGCTGCAGGCGCCGTCGCCAGGGTGTCCAGCGTGTCGCGAACACACCCTCTCATCTCGTCCTGATGATCCCGTTGTCGGGGGCGGACACGTCGTACTCGACGCTCGCGCCCGGGTCGCGCCGGGCCTGGTCCGCGATCAGCCCCGCGAGCACCTGTGCTTTCTTCGCCGACTCGTCGGCGCTGCCCCACACGACCCGTTCACCGGAGGTGAGCTGCAGGGTCACGTCGTCGGCCGTCGATGCCGTCACGGTGTCGACGGTGGACCGCAGGGTGACCGGCAGCGCCAACAGCACCTCGGCGACCGAGCGGTACGCGGGGCCGTCCAGGGCCGCTCCCCCGACGTCGACGAGGGGTACCCCCTCTTGCCGGGCCTCGAGTTCTTGGACGACGACGCCGGCCGGGTCGACGAGTTCGAAGCCCTCCCCCGCGGCGACCGTGGCGACGGGCTGGCGCTCCTGGATGCGGACGACGAGCGTGTGCGGCGGAGCGGTCTCGGTCACGTAGCTGGCGATCAGGGGGAAGGCCGCGAGCTCGCGGGTGACCTCGTCGAAGTCGATCATCGCGAGCGGCGTCCCGAGCTGTCCGTCGAGTGCTGCCTGGACGGCCGAGGCGTCGACGCGTTCGGTCCCTTCGACGCGGATGGTCTGCAACGACAGGAGCGGGGAGAACACGGCGACCGCGACGGACGCGACGAGGAGGAGGACGACGGCCCCGAGCGACACCAGGGTCGCTCGACGGTGTCGGCTGCGCCGCGTGAAGCGACGGACCTCGACACGTTCGACGCGCCTCCGTTCGCTGGACGCCCGACGTGCCTGCTTGCGGGCCGCGGCGGCTCGCGCCTTGGCCTCGGCGGCCGTGCCGTCGGGTGCCACGATGCGTGGCGGCTCGGAACCGCCGGGGGCACCCGACGTGCGCGGGTCGGTCGCATCCGTCGACGCGGGCTTCGCCAGGCGGTCACGCCAGGCCGCGGGGGCTCCGGCGACGGTCCCGAGACGGTCCCTCAGCGTGGACGGGGACGACGACGGGTCGGTGCCCCCGTCACCCCGTGCCGTCGAGCCACCCGTCGCCCCGAGTGGAGGACGCGGATCACCCACGACGGGGACGGGTCCCGTGGCGTCCGCGTCCCGGCCTCGCCGGCGACGGGTCGGAGCCGCCGGAGGGGTCGCGGCGGGTTCCGGCTCGTCGAATCCGTCGGGCCGCTTCATCGGAGGGCCCCCGACGCCACGGACCTGCTGTGACGAGTCACTCCGCGGAGTCCTCCGCGACGGCGACGACGGGCTCGTGAGCCGCGTCGAGCGAGCCGAGCAGTTGCGGCACGATGCGGTAGACGTCGCCGCAACCGAGCGTGATGACGAAGTCCCCGTCGCGCGCGACCTCGGCGGTGCGGTCGGCCGCGGCCTGCCAGTCGGACACGAAGTCGACGCGGTCGGGGTCGGCGAAGCGTTCGGACACGAGCGCGCCGGTGACGCCGGGCTCGGGGTCCTCGCGCGCACCGTACACGTCGAGCACGATGGTGTGGTCCGCGAGGCGCTCGTAGGTCTCGGCGAACTCGCCGGCCATCATGCGCGTCCGGCTGTAGAGATGGGGTTGGTGCACGGCGATGAGGCGCCCGTCGCCCACCACGGAGCGCGCGGCCTGCAGGGCGGCGGCGACCTCGGTGGGGTGATGGGCGTAGTCGTCGTACACGCTGACGCCTCGGACGACACCGTGCAGTTCGAACCGTCGTTCGGTTCCCCCGAACGTCTCGAGACCCGCGATGGCGGCCTCGGGGTCGACCCCCAGACCGGCGAGGACGGCGAAGGCACCGGCGGCGTTGACGGCGTTGTGCCGCCCGGGCACTCGCAACTGCACGGGCCACGAACGACCCTCGGCGTGCAGCGTGAACGAGACCGGACCGGTCGAGGCGATGTCGCTCAGCCGCACGTCGGCGTCGGCGGCCTCGCCGAAGGTCACGACGTGCGGGTGATCGAGACGCCCGGCGACACGGACGGCACCGGCGTCGTCGCTCGAGACCACGACGAACTCGCGCGCGGCCGACGCGAACCGGACGAAGGCGTCGTCGAACGCCTCGTGCGAACCGTAGTGGTCGAGGTGGTCGGCGTCGACGTTCGTGATCAGGGCGACCGAGGTGTCGTAGAGCAGGAACGACCCGTCGGACTCGTCGGCCTCGACGACGAACAGGTCGTCGTCGCCGCCGCGCGCGCTGACGCCCAGCGACTGGATGACCCCGCCGTTCACGAAGCTGGGGTCGTGCCCCGCGGCGAGCAGGGCGGTGACGATCATGCCGGTGGACGTGGTCTTCCCGTGCGCACCCGCCACCGAGACGAGCCGCTGCTGCCCGATGAGCCAGGCGAGTGCCTGCGAGCGGTGCAGGACCGGCAGGCCCTTCGCCAGCGCGAGTTGGTACTCGGGGTTGTCCTGCCAGAGCGCCCCGGTCACCACGAGCGTGTCGGCGTCGCCCACGTTGGCGGCGTCGTGGCCGATCGCGATCTCGGCGCCCAGCGACCGGAGCGACTCGACGGCTGCGCTGTCGCGGGCGTCCGACCCCGTGACCCGGTGGCCGGCGGCCAGGAACACTCGAGCGATGCCGCTCATGCCGGAGCCGCCGATGCCGACGAAGTGGACGGCGCCGAGTTCGGCGGGGATCGATTGGTCGAGGTCGGGCTTGATCATGATGTCTCGCTGAGGTCGGAGTTCTGGGAGGACGAGGAGGCGCGGCCCACGGCGTCGAGGACGAGGTCGACCGTGCGGTCGGTGCCGTCGCGCACCCCGACCGAGGCGGCACGGACCGCCATGTCGGCCACGACGGCCCGGTCGAGCAGCAGCGGGACGAGCGTGCGCTCGACCCACGCGGGCGTGAAGTCGGCGTCGGCGACGAGCAGTGCTCCCCCGGCACCGACGACGTCGGTGGCGTTGTGGCGCTGCTCGCCGTTGCCCACCGGGTAGGGCACGAGCACCGAGGGCAGGCCGAGCGCGGTGAGCTCGCTGACCGTGGCCGACCCGGCCCGGGAGACGACGAAGTCGGCCGCCGAGAGCGCGAGGTCCATGCGGTCGCAGTACCGGACCAGGTGGTGGCCGTCGAGATCGGTCGAGGTGAGGTCGGATTTCTCACCCGTGATGTGCAGGATCTGCCAGCCGGCGCCGAGCACGCTGACGGCTGCCTTCGACATGGTCTCGTTGAGGCGTCGGGCACCGGTCGAGCCGCCCGTGACGAGCAGCGTCGGCCGCGAGGGGTCGAGGTCGAACGTCGCGGCGGACTCGTCGCGGTGGGCTCGACGGTCGAGGGACTCGATCTCGTCACGCAACGGCATGCCGACCTGCCGTCCGCCCCGGAGGCGGGTGGAGCGGAAGACGACGCCGACGTGGGACGAGAGGAACGAGCCGAGGACGTTCGCCATGCCGGGCTTCGCGTTGGCTTCGTGGACGACCACGGGCACCTTCGACCGCCATGCGGCGACGTAGGCGGGGGCGGCTGCGTAGCCACCGAAACCCACGACGACGTCGACGTCGTGCTGTGCGAGCAAGGACCGGATGCCGCCGATCGCGCCCGCGAGTCGACCCGGGAAGCGCAGGGCCGCCGCGGAGGGCCTGCGGGGGAAGGGCAGCCGGGGCACGGTCAGCAGCTCGTACCCTCGTTGCGGGACGAGCCGGGCCTCGAGCCCCTCGGCCGTGCCGAGCACGAGGACGGTCGCGTCGGGCTCGCGTCGTCGGAGCCGATCCGCCACGGCGAGGAGGGGGTTCACGTGCCCGGCGGTGCCACCGCCGGCGAGAAGATACGTCGTCACCGCAGAGACCCTACCCGCTGTCGCGGGAGCCCCTGCGGCGCGTCGGCCTCTTCGGGCACCCGGGCGAACGAGAGAACCACGCCGATGGCCACGAGCGTGACGATCAACGCCGACCCACCCGCCGAGATGAGCGGCAGGGGGACGCCCAGCACGGGCAGCAGCCCCAGCACGACCGCGATGTTGACGAGCGCCTGGCCGATGATCCACGCCGTGATGGCGCCGGTCGTCACGCGGACGAAGGGGTCGTTCGTGCGGCGGATGATCTTGACGAAACCCACGGCGAGGACGATGAACAGCGCCAACACGACCATCGCACCGATCAGCCCGAGCTCTTCACCGACGATGGCGAAGATGAAGTCGTTGTCGGCCTCGGGCAGCCAGGACCACTTCGACTTCGAGTTGCCGAGGCCGACGCCGAAGAGTCCCCCCGAGGCCAGGGCCCAGGTGCCGTGCAGGGTCTGCCAGCACTCGGCCTGGTACTGGCTCGAGTCGGTGCAGCCCGACAGCCAGGCGGCGATGCGTGAGTTGCGCGAGCTAGAACCCTGGGCGATCAGGGGCACGACGATCGCCAGGAACGCGAGCGGAGCGAGCAGGTAGCGCAACCGGACACCGGCGAACCAGACGGCCGCGAAGACGAGCAGGAGCATGATCATGGTCGTCCCGAGGTCGCCGCCGAGCACGACGAGGCCGATCGCGACGCCGGCCACGGGCACGAGCGGGATCGCCAGGTGCTTCCAGTCGTCGAGCAGGTCGCGTTTGACCGAGAGGATCATGCCGAGCCAGATCGCCAGCGCGAGCTTGACGGCCTCGGATGGCTGCGCCGTGAAGGAACCCAGGTCGATCCAGTTGCGGTTGCCGCCGATCTCGTAGCCGAGGGGCGAGAACACGAGGAGTTGCAGGACGATCGTCGCGCCCAGGACGTGCCACGCCCAGCGCTTGAGGAACGACACGGGCAGCCGCGACACGATGAGCATGAGCGGGATGCCCACGGCCGCGTACGTGCCCTGTCGGATGAACGCGCCGAAGAACGACGTGTGTCGTGACGAGATGTACTGCTCGACCGACGAGGACGAGAGCACCATGACGAGCCCGAGCACGACCATGAACAGCGTCGTGCCGAGGATCACGAAGTACGAGCCGGTCTCGGCGGCGAAGAGCTTCTTGACACGGACGACGGCACCGGCGGTGCGCTTCGACGACCCCGGGCCGCTCGACGCGTCCTCGGTCGGCTGGACGGGCCCGCGGCTCGTGCGACCGGACTCAGTCGGCCGACGGCGCGGGAGGCTGGACGGCGGGTTGGCCATCGACGTCACCCCTCAAGTGTTCGTGTACGGCCTGGGCGAAGGATCGCCCGCGGGCCGTGTAGTCGGTGAACTGGTCCATGGACGCCGCCGCCGGGGCCAGGAGCACGGTGTCTCCGGGTCGGGCCACGCTCGCGGCGAGGCGCACGGCCGTCGGCATCACCTGCTCAGTGTCGGTGGCGTCGACCTCGAAGACGGGGATGCCGGGCGCGTGTCGGGAGAAGGCCTGCCGGAGGGGCTCACGGTCGACCCCCACGAACACGGCCGCCCGGACGGCGCCCGTCGACTCGAGGACGAGCGGCTCGACGTCGACGCCCTTGAAGAGGCCGCCGACGATCCATACGACCGACGGGAAGGCCGTCAAGGAGGCGCGCGCGGCGTGGGGGTTGGTCGCCTTCGAGTCGTCCACCCACGTCACTCCGCCGGACTCGGCGACGACCTCGGTGCGGTGGTGGTCCACCGCGAAACCGGCGAGGGCGTCCCGGATCGAGACCGGGGCGACGCCCACCGCACGCACGAGCGCGGCGGCGGCGAGCACGTCCTCGACGAGGTGGTCGGCACCGAGGCCGACGCCCTGGAGCGCCTCCCGGGTGGTCAGTTCGAGCGCCTGGGTCCGACGCTCGGCGAGGAACGCCCGGTCGGCCAGCACGGCGACGCCGTCGCCCGTCACGATGCCGACCTCGCTCGGGCCCGGGGCGTCGAGCCCGAAGCCCACGGCACGGCAGCCCTCTTCGACGTCGGCGTCCTCGACCATGCGGAGGGTGGCCTCGTCGGCCTTGTTGTAGACGCAGGCCACGACCGTGTTCTCGTACACCTTCGCCTTGGCGGCGCGGTAGGCGTCCGCCCCGCCGTGCCACTCGAGGTGGTCCGCCTCGAGGTTGAGACAGACGGAGGCGCGGGGCCGGAGGGCACCGGGGCCCGCGGTGGGCAGGTAGTGCAGTTGATGGCTGGAGAGCTCGACGACGAACAGGTCGAAGCCGTCGGGGTCGCGCACCGCGTCGAGGACGGGGACGCCGATGTTGCCGCAGGGCGCCACGCGGCGGCCGTCCGCGGCGGCCATCGCCGCCGCCAGCTGCGTCGTCGTGGTCTTCCCGTTGGTCCCCGTGACGAGCACCCAGTCGGCCACGCGCTCGACCTTGTCGCGGACGCGCCAGGCGAGTTCGACGTCGCCCCAGACGGCCAGGCCCGACTCGACGGCCCACCGGACCAGAGGGTGATGCGGGGCGAAGCCCGGACTGGCGACCACGAGCTGCGCGTCGAAGGCCGTGAGCGTGGACGAGGGCGCCTCGAGGGACTCGACCTCGTCGAGACGCGCCCCGATCAGCTGCAGCAGTTCGGCCTTGTCGGGCTCGACCGCGGGTGCCACGACCAGGACGTCGGCGCCCAGCTCGGCCAGGGTGTCGGCCACCGAGAAGCCGGTCGTGCCGAGTCCGAGGACGGCCACGCGCAGGCCCGACCAGTCGGCGTGCCAGCTGTCGAGCCCGGCCAGTCGCTCGACCAGGGGGGCGGTGCTGCCGTCGCTCATGAGGTGCGGAGGATCCATTCGAGGTAGAAGGTGCCGACGCCGGCGGCGACGAAGAGCCCGGCGATGATCCAGAAGCGGACGACGACGGTCACCTCGGCCCAGCCCTTGAGCTCGAAGTGGTGGTGCAGCGGGCTCATCAGGAAGATGCGCTTGCCCTTCGTGATCTTGAAGTACGCGCGTTGCAGGATCACCGATCCCGTGACGACGATGAAGAGACCACCGATCAGGACGAGCAGCAGTTCGGTGCGGCTGAGGATCGCCAGGGCGGCCAGCGCCCCGCCGAGGCCGAGCGACCCCGTGTCGCCCAGGAAGATCTGGGCGGGTGAGGTGTTCCACCAGAGGAAGCCGATGAGCCCACCGCAGATGCAGGCGGCGACGACGGCGAGGTCGAGCGGGTCGGCCACCTGGTAGCAGGCGGCACGAGTGGCCTCGTCGAGACGCACGCTGGTGCAGAGCTGGTTGTTCTGCCAGAAGCCGATGAAGATGTACGACGCGATCGCGAGGATCGACGCACCCGTGGCGAGGCCGTCCAGGCCGTCGGCGACGTTGACGCCGTTCGAGGTGCTCACGGTGATCAGGACGACCCAGATCAGGAACAACCCGCCGCCGACGATCGTCCCGAAGAACATGAAGTCGAGCCACGGGATGTCCCGGAGGCCGGAGATCATCGTCGACGCGGGCGCGAGCCCGCGCTCGTTCGTGAACGAGAGCGCCAGGACGGCGAACACCGCCCCCACGACCACCTGCCCGGCGATCTTCGCCCAGCCGCCGAGCCCGAGGCTGCGCTGGTTGCGCACCTTGAGGAAGTCGTCGAGGAACCCGACCACGCCGAGGCCGACCATCATGAAGAGAACGAGCATCCCGCTGAGCGTGAGCTCGTCCCGGCCGACCAGGTGACCGATGAAGTAGCCGAGCACCGTGCCGATGATCAGGACGATGCCGCCCATGGTCGCCGTGCCGCGCTTCGTGTGGTGCGACTGCGGACCGTCGTCGCGGATGAACTGACCCCAGCCGAGGCGATGGAAGAGCTTGATGAACGCCGGCGTCATCAGAAGCGTGAAGGCGAGGGAGAACCCGCCGCCGATCAACAGCGCGATCATGCGGTCACCCCGGCCAGACGGTCGCCCAGGAGGCGCAGGCCGGCCGACTTGGACGACTTCACGAGGACGACGTCCCCGGCTCGCAGGGTGCCCTGCAGGAGGTCGTAGGCCTCGTCGATCGTGTCGACCAGCACGCTTTCTCCGTCCCACGAGCCTTCGAGGCCCGCCGCCATGTGGATGTGCCGCGCCTCGTGGCCGACGACCACGAGTTGGCGGACGTTCAACCGGACGACCAGTCGGCCGACGCGGTCGTGCTCGTCACGCGCGTACTCGCCGAGCTCGGCCATCTCGCCGAGGACGGCCACCGAGCGGTGGTCGGGACCGGTGATCTGGGCGAGCGTCTTCAGGGCCGCGGCGACCGAGTCGGGGCTCGCGTTGTAGGCGTCGTTCACGACGGTGACGCCGCCGGGTGCGTCGAGGACCTCCATGCGCCAACGCTCGGCCCGCGTCACGCCCTCGAGGACCTCGACGGCCCGGTCGAGGTCGACGCCCCATTCTCCGACGACGCTCAGGGCCGCCAGGGCGTTCATCACGTGGTGCTCGCCGAGGATGCGCAGCGACACCCGGCGACTCGTGTCGCCGTACTCGAAGGTGAAGGAGGTGCCGGCGGCCGAGACGTCGATGTCGGATGCCCGGTAGTCGGCCGACGGGCTCTGCCCGAAGGTCACGACCCGGGCGGCGGTCACGGACGCCATGCCGGCGACGCGGTCGTCGTCGGCGTTGAGGACGGCCGTTCCCGTGGCGGGCAGGTCGGTCACCATCTCGGCCTTGGCCGCACGGGTGCCCTCGATGCCGCCGAAGCCGCCCGCGTGGGCGAGCCCGACCTTCAGCACCACCCCGGTGTCGGGACGGGCGATGTCGACGAGACGGGCGATCTCGCCCGGCCCGCTCGCACCCATCTCGACGACCAGGTACTCGGTGGCCTCGTCGATGCGCAGCATCGAGATCGGAGCACCGACGTGGTTGTTGAACGACCCCTGAGGGGCGACGGTGGCCGCGACGTCGCCGAGGACGGCACGCAGCATGTTCTTGGTGCTCGTCTTGCCGTTGGAGCCCGTGACGCCGACGACCTTCAGCCGGCCGAGACCCCGGACGTGCTCGACGACGGCAGCGGCGAGGCGCGACAGCGCGACGACTCCGTCGTCGACGACGACGAGCGGTGCGGTCGTCTCGACCTCGCGCTCGGCGACCACGAGGGCCGCGCCGTTCGCGGTGGCGGCCTCGACGAAGAGGTGGCCGTCGGTGACCTCACCACGCAGGGCGAAGAAGACGGACCCCGGGGTGACCAGACGCGAGTCGGTCTCGACCGTGCCGTCGACCGGGGTCGCGACCCGCGCCTCCTCGGGGTGGACCAGGCGTCCGCCGGTGATCTCGGCGATCTGGAGGGGCGTGAGCGCGATCACTCGGACCACCCGGCTTCGCGCAGGGCCGCTCGGGCCTCGTCGCGAGCGGAGTACGGGGTGCGCTCGCCACGGATGTCGCGGTAGTCCTGGTGGCCGGGGCCGGCCCAGAGGATCGAGTCCCCCGCACCGGCCAGGGCCACGGCCGCACGGATGGCGGCCTCGGGCGGGCTGACCTCGTGGATCTCGTGCTCGGGGTAGGCCTCGCGGGCGGCGTCGACGAGGGTCTTGCGGATCGAGGCCGGGTCCTCGAAGCGGGGGTGGTGGTCGGTCACGACGAGGATGTCGGAACCGGCGGCGGCCACCCGGGCCATCTCACCGCGCTTCGTCGTGTCGCGGTCGCCGTCCGCACCGAACAGCATGATGACCTTGCCGGGCGTGAAGGTGCGGACCGCGGCGAGCGTGGTCAGGAACGCGTCCGGGCTGTGGCCGAAGTCGACGTAGACGCTCGGGCCGGTGTCGCCCGAGACGCGCTCGGTGCGCCCGGGCAGGTAGGCCACGATGCCGCCGTCGGCGTCGAGGGCCTGACCGATGGCCTCGAGCTCGAAGCCCGCCTCGACCAGCATGACGATCGCCAGGGCCGCGTTCGCGACCATGTGCCACCCGATCAGCGGGACGCGCGTCACGAGCGAGCGCTGCTCAGGGCCCGACAGGCGGAACTCCGTGTACGCGGCCTGCTCGTCGAGGATCTGGACCGTCCAGTCGGCCTCGACGTCGGGGAGGATCGTGATCGTCGTCAGGGGGATGCGAGCGTTGTCCACCACGCGCTGCCCGTACGGCGAGTCGAGCGACACCACGGCACGACGGGCACGGTCGGGCTGGAAGAGCGGCAGCTTGGCCTGGAAGTACTCCTCCATGTCGGCGTAGTCGTCGAGGTGGTCGTGGCTGAGGTTGGTGAAGGCGGCGACGTCGAAGACGAGACCGTCGACGCGGTTGCGGCTGAGTGCCTGCGCACTGACCTCGACGGCGACCGCACGCACCTCGCTCTCGCGCATGCGGGCCAGCAGGGCGTGCATCTCGCTGGCCTCGGGGGTCGTGAGGCGGCTGACGACGGTGAGGTCGCCGATGTGACGCTCGGCCGTGCTGCTGAGGCCGGTGACGAGGCCCAGCTGCCGCAGGACGCCCTCGAGCAGGTACGACGTGCTGGTCTTCCCGTTGGTGCCGGTGACCGCGAGGAGCAGGGGCGCGTCGTCGCTGTCGGTGCGATAGATCCAGGCCGAGAGCTCGCCGAGGGCCGCCCGGGGCGAGTCGACGAGGACGACGGGCAGACCGCTGGACCGGGCCAGCTCGGCACCCGCGGCGTCGGTCAGCAGGGCCACGGCACCGCCGTCCCGTGCCTGGTCGGCGAACTCGGCTCCGTGCCGGTGCGCGCCGGGCACGCCCACGTACAGGTCGCCGGGGTGGAGGTCCGCCGTGCTCAGCGTGATGCCGGTGATCTCGATGCCGTCGAGGGAACCCTCGTGCTCGAGTCCGAACTCGCTGACCAGTTGGGCGAGTGACCTCGCCGACGGATGTTCCGGTCGAAGGACCGGGGGGATCCGGGCGCTCAAAGAATCCTCTTCTCTCACCAGGTCTCGGGCAGGCTGGGTGCCGGCTCCGTCGACGGAGGGACCCGATACATCTCGAGGACCTGGGACATGATCTTGTTGAAGGTCGGCGCCGCAGCGGCCGACGTCTTGATGGTACTGGGCTTGGTGAAGGTCACGACGACGACGTATTGCGGGTTCTCGGCCGGAGCGATGCCCGCCACCGAGACGATGCGGTCAGAACCGTAGCCGGTTCCGTCCGAGCGCGCGACCTCGGCGGTGCCGGTCTTGGCGGCGACACGGTACCCGGGGATCGTCAGGACGTCCTTGAGGTCGCCGTCGCTGACGACCTTCTCGAGCATGTTGACGGTCGTGTCGGCGGCCCACGGGGAGACGACGCTCGTGCCCTCGGCCGAGGGGGTCTCGGTGACCGTGCCGTCGGGAGCCGTGCACCCGGCGACGAGGTTGACCGGCAACCGGGTCCCGTGGTTGGCCAGCGTCTGGTAGATGCTCGCGATGTGGATGGCGGTCGTCGAGACACCCTGCCCGAACATCGTGTTGATGCTCGTCTGCTGGTCCCACTGCGAGGCCGGCCGGATGCCCGTCGTGGGCTCGCCGAGGAAGGCCACGCCGGTGGGGTCGTTCAGACCGAACTTGACCATGTAGTCGTGACGTTGCTGGGCCGACAGCGACTGGCCGAGCAGCGAGATGCCGACGTTGGACGAGTCGCGCAGGATGCCCGTGAGCGTGAGGTTCTCGGTCGGGTGGAAGGTCGCGTCGTGGATCTCGCCACCCCAGGGGAACGTGCGCGAGTACGGCACCGTCGCCCGCGTCGCGGGATCGGCCTTGCCCGAGTCGAGCAGCATGGCGGCGGTCATCGCCTTGAAGGTCGACCCCGGCTCGTACGAGTAGGTGAAGGCCTTGCTGCCGAGGTCGTCGACGGCAGTGCCGTTGACGTCGTTGGGGTCGACGGCCGGGTAGTCGGCGACCGCGAGAAGCGAGGCGTCGCTCGCCTTCATGACGACGGCCGTGGCCGACTCGGCTCCGATGGCCTCGGCCTGTTCGCCCAGCGCCTGCTGGGTCATGTACTGGAGGTCGCTGTCGACGGTGAGACGGAGCGTGCCACCGGCGACGGCCTTCTTGGTCGTGACGGTGCTGCCGGGCAACTGGACGCCGTCGGCTCCGCGCTCGTAGGTCTCGGAGCCGTCGGTGCCCGCCAGGCACGCGTTCTGGCTCAGCTCGAGTCCGGCCTGCGGCCCGTCGGTGCCGATGAAGCCCGTGAGGTTGCCCGCCACCGCGCCGTTGGGATAGGTGCGTGCGGCCTGGCGCTGGAAGTACACCCACGACACGTTCATCTCGCGGACCTCGCGGAAGGCGTCGACGTCGACGCCCTTGACCAGGTACGCGAAGTTCGCCTCGGGGTCGGTGGTCAGCGCCTTCGTCATGGTGGCGGCGTCGCCCCCCGTGATCTTCGCGATGCGCTCGACGACCTGGTCGACGGTCAGCTCGGTGGTCTTGCCGTCGTCGCCCTTCACCTTGGCCGTCGTGGCGAACGCCGGAGCGGCCGTGATGTTGTACCGGGTGACGCTGCCGGCGAGCACGGTCCCGTCCACGTCCGTGATGTCGCCACGATCGCCGTAGGTCGTCTGCACGATCTCGCGCTTGTTCTGGGACTGCTCGTTGAGCTCGGCCGCCTGCACGAGCTGGATGTCGGCCAAGCGCACCACGAACACGCCGACGAGCGCGATGATCAGCGCCATCGCCAGCGTCACGCGGAGGCGGCGGCTTCGGGGAGCTGCTTTCACGAGAGGTTCCTCACCGCGGCCGGGCGCCTGCCCGACCCGCTGTCGTCGATCGATGTACCGGTGACGGCACGTCGCTAGCGGGTCTGAGGAGCCGCCAGCTCGTTCGCGCCCGACGCTACCGACTCGTCGGCCGATCCCCCGTCCGCCGCGCCTGCTTCGGTCGGAACGGCCGCGACACCCGCCGTCGTCGGAGCACCGACGGATGTGGCGGCGGGGTCGGTGCCGGCATCGGCGTCGTCAGCGGCGGTCGCGGGCGCCTTGGTCGTGAGCGGAACGCCCTCGAGGAGGGTGTTCGGGATCAGGTTGCCGGACGTCGCCTCGTCGGCACCCGCCGCGGGGGCGGGTGAACCGTGGACCGCGCCCGTGGCGAGATCGAGGTAGACGGGATTCGAGTTGCGGACCATGCCGAGTTCGTCCGCGTTGGCGGCGAGGTTCTGCGGCGAGGACAGGACGTCGCGTTGCTCGCTGTACTTCTGCTGGTCGCGGACGAGCTCGGTCTTGGCGGCCTGCAGGTCGGAGATCTTGTACGCGCCGTCGCTGAGGGCGATGCTGATGGCCAATTGGGCCAGCAGGAGGACGAACAGCGCCGCCGTCGCGATGAGTGCGTAGGCGATCTTCGGTCGGGCCCGTCGCTGTGCACGACTCGTGACGATCTCGACCGGACGCGCCACCGGGGTGGACGACGGCTGCGGACGGGTCGACGGGGTCGCGATGGCCAGGTTGCTGCTCATGCTGTTCTCCGGATTCGTTCGGCGGCGCGCAGTCTCACGGGCTTGGCTCGGGGGTTGAGGTCGCGCTCGGCGTCGGAGGCCAGTTCGGCCCCGCGGACGAGCAGGCGGAAGTCGGGACGGTGCTCGGGCAGCTCGACCGGAAGACCCTGCGGTGCCGTCGACGTCGTGCGGGCGGCCAACTCGCGCTTGACGAAACGGTCCTCGAGGGACTGGTAGGCCAGCACGACGATCCGCCCCTCGACGGCGAGACGGTCGAGGGCCACCGGGACGGCCGCTTCGAGCGAGGCCAGCTCGCCGTTGACCTCGATGCGCAGCGCCTGGAACACGCGCTTGGCAGGGTGACCGGCACGTTGCAACGCCATGGGCGTCGCCGCGATCAGGAGGTCGACGAGCTCACCGCTGCGGGTGAGCGGCGAGTCGGCCCGGTGCTCGACGATCCGTCGGGCGTAGCGCGGAGCCAGCTTCTCTTCGCCGTACTGGTAGAAGATGCGTCGCAGTTCGCTCTCGGGGTACTCGGCGAGGACGCGCTCCGCCGTGACGGGAGAGGTGGGGTCCATGCGCATGTCGAGCGGGGCGTCCTTCGAGTACGAGAAACCGCGCTCGACCCGGTCGAGTTGCAGCGACGAGACGCCGAGGTCGAAGAGCACCCCGTCGACCGTGTCGAGGTCGAGGTCGTCGAGTGCCTCGGCGATGCCGTCGTACGTCGTGTGCACGAGGCGGGCACGCTCGCCGAAGGGCGCGAGCCGCTCGCCGGCCAGGGCGAGGGCCTCGGTGTCACGGTCGAGCCCGACGACGGTGAGCTCGGGGAAGGCCTGCAGCATCGCTTCGCTGTGACCCCCCATGCCGAGGGTGCAGTCGACGACGACGGCGCCGGGACGCGAGACGGCTGGGGCGAGGAGCTCGAGGGTGCGCTCGAGGAGGACGGGGGTGTGGATCTGATCGGCCATGACGACACGGGCTGTGCTCGTCGGCCCTGATCCCCATCCGTCGGGACCTGGCACCGGGGAAGGTGCGCCAGGGCTGACGGCTGAGGGTCGGGGCCCACGGGCTAGAAGAGCCCGGGGATCACCTCCTCGGTGGTGTTGGCGAACTCGGCCTCCTGGGCCTCGTAGTAGGTGTTCCACGCGTCGGTGGCCCAGATCTCGGCACGGTTGCCCGCGCCGATCACGGTGAGGTCTCGACCGAGGCCGGCGTACTCGCGCAGTGTCGCCGGGATGGTCACCCGGTGCTGCTTGTCGGGGATCTCGTCGCTGGCCCCGGAGAGGAAGAGACGCATGTAGTCACGGGCCTGTTTGCTCGTGACCGGCGCCTGGCGGATGCGCGAGTGCATGTCTTCGAACTCGCGCTGGCTGAAGACGTAGACGCACCGCTCTTGCCCACGGGTCATGACGAGGCCGGAGGCCAGTTCGTCACGGAATTTCGCGGGGAGGATGATGCGCCCTTTCTCGTCGAGCTTGGGCGAATAGGTGCCGAGGAACATGCGCCCGCCTCCCCTCGCCCCGCACCCCTCTGTGGCACGTGCCTCCACTTTACTCCACAACCCACCACCCAGCAACGAAAAGACGGGTGCGACCACGCGTGTCTCGCCTGCGGTCCGCTCCAGTTCGGGGGTCACGGGGGTGGAGGACGGTGGAGGGAGGACGACACGAGGAGGCGCGTCCTGCGTGTCGCAGACGTCCCACCGGCCGGTCCGGCGCACGAAAAAGGGGCCGGCCCGAAGGCCGACCCCTGAGGTCGTGGTGCTCGTGGAGGCTAGGCGTCGCGCCCGTCACCGTCTTGACGGCGATCCCACCGGTCGTTGAGACGGTCCATCAGACCACCCTTGGCGGGATGCGCCGGACGCGAGGTGGAGGAACGGGGAGCGGACGGCACGGAGGCCGCTGCCGCCCCCTTGCGCTTGGGCGGCGCGATGGCGAACAGGACACCGGCCAGCATGACCACGAAGCCCGCCACACCGATCAAGGGTTGGCGGAAGATGACGCCCGCGACGATCACGGCGATGCCGACGAGCGCACCGAGGACCCCGACCACGACGAGCGTGTAGTTGGGTCGGCCACCGCGGTTGCCGACCGTCGCCACGAAGTCGGAGTCGTTGTTGTAGAGACTCCGCTCCATCTCTTCGAGGAGCCGCTGCTCCTGTTCGGAAAGTGGCATCTTGGTGTTCCCTTCGAGCACGGGCTCTCAAGCGCGAGGCGGGAGCCTCGGGATCGACGCGATGAGTAGCTGCGAGTGTATGCCCGACAGCTATCGCTAGGCTAGGCAGCGTGGCTGAGAGTACGCGGTTAGTGGACGTCGTTCAAGAGCGAATCGACCGGTTCCTCGAGCGCCAGCGACCGGCCCTGACGGGCATCGCTCCCGACCTCGATCCCTTCTCCCTCTATTCGAGCGATCTGCTCCGCGGCGGGAAGCGGTTCCGTGCTCTCTTCTGCTACTGGGGCTGGCAGTCGGTCGCCGGGCTCGACACGGGCTTCGACCCGCTCGGAGAGTCCCGCGACGAACGCGAGATCGACGCGGTCATGACCGCCTCGGCAGGGCTCGAGTTCTTCCACGCGGCGGCGCTCGTGCACGACGACATCATGGACAACTCCGACACGCGCCGGGGGCTGCCCGCGGCGCACCGGCGCTTCGAGGCCCTGCACCGCGAGGGGTCCTGGCTCGGGTCTCCCGAGGCGTTCGGCCGGTCGGGCGCCCTCCTCATGGGCGACCTGCTGCTGGCATGGAGCGACGAACTGCTGAGCGAGGCCCTCGACTCCCTCCCGTCCCGCGAGGCCGCCCGCTCGGCTCGCCTCGAGCTCAACCGCATGCGGACCGAGGTCACGGTGGGCCAGTACCTCGACATCCTCGAGGAGAACGCCTGGCGGACGGTCGACGAGCTGCAGCTGTTGCCGCGTGCCCAGCGCGTCATCGTCTACAAGTCGGCGAAGTACAGCGTCGAGGCCCCCCTGACCGTGGGCGCGGCGATGGCCGGCGCCGACCCGTCCGCCCTCGAGTCCCTGCGGCACTTCGGACTGCCCCTCGGCATCGCCTACCAGCTGCGCGACGACCTCCTCGGCGTGTTCGGTGACCCGTCGGTCACGGGCAAGCCCGCAGGCGACGACCTCCGAGAGGGCAAGCGCACGGTCCTCGTGGCGACCGCACGTCGGGCCCTGCCCCCGGGTGCCGTCCGACTGCTCGACGAACTCCTCGGCGACCCCGAACTCGACGACGACCAGATCAGCATGCTGCAGGCGACGCTCCGCGACAGCGGTGCCGTCGACGCCGTCGAGCAGACGATCACCGATCAGGTCGAGCGCGCCGTCCACGCACTCGAGAGGTCCGGACTCGCGCCGTCGGCACGGACGCAGCTGACGCGACTCGCCGAGACCGTCACGCGCCGCGCCTCCTGAACCCGCCCACGGCTCGCCGGCCGTCGCCTGACGGCCCGCCGGGGGCGATGCGAGGTGGAGGCTAGAGCAGGCTCTGCGCGATGCGCCGGACCTCGGCCTTGCGACCGGCCTGGAGGGCCGCGACGGGACTCGTGCCGAGCGCCTCGTCGTGGGACAGCATCCAGTCGATGGCCTCGTCGTCGTCGAATCCGTTGTCCGAGAGGACCGTCAGGGTGCCTCGGAGGTCGTGCCTCGGCTCGGAGCCGTCGAGGAAGACGGCCGGCACCTTCGTGACGCCGTCCACGCGGGTCCCGACGAGGACGTGCTCCTCGAGCAGGCGACGCACGCGACTCACCCCGAGGCCGAGCCGCTCGACGAGGTCGGGCACGGTGAGCCATTCGGTGTCGGCGAACCAGGGGCGTTGAGAGAGATCGGTCACGCGACAACCTTGCCACGGGTTCGCGACCCTCGCCGCGCCTCCTCGGCCTCCTCCCCCGGCGCGAGTCACATGCGCAACATGCGTCCCACTGATTGACTTGGATATCCACGTGTGCCAACTTGGGACGACGTGGCACCGCGGCTCACCGATCACCCAGCGACCGTGTCCCCGCCCCCGAACCGAGGATCAGCCCATGAACGACGTCAGTCCCGCCCGCCCCGACTCCGAGTCCGCGACGACCCAGGACACCCGGTCGACCGGTGCGTTCGGCCCTCTCGACGGGGCCGACGAGCGCAAACCGCTCTCGCGCATGGCTCGGTCCATGCTCAACACGGTCCCCATCGTCCTGGCGGGGTCCATGGCCCTCAGCATGGGCGTCACCGGTCCCGTGTTCGCCCTCGACCAGAGCCCGACGAAGAAGCCCGACACGTCTCCGCGTCCCGTGCTGCCCCCTCGGCTGTCGGCGCCCGAGCAGAAGACCGCGACCACCGTCGAGACCGCGGCGAGCTCGGCCCGCGTCTTCGGTGCCGCCCCGGCCACCTACACCGTCAAGTCCGGCGACACCGTCGCGAGCATCGCCGGCTCGTTCGGCCTGAGCACCGCCTCCGTGCTCGCCCTCAACGGACTCAGCTGGAAGTCCACCATCTTCCCGGGCCAGACACTGAGCCTGAGCGCCGCCACGAGCGCCGCGGCCACACCGTCGTCCGCGCCCGCACCGGTGAAGGCGACGGGCGGTCGGTACGTCATCGTCCGCGGGGACACGCTGAGTTCCATCGCGCGAGCCCACGGGGTCACGACGAGCGCGCTCATCCAGGCGAACGGGCTGGGACTGTCGAGCATCATCTACCCGGGCCAGACCCTGACCGTCCCCACGGGTTCGTCCGCGTCCACCCCCACGACGCCGGCCCCTGCCGCAGGGCCCGCCGTGGGCAGCTACGTCATCCAGCGGGGTGACACCATCGCCTCCATCGCCTCGAAGTCGGGCACGAGCGTCAAAGCCCTGCTCGCCGCGAACGGGCTCTCGTTCACCAGCACCATCTACGCCGGCAAGACCCTCACGCTGCCCGGTGCCGCGGCGCCGACCGCCACGACCGTGGTCGCGTCGACCTCGGCCGCACCGCTGGGCGTCAGCGCGACGCTGACGGCCGAGCAGGCCGGCAACGCCCGGACCATCATCTCGGTGGGACGCCAGCTCGGGGTCGGAGACCGGGCGATCGTCATCGCCCTCGCGGCGGCCGCGCAAGAGAGCAGCCTCCGCAACCTGGACCACGGCGACCGGGATTCCCTCGGCCTGTTCCAGCAGCGCCCGAGCACGGGTTGGGGCACGCCCACCCAGCTGCGCGACCCGGTGCACGCGACCAAGCTCTTCTTCGGCGGTGCGAGCAACCCGAACACGGGCAAGACCCGAGGCCTCCTCGACGTCAAGGGGTGGCAGTCCATGTCCCTGACGAAGGCGGCGCAGGCCGTGCAGTACTCTGCGTTCCCCGACGCCTACGCCAAGTGGGAGGCTCCCGCCACCACCTGGCTCGCGACCCTCCGCTGAACCGTGGACGGCCTGCGCGTCGGGCGGTTTGCCGCCGTGCGGTGAGTTGAGGCACCGGCACGGCCCTCGGTCCGTAAAATCACGAGGGTGAGCGTGAACCAGACTGACCCGATGATCGGCCGTCTCATCGAGGGCCGGTACGAGGTCCGTTCACGCATCGCCCGGGGCGGCATGGCCACGGTCTACCTGGCCACCGACCTGCGACTCGAGCGTCGCGTGGCCATCAAGATCATGCACGGCCACCTCGCCGACGACGCGTCGTTCAAGGAGCGCTTCATCCAGGAGGCGCGCTCGGCCGCCCGCTTGGCGCACCCGAATGTCGTCAACGTCTTCGACCAGGGCCAGGACGACGACTCGGCGTACCTCGTCATGGAGTACCTGCCCGGCATCACGTTGCGAGAACTCCTGCAGGACCACAAGGTGCTGACGCCCGAGCAGGCGATGGACATCCTCGAGGCGGTCCTCGCCGGTCTCGCCGCCGCCCACCGGGCCGGCATCGTGCACCGCGACCTCAAGCCCGAGAACGTCCTCCTCGCCGACGACGGACGCATCAAGATCGGCGACTTCGGCCTGGCGCGGGCCGCGACGGCCAACACGGCCACGGGCGCCGCCCTGTTGGGGACGATCGCCTATCTCTCCCCCGAACTCGTGACCCGGGGCATCGCCGACACCCGCAGCGACATCTACGCGCTCGGCATCATGATGTACGAGATGCTCACGGGCGAGCAGCCCTACAAGGGCGACCAGCCCATGCAGATCGCGTACCAGCACGCCAACGACACGGTCCCCACCCCCAGCTCGGCGAACCCCCGCGTACCCGTCGAGCTGGACGAACTCGTCCTCTGGGCCACCGCACGAGACCCCGAGCAGCGCCCGCGTGACGCCCGAGCCCTGCTCGACCAGCTGCTCGACGTGCAACGGGTGCTCGCCGATCCGTCGGGACCGCCCGCCAACAGGACGATGGTGCTCCCGGCCGCAGGCGCGACCTCCGTCCTGCCGTCCGGAGGCACGGGCGAGACGCAGATCCTGCCGAAGGCTCGGCACCGGACCGGACCGGTCCAGGCGGAACCCGACGACGCCGCGACGACGCTCGCCGCCGTCGCCGACCGGCGTCGGCGACGGGGTCGGGTGCTCATGGCTCTCGTCGTCGTGGTGGCCTTGCTGGCGGGAGGGGTGGGCTGGTGGTTCGGTTCGGGGCCCGGCGCCCAGGCGTCCGTCCCCGACGTGACGGGACAGGACCCTGCCGCGGCGACGGCAGCCCTCACGTCGGCCGGGTTCGTGGTCGCGCCCGACCCCCGGTCGGACTTCTCCCCGGTGGTGCCCACGGGCCAGGTCACGCGCACGGACCCCGACGCCACGACCCGGGTGCAGAAGGGTTCCACGATCACCCTCGTGGTCTCCCAGGGACCCCGGCAGCTGCCGGTGCCTACGGTCGTCGGCGAGACCGAGAAGGCAGCCACGGACGCACTCTCGGACTTCACGCTGCAGCCCACGTCGAGCCAGTTCGACGCGTCGGCCGCCGGCACCGTCCTCGCGATCAGCGGCGTGGACGACGCCGGCACCCCGGTCGATCTCGCCGGGGCCGCCCAGTACGGCGAGCAGCAGCCCGTGACGCTCACCGTCTCGCTCGGACCCGTTCCGGACGTGGCCGGCCTCTCCGTGGCGGATGCCCAGAGCGCCCTCGCCGGGGTCCAGTTGACGGGCGTCGAGAGCGGGACGGAGTTCAGCGACGGAGTCGCCTCCGGGGAGGTCATCCGTTACGAGCAGCAGGCCGAAGGGGCACTCCGCCAGGGCGACACGGTCAACCTCGTCGTGTCGAAGGGCCCGCCGCCCATCACGATCCCGGACGTCCGAGGCAAGACCATCGACGCGGCCACGTCGCAGTTGCAGGGGCTCGGCTTCCGGGTGAGCTACCCCCGCTGCACGGCCTTCACCTGCGCGTTCTACGACTGGGAGGCCAGCCTGCCGGTCACCGCGACCGACCCCGAGGCCGGCCTGACCGCCACGAAGGGTGCCACCATCACCCTCTCGTACCGCGTGGAATGACACGCGACGCCGCCTGACGTCGGCGGCGCCCACACGACGA
>NZ_MJGS01000001.1:0-15588 GCF_001864945.1 Frigoribacterium sp. MCBA15_019 | reverse complement strand
CGACGAGACTCAGTCCGCAGCGAGCTCTTCGGACACCAGGAAGGCCAGCTCGAGCGACTGCATGTGGTTGAGACGCGGGTCGCAGAGGGACTCGTAGCGAGTGGCAAGCGTCGCTTCGTCGATGTGCTCAGAACCCCCCAGGCACTCGGTGACGTCGTCACCGGTCAACTCGATGTGGATTCCGCCGGGGTGCGTCCCGGCCGCTCGATGTGCCTCGAAGAACCCCTTCACCTCGTCCATGATCTCTTCGAACCGGCGGGTCTTGTAACCCGTGGGCGTCGTCAGACCGTTGCCGTGCATCGGATCACTGACCCACAGGGGCGTCGCATCCGCCTTCTTGATGGCCTCGAGGAGGGGAGGCAAGGCATCGCGGATCGTGCCCGCGCCCATGCGCGTGATGAAGGTCAGACGACCGGGCTCACGCTCGGGGTCGAGCTTGTCGATGAGGCGCAGCATGTCGTCGGCCGTCGTCGTCGGGCCCAGCTTCACACCGATCGGATTGCGCACCCGCGAGAGGAAGTCGACGTGGGCGCCGTCGAGGTCACGCGTCCGCTCACCGATCCACACGAAGTGGGACGAGAGCACGTACGGAGTGCCCGTTCGCGAGTCGATCCGGGTCAGGGGGCGCTCGTAGTCCATGAGCAGGCCCTCGTGGCTGGTGTAGAACTCGACGCGCTTGAGCTCGTCGAAGTCCGCCCCGGCCGCCTCCATGAAGCGGATCGCCTTGTCGATCTCGCGAGCGAGGTGTTCGTACTGGGCGTTGGCCGGGTTGCTGGCGAAGCCCTTGTTCCAGCTGTGCACCTGACGGAGGTCGGCGAAGCCGCCCTGTGTGAAGGCCCGGATCAGATTGATCGTCGAGGCCGAGGTGTGGTACCCCTTCACCAGCCGAGACGCATCCGCGCGCCGGGACTCGGGGGTGAAGTCGTAGCCGTTCACGATGTCACCGCGGTAGGCCGGCAGCGTGACGCCGTCACGGGTCTCGGTGTCGCTGGAGCGCGGCTTGGCGAACTGGCCGGCCATGCGGCCCATCTTGATGACGGGGACGGACGCGCCGTACGTGAGGACCACCGCCATCTGCAGGATGGTCTTGACGCGGTCACGGATCTGGTCGGCCGTCGCTCCTGCGAAGGTCTCGGCGCAGTCACCGCCCTGCAACAGGAACGCCTCGCCCCGGGCCGCCGAGGCCAACCGCGTGCGAAGGGTGTCGACCTCGCCCGCGAAGACGAGTGGCGGCAGCGTGGACAGCTCGGCCGAGGCGGCCTCGACGGCTGCACCGTCGTGCCACGTGGGCTGCTGCTTGATGGGGAGCGTGCGCCAATGGTCGAGACCGTCGATCACGTCGGGATCGGTGACGACGAACGGTTCGGTGAGCTGGGCCACGGTCTTCCTTGCCAGTTGACGGTCTCGAGGCCGAACGACCTCGACAGGCGAGCCTACCGTGAAAGGGTCGAGCGCTTCTCTTTCACGCTGGTCGCGTAGACGTCGCTGTACTGCTGGCCGCTGAGGGCGTTGAGCTCGTACATGATCTCGTCCGTGATGGACCGCAGGATGAACCGGTCGCCTTCCATGCCCTCGAAGCGGCTGAAGTCGAGCGGTTCGCCGAAGACGATCCCGACGCGGTGCAGACGCGGGATCTTGGTCCCGGTCTTCATGACCTTCTCGGTTCCGATCATGGCCACGGGGATCACGGGCACGTGACCCTCGAGGATCATGCGCGCCACCCCCGTCCGGCCTCGGTACAGCTTGCCGTCGGGGCTCCGGGTGCCCTCGGGGTAGATGCCGAGTTGCTCTCCGCGGCGCAGGACCGACAGGCCCGTCGCCAGCGACGCCTCGGAGGCCTTACCCCCGGACCGGTCGATGGAGAGCTGCCCCGTGGCCGTGAAGAACAGCCGGATGGCCCAGCCCTTGATGCCCTTGCCGGTGAAGTAGTCGCTCTTCGCGAGGAAGGAGATGCGCCGATCGAGGGCGAGCGGCAAGAAGATCGAGTCGACGAACGAGAGGTGGTTGCTCGCGAAGATGACGGCACCCGAGGCCGGGACGTGCTCGCGACCACTGACCCAGGGTCGGAAGATCGACAGGACGAGCGGACTCGCGACCATCGTCTTCAGGAACCAGTAGAGCATCGATGCTCCTCTCGTCGGGGCGTCGGGAGTCTAGCGGTCGCCGGCGTGGAGGCGGGCGAGGTCGGCGGCCCCCACGACCCCCGCGTCGTTCACGAGCTCGGCGATCACGAACTCGGGCTCGGGGTGGTAGCCGCGAGCAGGCAGGTGCTCGAGGTACGCCGCACGCACGGGCGCCAGCAGCAGCTCGCCGGACTGCGCCACGCCACCGCCGAAGACGAAGACCTGCGGGTCGAGGATCGCGCTCAGCGACGCAGCGGCCTGACCGAGCCAGGTGCCGAGGCGGCGCAGGGCCTCGACGGCGCCGGCGTCGCCGGACTGGAGCAACAGGCTGACGTCGTGGCCCGAGAGCTCGCCGCTCTCGGCGCGCAGATCGGCGAGGCCGCGGCCGACGCCCCCCTCGTCGGCGACCTCACCCGCGATCCGCAGCAGGGCGCGGCCCGAGCCGTACTGCTCGATGCAGCCGCGGGCGCCGCAGCCGCAAGGAAGGCCGTCGGGCACGATCCGCATGTGACCGAGCTCGCCGCCCGTGCCGAAGCCCCCGCGCAGGAGGCGGTCCTGCGCCACGATGGCACCACCCACCCCCGTGCCGATGGTGAGCATGGTCATGTCGCTGGCGAGACGGCCGGCCCCGAACCGGAACTCGGCCCAGCCGGCGGCGTTCGCGTCGTTGTCGATCGTGATGTGCAGGTCGAGCCGTTCGGACAGCCGCGCCCGCAGGGGTTCGTTCCGCCACGCGATGTTGGGTGTGTAGTAGACGGTCGACTGGGCGGCGTCGATGAAGCCGGGAGCGGCCACTCCGGCGGCCACGACCTCGGGGTGACGTGCCTGCAACGAGGTGATCATGTCGACGACCGCGTCGACGATCGCCCCCGCGTCGCCCGCGGGCGTCGCGACTCGCTCTTCGTCGACGATCTCGCCGAACTCGGTGACCACCCCGCCCGCGATCTTCGTCCCGCCGATGTCGATTCCGATTGCCTGCACGAGGATCGAGTCTATCCTCGACGACCGATCACCTTCAGCACCGTCCCCGGCGAGGTCGCGTTAGGGTTGTCGGACCATCGTTCGGTACCGAAGGAGCTGCCGTGAACGAACACATCGTCCCATCCGCCGTCCCGGCCGACCCGTCCGCCAACGCGACCGACCTCCTGCTCGCGCGGGCCGCGGCCACGCCTGACGAGCCCCTCTTCGCCGTCCCGGACGGAACGGGCGGGTGGCGCGACGTCACGGCAGCCCGGTTCCTCGAGCAGGTGCGCGCACTCGCGAAGGGACTCATCGCAGCAGGCGTCGGACCAGGCGACAAGATCGGCCTCATGTGCCGCACGCGCTACGAGTGGACCCTCATCGATTTCGCGACCTGGTTCGCCGGTGCCCTGCTCGTCCCCGTCTACGAGACGTCGTCGCCCGCACAGGTCCACTGGAACCTCAGCGACTCGGAGGCCGTGGCCGTCATCGTCGAGACCGCGGACCACTTCTCGCGGTTCGACGAGGTGCACCCCGAGCTGCCCGCCGTGACGCGCGTCTGGCAGGTCGACCTGGGTGACCTCGACAAGCTCGCCGCATCGGGTGTCGACGTGTCCGACGACGAACTCGAGGCCCGCCGCAGCGCGGCCGTCGCCGACGACGTCGCCACGATCATCTACACCTCGGGCACCACGGGCCGCCCCAAGGGATGCGTGCTGACCCACGCCAACTTCGTCGAGACGAGCCGCAACGCCGCCGTCGCCATGAGCGACGTCGTGGCCCCCGGCTCGTCCACCCTCTTGTTCGTGACGACCGCGCACGTCTTCGCGCGCTTCATCGCGGTGATGTCCGTCCACGCCGGGGTGAAGGTCGGCCACCAGGCCGACACGAAGCAGTTGCTGCCGTCGCTGGCCTCGTTCAAGCCGAGCTTCCTGCTCGCGGTCCCCCGCGTCTTCGAGAAGGTCTACAACTCGGCCGAGCAGAAGGCCGAGGCCGGGGGCAAGGGCGGCATCTTCCGGCAGGCCGTCGCCGTCGCCATCGCCCACAGCAAGGCACTCGACGAAGGCACCGTGCCCCTGGGCCTCAAGCTCCGCTTCGCACTGTTCGACCGACTCGTCTACGGCAAGCTCAAGAAGGCCATGGGCGGCAACATCCGCTACGCCGTCTCGGGCTCGGCTCCACTCGGCACGCGCCTCGGCCACTTCTTCCGCAGTCTCGACATCCGCATCCTCGAGGGCTACGGGCTGACCGAGACCACGGCTCCGGCGGCCGTCAACCTCGTCTCGAAGTTCAAGATCGGGACGGTCGGGCCGGCGTTGCCCGGGGTCGGCATCAAGATCGCCGACGACGGAGAAGTGCTCGTCAAGGGCGTCAACGTCTTCGCGGGGTACTGGAAGGACGACGAGGCCACGGCTGCCGTCCTGGACGACGGATGGTTCCGCACCGGAGACCTCGGGTCGCTCGACGCCGACGGCTATCTCACCATCACCGGCCGGAAGAAAGAGATCATCGTCACCGCCGGAGGCAAGAACGTCTCCCCGGCGGCTCTGGAGGACCCCATCAGGGCGAACCCCCTGGTCGGCCAGGTCGTCGTGGTGGGCGACCAGCGCCCGTTCGTCGCCGCCCTCGTCACCCTCGACACCGAGATGCTGCCCGTGTGGCTGAACAACGCCGGCGAGGCGGCCGACATGCCCCTGGCCGAGGCGGCCCGGCACCCGAAGGTGCGCGCCGAGATCCAACGGGCCGTCGACGCCGCGAACGCGGCGGTCTCGCGAGCCGAGTCGATCCGCAAGTTCGAGATCCTGCCGGTCGAGTTCACCGAGGCCGGAGGTCACCTCACCCCCAAGATGAGTGTCAAGCGTGCCGTCGTGGTGGACGACTTCGCCCAGCAGATCGCCGACATCTACACCGCCCACCCCGACACCGAGTCGGTTCGGACGATCACCGCACGGGGACGGTGATCAGGCGCGCCACCAGTCGGCGGCACGGATCTCGCGCATGGCCTCGCGTTTGGTCTCGGGCTCGAGGGTGAGCACGTAGAGCGTACCGTCGAGGTGGTCCGTCTCGTGTTGGAGGGCCTGGGCCATGAGCCCGGTGCCCTCGAGCACGACCTTCCGGCCGTCGAGGTCGACCCCCTCGACCCGGGCGTACTCGTAGCGCGGGGTCGGGAACCAGAACCCGGGCACCGAGAGACAGCCCTCGTCGACCAGGGTCTTCTCGCCCGAGACCTCGACGACGACGGGGTTCAGGACGTAACCGACCTGCCCGTCGACGTTGTAGCTGAAGGCCCGGAGCGACACCCCGATCTGGGCGGCCGCGACCCCGGCCCGCCCCGGCTCGCGAACGGTGTCGACGAGGTCCTCGACCAGGGACGCGAGGCGCGGGTCACCGATGGTCACGGGGTCCGACGTCGATCGAAGGACGGGATCGCCGAACAGGCGGATGGGTCTCACGCTCACGGCGCGCCTCCTGGGGTGGGTCTGGGTGTGGTGCGGACGACGCGTCGCGACACCGTGACGACGACGGGCGGGCCGGCGCGGTCACTTCGTGGAAGCGGACGCACGCCGCATCGACGTGGCTGTTGGGTGATTCAACAGTAGTGAAGGTATCGTCTGTGTCGTGCATGTACTCAGCGTCAGCTCTCTCAAAGGGGGCGTCGGCAAGACGACGGTGACGCTCGGACTCACGTCGGCCGCCTTCGCCAAAGGTCTCAGGACCCTCGTCGTCGACCTCGATCCCCAGTCCGACGTCTCGACCGGCCTCGACATCACGGTCTCCGGCCACCTCAACGTCGCGGACGTCCTCGCTTCGCCGAAAGAGAAGACGGTCCGGGCGGCGATCGCGCCCAGCGGCTGGACGAAGGGCCGCCAGGGCAAGGTCGACGTCATGATCGGAAGCCCTTCGGCCATCAACTTCGACGGTCCGCACCCGTCGATCCGTGACATCTGGAAGCTCGAAGAGGCCTTGGCCAACGTCGAGGCCGACTACGACCTCGTCCTGATCGACTGCGCTCCGTCCCTCAACGCCCTCACCCGCACGGCGTGGGCCGCGTCCGACCGCGTGACGGTCGTCACCGAACCGGGTCTGTTCAGCGTGGCCGCCGCCGACCGAGCCCTCCGGGCCATCGAGGAGATCCGTCGGGGTCTGTCACCGCGCCTCCAGCCCCTCGGCATCATCGTCAACCGTGCTCGCGTGCAGTCGCTCGAGCACCAGTTCCGCATCAAAGAGCTGCGCGACATGTTCGGCCCCCTCGTCCTGTCGCCCCAGCTGCCCGAGCGCACGTCGCTGCAGCAGGCCCAGGGCGCGGCCAAGCCTCTGCACGCCTGGCCCGGCGAGAGCGCTCAGGAGATGGCCCGCAACTTCGACCAGCTGCTCGAGCGCATCATGCGGACGGCCAAGATCGGCGACTACGCCGAACCTGCTGCCCGCTGAACCGGCGACCGCCCCTGGCGCGACGAGGAAGGCCCCGCACGAGATCGTGCGGGGCCTTCGTCGTCCTCGACCGCGTGTCGCGGTCGAGGGCTGATCAGCTGGCGCGTGTGCCGCGTCGGGCCGCGAGCTCGTCGGACGGATCGGCGGCGGGTGTGCTGTCGATCTCGACGAGACTCGACTCGACCTCGCGGAGGACCTTGCCCACGGCGATGCCGAAGACGCCCTGACCGCGGCTGACGAGGTCGATGACCTCGTCGTCCGACGTGCACAGGTAGACGCTGGCCCCGTCGCTCATCAGGGTCGTCTGGGCGAGGTCGTTCACCCCGGCTTCGCGGAGCTGGTTGACGGCCGTGCGGATCTGCTGGAGCGAGATGCCCGTGTCGAGGAGGCGCTTGACGAGCTTGAGGACGAGGATGTCGCGGAATCCGTAGAGGCGTTGCGAGCCCGAGCCGGCTGCGCCGCGGATGGTCGGCTCGACCAGTTCGGTGCGCGCCCAGTAGTCGAGCTGGCGGTAGCTGATGCCGGCGGCCTTGGCCGCGACGGTGCCGCGGTAGCCGCTGTCGGCGTCGTGTTCGGGCAGGCCGTCGGTGAAGAGCAGACCCAGCTCGTAGCGGGATTCCTCGGGGGAACCTGACTCACTCATGCTGTTGCCTTCCACGTTCTTCTTCCGGAGCTCAACGTTCAACATCGGGTTGATGGTTGTACAGGACTCACGGTACCCACAACGGGGAGCTGCCTGGGCGACATTCGCTCCGACGGGTCGGCGTGTCGAGGATATTCGCCCGGAGCGTGGACGTCTAGGCGTCGAGACGCCCGAGAGCCGATCGGACGAGGCCCGACCGGACGACGTCGACCTGCGCCGCGAGCTCGCGGGAGAGCTCGGCGACCCGCGCCCGGGACGCCGCGTCGTGCTTGCGAGCGAGCGGAGCGAGGGCCGTCTCGATGAGGCCGAGTTCGCGGTCGACCGAGGCACGGACCGTCCGCAGGTGACGAGGTTCGATGCCCGACCTGCCCAGCTCGACCAGGGCCGACAGCACCGAGACCGACTCGTCACCGTATCGACCCGCCGACGGCAGGAGCGACGCCGAGACGGCCTCGTCGAGCAGCGCGGGCGACGCCCCCGTCTCGCGCAGCAACTCGTCGCGACCGAGCCGACGACCGTGCGTCAGGATCGAGACGGGCGCCGCCCCGGACGGGAGCGACGCCGGGCGACCGGCGTCGAGGTCGGCGAGGTGCTGACGGATGACCTTGAGCGGCAGGTAGTGGTCACGCTGGAGCCCGAGGATGAAGCGGAGGCGCTCGACGTCTGCCGGCGAGAACTTGCGGTAGCCAGACGGGGTGCGCACCGGCGTGACCAGCTCGCGCTCTTCGAGGAAGCGCAGTTTGCTGTTCGACAGGTCGGGGAACTCGGGCTTGAGCCGAGAGAGGACCTGCCCGATCGTCAACAGGTCGGACGGCCCGGTCTGCGACGACCGGGCGGCGGCGGTGCGGGGCACGACTACTTGATTGCCAGGTTCGCGAGGTCGACCCGCGATGCGTAGAACGTGAGGCGGAACTTGCCGACCTGGACCTCGGCCCCGTCGGAGAGCCGGGCCTCGTCGATGCGGACGCCGTCGAAGTAGGTGCCGTTCAACGACCCGAGATCGCGCACGCTGAAGCTGATGCCCTCGCGGCGGAACTCGGCGTGCTTGCGGCTGACCGTGACGTCGTCGAGGAAGATGCCGGCCTCGGGGTGACGCCCGGCGATCGTGACGTCGGAGTCGAGGAGGAATCGTGCGCCGATGTTGGGGCCGCGGCGGACCACGAGCAGTGCAGAACCCGAAGGCAGGGCGGCGACGGCGTCACGCTCGTCGGTGGACACGCCTCCCTCGAGGGCGGCCAGTTGCGCCTGGAACTCTTCGTTGAAGCTGAGGGTCGTGTCGACCTCGCGAGGGGCGCCGGGAGCGCGGTCCTGCTCGCCGGGTGCCGGGTTGGCGGGCTGTGCCATCGTGGACCTCCTTTGGCGTCCCAGCGTATCGGAACTCCGACCCTCGTCGGGAACCGATTTCGGGGACCGCCCGCTCGGATGGCGGGTGCCGGCCGTGGCGAGACGATCTCGGCTTCGTTCACCGCGCCTCCTCATGGGACTCCCCACCGCCTCAGGGTCTGGTCATAGGGATCTCTTGGGGTCGCACCGTTCCATGGACCCATCGTCACCACCATCGCCACAGGAGGCACACCATGAACGACCGAGACGGCGACACCACGACCGGCACCCCGAACGACGCCACGCCCGTGACGCCCTCCGCGTCGACCGAGCAGCAGGCCGGGGAGAACGTCGAGCAGGCCACCGGACAGCCCGCCGAGGCACGCACCCTCCCCCACGTCACCGGCGCGTCCGACGCACGCTACGTGTCGGCGGCCCCGACCTGGATGGCCCACGACGATTCGCACCAGTCGTACGACGCGACGTCGGGCACCTCCGCGACGACCGGCGGCGACGGCGCACACGGCACGGTACCCCCGGCCTTCGGCGGCGCCCCCAGGCCCCGCCGGTCGAAGAAGTGGCTCGCCCTCACCGGTGCGGCGGCTGCCGTCGTCATCGTCGCGGGTGCGGCGGGCGGCGGTGCCTACGCCGCCGGTCGCTCGGCCGGAACTGCAGCGGCACAGGCCGCCAGCGAACGCCAGGCCCTCGAGCTGCTGCCCCAGCTCACGCAGCCGGGCAGCGGCTCGAGCGGCTCGACGTCTCCGTTCGGCGGCTCGACCCCGCAGGGCGGATCATCGCAGGGCGGGTCGTTGCAGCAGGGCACCTCGACCCAGACCAGTGCCACGGCGGCGACCGACGAGGAGAAGGCCGGCGTCGTCACCATCGTGTCGACCCTGAACTACGACGCCTCGTACAAGTCCGCGGGCACGGGCATGATCCTGACCTCGGGCGGGCTCATCCTGACGAACAACCACGTCGTCCAGGGCGCCACCAGCATCCAGGTGACCGTCGAGTCGACGGGCAAGACCTACACGGCCGACGTCGTGGGCACGGACGCCACGAACGACGTGGCCGTGCTGAAGCTGCAGGACGCGACCGGCCTCACCCCGGTGAGCTTCGACTCGTCCGGCGACGTCGCCCAGGGCGACGTCGTCCACTCGACGGGCAATGCCGAGGGCACGGGCGACCTGGTCACCGCCCAGGGCACGGTCCTCGCCACGGACCAGTCGATCACGGTCCAGAGCGAGTCCGGCTCGGGCACCGAGTCGCTGTCGGGTCTCATCGAGGTCGACGCGGACGTGGTCTCGGGCGACTCCGGCGGCCCGCTGCGCGACAGCGACGGTGACGTCGTCGGCATCGTGACGGCGGCCTCGCAGGGCTCCTCGACGATCACCGGGTACGCCATCCCGATCGACCACGCGCTGGCGATCGCCAAGCAGATCCAGTCGGGCACGGGCAGCTCCACGGTGCAGATCGGCCTGCCCGCCTTCCTCGGCGCGCAGATCTCGAGCACGGCGACCGGCACCGCGGGCGGCGTCACGATCGCCGGCACCGTCGAGGGCAGCGCGGCAGCGTCGGCCGGCCTCGTCGCCGGCGACGTGATCACCGCGATCGACGGGACGACCGTGGTGGACTCGTCCGCACTCACGGCCGCGATCCAGGCGCACGACTCGGGTGACCAGGTCTCGGTGACCTGGACCGACACGGCCGGCACGTCCCACACCGCCACCGTCACGCTGGGCGACGGCCCCGCCGCCTGACGCGAGACCGAGGGCGGACGGGCCCGCGTCACCGGTCGGTGGCGCGGGCCCGTCCGTCCGTGTCAGTCGAGGCCGACGGCATGGCGGAAGGCGCCCGGACGCACCACGGCCGCTCCGAGGGCGGCGACCCGGTCGGTGAGGCCCCGGTCGGCGGTCACGACGACGACACGAGGCGCCACGCCGGACACGTCGCGCAGGCCGCGCACACGGGCCACGATCGCCGAGTCGCCGTCGGCCTCGGCACGATCGACGGTCAGACCGGGGAACGTGTCGCCGACGGCCCGCGCCTCGCCTTCGACGACGGCTGTCGTCTCCGGCCACCGCCAGGTGGGCGCCCCGGGCGGCTCGGCGGCGGAGCCGGCCGCGAACGCCGCGGCGTCCGTCGGGGAGGCGCTCCGGTCCGGCCGACCCGCCACCACTTGCGTGTCGTCCCCTCGTCCGCCGGGTGAGACGAGCGACTCGGCCACTCCGTCCCGGGCGCCGCGTGAAAGGGCGTCGAGGAACCGGTTCGTGGCACCGACGCGGTCGCGCCACCAGCCGTCGGGTCGGGAGCCGAGGACGTTCGCGACGTCGACGACGACGTGCACCTCGCTCCCGAGCTCGGGTCGGAGCCTCGGCCACGAGGCGGCGAACCCAGGGTGCAGCGGGAGACCGAACACCTCGTCGGCCGGCACCCAGCCCAGCGCGATGCTCTCGGCGTCCGAGACCACGGGTTCGAAGGAACGCTCGGCGCGGGCGACGACGGTCGTGTACGACCAGAAGCCGAGGTCGAGCTCGGCGGCGAACAGCAGTCGCAACGCGTCACGCGGCACGGCGGCCTCTTCACCGCTCTCGCGCAGGGCGCCCTCGACCGCGCTCTCACCGTGATGGCGGGCTCCGCCGGGAAGCCCCCACGTGCCGCCGAAATGGCTCCAGTCGGCTCGGTGCTGCAGCAGCACCCGGTCGTCCGGGTCGACGACGAGCAGACCCGCGGCCCCGGCGCGGCCCCAGAACCGACGTCCGTCGGGGGCCTCGACCCAGCCGTCCGCGGGCTCCTGCGTGTTCACACGGTCGAGCTTGCCACAGGGACGAGGAGGCGGTGCCCGCGTCGCGCGCAGGACGTCACGTCGACCGCTCGGCCCGGTGGCAGGCGACCAAACCGATGAGGCGGGTGCTCCGAAGGAACGCGTGGGGCTGGCCCGGAACCCGATGTCGGGCCAGCCCTCCCCCGGTTCCGGCACCGCGCCTCCTCGGGGCCCGTGTCGGGTCGAGCTGGTACGGACGACGGGTGGCCCCTCTCGGACACGACACGACCGACGGACGCCGGCGTCACGCCCCGAGTGACCCCTGTCGGGCCCCGGGCGTCAGCCCCCGTCAGACGAACCGGATGGCCTGCTGCAGCCTCGCGCGCACCTCGAAGACGTCCGAGATGCTCGTGCGGTCGCCCAGCTCGGGCCCGTGTCGGAGGACCTGCGGCAGCAGCGACCGGCGCACGACCCAGGTGCCGCCCGCCCGGCGCCCGACCTTCTCGAGGGCGGGAGCGAAGTCGTCGTCGGGCACGACGATCAGTTGGGCCGTGAACGACACACGGGTCTCTCGTCTGACGGCCCGGGCCTGACGCGTGAGGTCGCGGACGGGCTCTTCGTCGGAGGGGATGCCCCGACCGACGAGCTCGCCCCGGGACACCTGCACCTCGCTGCCCCAGTCGGAGGACTGGACGGCGAACAGGCCCGACGGTCCGAGCACGACGTGGTCGAGCTTGCCCTCGGCGCCCGCGTCGACGTCGCTCCAGATGGTGAAGCCGATGCCGAGATCGGTGACGGCCGCGACGGTGGCTTCTTCGGCCATCGCGTCGGCCAGCACGTGACGGATCTCGGGAGGCGCGCTGCGGACGAGACGCTCGTCGTACGGGTCGTCGAGCGGGACGCCCCGACCGACCCACTCGCGCATGAGGCCGAGGTACCGCTCACGGTTCGCACCCCCGGGGTGACCGTGGACCCGGGCCTTGGGCTTGGAGTCGGTCCGAGCCGGCTCGCGCGGCGGCGGTGACCAGCCGGGGGCACTCGACCCCGCGGACCGCGCACTGCCCGTGGGAGCGGTGCTTCGTGAGCCCGACCCCCGGTCGTAGGCGGCACGGGCCTCGGGCGTACCCACCTGTTGCCAGGCGTGCTGCAGGTCACGGAAGGCCTGCGCGGTGCCCCCGAGGTCGGGATGGGTCTGGCGGGCCAGCCGTCGGTAGGCGCGGCGCAGGTCGTCGGTCGACGCCGTCGACGGCACGCCGAGCACCTCGTAGGGCGTGGCGGAGGCGGGACTGGGCGTCACGACGGCGACATTACCGAACGTCCGCTGGACGTATGATCGACAGCCGCCGGGACGTGGTCGGCCCTGTGGTTCACCGCGACGGGGCGGCCGAGGGGTCCACGGTGGACGATCGGCGCACCGACCGGGCGACCCGCCACGCACGCCACCGGAGACGAGCGCGCCGCGCGAGGCGACGCACCCACTGGGTGATGCGGTGGGCGGCCGGGAACTCGGTGCCGAGCACCGCGACGCCGACGAAGACGATGAGCCAACCGGGCCCGGGCAGCGGGACGAGGACCAGGCCCACGACGACGATCAAGGCCCCGAGCACCCCGACGCCGATCTTGTAGAGCAACCGGAGCCGCGGATGCCCGTCGAGGCGGAGTCGCATCTTCGCGTGACCGTCCCGCAGGGCACGGCGCCGTCTGCCGCGGTGCGGGCCGGCCCCGCGGTGCTCGACCGGGGGCACGCCGTCCGGGGTCTCGGGCTGCTCGTCCATGACGGCGACGTTAGGGGGCGTTCCTGTGAGCACCACGCCCCACGAGGGGGTAACCAGGGAACATGGATTACACACACCTCGGACGCACAGGGTTGTCCGTCTCACGGGCCGTGCTCGGCACGATGAACTTCGGGCCGCAGACCACGGAGGACGACTCCCACGCGATCATGGATCGGGCGCACGAGCTCGGCGTCAACTTCTTCGACACGGCGAACGTCTACGGCTGGGAGAAGGGCGAAGGCATCACCGAGAAGATCATCGGTCGGTGGTTCGCCCGCGGAGGTGGACGACGGGAGAAGACCGTCCTCGCCACCAAGCTGTACGGCGACATGGGCGACTGGCCGAACGACGGGAAGCTCAGTGCGCTCAACATCCGACGTGCGCTCGACGCGAGCCTGAAGCGACTGCAGACGGACCACATCGACCTCTACCAGTTCCACCACGTGGACCGTGAGACCCCGTGGGAGGAGATCTGGCAGGCGATGGAGGTCGCCGTCCAGCAGGGCAAGGTGCTCTACGTCGGAAGCAGCAACTTCGCCGGATGGCACATCGCCCAGGCCCAGGAGGCCGCGAAGGCTCGACACTTCACCGGCCTCGTGAGCGAGCAATCGATCTACAACCTGATCGTGCGGGACGTCGAGCGCGAGACCCTTCCTGCCGCCCGGCACTACGGCCTCGGCATGATCCCGTGGTCGCCGCTGAACGGCGGCCTGCTGGGTGGCGTCATCGAGAAGACCGAAGAGGGGTCGCGTCGACTCGAGGGACGGAGCGCCGACTACGTGGCCGAGCACCGCGACCAGCTGGAGGCCTACGAGGCCTTCGCGCGGGAGCTCGGGCACGCCCCGGGCGAGGTCGCTCTCGCGTGGCTGCTCCACCAGCCGGGCGTCACCGGGCCGATCACCGGCCCCCGGACCATGGCACAACTGGAGTCGGCCGTCGCGGCCGTCGACGTGACGCTGGACGAGGCCGCGCTGGCGCGGCTGGACGAGATCTTCCCCGGGCACGAGACGTCGCCCGAGGACTACGCGTGGTGAACCGGAGGACGACATGAAGACCAGGACAATCGGAGACGTGACGGTCAGTGCCATCGGCTTGGGCGGCATGCCCTTGTCGATCGAGGGCCGACCCGACGAGAAGCAGGGAATCGCGACGATCCACGCCGCGCTCGAACAGGGGATCACCTTGATCGACACGGCCGACGCCTACCACCAGGCCGGCAAGGACGAGGTCGGGCACAACGAACTGCTCATCGCCAAGGCGCTGAAGAGCTACCACGCAGACACCGATCAGGTGCTCGTCGCCACGAAGGGTGGGCACCTCCGCCCCGAGGCGGGAGCCTGGGCCCAGAACGGTGACCCCGCCTACCTGAAGGAGGCCGCCAAGGCCTCCGCGAAGCGGCTCGGCGTCGAGACGATCGGGTTGTACCAGTTCCACCGCCCGGACCCGGCGGTGCCCTATGCCGACTCGATCGGTGCCCTGGCGGAGCTGCTCGACGAGGGCGTCATCCGCATGGCGGGCATCTCGAACGCCACCCCCGACCAGATCCGCGAGGCGAACGAGGTGCTCGACGAGCGCCTCGTCTCCGTCCAGAACCAGTACTCGCCCGCGTTCCGGTCGAGCGAGGCGGAGCTCGTGCTGTGCGACGAGATGGGCATCGCGTTCCTCCCGTGGAGCCCCCTCGGCGGGATCACGAACGCGGGTGAGCTCGGGGCGAAGCACGCCGTGTTCGCCGAGATCGCCAACGCCCGACGGGTCACCCCCCAGGTGCTGACGCTCGCCTGGGAACTCGCCAAGTCCGAGCTCGTCGTCCCGATCCCGGGGTCGACCCGCCCGCAGACGATCATGAACTCGGCCACGGCGACGTCGATCAAGCTCTCGGCCGACGAGATCCAGCGGCTCGACGCCGCCTGACCGGACACCGGTGCGCCCGCCCCTCGGGGCGGGCGCACCGTCACGACCACCCCGAACGAACAGGAGACCCCATGGCCGACGCCAACCTGACCCGCCCGTACGACATCATCGGCATCGTGCCCGAGTTCGAGCTCACGAGCACGGACCTCACCGACGGGGGCGAGCTGCAGCGCGCCCAGGTGAGCGGCATCATGGGCCCCGGCGGAGACGACGCCAGCCCCCAGCTGAGCTGGTCCGGCGCACCCGACGGCACCAAGAGCTTCGCCGTCACCGTCTACGACCCCTACGCTCCGACGGGGTCGGGCTTCTGGCACTGGGCCGTGGCCGACCTTCCCGCCGGCACGACGTCGCTGCCCTCCGGTGCAGGTGACGACCAGGGCTCGGGTCTGCCCGAGGGTGCGATCCAGTTGAAGAACGACGGCGGGCTCGCCCGTTACGTCGGCGCCGCACCGCCCGAGGGTCACGGACCGCACACCTACTTCGTCGCGGTGCATGCCCTCGACGTCGAGAAGATCGGGGTCGACGAGACCGCCAGCCCCGCGTACCTCGGCTTCAACCTGCACTTCCACACGCTGGCCCGCGCCGTGATCTCGGCCACCTTCGAGGTCCCGGCGGCCTGATCCGACACGCTCGACGTCGACACGACGACGCCCCGCC